>CAKRDD010000020.1 GCA_934309345.1 uncultured Mediterraneibacter sp. | reverse complement strand
GGATGGAGAATATCCGATGATTGAGTGGAAGGACGCATGGAGACCATAAAGAAGAAAGGGGAGAGAGAAAAGAAAATGCAAAAGAATAAGAAGAAAATTAACAAGAAGATTATTTTAATTATAATAGCGGTTTTACTGATTTTACAAATTGGCTGGATTGCATTTTCCGGTATGCAGTGGGGATGGGGACCATTTGCAAAACTGCATGATATAAAAATGTCAAAGCTGCCTGGAAATGATGAAAAATATGCACTGAATCAGACAGAAGAAAATGTTCACGATGAACTTCAGGGAAAGAAAATTATTTTTCTTGGTTCATCAGTTACTTATGGAGCATCTGCAAAGGGAGTATCATTTGCAGATTATATAGGAAAACGCAATCAGGCTGAAGTAGTGAAGGAAGCTGTATCAGGAACTACATTAGTAGATAACGGAGCTAATTCTTATATCAGCAGATTGAAGAAAATAAAAGAAGCGCAGGCAGATTTATTTATCTGTCAGCTTTCGACCAATGATGCGAGCCAGAAGAAAGAATTGGGAATGATTGGGGAGTCAAAAGAGTTAGATTCATTTGATACAGAAACAGTATCCGGTGCGATAGAATATATTATATGCTATGCAAAGGAAACATGGGATTGCCCGGTTATGTTCTATACGAATCCTCGATATGACAGTGCAGAATATGAAGAAATGGTCCAATTGTTATTGCAGATTCAGAAAAAATGGGGGATTGGAGTGATTGATCTGTGGAATGATGCGGAGTTTAATGAGCTGACAGATGAAGAATGCTCCCTTTACATGGCAGATAAGATACATCCGACACAGGCGGGATATCTGGAATGGTGGACTCCATATATGGAGGAGAAGATGGAAGAGTATTTGGCTGATCAGAAGAGTAAATAAAAGTGAAAAGGATAACATATAAGCTTGAGTGTAGAGCGGAAGAGCTTGTAGATTCTCCGCTCTTTTCTTATGCCAGGATATGAAGGCGCTCCAGGGAAGCAATTGCAGCAAGAGGATATTGTTCAAAGGTAACCTGTAGACAGCAATAGAATAAGAATTGAATCAATACAATTCGCACAAACTAATTGCAAAATACATAGAAAAACTATATAATTTTACCTATAAATAAAGAGGAGGTCTTTGAGATGGATCGATTAAAAGGTAAAGTAGCCGTAATCACAGGAGGAAACTCAGGAGTAGGAGAGGCAACAGCGAAACTTTTTGCCAGTGAAGGAGCAACTGTTGTGATCACAGCGAGAAGAGAGGCTGCATTGGAGAAGGTAGCTGAAGAGATCAGGGCAGCAGGTGGAGAAGTCTATGCAGTTGCTACCGATATCTCCAAACTGGAGGATCCGGAGAAACTGATGGATCTTGTTATGAATAAATATGGAAAGGTAGATATTCTTGTGAATAATGCAGGAATTCTGGAAGAGGGGCTGAAACCGATCGACCGTTTCTCTGATGAAGATCTTGACCGTATCGTAGAGACGAATGAGAAGGGGACGATGCGCTGCATGCGTGCCGCTTCCAAACGGATGCTTTCAGGAGCTTCGATTGTAAATGTTGCATCTATCGCAGGAGTGAAGGGATGCGGAGGAGCCGCTTATGTGGCATCAAAAGCTGCAATTGTTGGTGTGACGAAGCACACAGCACTTCGTTTCCAGCAGGCAGGGATTCGCTGTAATGCAATTTGCCCGGGTAATATCATCACACCGATGACATCAGGAACCAATCCAGCAGCACTTGATCCGGACATGATCGGAGCCATGGCAACACATAGCAATCTGAAGACACCATCCTGTACAGCGCAGGATGTGGCGAATGTCATACTGTTCTTCGCTAGTGATGAGTCTAAGGCAATCACAGGACAGGCAATCGTGACAGATTTTGGTGCTATGCTGTAAACAAATAAGAGCAGGAACAAGAGCAGAGATAGAAAAAGCATGGGAAATTGCTTTTTCTATCTCTTTTTCAAGTTGAAGAAAAATATATTGAATGTTGCAAAATGAAACAAAAGAAGAGGTGAAGGAACTTCTTGCTTATTGCAAGGTACAGTTTTCAGATGAACTAAAGAAAATGTATGAAGGATACCATTTCGGTGGTGTAGACGTATACAATCCATGGTCTGTATCCTGTTATGCGGCAAGAAGAACGATGGAATTGTGACGATTGATGCTGTGATAGAGGAAGATTATTACAGACTTAGGATTCCAAATCTGGAAATATGGAAGGTGTTTAAGGAATTGACTGCATGTCATCTGAAGGTCGATGAGAGAAAAATGGAGAAGATGCTGAATGCACTCAAGAGAAGAGATGCGGAACGCTTCGCAGAAGAGTATCAGAGAATTCTCTGGGAACTTCCATCTTACCATGATCTAAAGGATGAAAACAGCTATCACATGATGATGCTTGGAATGTGTGCTTTCTTAAGGCGGGATTATGATATCAAGAGCAACCGGGAGAGTGGAAGTGGAAGAAGTGATATCTGTCTCTATGCAAAGCATGACAGATATCCGAATCTGGTTCTGGAATTCAAATACACCAAAGATGAGAAAGAAGTATGATGCAGAGATGACAGGAGAGGTGCATTATGTCGGACTGGCACATTGTGGGAAGAAAGTCTGCGTGAGGTGGGAATGACTAGAGGATTAGATTGAAGATTAAGAGAATACAGCACTTGGATTCCTGGCCGGATTTACCGGAAAAGAGATTGTAAGAAGACTGGAAGAGATGGGAGTTGCATCTGATTTCATTGAGATCAAAGAAGGCGTGTCCCGAATCAACCTGAAATTAAAATCCATCGACGGAACAGAGATCAACGGAAGTGGTCCGGTAATTTCCCCGGAAGATGTAGAGAAGCTGATGGAGAAGCTTGGAGAAGGTGATGTCTTATTCCTGGCAGGAAGCATCCCGACTTCCATGCCGGATGACATGTATCAGAAGATTATGGCGAAGCTGGATGGCAAAGGTGTCATGATCGTTGTTGATGCGACGAGAGATCTTCTGATGAACGTTCTTGCGTATCATCCATTTTTGATCAAACCGAATAACTATGAACTTGGAGAGATTTTTGATGTGGAACTTCTGACAAGGGAATCTGTTGTACCTTACGCGAAGAAACTGCAGGAAAAGGGAGCAAGAAATGTTCTTGTGTCCATGGCAGGTGAAGGAGCGGTTCTTGTGGCAGAGGATGGAAGTGTCTATGACGCACCGGCACCAAAAGGGGAATTGAAAAATGGTGTTGGAGCAGGTGACTCTATGGTAGCCGGATTTATGGCAGGCTGGATGGAGAAACACGAATACAGGCATGCATTCCACATGGGAGTTGCATCAGGAAGTGCAAGTGCATTTTCAGAGAATCTGGCAACAAAAGAGGAGATTGCTGGAGTATATCAACAGGTTGTAAAGGAGGAGCGGTAGGATGAGAATTACGGATTTGCTCGATAAAAGAAGCATTGCCTTTGACAAGAAATCCGGCGAATAAGCATCAACACAAGTCTGAATAATGCATTGACAGGTATGGGAGATTCAAGTAAAGTAGTATTAGGACTGATTCTTGGAGGAATGGTTCCGCCATGTGCCATCGCCCTTGCAACACTGCTGTTTGGATGTACACTGATGGCACCACATGGTGGAATCTTTGTATTCCCGGTTGTTGGCAATGCAGTAATGTATCTCGTTTCCCTGGTTGTGGGAACTGTGATCTCCGCAGTACTGCTTGGATTGCTGAAGAAGAAAGTTGCATAAAGTAACACATATTTGGATGAAATGCCGAATAGAATAATCTGTTAAAACCATTGAAAAGAATATAAGAATCAGGACCGGGAGTCATGGATCAAGAAGCAGATGCTTGAGATTCATGGCTTCAGGTCCTTTTTTAAAAGGAGATAACAAAGATGCTTACAGAACAGAGATATCAGATTATATTGGATCTGTTAAAGGAGAAGAAAAGTGTCACAGCGACAGAATTGAAAGAAATCTTAGATACATCAGAGTCTACGGTGAGAAGAGATATTACTGCGCTTCATAAAGCCGGAAAGCTCATTAAGGTATTTGGCGGAGCGGTTGCGTTGGAAGAAGGAGAAACTGTTTCGGCATATGAACCGACGGTTGAGCAGAAGAGTGAACTCTATGTGGAAGAGAAAAGGAAAATTGCGCAATATGCAGCAGGATTGATTGAGGATGAAGATTTTATTTATCTCGATGCAGGGACGACAACAGGTTATCTGATTGATTCACTTTCATCTACAAATGCAGTCTTTGTGACAAATGCTGTTTCACATGCGCAGAGACTGGCAGCCAAAGGAATCAAAGTGTTTCTGATCGGCGGAGAACTCAAGAGCTCTACAGAGGCAGTGATCGGTGCCCAGGCAATGAAGAATCTGCAGGAATATCATTTTACCAAAGGATTCTTTGGAGCAAATGGAATCACAAAAGCAGAAGGATTCACGACACCGGATGCGAATGAGGCTCTGGTGAAACAAACGGCGATCGAGAGGTGCAGGAACAGGTTTGTCCTTGCAGATCATTCGAAATTCGGATGTATCAGTTCAGTGACGTTTTCTGTTTTTGCGAATGCAAAGATTCTGACAGATTACTGTCCGGCGGATTATCAGGAGTTGGATTGTGTGATAAGGGTGGAAGAAAATGCTTTAATTTAAGTGCTTTGCAGCTTTGAATGCGAACCGTTAATTATCAGGGAGATAAGTGTTTTATCTCCCTGTTTTGCTTCCAGAATCTTATAATTTTACAAATGTGAAGAAAGAAGGAATTATATGTTCGACAGTAAAGAGGGTGGAAAGTGAAATATTCACATATAACACATATATTATAAGTGATACGTGCGTATAATATATTGACTAAAGTGAAAAAAACGCTTAGAATTAAGTGAAAGATGGAGGTGCGGAAATGTTAATCAGATTTAATGTAAAAAACTTTTTGTCGTTTTCTGAAAGAGAAGATGGAAAATCAGAAGAGTTTTCTATGATTGCAGGAAAAGTAAGGAATAAAAAAGCACATGTATATGATAATGAAAAAATAAAACTATTAAAATTTGCAGCAATTTACGGTGCCAATGCAGCTGGTAAATCAAATCTGGTAAAAGCAATGGATTATATGAGACGTATTGTTTTATATGGATTGCCAAAAGGACATACAGAAATGTATTGTAAAATTGATGAGGCCAATAAGACAAAAGAAAGTTACTTTGAATTAGAAATCATGCTTAATGGAAAATATTATGCATATGGATTTGAAGTGATTTTAAATCAAAGCAAATTTGTTTCAGAATGGTTAATAGAATTGACCAGCGACAATAAGGAGAAATTAATCTTCAGTAGAGATATAAATAATGGAAAATATGAATTTGGAAATTCATTACAAGAAAAAGGTCTTATCGATAAATTAGAAGTATATGCGGAAGATATTCAAGAAGATGATAGTGTTTTATTTCTTTCAACTATGAATAAAAATAAAAAAACGTTATATCACCAATACAGAAGTGCTGCAATACTTCAAGATATCTATAGGTGGATTGAAGAATGTCTGGATGTTAATTATCCCAATAAATCCATTTCAGATTATTCATATATGGCAAAAACTGAAAATGTAGAAGAAGTATGTAGAATTATTTCAGCATTTGGAACAGGGATTACAGGGTTCGAACTGGTAGATGTTGCGCCGGAAAAGGTATTTGGAAATATGCCAAAAAGAATGCGGGATGATTTGCTGTCTGAAATTGAAACACGAATTGCAGAAATGAAGAATAACAAAGAACTTGCTGGATTTGGAATTACAATGAGGTCAGCAAGGGATTTCTTTATTTTGAATGTTGATAAAGATGGAAATATAGGGTGCAGAACAATAAAATTTTCCCACGGAAAAGAGCATGTATTATTTAACATATCTGAAGAATCTGATGGAACTGTTAGAATCTTAGATCTGTTAGAAGTATTGCTTTCGGGAAAAGGAAAAACATATGTGATAGATGAATTGGACAGATGTCTGCACCCAAGCCTGACTTATAAATTTGTGGACACATTCTTACAACTGGCAGAAAAAAGAAATGTTCAGTTAATAGTAACTACGCATGAATCAAGATTATTAGATTTTGATTTGCTGCGCAGGGATGAAATCTGGTTTGTAAATAAAAGAAAATCTGGTAAAAGTGATATTTATTCATTGGAAGAATATAATACAAGATTTGATCAGAAGATAGATAAGGCTTATTTAGAAGGCAGATATGGAGGTGTTCCGATATTTAGTACAGTATTTCCTATTGAGGGAGAGGTGTAATGGATGAGAGAAAGCAGAACATTCGCAGAACGTACCAAAGTGTTGAAATCTGATGAAGTGGTAAAAAAATATTTTCTCATATATGAGGGATCTGATACAGAAGTTATTTATTTTGATGCAGTCCGTACAATGCGTGAAAGTATAGGTATAAATCCTTTGATTGAATTAATTCCTATAATTCGTAGTTTTAGCGAAGAGGGTTGGAGTAATCCTAAGAAAATATTGGACAGAGTCATTGAAAATTTAAGAGAAAGTAAAGAGCAATTTATATCATATGAATCTTTATTAAATCGAATTATGGACTATCTTTATGAAACAAAAGTGATCACGACAAGTAAGGTTCTTGCAAGAAACATATGGAAGACAATGTTGCAGACATGTGATAAAAAATTAAAAAAATCAACAGAAGACAGAGTTGATAATATTGAGACCTCTTGCAAGATACTTATAGAGGATTTACGTGAAGAATATGAAGTCGTAAATATAGTTGAAGACATTTCTGAAATTATTAAAGATAGCGGACTGACTTATGAAGAAGGGTTTGATCAGATATGTTTAATCGTAGACCGAGATAAAGATAGCTTCATATCAACACCGGAAAATAATCAATATAAATATGTGCTGGATAAGTGTAATAAAATGGGATTTCAATTTTGTGTGACAAATACAACACCGGATGCGAATGAAGTCCTGGTGAAACAAACAGCGATTGAGAGATGTAAGAATCGTTTTGTTCTTGCGGATTATTCGAAGTTCGGATGCATCAGTTCTGTGACATTTTCAGCTTTTGTATAGTATAGTGGACATATTTATATTTTATACTATCAGCCAGATTTTTGAAGTCTGGCTGTAATTTTTTGTCATGAAATGGAAAAAGAAGAATTAAACAATAGAAGAAATAATTTTTACTGTAATTTAATTTATTTTAATTGTTATTTGGATTAGGGTGTCAAAAGGATGCAAATTCCGTTTCATCGGATCACGCATTCTTATAAAGTGTTATAGTTTTTTTGTAGTCATTATTTTTAGATTACTAGGAAGGGTGTTTTTAGCAATATTATGTATGTGGATTATTACATTGTCATTCATAATATTGTGTTGATGCTTATGTATCTTTAAGAAGTTATGTTGACCGAAGCAGGTAAACATTAAAAAACATGGAATTATTGCATTTAGTGGCAAATCAAGAAGTTTTTTGAGCTTATAGAAGTACTACATAAGATTCTTGGGGCTTTATAAATAATATTTAAAAGAAAATTTGTTTTTTTTTGGGTTTTAATCGTTATACATTATAGAAGGATAATAATTTATGAGAGAATTAGAGCAGAAAAATCGGGAGATAATTTTATGTTCGAAAACAAACGACTGATCAAACTTACAAATAGCAATGATGAAATAGATCAAGTAATTCAGAAAAATTATATGAGTATATATAAGTATTGTTATTATCATGTAGGTAATAGTGATGCAGCTCAAGATATAACTCAGGAAGTTTTTTTGAAGTTTCTTAAGCATGTAGATAGGTACAAAGAGTATGGTAAACTGAGAAACTATTTATATGTAATTGCCAAGAATTGTATCCGTGATTATTTGCGAAAAGCAAAACAAGTAAATTTAGAAACAGTTATAGAAGGATTTGATTCTGGAGGGATTGATAGGAAATTAGAACAATTAAATATTTGGGAAGCGATAAATTCACTCGAAGAGATAGAAAAAGAAATTATAATTTTGAGATATTATCAAGATTTTAGAATCAAGGATATTTCCCAGGTTATGGGTATTCCAGCCTCCACAGTAAGATATAAACTAAAGAATGCGGAAAAAAGTTTAAAGAGAAGATTGGAGATATAAAAATGTTTCAGAATCGCTTAAAAAAGGAACTAAATAAAATTGAGGTACCTGCCTATGATACACATAAATACAAAGAAACAATTGCAAAAGCGAAAAAGATAAAGTTGCATCCAGAAAATTTAAGAATGAGTAGCACTGAATTTTTTTGCGATCAGTTGAGATTTATAAAAACAGAAACATGGATTTTAAAAATTATTGTTTCTGCTTTAGTATTATATCTGCTGATTACAGAGCAGATTAACATAAGTAGTTGGTTTTGGACATTAATCGCAATTTCTGGCCCCATTTTATGCCTCATTAATGCAAAGGAATTATGTAATGTCTTCCAACCGGGGATGTTGGAAATACAGATAACAGCAAAGAATTCTTTCAGCAAAGTTTTACTGGTTCGCTTAACTATATTTGGATTGTTTGATCTATTGTTTTTTATGACTATGGCACTTGGCATATCTATGTTAAAACAAACTGTAATTTGGCAAGTTATTTTATATGGAATAGTTCCTTATATAATAATGTGCTTTGGATGTATGTTAATTTTAAATAGGAGCAGAGAAGAAAATATACCGTTATATTCGGGGGCATGGGGAGCATGTTTAAGTTGCATAATTACAATACTTAAAATATCTGATGTAAAAATATTTCAAACCTCATATTTGGGCATATGGATAGGGATAGGGCTGATTGCTTTACTTGGTATGATGATAGAAATGCGTAAACTTCTTAAAAGAGCAGGAGGAAATCTAAATGAAATTAGCTATGGAACACCTTTCTAAACAATTTAAAAATAAAATAGCAGTGAAACAAATAGATACTATATTGACGGAAGGTGTATATGGTTTTTTAGGTGCAAATGGTGCAGGAAAGACAACGCTTTTACAAATGATTTGTGGAATAATTGAACCTACGTCTGGAGAAGTAAAAATAGATGGTGAAAATAATATACAGATGGGTGAAAGATTTCGGGACATTTTGGGGTATCTTCCGCAAGAGTTTGGTTATACTCCAAGTTTCACAGCACAAGATTTCATGCTGTATATTGCTTCAATTAAAGGTTTGCAGCCACAATATGCTAAGCGAAAAACAAGACAACTATTAAGACTGGTCAATCTTGAAAACGAGGCTAACAGAAAAATAAGGACTTTTTCAGGCGGAATGAAACGAAGATTAGGAATTGCACAGGCTTTGTTAAATGATCCTAAAATTCTTATCTTAGATGAGCCAACAGCAGGATTAGATCCTAAAGAACGTGCATATTTCCGAAATATTATATCTGAAATGTCAAAAGATAAAATTATTATTATATCAACACATATCGTATCAGACATAGAATATATTTCAGACCAGGTACTGGTGATGAAAAAAGGTTGTTTTATTTTGCAGGGTACGCCGGAAGAACTGCTTGATAAAGTTAATGGGGAAGTATGGTCCTGCAAAATTCCAAATAAAGAATGGACAAAATTTGAGACACAGTATTGTATAGCCAATTCACATGCATTAGCAAATCATGTAGAGGCCAGAATCATATCTACAGAAGCTCCAATTGATGACGCCATTAATGTTGAACCGACATTGGAAGATTTATATTTGAAATATTTTTCAGATGAAATGGAAGCAGGGGAGAATAGTTAATGAGTGGAATGATCAAATATGAATGGAAGAAGATCTGGACAAGCAGGTTGACACAAATATCAGTTATAGGATGTAGTTTGTTTTTAGTTTTCTGTGTGTGTTCAAGTATTTTTCAAATTACAGCAACAGATGAAAATGGCCAGACCGTTAGTGGAATGACTGCCGTTGAGGTGTTGCAAAATACTCAGCAGCGGCAAGAACTAACACAGGATAGAGTGAATGAAATTGTAGATCAATATTTGGAATATATCAATAACCCAGATACAAGCTCAAACAATGAAGCATACCATTATCTGTCCCAAGAAAAATATAGTACATTTTATCTGCCAAACAAAGAGCTGTTAAGTTTGATAACAAATGTATATGAAGAGCCTGGAAGTGGAAGTGACATAAAAGATGTTCTTGAAAATAATGCAGGAAAGGATTTTACACAGGCACGTCTTGACCGAGATCAAAAATATATTCAATTACTAGAAGAGAATGGGAAACTTACTTCTATAGAAGCAGATTATTGGGAGGGTGAAGTAAAAAAAATATCCGAATATCAGTATGGTTACCATAAAGGTTGGGATATGATTTTGGATGCATTGACATGGCCGGTACTGATTATGATGATTATCTGCATTGGAATTGCACCGATTTTTTCAGGCGAATATCAATCTAAATGTGATTCGCTAATATTGTGTATGAAATATGGGAAAAGCAGGTTGGTTTCCACAAAAATTATTGTGGTGTGGCTATTCACTACTTGTGTATATTGGGGAATTACGTTGATTTATTCTGCGGTATATCTTGGCCTCCTTGGGACAGATGGTGCAGATTTACCAATTCAATTAAAATACCCTGCGGTATCAGTTGGATACCACTTATCAATGGCAGAGGGAACGATTTATGCCTTGGTTTTAGCATATTTCTTTACATTGGGAATTGCAGGAATAACGCTTTTGATGTCTGCAGTACTAAAAAACGCATATGGTGTTATTATCATTGCCTTTCTTTTAATTATAATACCGACCTTTTTATCACCGGATACAGGTGGATATACTTGGAGCCGAATGTTGTCATTATTACCATCTAAGATTGCGGATTTTTCATTCCAATCATATACAACCTATAGCATAGGCAAGGTGGTAATAAAATGGCCGGATATGGCAATGATAGTAAATGGATTTGGAACGATTATATTTTCAGCATTTAGTTATTGGATTTTTAAAAAACATCAGGTGAACAAATAGATTAAAATTTGCGCACATAAGGAGAGATGACTATTTGAAAAAAAATAAAACATTTAATAATACATTATATTGCATTAAGTATAGTTGGAAAATAGATGCGAAATATATTTTGTTGATGGTTGTGATTTCGATTCTTACAAGTATATTTAATGTCATAAATCTTAGTATCTTAAGATATATCACAGAAACTCTGATGAAAAGAGCAACAGCCTATTTCCTTGGGGTAATAGGAGTTATGTTTCTTTTATCTGTTACTATTGCAATTATCAATGGAAGTGCGAGCTATTTATATGAACCCCTTTTGCAAAATCATTTACCGGAGAAGGAGGGCTTTTCCATTACGGAATAGTCCTCCTTTAAAATGTTGAAAATTTGCTTGTTTATAATTATAAGATTTGAGATCTACAAAGGAATTAATACAGTCACGATGTCCGATATGAGGATACATAGTGGCTATTTTTATGGTTTGGATTTTTTATTTTGGTAGAGTATAAGGGGTTGATATTTTTTGTCGTTGGTTTTGCGAAGACAGAATACCATATCCGGTGTACGCTCAAAAAATCCCAGGTCTTTTTTCCAACTCATAGCACATTTGCAGTGCTGTAAGCCAATAAACTGCTGTTTCATCTTCTTGCCACAGCGTGGGCAGATCTTATTAGTAGTTCTCATAAGAATTCCTCCGGGAAAGCCAGTATTGGTGCTCACGTTCTGCCTGTGTGGTATGCAATTCTTCAAATATCTCAAAAGCTGCCCGTTCAGCATTTTTAAAAGAATAGAATTTTTTTCATTATAATTCCAGAAACTCTTATTAGCGAAATAGATTCCAAAATTTCCATAACGACTTTTTCTATGGTAATATATTCGCCCTTATATTTTTTGCTGTAGATCTGTTTTTCTAGATTAAATCGCCATTCTTTATTATTAAAATTCTTCCTGCGTGAAGTTCGTTTCCTTAAAGTGTCCTCAGCTTTTCGTGGATTCACATAATCATCAGACATCTTTTCCGCACAAACACATCCAACACGCAATTCATGTGGATAGTCCGGATGCTGCATGAGATGTACAAATCGAATTCTTTCATTTCCACACATTTCATATTGCTCATAAGGTATTTCTTCTGTGCTATCGGCCATATCAGCCAAGTCTTCAACGTCGATACAATGCCATCCTTTAGGTGGTATTCCTTCTTTATTCCAGCTGACCTTGATAGTTCTCTTTATGATCCAGAGAGGCAGTTAAACACACATGTCATTGAATTACTGGCCAAAGGTGATTGGATCGATGAACCGAACAATCTTTTGATTACAGGTGGAGCAGGAGCTGGCAAAACGCATGTTGCATGTGCACTTTGCGTCACAGCACTACATCAAATGAGGACTGTTAAATATATCCGTGCGAATTATCTGCTTCAAGAATCCGCCCATGCGCATAGTGAAGATAATTACTATGAGTATTCAAACAAGATGGCGGGTTATGATCTTCTTGTTATAGATGATTTTGGATTGATGGACTTAAATCTTGACAAGTGCCGTGATCTCTTTGAAATCATCGAAGCTAGAGATTGCCGAAAATCAACAGTCATCATCTCGCAGATGCCAGTAGCGAACTGGTACCAATTGTTTGGTGATAACACATATGCAGACGTATGTCTCAGCCGCATGACCTCTAAAGCATATCGATTAGACTTTCCAGGTCGCGATAGACGTGTAGCAAGCAAGTAACTTTATTAACCAACAGGGCAATGATCCGTTCCTAGCGGAACAGCACTCCGCTCATGCGGAGCGAGTGCTCTGTTTTTGCGGAATATGCAAAAGACACGTTAATTAATATATGATTTTATTTGTACCTTGAAAATTTGACACGAATTGCGTTTGAGTTTTGTCTTAGACTTGTGGACTATATGATGTCTGGAAGGAAAAGAAAAACTACGGAAAAGTATCCATGGGTGTGGTCAGAACAACATATTTTATTGACGAACATGGAATAATAGTAAAAGCTAATGATAAAGTAAAAGCAGCGGATGATCCTGGAAAAATGCTGCAGGAATTAAGCAGATGAAAAACAAAAGGAAGGAATGGTTGCATGAATAAGAAAAAATCAAATTCAAAAAAGGCAGTTATGATAGGCTGCGGATTCGTAGGCTCAGCATCTGTATTTGCGCTTATGCAGAGTGGATTATTTACTGAAATTGCGTTAATAGATGCGGATAAGAATAAGGCAGAGGGAGAGGCTATGGATATCAGTCATGGAATACCGTTTGCCAGCCCTATGAGGATATATGTCGGTGACTATGATGATGTGGCAGATGCTACGATTGTTATTATATCAGCAGGTGCAGGGCAAAAGCTTGGAGAAACAAGACTTGATCTGGTAAATAAGAATGTGGCAATATTTAAGTCTATTATTCCGGAAATCGCCAAAAGAGATTTTGGAGGAATCCTTTTGGTTGTAGCAAATCCTGTGGATATTCTGACACAGGTTGCAATCAAATTGTCAGGAATTCCGGAGAAGAGAGTTATCGGTTCAGGAACAGTTCTTGACAGTGCAAGACTTAGAAGCAAGCTTGGACAGCATTTATCAGTGGATAGTCGAAGTGTGCATGCATTTATAGTAGGAGAGCATGGAGACAGTGAAGTTGTGGCATGGTCATCTGCCAATGTATCCGGTGTTCTGCTTAGTGACATGTGTGAGATGAGAGGACATTATAACCATAAGGAAAACACAGAGGAAATCGCAGCTGCCGTCAAAAATAGTGCCTATGAGATTATTAACAAGAAGCATGCGACATATTATGGAATTGCAATGTCAGTAAAACGTATCTGTGAAGTGATTATGCGTGACGAAAAATCAATCCTACCTGTATCACACATGATACATGGAGTATATGAGATTGATGATGTTGTATTAAGTATGCCTGTTATTGTTGGTGCAGACGGAATTGAATCTGACATTCCGATTAATCTTAGTGGAGAAGAAGCATTGAAGCTAAAAGAATCAGCAGACGCATTAAAGAGTATAATTGACACATTAGAGCTGTAAAAAGGACAGAGTATCCACAATGAACGTGGCAGATATGGTATATGAAATGGAGAACGATAGAATCTCATAAAGTTGGTGAAAGTATATAAAAGAAATATCATTTTTGTAAAAATTCTATTGCATAATCAACAATAAATGTTATAATTGTCCTATTGAGTATTGTACGTATAGGAGGATTTTGAGATGAAACAGTTAAATGAAAAAGTGGCTATTGTAACAGGAGCCGGACAGGGAATTGGAAAAGGAATTGCACTTTGTCTTGCAAAGAGAGGAGTAAAGATTGTTGCAACAGGACGACGTCTTGAACCAATCGAGCAGACAATCGCTGAGATTAAAGAACTTGGTGGAGAAGGCTTCGCTATGTCTTGTGACTCAGCAGACAGAGCAAGAGTAGAAGAAGTTGTTAAAGCAGCAGCTGATACATATGGAACAGTAGATGTTATTGTAAACAATGCACAGGCAATCGTTCCATCGGCTTCAGTTGAGGATACTACATATGACAATATGCTTAAAGCCTGGGAAAGTGGTGTGATTGGTTCTCTTAACTATATGCAGGCAGCATTTCCTTATATGAAAGAACAGCACGAAGGAAGAGTGATCAACTTTGCTTCGGCAACAGGTATGTTTGGTATAGCAGGACAGTTAGCATATGGCTCTAATAAAGAAGCATTACGAGGTATGACTAAGATTGCAGCAAAAGAATGGGGACAGTATGGAATCTGTGTAAATATCGTACTTCCAGGAGCAGAATCACCGGCAGCAAAAGCATGGGCTGAGAAATTCCCAGAGGAATATGCAAAACAGGTGAACTTAAATCCTATGAAACGTTTTGGAGATCCAGAAATTGATATTGCTCCAGTCATTGCATTTCTGGCAGGACCAGATTCATGCTATTATTCAGGTCAGAGCGTAATTGTGGATGGTGCAAATTCAATTATGCCATAATTAAATTACATAAAAAATATTATAAGAAAGGCTCACAGCTGGTTGAAGGCAATCAGCTGCGAGCTTTTCTTAATTTATGATGATTGATTTCCTGAGATAGTGTATAATGAACGGTAAGAATATTTGGGATAAGAAGAAATTACATCATGTATGAAATAATGACTGCCGATGAGGCAATCCGGCTGATTCGGGACGGAGACTGTATCTGTGTGAATTCATTTGTTGGAATAGAGAATCCAATTGAACTTCACGAGGCAATTTATAGAAGATGCAGTCACCAACACATCTGACAATGATTTCCAGTGCCGGATTTGGTGTCTGGGATGATGAACATAATGCAGAAGGGTATATCAGAGAAGGAGCCGTAGACAAACTTATTTGCGGGCATTTTGGGGCAATGTTAAGTACAAAAAAACTTGTTTTAGAAGACCGGTTTGAAGCATATAACTTGCCACTCGGATGTATTTCACACGCTATTCGCGCTCAGGCAGGCGGGCTTCCTGGCGCACTTTCAAAGGTTGGTCTGGACATTTTTGTAGATCCAAGAAAAGAAGGACCCGGAATTAATAGAATCTCAATTGATGATTCGCTGGTTAAGCATGTGGAAGTGGATGGGGAGGAATTCCTTTATTATAAATTGCCAAAGATTAATATTGCATTGATTAAAGGAACAGCGGCAGACAGAAAGGGAAATATCACTTTTGATGATATGTTTATGTCAGGTGATGCACTGTCTATTTGTCAGGCAGTTAAGGCAAATCGTGGACCGGGAGCATTTGCAGGAATCGGCGGCTTTGCGAATATCACATCTAAAACACCGACAGTTGTTTTCTGTTTTAGTTTTACTGCAAAAGGCCTTGAGGTTTCACAGACAAAAGGAATTGTAACGGTTGAGAAGGAAGGGGCAATTCCTAAATTCGTGGATCAAGTCAAGAGTATCAGTTTTTCAGCCAGACGTGCAATTGCAAATGGCCAAAAGGTGCTTTACGTGACAGAAGGCTGTGTATTTCGCCTGACTCCGAAGGGACTGAAATTGATAGAGGTTTATCCGGGGATTGATGTACAGAAAGATATTCTAGATCTTCTGCCATTTGAGGTGGAAGTATAGGTGCATTCCATAATGATGATAGCAGCAAACGATTCGCAGCTCATGCGGTATGTATAGATACACAGAAAATAAGTGAGGAATGATCATGGAAACCAAAGAGAAGCAGATGACAGAGAATGAACAAGAGTTAATTCCGTATTCCAAGCTGGAACGGGAAGAAGATATATTGGAATTATTATGTCAGTGGGAGAATCAGAAAATTCTGTTGGATGTTATGACGATAAGTGAGTATTTTGGAATGGAGAAGAAAGAGATTCTGATCTGTTTAAAACGTATGTATGAGTACCGATATATAGAGAAGCCGAGAGCAAACCGGGAAGTTGTGTTGACACCATATGGAAGATCTGTTGGAAATGATTACATATATCGTCACACTTCAATAAGTCAGCATCTACAGTTTATTGGTGTAAATGAAACAATCGCTGAGCAGGATGCGTGCAGAATCGAACATGTTATGTCCGAAGAGTCGGTACGGGCAGTCTGCCAGTTTGCCAACTATGAAAATATGTATTATGAGCGCAGAATTCGTAATTCTGAGTTGACAGACCGTTACCTGCCGGGAGTCTATACATTTGTTATGCAGATGTATAGTATGGAACTGTGCCACCCAAGAAGACTTGCAAAAGAATATAAAAGCTATTCCAGAGACATCTTTCTCGAAATCAATGAGAGCAGAGGCTTTTTTGAACTGAAAAGAACAAAAGCATTTCCCAAAAAACCATTGTGGTATCAGAATACTAGAAATGAATGGGTTCAGGCAGAGCGTGGGGAATATGGAGAACGGATCCCGGCGAGTATGTTTGAATTCGTCATCAAACCAAACGACCGTGTGATGGAAGGAAGCATCCTGATTACATTTATGAATGAGAAAGATGGAGAACCAGACAGATGGAGTTGCGAGCAACTGGAAGTAGAGATCTGGTAAGAGGAGTGGAGTATGGACAGAAAAGAGGAATATAAGATTGAAAATCTTACAATGCTGCAGATACTATACCTGATAGAGCTTAATAAGCTTGAAAAAAAGAAAGGTGCAGTCCGGATGATCGCGGCAAAGTGCGGAGTAAATCATTCCCAGGTCAGCCGATTTTTCAAAAAATGCATCGAAGAAGGGGAGCTGACAGAGAGTCTGGATTTCACGGAAAATGGGAAAAGGAAGTTAAACTGGCGTTGCAAGATAATCCAGGATGTCCGGGACTATCTGGAACGAAGCGGCATCACAGAAGGAACAGAAGAAGTCCTAAAAGGGATGATTGAAAATATAGATTACATTCAGTTAGAAAAGTTGGTGAAGAGTGACCGTAGAATGAATCCGGAGACAAAGATGCGGAAACGCGAGGATGTCATCACGGATATAAGAGACATTCTGGAATATGGAAATCATGAAGTGGCAGTTACGATCTTACAGCATGATAGTGCAAAAAGGTCGATGGCAGACAGAGGATTTGAACCGGTTGCCTTGATTAGGTATAACAAAAGAGGTGCTTATCTTGAACTTACGATCCGGGAGATGGATGCAGTGTCAAGAGTAAATGGAGAGGATATGTTCGGACATCTGGCTACATTAAAATATCTTCATCAGGGGATATACAGATATGCAGATAAAAAAAACGGAAAGGTAAGGATTCCACTGGATGCTTGTTATTATCAGAACTTTGATAATGGTGTTCTGAGAGGAAATGTAATGATCACCGTGACCTGCTCGGTAGGAAATGCACATATGCCGGAAAGTACGGCCAGGGTGGTGTTCAAATTATAGAATGATGATGTGAAGGAAATGAATCATTATATGAATGATAAAAGCCTCCTCCGATTGTGCAATCACACAGTCGGAGGAGGCTTGCTTTTATAGTTAGCAAAACATTAGCAAAACGATTTTTTACCTGCCAGAACTTCATCAATAATTGGCTGGATTGTCGATACATCTGTTATTTGGTATCAAAGCATAGATTTCTGAATTGTAATTAGAAAATAGATGGTGCGTTGCACCTTATAGAATTCATATAGAAATAATGCTAATTAAAGTAAAAACGAAGAAAATAAATGATAAAAAATATTAAAAACTCTGAAATGCCTTGAAAAAACCTAATAATTTATGAGAACAAAACGGTGCATGAGTGCACCAAAAAAGTGAAAAAGATTGACATAAGAAAGCAGAGTGAATTATGCTCAAATAGGATAGATACAGCTAACAACGAGTAGCCATATCTTATTACCGTACAGGGCGCAACAAAAACAAAAGAAAAAAGGAAGAAAAAGGAATGAAGATGAAAAATCCATTAAAAATAGTCTGGATCGTGCTTGGATTTCTTTGTCTGGGACTTGGTACGATAGGAATTGTACTTCCTATCCTGCCAACTGTTCCGTTTTACATGGCAACGCTGTTCTGCTTTGCCAAGAGTTCAAAGAAACTGCATGACTGGTTTATAGGAACAAATTTGTACAAGAAACATCTGGACAGCTTCGTCCAAAAAAGAGCCATGACAATGGGAACAAAGTGCAAGATTATCGGAATGGTAACAGCGGTCATGGCAATCGGATTTATCTGCATGAAGAATGTGCTGGTTGGAAGAATCTGTATCGCAGTGGTGTGGGTGTGTCACATCCTGTACTTCTTCTTGAGGGTAAAGACAGTAAAATCGGGAGAAATGGAAACGGAATAGACAGTTTTGATATGAATAAAAAGAATAAAGTAGAAAAAAAGCGGCAGAAAGAACAGTATGTCGTGGAAGAAATAATCCGGCTGTACTGCCGGAAGAATCATAAAGAATATGACAAAACGACAGGAAAGATGTGTCCTTCCTGTCAGGAACTTTCGGATTATGCCAGACTCAGAAGCCAGAAATGTCCCTTTATGGAAGAGAAAACATTCTGTGCGAACTGTAAGGTGCATTGCTACAAGCCGGAGATGAGGGAGAAGATTCGGAAGGTTATGCGGTTTTCCGGACCGAGGATGCTTCTGTATCATCCGGCACTTGCAGTGTGGCATTTGATATGCAGTAAAAAAGAATCGAAGAAATAAACAAAAGGATAAGATTTTTATGATTAAAACAAGATTGGTGGGACTTTTATCCCACGCAAAAAAGTATATTGTTTACACCATCCTGTGGCAGTGGGCAGCATTGCTCTCACAGGTGCTGGTAGTATTTACGATTGCTGACCTGTTGGAGCGCGTAGTCTATCGTGCAGTGACAGTGCCGGTGATTGAGAAGACAATCATGATCCTCGCACTAGTGGTGATCATACGATTTGTATGCGAACGGATGGGGGCAAGGTCTTCCTATCTGGCATGTGTGGATGTAAAGCGGATTCTGCGAGAAAAAATTTATGAAAAAATGTTGAAGTTGGGAGTTTCCTACAGTGAGCAGGTATCCTCTTCGGAGGTCGTACAGGTATCAACCGAAGGTGTCGAGCAGCTGGAAACATATTTTGGAAAATATCTTCCACAGTTATTTTACAGCCTGATCGCACCGCTGACCTTATTTATTATTCTTTGCAGAGTGAGTCTGAAAGCGAGCATCATCCTGCTGATCTGTGTACCGCTGATTCCAATTTCAATTGTAGTCGTACAGAAAGTGGCGAAGAGATTATTAAATAACTATTGGAGTATCTATACCGGACTGGGAGATTCGTTCCTTGAGAATTTACAGGGACTTACTACTCTGAAGATTTATCAGGCAGACCAGCAGAAAGCAGACGAGATGGATGTGGAATCCCAGAACTTCCGCAGGATTACGATGAAGGTGCTGACCATGCAGCTCAATTCCACCAGTGTGATGGATATTGTGGCGTATGGTGGAGCAGCGATCGGTATGGCAGCTTCTGTATCCGAATTCTTAAAAGGAAATATCAGTGCGGCAGGAACGTTATGTATTGTTTTGCTTGCCAGCGAGTTTTTCCTGCCGCTCAGGCTGCTTGGTTCATTCTTCCATATCGCAATGAATGGTATGGCAGCGAGTGATAAGATTTTCAAGATTTTAGATTTACCGGAACCACAGACCGGAGAAAAAACACTGCCGGACGGAGCGTTAGATGTTACATTAAAAGATGTGCATTTTTCTTATGAAGAGGACAGAGAGATTTTAAAAGGAATCAGCTTAAATCTCCCGGCAGGAAGTTTTGTATCACTGGTTGGTGAATCCGGATGTGGTAAGAGTACAATCGCCGGAATGCTTGCAGCAAAGAACCGGGGATACAGCGGAGAAATCACCATCGGTGGTGTACCGCTTAACGAAGTGAATGAAACAAATCTGATGCAGAGGGTTGTTCTGGTTCGCCATAACAGTTATCTGTTCAAAGGTACAGTAGAAGAAAATCTGAAGATGGCAAAACCGGACGCCACGAAAGAAGAGATGGAAGCTGTTCTTCAGAAAGTCAATCTCTTAGGGTTCTTGCAGACACAGGATGGCTTACAGACACAGTTGCTGGAAAAAGCAAGCAACCTGTCCGGCGGTCAGTGCCAGAGACTGGTGATTGCCAGAGCATTGCTTCGGACAGACAGTGCGGTTTATATTTTCGATGAAGCCGCATCCAATATTGATGTGGAAAGTGAAGAACTGATCATGAATGTGATTCACGAACTGGCAAAGACAAAGACGGTGCTTCTGATTTCCCACAGACTGGCAAATGTCGTGAAGTCTGACAAGATTTATTTCTTAAAAGACGGAGAAATCAAAGAAAGCGGAAAGCACGACGAACTGATGAGCCAGAATGGTGCATACAGACATCTGTATGAAAGCCAGATGGCACTGGAAAACTATGGAAAAGGGGGCGTGGCATAATGAGTGAAAAAACCAATACAACAAAACGCAGAAGTGCCATTCAGATCATGGGAAGCCTGATCGGGTTAGTAAAACCCCTGCTTCATATCATGCTGGCAGCAATCATCCTCGGAACATTAGGTTACTTGTGTGCAATTTTCCTGACGATACTGGCAGGACAGGTTATCGTGCATGGACTTCTGACCGGGGTAGCCGGAATGATTGTTCCGGTGGACAATATGTGGCTGGTATTTACCCCGGTAAAAACGATTATTACAGTCATGATCGTAATTGCAGTGCTTCGTGGAATCCTGCATTATGTGGAACAGTATTGTAATCATTTTATTGCATTTAAACTGCTGGCAATCATCCGTCATAAAGTGTTTGCGGCATTGAGAAAGCTCTGCCCGGCAAAACTGGAAGGACGGGATAAGGGAAATCTGATCTCGATTATTACAACGGATATTGAATTACTGGAAGTGTTCTATGCACATACCATTTCCCCGATTGCGATTGCAACACTGACCTCGATTATTATGGTGATTTTTATCGGAAGATATCACTGGCTGGCAGGCGTGCTTGCACTGGCAGCTTATCTGATTGTCGGTGTTGCCATCCCGATGTGGAATGGAAAACGTGGCAGTCAGAAAGGAATGGAATTTCGGACAAACTTCGGAGAACTGAACAGTTTTGTTCTGGACTCTTTACGTGGACTGGATGAAACCATCCAGTACGGACAGGGTGAAAAGAGAAAAGAGCAGATGTCTGAGCGTTCCAAAAACCTTGCAGGAATGCAGGAAGATTTAAGCAAAATGGAAGGCTCACAGCGTTCATTTACGAACATGGTTATCCTGCTTGCATCTTTTGGAATGCTGGCACTGACCATCTGGCTGTATGACAAAGGCGCGATGGGATTCGAGGGAATCTTAACCTGTACCATCGCAATGATGGGTTCTTTCGGACCGGTAGTAGCATTATCAAGCCTGTCTAACAATCTGAACCAGACACTGGCAAGTGGGGAACGTGTCCTTTCCCTTCTGGAAGAGACACCGCTTGTGGAAGAAATTCCAGGTGATGTGGCAACTTCCGGTGCAGAAAGCATGGAACATGAATTTACAGGAGCAGAGGCAGAGAACGTAACATTTGCTTACGATAATGAGGTTATTTTAGATAACTATTCATTAAAATTACAGCCGGGTAAGATTACAGGTATTCATGGTGCGAGTGGTTCCGGAAAATCTACACTCTTAAAACTGTTGATGCGGTTCTGGGATGTGCAGGATGGAAATGTATCGGTAGACGGTACAGATGTCTGCAAGATTCCGACCAGGCATTTAAGAGATATGGAAAGTTATGTCACACAGGAAACACACCTGTTCCATGATTCCATTGCAAACAACATTGCCATCGCAAAGCCGGGAGCATCCAGAGAAGAGATTATGGAAGCCGCAAAGAAAGCGTCTATCCACGATTTCATTATGACACTTCCGAAAGGATATGATACGGAAGTCGGAGAACTGGGTGACACGCTGTCCGGCGGTGAGAAACAGAGAATCGGAATTGCAAGAGCATTTCTCCATGAATGCCCCCTCATCCTACTCGATGAGCCGACATCGAACCTCGACTCTTTAAATGAGGGAATCATCTTAAAATCATTGAAAGAATCGGCCAAGAAGAAAACGGTTGTTCTGGTATCTCACAGAGTATCCACAATGAACGTGGCAGATGTGGTATATGAAATGGAGAACGGAAGGATTTCTTAAATAAAGAACATCACTAAAAGTGGCATGGTTACGATAGAAAACAGTGTTGTAACAACATTGATCGCACTGGCATATTGAGAATCATTTTCGTATACCTGGCACATCTGAGTTACAGTTGAGGCAGATGGAGTAATGATTGCAAGAAATACAATGAGCATGATTTTATCTCCATCTGCTGAAAAAGCGGCAAGATGGCTTAACTTAATCAGAATCAGTGCAAATACAGGTAATACGATTAACCGAAGAATAGCGATAAAATATACTTTCTTATTTGTAAAAATCTGCTTCAAATCCATACCGGCGAAAAGCATACCTGTTACGATCATGCTTGCTGGTCCAATCATATTACCGACAGAACTTATCGAATCATTTATGATTTCCGGTAAATGGATTTTTGTAAAGAAAAGCAGGATTCCAATAAAAATAGAAATCATGTTTATATTGAGGACAATCTTTTTCCAATCATAAGAAGCATCTCGGCTGATGATTTTTTTACAGTGAGTCCATATAAAAATGAGCTGCACGCTCATGAATACACATCCGTATAATACCCACTCTTTTCCCAAGATAAAAGTTACAATTGGTACGATCAGATTACCAGAATTAGAGTAATAGATAGAGGCAATTTCTACTTCGTTCAAATGAAAAAGTCTTCCTAAAACAGAGACAACAATAAGAAGAATAATCTGTGTGAGAACAGATGCTATAAAAGCCAGTAGCAATCCTTTCACAGTGTCAGAGGTATAATCAACTTGAAAAGCGTTTATAATTACACAAGGGATAACCAGATAGAGGATAATTTTGGATAATACTTTACTGTCTGTATCCTCGACAATACCTGTTTTTACAATTAAGTATCCCATAAAGATCATAAGAAAAAGCTGTGCAATTTGTTTCATGAGAAGTATACTGATGGTCATAAAATTATCTCCGTATTCTTGTAAAGTAATTAATTTAAATCATAAATAAGTATAGTACTTTTATATGAAAAGTAAAGTGTGTATTTTAAGAAAAGACGGTGCATTCCACCGCCTTTTCTCATTCATCTAAGCTTATTTATCAATCCCATCTGTCTCAATAATAAACCGTACTTCCCCGGTCTGTTCTTCTAACTTACCGCCATAAGTATCGTATTCGGCATCAGCTTCTTTGACCGCTTTCATTCTTTTGGAGAGATTCTTCAGATCATCCCCGCCTAGTTTTTCAAGTTCCTGGATTCCTTCTTTATCAAAGAGAGTAAGTCCTTCAGAGAGAGAAGAGATTCCTTCGGCAAGGGTTGTGTATCCTTCTTTTAGCTCTTTCCCGGCTGTGCCCAGTTTCGTGGCTCCTTGAGAGAGTGTTGAACTACCTTCGGACAGTTGCTCGATTCCCTGTTGGAAAGAGGTAAGTCCCTGAGTGAGTTGTAAACTGCCGGCAGATAAAGCAGAAAGTGAGTTCTGCAAAGTCTTTAATGTCTCACTGAGAGAAGAAAGACTCTGCATTGCCTCAGCAAAGGAACCGGCACCGGAAGTCATCTGGTCGAGCGTAGTATGGCAGGAAGCGATCAGCTCTGTCAGGCTGTTTAATGTTCCTTCTGTGGTAGATTTCAGCTGATCGATGTCTGCGCAGGAAGAGGAAAGATCAAGGTTCTGATCAATTGCAGATGCAATCGTATCATTTATTTCATTCTTTAACTGTGACATCTTATCGTTGACAGCATTTTTAGATTCTTCTGATAATTCTGAATCGGATGCAGTTTCAGAAACAATCTGATCGATCGCAGACTGGACAGCATCTGTCGCAGCAGTTTTGGACTGTTCTTTTGCATCTTCTGTGATAGAAGATTTCAGAGTATCCCAGTTGACGGATGCGAAGGAAGATTTTGCCTCCGTAAGAGAGGAATCAACAGAATCCAGCTGCTGTCTAAGTAATTCAATCTGTTCCTGAAGTGATGAAACTGTTTCTGCAGATGGAAGGGAACTGGAATCCGTGTTTATCTGGCCAGAGAGAGCAGAATTCAGCTGTTCAAGACCATTTTGAAGAGAGGAAGCACCTGAAACCAGCTTTCCGGAATTTTCATTAAGTGCAGTTACACCATCATCTAAAGTGTCTGTTCCTTCGGCAAGTTGTGAGACACCGTCTACATATTGCCCAAGATAAGTTTGATAAGTAGAAGCACCGCCAAGCAGCTGCGCTGCTCCGTCAGCAAGTTTGCCGGATGCATCTCCGAGTTCCTGCAGGCTGTCAGCGGCATCCTCCATATCGTCAAAGGAATCTTCTTCCAGATCTTCAAATAGACCGGAGGAGACTACTGTCGCGGTAAAGTCCATCTCAAAATCTGTTACATCTGCAGTTACTTCCACTGACTCTGGGATAGAGATATCTTCCGTAGGTTCGTAATCAGTGAGTTTCAGACTGTCTTTAAGTCCCGGGCAGGCATAGCCGACAACGACGCTCTGGTCATTCATTGTAAATATTTTACCATTTGTTACCTGGATATTAGAAGCAGTGTCTTCCGGAAGGATCATGGCAGAGATCACTGCGAATGGAACCGGAGAAGTCATCTCTTCACCATTTACGGTTACATTTTCTTCCGTAGTATTTTCATAATCAAAACGAATTCCAAGCTTTCCACTTTTCCCAGCGAGATCTTCCGGTTGTATAGATTTTCCATCCAGTGTGTAACTGATTTTTACATTTACAGGAAGTTCTTCCGTAGAAGTACCTTCATAATGAATATCCTCCCCTTTATTTTCCCAGGTAATTGTCCCGTCAGAGGATTGGGTGAAGGACTCATTTCCTTTCGTATTTTTTATGTCTTTCAGAGTTGAGAAGTCTTTGATTTCCTTTGATGTTCCGTTATTTTTCAAGTCTGTCTGGACTTTGATCTCATTTATCGTTCCGCTTGCATCAGCTTTTACATATACCGTTTCTGATTTGTCAGCATCTGAAGCAGTAGTAGCTGTTTTGGTGTCAGTTGAGCATCCGGTCAGACTTGTGGCAGAAACCAGGACAAGAGTGGCACACAGACCGGGAACTAATTTTTGTAATATTTTTCTTTTCACGAGAAATCCTCCTTTCAAATGGTACCTGCACTGTTATGCCTAACTTAGAAGTTTGCAGGTTACTGTTCACTCCCGTGTCAATCACTTCGCTGATTGACACGGAGGATGCATGTTTTGGCTTGAATGCATCTCGCCCCATCGCCAAAGGCGATTTAAAATGGCGAGATGCGTTGCTGGTCGCACATCGTGTGAACAGTAACGTCCGCAGGCAGCAGATGCAGGTACAGTCACGATTATTCAATATTTTTTAATGCCTGATCCATAGGAACCTTCTTGATCCTGCGGTATTCGATCAATGCAACAAGCAGGTAAGTTACGAATCCTAACAGGAACATTTTTACATACAGGACCGGATCAATATACAACGGGATCCAACCGGAAATACTGCTGATCATAATTCCGCGGAAGAGTGCGTTCATAAGAACTGTTTCGATCGGAAAACTCAGAAGCAGGAAGACCACGACCATAATGGTTGTAGACAGCAGATACAGACTGCTGATCTCCCGGTCAGAGTATCCTAATATTTTTGTCATAGAGATCGACTGTGCATTCTTTTCGATAATGATCTTTGATAAAAGATAGATCAGAATCATAAAGAGTACGATTGAAAATCCGTCCAGCAGATACATCATGCTTCCCATCGAAACATTTAACTGTCTGGAAATCTTCGACAGACTGTCAAGATCGATCACAGAGCCGATATATTTCTGGTCAATATCTGTGATCTCGCTGTCTGAGAGATAACCACTGAAATAATCGGAACCAAGATCAAACAGTTTATTGAGCTGTTCTTGCGGAAGGAAGACGGTCAGACCCCCTTCATAATCGTAGATTCCTTCAACATAAAATGTGTAGGTATCATCTTCATAAGCTTCTTTTAAAGTAATCTCATCACCGATATCCAGAAGATATTTATCTGCGTAGGCAGAAGAGATGTATACAGGAGTTACAGCCGAAGAATCTGTCTGGGCAGCCCCGTCTTTATCAGACGCAGTTTCCTGAAAATCAATCGGAAGATAGCGGCTGTTATCTGCAAGTCCATAGAGCAGGATTTCCTCTTCCTTATATTTCTTATCTGTTGTTTTCAGCGAATAAGCACTGAATTTCTCCGCATCAGGGTTATCAGTTTCTACCTCGTGTTGAAAATAGAGCATATTTACAAGGCTTTCAAGTTTATGATCTTCGTCCATGGCGTTGATCGGTATCTGCAAAATGTACTGGTAATTACAAAGCAGATTATCTTTTAGAACAGTCTGATAATGATCGAGTACAGCAGGGAAGAGCAGACCGAACATCAACAGAAGGTTTGCAAATAAGATTCCGAGGAACAGCAGAAGGTAATTGCTGACATTCTGGAAAATCACACGCAGTCGGAAACGACTGAAAAATGGAATTCTTCTGCTCAGTGATAATGCATGCTTCTGTTGTCTTCTCTTTAAGTCTCTGCGGAGAAACTTCAAAGGAGAAAGTGATAATCTTCTGCGAAGTACTGTATAATTGACGAGAAGCATTAGCAAGATCGGAATGATCGTAGTAAGCAGAAATGCTTCTGCGTTCCAGACAGTTACATAAGTAGGAAGACTGTAGCTTCCGTAATACATGCCGGCGCAGATGTCCTTCATAATCGTATAGCCGAGAACATTTCCAATCAAAGCACCGACCAGTGTGACAAGGATCGGCATGGCCATATAATGCCGGATTAGTTCATTTCTGGTATAGCCGCTGGCGAGAAGAGTTCCGATGACATTTGCCTCTTTTGCAATGGTGTTGCTGATCGTAATGCCAAAGACAAACGCCATGATCGCAATTACGATATAAAGAAATACGATCATCATTGCGCGGTCGCTTCCCATATCATCCCGGGTAAATGTGATTGCCTGGTTAAGATAACGCGGAACGAATTCTTCCAGAGAAACATCCTTGTTGATCGCTTTCATCAGATCATCAGATACTTCTTTTTCTTCTTTCTCTGTCGTAGGTTCATCATTGTATTTCCACGCATAGCAGTATTTTACAAGTGGAGAATCTAATGATTCAAATGCTTCGGGCGTCACAACTCCGATTCCAAATTTGACGGAATCAAACATAGAATCGTTGTTGTTCTGAAAGAGGCAGCTGTAATCCGGAAGAGCAATCAATCCGGTTACTTTCCAGCTTTGCGTATCACTTTTTAGTGTGTCTCCGATGGAAATCTTATTGTTGTCAGCATACATACGGTCAATTGCGATTTCATTTGCTGCTTTTGGAAATTCTCCTTCCATGAGGCAGGCAAGATTCACCTGATCCCGGTTTGTGAAAATACGCATTGTACTGCCATTTGTTAAATCCTGTTCCAGATAGAAATTGTCATAGATACGGATACCATTTTCTTCTACAGACTGAATCTGCGCATCGTTCATTTTTTCAGAAGTGCGGAAATGTCCGTTCTCTGTATTATATTTGTCGATTCCTTCGTTATAAGCTTTGATCATGCTGCCATCAGCGACAAGAAATCCGGAGACGAATCCGATCGTGATCACAAGAAGAAGGAAGATAACAAGATACTTACCAAAGTCTTTCCGGAATTCTCTGGGGAGACGTTTGTTCAATGGATTTTTCATCGTCTGCAGCCTCCTTTACCAGTCAAGATCCTGAGCACTGACCTTATGATCGTTCAGATAATTTTTTCGTATCATACCGTCACGGATCCGGACAACACGGTCTGCCATATCTTTGATCGCATCGTTGTGCGTTACCATTACAACGGTATTACCGTACTTTTGATTGACCGTCTCGATCAGCTTCAGTATTTCTTTCGAGGTTTTATAATCAAGCGCACCGGTTGGCTCATCACAGAGCAGAATGTCAGGATTTTTAACAATTGCCCGCCCGATTGCAGTACGCTGCTGCTGACCACCGGAGAGCTGATTCGGCAGTTTCTTTTGATGTGAAGAAAGACCAAGTGTATCAAGAAGTTCATCTACATCCAACGCATGGTCACTTAAGTAAGCACCGACTTCAATATTCTCGCGCACGGTAAGATTCGGAATCAGATTATACATCTGGAAAACATATCCAAGATGCTTCCTCCGGTATTGACTGAGACGTTTTACTGTCATTTTTTCCATCAGTTCCCCTTCAATTGTGATCTGCCCGCTGTCTGCACGGTCAATACCACCGATGATATTCAGCAAAGTGGATTTTCCTGAGCCGGAAGGTCCAAGAAGAACACAGAATTCTCCTTTTTCAATCGAGAGATCAATGCCTTTTAAGACTTCTACACGACTGTCACCCTGCCCAAAAGATTTTTTGATATTAGTTAAGGATAAAAACATAGTCCGCCCCCTGTTCTGTGTGAGAGTTGAGTTTATCTCGGTACGTCCCCTGATTTCGAGGATAGATAAAACTCACACATATTAGAAATGAATAGTTAATGTTAGTTATTGCTAACATATTATATCACAGAGACAGAAGAAAGGCATTATAAGAAATGTACAAAATTACGTCTTTTTGATATAATGATAGCAGTATTAAAAGGTTTGAAACCACCGGTGCCTGCACGAAACAATCCGCAGGTATCGTAGTTGGGGGACAAAAGCAAAAAAACAAAACGGTGTCCGACACCGAGGGGAGAACGTATGGAAAAAGCAAAAGTAATAGAATTAAAAGAAACAATTCTTGAAGACAACAATGCAGATGCACAGGTGTTGCGTCAGGAATTAAAGGCGCAGAAGACATGTCTGATGAATCTGATGTCCAGTCCGGGAAGTGGTAAGACAAGTACTCTTCTGGCATTGAAACCTTATTTTGATGGAAAGATCAAATGGGGTGTGATGGAAGCAGATATTGATTCTGATGTAGATGCGAATACATTGATTGAAGCGGGAATCCCATCGATTCAGCTGCATACCGGAGGAATGTGCCATCTGGATGCGGACATGACACGACAGGGAATAAGAGCATTTGAAAGAGATGATCTGGACTTTGTTGTGCTTGAGAATATCGGCAATCTGGTCTGTCCGGCTGAATTTGATACAGGGGCAAATTTTAATCTGACGATTCTTTCGGTTCCGGAAGGAGATGACAAGCCAGCCAAGTATCCGCTGATGTATGAAGTGTCAGATGTGTTGGTGATAAATAAAATCGATGCACTACCTGTTTTTGATTTCCGAAAAGACTATGTTGAAGCATGTGCAAGAAGGCTGAACCCACAGATTAAGATCTTTTATATCTCTGCAAAGACAGGAGAGGGCGTAAAAGAACTGGCTGATTATCTGTTGGAACAGATAGAGAAAATAAATGCATAAACATATAGATGAAGGGGAAGAATATGGGAAACGTCAGAGTAATTAAGATTAAAGAAAGCGTATTTGCAGATAATGATGCTACTTCAAAGGCAATCCGCGAGAAAATGAGTGCGCAGGGGACACTGTTTTTAAATGTTATGTCCGGACCGGGGAGTGGGAAAACTACACTTCTAAGTGCGCTGATCAACAGAATGAAAGATCGGCTGAGAATCGGCGAGATGGATGTAGATATTGAGACAAGTTTAGATGCACAGAGAGTTGCAGATCTGACAGGAGTAGAATCCATTCAGATCCATAACTGTGGATTGTGCCATATTGATGCAGATATGGTATCCCGCGCATTGCTTGAATATGATACAGAGAATCTTGATCTGTTAATTCTTGAAAATATCGGCAATCTGGTATGCCCGGCAGAGTTTGACACAGGTGCTCATAAGAATGTGATGCTTCTTAGTGTGCCGGAAGGAGATGACAAACCGCTGAAATATCCGTTGATGTTTCAGGTAAGTGATCTGGTGTTAATCAATAAAATAGATACTTTGGAGTATTTTGATTTTGACTTCGAAGTTGCGAAAGAACGGATTCTGAAATTAAATCCAGATGCAGTTGTGCTTCCGGTCAGTGCGAAGACGGGAGAAGGACTTGAGAGAGTGATCGACTGGATTATGGAAGAAAGAGAAAAGTTATAATTAGTTCAGATATAAAAAGGGCTTCCCGGTGATTGAAGGGAGGTCCTTTTGAAAGAACCGGATCATATAAGAATTCCGGTTTGATTTATTTATTTTAAAATCCTTTTTGGATCAGTTATCATACGTGAGTACAGCCGGGGGCGGGCTGAAGCCGCTTGGCTACGAAAGAAAGCATACTTTCGACTACCTGACATTTATTATTACAGACAGGACAGAGTATCGAGGATGCATTTTCTTCTGATTGAGCTGATGCGTTTTCCTGTGACAGGAAAATGAAGTCATATAAATACTCAAAAAATTCCTTGTTTGTTGGCTTTCTGTCAGTACTATTCTTGAAAATCATTTCAAGAATAGTACTGTTTTCTGAAGTCCAGATTGCATTGACAGTATTGCGGATGTTTTTTTCTACACAAGACCAGCTGGTTTCATAATGGGCAGCAATATCGATGTACAAAGCTTTGGTAATATTGGATACACGAGTCTGATCCTCGTTTATCAAGAGCAATCCATACACAATGTAATCATAACCAAGACTAGTTCTGGCAGCAATAAGTTTATCAAGTGTAGATTTGATTTCAATTACGAGTGTATTGTGGTTCATGAGAGTCCCCCTTAAAAAGTAATATAGATAAGAAGGAAGAGCCTGTTTTTGATATCATATTTATTATATACGTATTCATTACATTTGCAACGTTAAACTTCAAATGGATTTAAATTTTCCGTTTAAATTTTAAGAGGAATTATCACTTGATTTTTCAAGAAGAAATGCTATAATTAAAAAGATGTATGTTAAGGCAGAGAATATCATATGGAGTTGTATCGAAGTGGTCATAACGGGGCGCACTCGAAATGCGTTAGCCCTCCGGGGCACGTGGGTTCGAATCCCACCAACTCCGTTTGTATGTTTAGCATGTAGGTATCATTATAACGATAAGTAAAAGTAAGAAAAAAGCACCTTCAGAAGAGATATCACTCTTCTGAAGGTGCTTTTTCGTTTTAAGAATGAGAAACAATATGCTTCTTGATCGCGTTGAAACTTTCCTCACTGATCACATGCTCCATACGACACGCATCATCAGCTGCAACCTGTGGATCAACACCGAGTCTTTCAAGCCAGGAAGAGAGAAGTGTGTGACGCTCATATATCATGTCAGCAATCGCCTGTCCGGATTCTGTCAATGTAATATAGCCCTCACGAGATACGATAATATGCTCGCTTTCTCTGAGTTTTTTCATTGCCACGCTGACACTTGATTTCTTAAAGTTAAGCTCTGTTGCAATGTCGACAGCACGTACGACAGGAAGCTTCTTGCTTAACATGAGGATTGTCTCCAGATAATTTTCAGATGATTCATTTACATGCATAGGTAATGGCCTCCTCTATATAAATTAGAATTTATCCGTATCACTATTTACAGTGAATTTTCATGTCTTTGCTTAGTATATCATAATTTATTCCCGACAGCAAATGATTTGCACGGAACAGAAAAATAAAAAAAATATAAATTAGTCATTGACAACTAATAGAGATTAGCATATACTAACTTACGAGCAGGAGAGAAAATGAAAAAAATTATCAATCTCAACTGTTTTTAATAATCTATATCAAATGAAAATGGATTCCAATATCATTTTAGAAAGAAGCGTGAGATTATGCCACTTACAATGGCCAGCATTGGCGAAACCAATACAATTAAAAGAGTAAGCGGAAATGATGAGACAAAGCGTTTTCTTGCGAACCTTGGATTTGTACCGGGAGCAGAAGTGATCGTGCTTTCTGCAATCGGCGGTAATGTAATTGTTAATATTAAAGATTCAAGAGTTGCAGTAAATGCTGATATGGCGCGCCATATTATGATCTGATCAAGACGCTGAAAGAAGTGATGAGTGAAATGAGAAAGGAGTATGTGTTATGACTTTAGGTGATGCAAAGGTAGGAAGTACTGTTGTAGTTACAAAAATAGAAGGAGACAGTGCTTACAAACGTCGTATCATGGACATGGGGATTACAAAAGGAAGCGAACTTTTTATCAGAAAAGTTGCACCGCTTGGTGATCCGGTTGAGATTACAGTCCGTGGATACGAGCTTACTGTCAGAAAGGCAGATGCACAGTGTGTGGAGGTTAAATAAGCCGACAGATCAAAGCAAGCCTGACGAGACATTCTAGAATTTAAGGAGGTAAAGAGAGTAATGGCAATCACAATTGCACTTGCAGGAAACCCGAACTGTGGTAAGACAACACTGTTTAATGCTCTTACAGGAGCAAACCAGTATGTTGGAAACTGGCCGGGAGTAACGGTAGAGAAAAAAGAAGGTAAGATCAAGAATAAGAAATACAAAAAGGAAGATGTTACAGTAACTGACCTTCCGGGAATTTATTCCCTTTCTCCATATACACTTGAGGAGGTTGTCAGCCGTGATTATGTTCTGAATGAGAACCCGGATGTAATCGTTGACCTTGTTGATGCAACAAACATCGAGCGTAACCTGTATCTTACAACACAGCTTGTTGAGACAGGAGTACCTGTTGTAATCGCATTGAACATGTGCGATCTTCTTGAAAAGAGAGGCATTAAGATTGATGTGAAACGTCTTTCCATGCTGATCGGATGCCCAATCGTTGAGATTTCAGCACTGAAGCAGAAAGGTCTGAATGAACTGATCGATGAAGCAATCAAAGTTGCAAAGCAGAAGGAAGTGAAACTTCCGGGAGAAATCTTTGCAAAAGACATGGAAGCTGCTGTAGAGAGCGTAAAAGAAATTCTTCCGGATACAATCACAGAAGATAAGAAGAGATGGTACGCAGTAAAGTTTCTGGAAAATGACAGTAAAGTTGTAGAGCAGGTAAAACTTTCAGGTGCAGCAAAGGCAGTCGTTGAAGATGAAAGAACAAAACTGGAGAAGAAACATGATGACGACATGGAAAGTATCGTAACTGACGGACGTTATCAGTTTATCCAGAAGATTGTCGGAACTACTGTTAAGAAAGCAAAAGAAAAACTGACAACATCAGATAAGATTGACCGTATCGTTACAAACAGAATCCTCGGTATTCCGATCTTTATTGCAGTTATGTGGCTTGTATATTACATATCTGTCACAACAGTCGGTACATTTGTTACAGACTGGACAAATGATACATTTGTTGGAGCTATTCAGGAGGCAGTCGGAGGATTCCTTACAAGTGTCGGAGCAAGTGACCTGATCAACGGACTTGTAGTAGATGGTATCATCGGCGGACTTGGAGCAGTACTTGGATTCGTTCCACAGATGGCGATCCTGTTCCTTTTCCTGTCTATCCTTGAAGACTGCGGATACATGGTACGTATTGCATTCGTTATGGACCGTGTGTTCAGACATTTCGGACTTTCAGGAAAGAGTTTCATTCCGCTTCTGATTTCTTCCGGATGTGGAATCCCTGGAATTATGGCTTCTAAGACAATTGAGCAGGACAACGACAGACGTCTTACAATCATGACAGCAACATTTATCCCATGTGGAGCAAAACTTCCGGTTATTGCTATGATGGGCGGAGTCATTGCCGGTGAAGTAGCAGGATATCAGGAAAGCTCTTTCATCGCACCATTGATGTATTTTGTAGGAATTGTAGCAGTACTTGTTTCTGCGATCATCCTGAAGAAAACAAAACCATTCTCAGGAAAACCGGCTCCGTTCGTAATGGAGCTTCCACAGTACCATATTCCGCAGGCTAAGACAGTTCTTCTTCATGTATGGGAGAGACTGAAAGGATTCATCATCAAAGCCGGAACAATCCTGTTCCTTGCATGCGTTGTTATGTGGTTCCTTGGTGGATTTGGATTCACAGCAGACGGATTCGGACTTGTAGAAGACAGTGCAGACAGTTTAATGGCAGCAATCGGCGGAGTGATCGCACCACTGTTCGCACCACTTGGATTTGGCGAGTGGCAGCCGGTAGCAGCATCTATTTCAGGATTTACAGCAAAAGAAGCAATCGTTTCTACAATGGGAGTTCTTGCAAATGTATCCGGAGATACAGAAGATGCAGTGACAGTAGCACAGGGAGTTGCTTCCTGGTTCCCGTCAACAATTGCAGCTTTTTCATTCCTTATGTTCAATCTGCTTGACTCACCTTGTCTTGCAGCAATCGCAACAATGGCACAGCAGATGCAGTCCAGAAAATGGTTCTGGTTTGCAATCCTGTTCCAGAATGTATTTGCTTACGTTGTATGCCTGATCGTATACCAGGTAGGATCTTTCGTAACAGGCGGAGCATTTGGCGTAGGTACAGCAGTAGGATTTATTTTACTGATCTTCCTTCTGTTCATGCTTTTCAGACCAGATCCGTACAAAGATCAGAAAGTATATTCCAAACGTTCCGTGCAGGCAGCGTAATATGAAAAAAGCAAGAATGCGGAAGTGTTCTTGAACAAAATGGAGCTGGATGCAGGAAATGTATCCGGCTCTCTGTTATAATAAGAGAAAAAAGAGGTGTTGACGACAATGATAGCAAATATTGTAATAATAACTTTAATTATCGGATATTGTATTTTTCTCATATATAAAGGATATAAGAACCACAAAGAAGGGAAACATGTCGGATGCGCCGGGTGCAGCGGCAACTGTGGAAACTGCGGCGGATGCAGTGCGGCAGCAGGAAAACCTCCATATACAAAGAAAAAGTAAAAGGGGATTAGAATGGGAAATTCAACAGGTTCTATGTTTTACGCATTTGGTGCATTCCTTTTGATTTACCTTGTTGGTGTATCCATCTATCAGATTTATCTGTGGATTAAAAAATGGCGGGAAAACAGAGAAGAGAAAGAAGACTAAAAGAGGAATCACAAAATGGCAGATATTATTATTGTATTAATTGTAATCATATTGCTTGGACTTGCTCTGAAAGGATCGATCAAACATTTTAAAGGAGAAGGTCCTTGCTGCGGCGGCGGTTCAGGAAGCAACAGGAAAGCAAAAACAAAGTTTTTAGACGGACCGGTGATCGGCAGAAAAACATTGAAGATTTCAGGAATGCACTGTGAGCATTGTGCGAATGCCGTGACGAATGCATTGAATGGATTGGATGGTGTTACTGCTAAGGTGAGTTTGAAGGACAACAGTGCAGAAGTTTCCTATGACAGAGAAATCGATCTGGCAGATTTGAAAAATGCAGTAAAAAATGCAGGTTATGAGGTCACCTCTATCTCATAAGAGTAAAACTCTGTGAGATGGCGAAATAACTGATACAGCGAAGACCAAAAAGCAGGAGGTGTACCGTGAGTAAGAAAGAGCAGATTATCGAAAAACTAAAAGAAAACGGATGCCGGATCACAAAACAGCGTAAGATGCTCATTGATATTATTTTGGAAAATGAGTGCTCAAGCTGTAAAGAAATCTTTTACAAGGCATCCCAGGCAGATGAAAAGATCGGTGTGGCAACTGTTTACAGAATGATCAATGCACTGGAAGAAATTGGTGCGATCAACAGAAAAAATATGTACAAAGTGGATTGCACGCAGGATTGTCCGGAAGATGGGGGATGTATCATCATGCTGGATGACGATACGATCTTTAAACTCACAGAAACAGGATGGAACAAGGTGATTCGCGAAGGACTGAAACATTGTGGTTATGTAAAAGACCAGAAAGTGACGTCAATTAAAATCACTGGGGATAAATGATAAAATTTATCGACAAAGACGGTTAGAATTGACTAGCTGTATGGTGGGTTGGTATGATGTGTAAAAATTCTAGGAGGTTTTAACTATGTGGGATATATTTAAATTGAAAAAAGCAGGAATTTTTGCAGGAGGTGTTCTTTTCGGAACAGCAGGAGTGAAGATTCTTGCAAGTGATGATGCAAAGAAGCTTTATACAAACTGTACAGCAGCAGTTTTAAGAGCAAAAGACTGCGTTATGAAGACAGCTACAACTGTTCAGGAGAATGCAGAGGATATTCTTGCAGAGGCTCAGCAGATCAATGAGTCACGTGCAGCAAAAGAGGCTGAGGCTGTCTACGAAGCAGAAGAAGCAGAAGAGACAGAAGCTCAGGAAGAAAATACAGGTGCGCAGGATTTCAAAGAGGAAGAAGTTTAAATCTCAATGAAATTCATTGTAAAGCATGAGATTAATGGCCGCCTTCGTATCCATGTTGTCCAGAAACGGATGACATATACGGAGGCGGATACTCTATCCTGGTTTCTCTCCAGTCAGAAGAATGTAACAGACGTAAAAGTATATGAACGCACCGCAGATGCTGTGATCTGTTATATTGGAGATAAGGAAGAGGTCTTGAATTTATTGAAGCAGTTTTCTTATGAAAATGCAACTCTGCCGGAGCATGTTGCCGCAGGTTCAGGAAGAGAGCTGAATGCTGTTTATCAGGAAAAGCTGGTCATGAAGACAGTTCTTCATTATGGAAGTAAGTTATTCCTTCCAATGCCGGTCCGCGCAGTGATCACATCTGTAAAATCAGTGAAATACATCTGGCACGGAATCCGCTGCCTGATGCATGGTAAGATAGAAGTTCCTGTCCTGGATGCTACAGCAATCAGCGTTTCTGTATTCCGCAGAGATTATGCAACGGCCGGATCCGTCATGTTCCTGCTTGGAATCGGCGAGATCATGGAAGAGTGGACACATAAAAAGTCTGTAGGAGATCTTGCGCGCAGTATGTCGCTGAATGTCAATAAGGTTTGGTTGAAGAGAGACGATCAAGAGATTCTTGTAAAATCTTCTGAGATCGAGCCGGGAGACCACGTTGTGATCCGCATGGGAAATGTGATCCCGTTTGATGGAGAAGTGGTTACTGGTGAAGGAATGATTAATCAGGCTTCTCTCACAGGTGAGTCACTTCCTGTAAGAAGAAGTATCGGACAGACTGTCTTCGCCGGAACGGTTCTTGAAGAAGGTGAGATTGAAGTTCTTGTCAAAGCTGTATCAGGCTCCACAAGATTTGAGAAGATTGTGACAATGATCGAAGATTCTGAAAAACTGAAGTCATCTGTAGAAGGCAAGGCAGAACATCTTGCAGATAAACTCGTTCCATATACACTGCTTGGAACAGGAGCAGTCTGGCTCCTGACAAGAAATATTACGAAGACACTGTCTGTTCTGATGGTAGATTTCTCATGTGCATTGAAGCTTGCCATGCCGATCACTGTGCTTTCAGCAATCCGTGAGGCAGGTGAGAACAATATCACAGTAAAAGGCGGTAAGTTCCTTGAGGCAGTGGCAGATGCAGATACAATCGTCTTCGATAAGACAGGAACGCTGACAAAGGCAACACCGACAGTGAAAGAGATTGTTCCTTTCAGTGATTATTCAGAGAATGATCTGCTTCGTATTGCGGCATGCCTGGAAGAGCATTTTCCTCATTCCATGGCGAAAGCTGTTGTGGATGCGGCAAAAGAAAGACATTTGTCCCATGAAGAGATGCATTCAAAAGTAGAATATGTTGTGGCACATGGAATCTCTTCCTCTATTGATGATAAAAAGGTTCTGATCGGAAGCAGTCATTTCATTTTCGAAGATGAAGGATGCACGATCTCATCAGAATATCAGGATAGATACGATTCATTAAAACCAGAATATTCTCATCTGTATCTGGCAATCGAGAAACAACTTGTTGCAGTTATCTGCATTGAAGACCCACTCCGCGAAGAGGCGGCAGAAATGGTTCGTGATCTGAAGAAAGCAGGTATCCGTAAAGTCGTTATGATGACGGGTGACAGTGAACGTACAGCGGCGGCAATTGCGAAACGCGTTGGCGTTGATGAATATTATGCTGAGGTTCTTCCGGAAGATAAGGCGAATTTCGTTGAGAAAGAAAAGGCAGAAGGAAGAAAAGTAATTATGATCGGTGATGGAATCAATGATTCACCGGCTCTTTCAGCAGCCGATGCAGGAATTGCAATCAGTGACGGCGCAGAGATTGCAAGAGAAATTGCAGATATCACGATTGCGGCAGATGATCTGCGTGAAGTTGTGACGCTGAAACTTCTGGCAAATGCCATGATGAAGCGTATACATAAGAATTACAGAAATATCGTCGGAATCAATTCAGGGTTAATCCTGCTTGGCGTGACAGGAATTGTCCAGCCGACAGTATCTGCACTTTTGCACAATGCGTCTACATTAATGATAAGCCTTGGAAGTATGAAGAATCTGCTGGATGAAAATAAAAGAACAGAACTTGAGTAGTTGCTGGTCGCATATCGCGTGAACAGTAACATTGAGTGAGATATCATAAAATAAGATAAGTAAGGCAGGAACTGCCGGGAACAGCTTTTGTAAAGGCTGGACCCGGCAGTTCTTTACTTTAATGAGAAACATTATCAGTAAATAATATTGATATTACGTTTTTGATATAGTATAGTAAATACATAGGTTAGACACAACTAACACCAAAATATAACAAAGATATGTGGAAATGAATTCATAAAACATACAGGAAAATAATAAGTAAAGCAATAGATAATCAGATTTTAATTTCAGGAGGTTCAGTATGAGTGTAGTAATCATTGGAGGACATGACAGAATGGTATGTCAGTATAAGAAAGTCTGTAAACAGTTTAATTGTAAGGCGAAGATCTTCACCCAGATGTCAGCAAGCTTAAGCAAACAGATCGGAAGCCCGGATCTGATCGTTCTTTTCACAAACACAGTATCCCATAAAATGGTCCGCTGTGCGGTAGAAGAGGCCGGCAGATGTAATGCGGATGTGATTCGTTGTCACACGAGCAGTAAGAATGCGCTGGAAGAGATTCTGGAGAATGCTTGCGCATAATAAATATATCTGAGTTATTGAAACAATGAAACTATGAGAAACACGCTTCGCGAGTTTCTCAAGTTATCGCGGCAGTCGCTAAGGTCTCGTGCAAGCACGGACTTTGGCTCGTTGCTCGCGTAAAATAGAAAAGTCCCTTCAGAAGAAATAAACTCCTGAAAGGGACTTTTTCTGTATCATGCTGCCAATTACACAGATTATCAATCTGAACAGGATCACAGCACCAATTTCTATAACTGGATATTTTTAAAGAGATCTCCAAGGTTTGTTCCGATATCTTCCGCTTTCGGGATCACAACCTTTTCCGCTTTCTCCTCAGCCTTTTCTTTGTCTTCTTCAAGAGCTTTCATGCTCAGGCTGATTTTGCCGTCTTTGATACCGATGACTTTCACTTCAACTTCATCACCAACTGTGAGAACATCAGAAGGCATTTTTACACGCTTCTGGGAAATCTGTGAAACGTGAACCAGACCGGAAAGTCCGTTCTCTAATTTAACAAATGCTCCATAGTTCTGGAGAGTCTCTACAGTTCCTTTCAGAACAGTTCCAACCTTCATACTTGCAATCTGTGCATCACGTGCAGCTTTCTCTTTTTCTTTCAGAAGTTCACGTGCAGAAAGTACAAGACGGTTATTTGCCTGGTCAACATCGATCACCTGTACTTCGATATCCTTGAGAAGATAATCTTCCAGATTCTCAATATAGGAAAGGGACAGCTTGGAAGCCGGAACGAATCCGCGAAGTCCTTCTACCATAACGATTACGCCACCGTTGACAACACCTTCAATTTTTACAGGAAGAACCGTTTTCTTATCCATATAATCCTGGACTCTGTTCCATGGATTCGCATCATCGAAATGATCTTCATAGTCTGCCATTGTCTCTGTCACTTCATTTGTCTGCATTTCTTTCATTTCTTCGCTCATTAAAAGCACCTCATTTTCTTTTTTCTCTTGTATCCAAAGTATACCATATGTATGAGAAAAAATACAACAAAAGTGTCAAAATCCGCGAAGAAAATGAAAAATGCGGTTGGATTCATAAGAAAAAAATGTTACTCTACTTATTGAAAAGCGAATCATTATGATTGTTATATAATAAAATCAGTTGTTATTCATGTGAAATGAATGCAGAGATGAAATTAAAGAAAAGTTAAAAAAGATAAGATATAAATTTGAGAAGGAGAGATAGAAAAATGGCGGAAGATAAAAAGGTATATGTTGTGGGTCATAAGAATCCGGATACAGACTCTATCTGTACAGCAATTGCTTATGCAAATCTCAAGACAAAAATTACCGGAGAAACGTATGAACCTCGTCGTGCAGGACAGCTTAATGAGGAGACACAATATGTACTGGAACACTTTGGCGTAAAAGTTCCGGCATTGCTTTCTGATCTAAGAGAACAGATTAAAAATGTGGAACTGAAAGAAAGTCAGGAAATTCAAGGAAGCCTTTCAATCCGTACAGCATGGGAAAAGATGTCAGAGATGAATACGCATACGATTCCGATCACACGTAATGGTGTGCTGGAAGGCGTGATCACAAAAGGTGATATTGCGAAATCCTATATGGAAGTCTATGATAACACAATGCTTGCGAAAGCAAGAACACAGTACCGGAATATTGCAGCAGCAGTAGAAGGCAAAATCGTAACAGGAAATGAACATGGTTATTTCTATAAAGGAAAAGTAACTGTTGCGGCATCAAGCAAGGAGTTGATGACAAGCTTTATCGAGAAAGATGATCTTGTTATTATCGGGGATCGAATTGATGCACAGCAGTGTGCGGTTGATCTGGATGCAAGCTGTATGGTAGTCTGCCAGAATGACCCGGTTTCAGAAGATATTTTACGTCAGGCAGAGGCAAAAGAAATTGTCGTTATCTGGACACAGCATGACACATTTACGGCAGCGCAACATATCAGCCAGAGTATTCCGGTAAGATCTTTCATGACGAAGGATCACCTTGTGACATTCCGTAAGAATGATTTCGTAGATGATGTGAAAGAAGTGATGGCGCGTAAGCGTTTCCGTGATTTCCCGGTTGTAGATGAAGATGGAAAGTTCTTAGGTCTTGTTTCCAGAAGAAGACTTCTCAATGTCAGCAAGAAACAGGTCATCCTTGTCGATCATAATGAGAAGAATCAGGCAGTAGACGGAGTGGAAGAGGCAGATGTCCAGGAGATTATCGATCACCACAGACTGAGCAGTATCGAGACGATCGGACCTGTATTTTTCAGAAATCAGCCGGTTGGATGTACAGCAACAATTGTATCTCAGATGTACGAGGAAAATGATGTCGAAATAGATCCTGTGAATGCAGGACTTCTTTGTTCCGCGATTATTTCCGATACATTGATGTTCCGTTCCCCGACTTGTACACCACTTGATGAAAGCACAGCGAAAAGGCTTGCAGAGATTGCCGGAATCGATATAGAGAAACTTGCACAGGCAATGTTCAAGGCAGGAAGCAACCTGAAAGGAAAGACAGCTGAGGAAATCCTGTTCCTTGATTTCAAACAGTTTACAGTAAATGATACAGTATTCGGTGTTGGTCAGGTGAATTCCATGAGCGAAGATGAGCTTGAAGAGATTAAGGCAACAGTACTTCCGGAGATGGAAAAGACAAGACAGAATCACAGTCTGGATATGATTTTCTTTATGCTGACGAATATTATTACAGAATCATCTGAACTGATCTGCTGTGGTAATGAATCAAGAGAAAAGATTATCGGAGCTTATGATCTGGAAGATAATGCACAGAAACTGATGCTCAAAGGTGTTGTATCACGTAAGAAACAGCTTGTTCCGGCGCTTGTATCAGCATTGCAGCAGTAAGAACAGCTACAAGAATTTTTTATATAGAAAAATTAGAACCGTCTCCGTAACAGGGGACGGTTTTCAGGAGGAAAGAGAAATGGCGAAACAGGTATGGAAAGCCGGTAACATGGTCTACCCGCTTCCGGCAGTTATGGTAAGTACGGCAGATAAAGAAGGAAATACGAACATTTTCACCGTTGCCTGGACAGGAACGGTATGTACGAATCCGGCGATGGTATACATTTCCGTAAGACCGGAGAGATATTCCTATCATATGATTGAAGAGAGCGGAGAGTTTGTGATCAATCTGACAACCGAACAGCTCGCGCATGCGACAGATTACTGCGGTGTGCGCTCCGGACGGGATGTGGATAAATGGAAAGAGTGTCATTTAACAGCGAAAAAGGCAGAGAAGCTTACTTATGCACCGGTAATTGAGGAAGCACCGGTCAACATTGAATGTGTTGTGACAAAAGTTGAGAAACTTGGAAGCCATCACATGTTTCTTGCAGAAGTGAAGGCTGTCCAGGTGGACGAGTCTTATATGGATGAGAAGGGCAAATTCGAACTCAATAAGACAGGGCTTCTGGCATATTCTCATGGAGAATACCTTGGACTCGGCAAGAAGATCGGAACGTTTGGGTACAGCGTGAGAAAAAAGAAAACCGTTGACAAACGAACTGCTAAGAAGATCACAACAAAAAACGAATCAGGGAGCAAGAAAGCTCCAGGGAAAAAATCTGTAAATAAAAAAGCAACATTCAGTAAGAAGGGAACAGTTAAAAAATGATTTCATTTGAAAATGACTATTCAGAAGGTGCACATGAGGAGATTCTGCGCAGACTGGCAGAAGTAAATAAAGAAGGAATTACAGGATACGGAAATGATGAATATTGCGAATCTGCAAAGGAAAAGATCCGTCAGGCATGTAAATGTCCGGATGCAGACATTTACTTCTTTGTAGGCGGAACGCAGACGAATCAGACTGTAATTGATTCCGTACTTCAAAGCTATGAGGGCGTTATCGCAGCTGAGACAGGACATGTTGCATCACACGAGGCGGGTGCGATTGAAGCTTCCGGCCATAAAGTACTTACACTTCCACAGCAGGAAGGGAAGATCCAGCCGAAAGACGTGGCTGATTGTTTGAATCAGTTTTATAGTGATGGGAATCATGAACATATGGTTTTTCCGGGGATGGTTTACATCTCTCACCCAACAGAGTATGGCACACTGTATACACGCGGCGAACTGGCAGAACTCTCTGATATCTGTCAGCAGTACCATATTCCGCTGTATCTTGATGGAGCGCGTCTTGGATACGGTCTCGCAGTAGAAGATACAGATGTGACGATGGAAGATATCGCAGAATACTGTGACATTTTTTACATCGGTGGAACAAAGGTCGGTGCCTTCTGCGGAGAAGCAGTTGTATTTACAAAAGAAAATGCGCCGAGACATTTTGTGACTCTGATCAAACAGCATGGAGCACTGCTTGCCAAAGGATGGTTCCTTGGTGTTCAGTTTGATACATTATTTACAGATGATCTGTATATGAAAATCAGCAAGAATGCAATCACAACAGCAGTAAGACTAAAGGAAATCCTGAAAGAAAAAGGATATGATTTCTATATTGATTCTCCGACGAACCAGATCTTTGTTGAGATGGAAGACGAGAAACTGAAAGAACTGGAGAAGAATGTCAGAGTCAGTTTCTGGGAGAAGACGGATGAGAAACATACGGTAGTCAGACTTGCTACGAGCTGGGCGACAGATATGGAGAAGGTTGAGAAGCTGAGAGAGTATTTATAAAAAGTAAGAATATAAATAATAGCAAGTGCAGATAATATATAGAAGTCCACAAAATGAGAATCATTATCATGTAAAAACATTGCGTTTTACAAAGAAACTTGATAGAATACATATGGTTAGAGAAAACTAACTATGTGAATAAATCATGTATACTCCTTTGTCTGTAATACCTGAACACAGGCGAAGGAGTCCTCAGAAAGGATGGACAACTATGAATTATCTGGAAATTGAAAAAGTAATTGGAAGAGAAATTATCGACTCACGCGGAAATCCAACGGTTGAGGCAGAAGTGCATCTTGTAGATGGAACTGTAGCAAGAGGCGCAGCTCCAAGTGGTGCTTCTACCGGAGAATTTGAGGCACTTGAACTTCGAGATGGAGACAAGTCAAAATTCGGTGGAAAAGGTGTTTCCCGTGCAGTAGAAAATATTAATACAACAATCAACAGTGCATTGGTTGGAATGGATGCAGGTGACACTTATGCAATTGATCAGGCAATGATCCAGGCAGATGGAACAAAAGATAAATCAAATCTTGGCGCAAATGCAATTCTTGCGGTTTCAATCGCATGTGCAAGAGCGGCAGCAGATGCACTTGAGATTCCGCTGTACCGTTTTCTTGGAGGAGTGAATGGAAACAGACTTCCTGTTCCAATGATGAACATTGTAAATGGTGGGTGCCATGCACTTTCTTCCGGACTGGATGTGCAGGAGTTCATGATCATGCCGGTTGGAGCACCATCTTTTAAAGAATGCATCCGCTGGTGTACAGAGGTATTCCATGCACTTGCAGGAATTTTGAAAGACAGAGGACTTGCAACATCTGTAGGTGATGAGGGTGGATTTGCCCCGGCACTGAAATCAGATGAAGAAGCAATCGAGACAATTCTTGAGGCAGTGAAGAAGGCAGGATATGAACCTGGAAAAGACTTCAAGATCGCAATGGATGCGGCATCCTCAGAATGGAAGACAGGAACGGTTGGAGAGTATAAACTTCCAAAGGCAGGAACAGTCTATACTTCGGAACAGCTCATTGACCACTGGAAAAAACTGGTAGAGAAATATCCAATCATCTCAATCGAAGATGCACTTGACGAGGAAGACTGGGAAGGCTGGAAAAAGCTGACAGCAGAGCTGGGAGATAAAGTCCAGCTAGTTGGAGATGATCTTTTTGTCACAAACACAGAGAGACTGGCGAAAGGAATTAAACTCGGATGCGGAAATTCTATTCTGATCAAATTGAATCAGATTGGATCGGTATCCGAGACTCTTGAAGCAATCAAGATGGCACACAAAGCAGGTTACACAGCAATATCTTCCCACCGTTCCGGTGAGACAGAAGATACAACGATTGCAGATCTTGCAGTAGCACTGAATACCTGCCAGATCAAGACAGGAGCACCGAGCCGTTCAGAGCGTGTGGCGAAATATAATCAGTTACTGCGCATTGAGGAAGAACTTGGAGCAAGCGCAGTATATCCGGGAAATGACGCATTTAATGTGAGATAACATCAGTAAAATAATCTGACAATCCGGGAAATCCATGCATTTTATGATCCCTGTGGGATGAAATGCATGGATTTTTGTGCATGTATTTCTTTGATTTTCATCTAGATTTTTTTAGCTATATGTCATACAATAGAAATGTAATTGCCATCAGGCAACATAATATTTAATAATATTTGGAGGATTTCATTATGAAGAAACCGGTTCTGGTCATTATGGCAGCAGGAATGGGAAGCAGATATGGCGGGCTGAAGCAGATTGACCCGGTAGATCAGGAAGGACATATTATTATGGATTTCTCGATCTTTGATGCAAAACGCGCAGGATTCGAGAAAGTCGTATTTATTATTAAGAAAGAAAATGAAGCAGATTTTAAAGAAGCTGTTGGAAAGAGAATTGAGAAGATCATGGATGTAGCGTATGTATTCCAGGATCTGAACAATCTCCCGGAAGGCTACGAAGTTCCGGAAGGACGTGTAAAGCCCTGGGGAACAGCACATGCTGTTTTAAGTGCGATCGATGAGGTGGATGGACCATTTGCAGTAATCAATGCGGACGATTATTACGGACGCCATGCATTTGAGACAATCTATGAATTCCTTACAACACATGAAGATGATGACAAGTACCGTTATACAATGGTAGGTTATCGTCTGAAGAATACAGTTACAGACAACGGACATGTTGCCCGTGGCGTATGTGAACTCAATGAGGCGAAAGAGCTGGTTGGAATCACAGAGCGTACAAAGATCGAGAAGCGTGACGGTGGAATCGCTTTCTCAGAAGATGACGGAGAGACATGGACAACTATCGACGGAGATACTCTTGTATCCATGAATATGTGGGGATTCACAAGAAGTATTCTCGATGAGATCAAAGCAGGATTCCCGGCATTCCTTGAGAAAGGTATTAAGGAGAATCCGATGAAATGTGAGTACTTCCTTCCATCTGTAGTTAGTGATCTTCTAGCAGAAGGAAAAGCAACCGTAAGAGTACTTGAATCCGAAGATAAATGGTATGGAGTTACATACAAAGAAGACAAGCCGGTTGTAGTTGCAGCAGTACAGGCTCTGAAAGATGAAGGTCTTTATCCACAGAAATTGTGGGATTAGATTATATGTTGTCAGTCACAGAACTTGTGAATCATAATAATCATGCAACATTTTTACCATAAGAGGAACTATTCGTATAAAGATTTTTGTGGTGGATGTGCTATAATCAGAGACAACAAAGCAAAGATAAGCAAGCTGCTGAACACAGTTACTGTGTGTGGCAGCAGCCTGAGCAGTCAAAGCTCAAAGGAGGATTTTAAAAATGGCAATTTTAGTAACAGGAGGCGCCGGATTTATCGGAAGCCACACATGTGTAGAACTTTTGAATGCAGGATATGATGTTGTAATCGCAGATAACCTTTACAATGCGTCAGAGAAAGCTGTAGACAGAGTAAAACAGATTACAGGAAAAGATCTGAAGTTCTATAAAGCAGATATCCGTGACAAAGAAGCAATGAACGAGATCTTTGAGAAAGAAGAGATCGAGTCAGTTATTCATTTCGCAGGACTGAAAGCAGTTGGTGAATCTGTTGTTAAGCCACTCGAATATTATGAGAATAACATTGCCGGAACTTTAGTTCTCTGTGATGTGATGAGAAATCATGGCGTGAAGAATATCATCTTCAGTTCTTCTGCAACAGTATACGGTGATCCGGCATTTATCCCGATCACAGAAGAGTGCCCGAAGGGAACATGTACAAACCCATACGGATGGACAAAATGGATGCTTGAGCAGATCCTGACAGATCTTCATACAGCAGATCCGGAGTGGAATGTCGTACTTCTTCGTTACTTCAACCCAATCGGAGCTCATGAGAGCGGACTGATCGGAGAAGATCCGAAGGGAATCCCGAACAACCTGATTCCATACATTACACAGGTTGCAATCGGTAAACTTGAGTGCCTCGGTGTGTTTGGAGATGATTATGATACACATGACGGAACAGGTGTCCGTGATTACATCCACGTAGTTGATCTTGCAGTGGGACATGTCCGTGCCGTAGAGAAACTGAAAGAGAAAGCAGGAGTTTCCGTATATAATCTTGGAACAGGAAACGGATATTCCGTACTTGATATGGTGAAAGCATTCTCCAAAGCTTGTGGAAAAGAGATCCCTTACCAGATCAAACCACGCCGTGCAGGAGACATTGCTACATGTTACTGTGATGCTTCCAAGGCAAAGGAAGAACTGCACTGGGTAGCTGAGAGAGATCTGAACAAGATGTGTGAAGATTCCTGGAGATGGCAGAGCATGAATCCGAACGGATACGAGGATTAAGTTTGATTAATCATTTATAATGTGAAATAAAAAGTTGTTGATGAGCAGGGGCGCGCGATGATAGTGCGGTTTCCTGTGCCATCAACAACTTTTTTATATATTAGGAAAGTGCTTTCCTAATATATAAAAAACGCTCCGCTAAGGATGCGCACTGCGGCGTACAATGAAGATGTCGCAAGCGACCGCCGCAGGCGCAAGAATGTGCCAAGGCACATTCTTTGTTCTGTCATTTGTAAATTATGTTGGCCTGGATTCTAAGATGAGTTGTTTTGGTCAACGCATTTAAAGAACACAGCTCTTGCAACCAACAGTCCATCTGTATTATACTAATAGAACATGATTATATTCAGAAGAAAATGGAGATAGACTAAAAATGAAGCGCGAAGTAGATCTTAATGAAATTTCAGATGGACGTCTGTATTCCTCCGGAGATATGGTTAAGGTGGACTGTCACGATTGTGAAGGGTGTTCCGCATGTTGCCAGGGGATGGGCAGTTCCATCATATTGGATCCAATGGATCTGTGGAGACTGCAACTTGGGAAGAAAGAGAATTTTGATGCATTGCTTGCAAACTATCTGGAATTGAATGTAGTTGACGGAATGATACTCCCAAATCTGAAGATGGATGGAGAGCGAGAAGTCTGTCCATTCTTGAAAGATGGAAGATGTTCCATTCATGGATACAGACCGGGAATCTGCCGCCTGTTCCCTCTTGGACGTATTTATGAGGAGAATGGATTCAAGTATTTTATCCAGGTGCATGAATGTAAGAAGCAGGAACGCGGCAAAGTGAAGATTAAGAAGTGGCTTGGAATTGCAGATCAGAAGAGATACGAAGATTTCGTGTGGAGATGGCATACATTTCTTAAGAACTGCGAAGAAGGCATGAAAGAACTTGATGAGCAGAACGCGAAAGTACTGACGGTTGTGGTTCTCCGCAACTTTTATCAGATGCCATATCAGGCAGAGGAAGAAGCACAGTTTTACCTGGAATTTGAAGAAAGACTGGAAAGACTGAATGCAATGTTTGGATTTTAGAAGTGAAAGGCAACAACAGGTGAAAGGCAGCAGATGGAAAGCAACAGCAGAAAAACACAGATATTAAAAGAAATTTTTGGATACGATTCTTTCCGCAAAGGACAGGAGGAGATTGTAGATCAGATCTTGAATGGAAGAGATGTGCTTGCAATCATGCCGACCGGAGCAGGAAAGTCACTCTGTTATCAGGTTCCGGCACTTCTGATGTCTGGGATCACGATCGTAGTATCACCGCTGATTTCATTGATGATCGATCAGGTGAAAGCATTGAATGAAGCAGGAGTTCATGCAGCTTATATCAACAGTGCACTGACAGAACGGCAGATTACAAAAGCATTAGAGCTGGCAGCGGAAGGCAGATATAAGATGATTTATGTCGCACCGGAACGTCTGTTGACACCGCGTTTTCTGGATTTTGCATGCCATACAGAACTCTCTATGGTGACAATCGATGAGGCGCACTGTATTTCCCAGTGGGGGCAGGATTTCCGGCCAAGTTATGTGAAGATCACAGAATTCATCCGCCAGCTTCCAAGACGCCCGGTTGTCAGTGCATTTACAGCAACTGCGACACAGAAAGTAAGAGAAGACATTCTCGAAGTACTTGATCTTGAATCTCCTTATATAAATGTATCCGGTTTTGACAGAGAGAACCTTTACTTCGAAGTAAGACCGGCGCGTGGGAAGAAGGAAGCAATCAAGGAATATCTTACACAGCACAGAGAAGACAGCGGAATTATTTACTGTGCGACAAGAAAAAATGTAGATGAACTCTATCTGGAATTGCAGAATGCCGGATTCTCTGTGGGACGATATCACGCAGGAATGGGGACAGAGGCAAGAAATGAGAGCCAGGAAGATTTCATTTATGACAGGATCCAGATCATGATCGCAACGAATGCATTCGGAATGGGAATAGATAAGTCCAATGTCCGTTTTGTACTTCATTATAATATGCCGCAGAGCATGGAAAATTATTACCAGGAGGCAGGCAGAGCCGGGCGAGACGGAGAACCGGCAGAATGTATCCTTTTCTATTCACCGCAGGATATCATGATCAATCAGCTTCTGATAGACAGTAAAGAGCAGATTGGAGAATACACAGAAGAAGAACTCCAGGTGAACCGGGAACAGGATGTTCTCCGGCTGCGTAAGATGAGTAATTATTGTACGACAAGCATGTGTCTTAGAAAATACATATTGAATTATTTCGGACAGGAGACAGAAGAACATTGTGGAAATTGTTCCAATTGTTTGGAAGAATTTGTTGAGCTTGATGTCGGAGAGATTGCGGCAGATGTAATCGAATGTGTGCGCGAATCCATGCAGAGATACGGTATGACAATGATCCTTTCCACACTGTCGGGAGCGAATACAGCGAAGATCAGAAGTGCAGGGATGAATGAACTTTCCGTTTATGGAAGACAGAGTAAATGTCCACAGCAGAGACTGAAAGATGTAGTTTATACACTGCTTGAACACGGATACCTTCAGCAGAGCGCAGACCGTTATGCGATTCTGAAACTGACAGACCGATCAGAAGAATTACTGCAATCAAAAGAATTGAAACTTCGCTGTAAAAAGTCAGAGCTTACAGAAAAGAAGAAGTCCGAAAGTGGAAAAAAAGCATCTCGTAGAAAAGGCGAGATTTTCGGAAATCTTACGGATAAAAGCCGGGAATTATTCGAAGAATTGCGTTCTATGCGTTATTCTTTGGCAAAGAAAAAAGGAATTCCGCCATACATGGTTGCTTCAGATCGTACATTACATGAGATGTGTGTACTTGTTCCGGTTAATAAAGAAGAAATACTTAGTGTACATGGCATGGGACTTAAGAAATATGAGCAATACGGAACAGTTTTTCTTGATAAGATCCAAGAAGTGACAGCAGGTGATAAAAAAGGTTATGGTGTATCAGAAGATGCTGAGTGGACAGACGCGGTTCAGAAACAGAATCCCCTGGACATCGGACCGTTTGGAAGCGTAGAGAATTAACAGCAAAATATAGAAGTAAAAGAAAGAAGTGACATAAAAGTGTCTGTAAAAATATTTCCAACGTTAAAAAATTATAAAAAAGAATATTTGCCGAAGGATATTTTCAGTGGGATCATTATGGCTGCGGTCTCAATTCCAATCTCTATGGGATATGCACAGATTGCAGGCGTTCCGGCGGTGTATGGACTTTATGGATCTGTTTTGCCGATCCTGCTATTTGCAATGTTCTCAACTTCAAGACAGTTTATCTTCGGAGTAGATGCGGCACCGGCGGCAATTGTCGGAGCTGCGCTGGCGACACTTGGAGTGACAGCAGAATCAGCCCAGGCATTGCAGTATGTACCATTGATCGCATTGTTTGCAGGACTCTGGTTATTATTGTTTTACTTTTTACATGCAGATAAGATTGTTGATTTTATCTCGACACCGGTTATGGGTGGATTTATCAGTGGTATCGCGGTGACGATTATTCTGATGCAGATTCCGAAACTGATGGGAAGCCCGGCGGGAACAGGAGAATTCATAGAACTTGCAGAACACATTTTCCTGGCGATCGCAAAGATGAACTGGCTGTCCTTTGGAATGGGAGTTGGAGCACTTGTGATTTTAATTGTATCCAAAAAGTTAATTCCAAAGTTCCCGATGGCAATCGTTATTATGATTGCCGGAGTCCTTTCGACACTGGTTTTTCATGTGAATCAGTATGGTGTAGTTCTCCTGCAGGCAGTCCAACCGGGGCTTCCGCGGCTCATTTTTCCAGATTTTACAGGGATTAATCTTACACAGGCAGTGGGAAGAGCACTTATGGTTGCTGTTGTGATCATGGCAGAGACACTTTTATCAGAGAACAATTTTGCATCCAAAAACGGATATGAACTGGATGACCGTCAGGAAATCCTCGCCTGTGCCGCTGGAAATCTTGCTGCCGGTGCAGTTGGATGCTGCCCGGTAAATGGAAGTATTTCCAGGACTTCCATGAATGAACAGTATGGAGGAAAGACACAGGTTGTATCCATTACAGCTGGACTGACAATGGCAGTTGTACTCATAGGTGCAACCGGATTTATCGAATATCTTCCGGTTCCGGTATTGACGGCAATCGTAATCTCTGCACTGATGAATGTTGTAGAGACACATCTTGCAGTGCGCTTGTTTAAAGTAAGCAGAAACGAATTCTATATTTTTATTGCAGCAGGGATCGGTGTGCTGTTCCTTGGTACGATTTACGGAGTTGTGATCGGAATTCTGTTGTCTTTTGTAGCAGTAATTTTAAAGGCTACAAACCCTCCGAGATCTTTCCGTGGAATGATTCCGGGAAAAGAAGTATATTATGATCTGGAGAGGAACCGTTTTGCGTATCCGATCAAGCACGTGATCATTTACAGATTTAGCGAGAACCTTTTCTTTGCAAATATCAAAGTGCTGGTTTCAGATATTGAAAACAGCATTAAAGAGGATACAAAGGTTGTGATCCTGGACGCATCAGCAATCAACAGCCTGGATATTACAGCAGCGGATGCACTCGAAATGCTTGCAGCAAGCCTGAAAAAGCGTGGAATTAAGTTCTATATCACAGAACATTCCAGAGAAGTTAACGATCAGATGAGAAAACTTGGAATCGGACATCTGATCAAAGAAGGTGTTGTACGAAGAACAATTCTTGCGGCACTTCATGATGCGGGGATTGAGCAGCCTTGCCCTCTGGACATTCCAGAAGAAGATCTCGAGAAGATCAAGAGAAGAGAATATTTTTCCCTTCCTGCAGAAGAAGAAAATACACTGGAAGAGTTTGCATGGGCATTTGGTGATGATGCAGTCAAAGAAATCGAAAAACGAGTTCTTTCTATTGTGAAGCAGATTCATGAGATCACAGATCTTGAGAAGCTTTCCGAAGAAGGAATCGAAGAAAAACTGGAATTCTGGAATTCACTTGGAGCACTTGATGAAGATGAGCTGCTCCGCAGAATGGAGCTTCACTTAGATGATCTTCCAAGTGATGTGAAAGAAAACAAAAAACTCGTCATCGAATTGATCGAGCGTAGAAGAAGAAAACTTAGAGATCGTCTTCTGAAAGAGCATCCAGAGATTGTTGAGCATATTGAAGAGCGAAGAGAGCGGCTGGAGCGAAGACTTGAGAAACAGAATCCAGATGCAGTAAAGCGTCTGAAACACTGGAAAGATGAAGAATTCTAAAGAATATTCTATCCAGATTCTTAATAAATCATTAGGATTGTCAAAGTTCCCTTGTTTCTGCAAAAAAGGAATGCTATGATTAATATGGAAGAAAAAGTCAGGGGACAATTTTGATTGTCCCCTGATTCTAAGAATAGAAAAGAAAAAAGGGATAAGCATGTGGTCTAAAGAAACAAAAGAAGAAAAAGAACGCAAGAAAGAACAAGCGTTTTACGAACATTACAGTACAATGGGGAAAAGTACGGAATCCATCAGGAAAGAGTGGGAGAGACGCAAGAGGAATGAACAACGCATCCGACGCCTTAAAAGACGAAGGAGAATTGCAATTGCATTGATTCTGCTCGTTGTGTTAGTTCCGGCAGTTTCGACATTTACTTATTTTAAAATGAATCCGATCGTATTACGGAGTAAAGTGATCGCACAGGAAAAGAAAGAAAGTATGGATCTGATGTCCAACATCCGTTTCGTTGTCGGTGGGAAAGCGAAAGATGTGAAGACGGAGGGGAACGTAGATGCGAATAAAGAAGGCAAATATACCATTTACTATGTTTATGGTAAACATAAAGTAAAAGCCGAGGTTGAAGTCAAGGATACGAAAGCTCCTGAGCTTAAGATGAAAGACAGTTATACAACAGAACTTCCGAAAGATATCAAGCCGGAAGATTTTGTAGAATCAGTAAAAGATGCATCAGATGTCACACTTGAATTCATCGGACAGGATTCCTGGGAGAAGAAAGGAAAATACGGAGTAACTGTTGCTGCAACAGATAGCGACGGTCATAAGACAGAAGGTAAGTCAACATTGAATCTGGAAGAGGATACAACAGGACCGACCATTGAAGGAGCAGATGATAAAGAACTTGCACAAGGCGATACCATGGACCTTAATGAAGGGGTTACGGTAAAGGATGATATGGATCCAGAGCCGACACTTGAAGTACAGGATGCTGACAAAGTGGATTTTGCGACACCTGGAACTTATATTGTTACCTATCTTGCAAAAGACCGTTCCGGAAACGAGACAAAGATTGAGCGAAAGATCAAAGTGAAAGAGAATCCGGATTGGAATGAGAAAGTTGTTTATCTGACTTTCGATGATGGTCCGTCAGAGAATACCGGAGAGATTCTTGATATCCTGAAAGAGAAAAATGCGAAGGCAACCTTCTTCGTTACAGGAAATAATCGGGAACATGATGACATGATCAAAAGAGCCTTTTCCGAAGGACATTCGATCGGACTTCATACTTATACGCACGATTATGCAACAGTTTACGCATCCGAAGATGCTTACTTCGCAGATCTGCAGAAAGTATCCGATCTGGTAGAGAGTATCACAGGAACAAAATCCATGATCATTCGTTTTCCGGGAGGTTCCAGCAACACCGTCAGTGCAAAATATGTCAAAGGATTGATGACAACACTTACAAAAGCAGTGAGAGACAAAGGCTATCAATATTTTGACTGGAACTGTGATTCTACTGACGCAAGCGGAAATAATGTGCCGGTAGAAAAGCTGGTTTCCAACGCAACATCCTGCACGGCAAATCATGTTAATATTCTGATGCATGATACAGATGCAAAAGATACAACCGTACAGGCATTGCCACAGATTATTGATTATTACAGAAGTCAGGGATACACATTCAAGGGATTGACTGTTGATAGTATAGCAGCACACCACGGAGTGAATAATTAGGATGACTACAATTTCATTCGAACTCAAAATCCACATTAAAAAGTAAAAATAAAGGGTACTAGACTTAGCAAATAGCTGGTTTAGTACCCTTTTATCAAATGCAGATTAAAAATTATTTGCAATATTTTATAGAAGAAACTATTGTATAACTCTGTTGACAATATGGCAAAAACACCATATAATATAATTACAGAATATACATCGGAGGAGTTTATGACAAACTTTAAAGCAGAATTTTATGAAAAGAACGGAAATAAGCCAGCGAAAGATTTCATACTTTCATTAGAACCAAAAATGAAAGCGAAAATGTTTCACTTGGTTGATATGTTAGAAAATTATGGCAATGAATTAAGAGAACCATACAGTAAACATCTAGGTGACGGTATATTTGAGCTTCGTTGTAAATTAGGAACAGATATTACAAGAGTGTTATATTTTTTCTATTATGAAGGGAGAATAATATTAACGAATGGTTTTACTAAAAAGACTCAAAAAACTCCACCAAGAGAAATTAAAATTGCTAAAGAAAGTCGAAAAGATTTTATAGAAAGGAATGGTAAATAAAATGAGTGAATTTAGAGATTTGTTAAATGAACAACTTAAAGATCCAGAGTTTAAAAAAGAATGGGATGACATTCAACCGGAAATGGATGTTATTCGAGCAATGATTGATAATAGAATTGCTCAAAATCTAACGCAAAAAGAACTTGCTGAAAGAACAGGAATCAACCAAGCAGATATTAGCAAGCTTGAAAACGGAACAAGAAACCCGTCATTAAAAATGCTTAAAAGATTAGCAGCTGGAATGGGAATGGCTCTGAAAATAGAATTTGTTCCTATGACTGTACGGAAATAGCCTATATTGACTGCTTTATATAGGCTTAACTGAAACATAAATTAAATCCAATATTGTGTAAATTAACAGAGGTCGGTCTTACTGCAGCAACAGTAAGACCGACCTCGTAACTATTCTAATAAAAATATTATTAAATCTTAAAGAATTATATCTTAATCCTCATCATCTGTCTGTACGGAGTAAGTCTGTCTCTTTCTTGCCATCTCATCGCTCTCAAGATATTCATCATAAGTTGTGATCTTATCGATCAGCTTACCGCCCGGAACAATCTCCATGATACGGTTCGCTGTTGTCTGTACAATCTGGTGGTCTCTGGAAGTAAAGAGAAGTACTCCAGGGAACTTGATCAGACCGTTGTTGAGTGCTGTGATGGACTCCATATCCAGGTGGTTGGTAGGCTCATCAAGAAGCAGTACATTCGCTCCTGAGATCATCATCTTGGAGAGCAGGCAGCGAACTTTCTCACCACCGGAAAGTACAGCAACTTTCTTCACTCCATCTTCACCGGAGAAGAGCATTCTTCCAAGGAATCCACGAACATAAGTTACGTCCTTTTCCTCTGAGTACTGTGTCAGCCACTCTGTGATATTGTAATCATTGTCGAATTCTCCACCGAAATCCTTCGGGAAGTAAGCCTGAGAAGTTGTAACTCCCCACTTATATGTTCCCTCATCCGGTTCCATCTCACCGATCAGAATCTTGAAGAGGATTGTCTTAGCGAATTCATTTCCACCAACGAAAGCAACTTTATCCTCGCGGCCAAGTGTAAATGTAAGGTTATCCAGAATCTTCTCGCCGTCAATTGTCTTGGAAAGTCCCTCTACAGTGAGAACTTCATTACCAATCTCACGGTTTGGACGGAAGTCGATGTATGGATATTTACGGCTGGAAGGTCTGATCTCGTCAAGCTGGATCTTCTCCAGGGCACGCTTTCTGGAAGTAGCCTGTTTGGATTTGGAAGCGTTCGCACTGAATCGGGAAATAAATTCCTGCAGCTCTTTGATCTTTTCTTCTTTTTTCTTGTTGGCCTCTTTCATCTGACGGATCAGCAGCTGGCTTGACTCGTACCAGAAGTCGTAGTTTCCTGCGTAAAGCTGGATCTTACCGTAATCGATATCGGCAATCTGTGTACATACCTTGTTCAGGAAGTAACGGTCATGGGATACAACGATAACAGTGTTGTCAAAGTTGATCAGGAATTCTTCCAGCCATGCGATCGCATCAAGATCCAAGTGGTTGGTAGGCTCGTCAAGAAGCAGGATATCCGGGTTTCCGAACAGTGCCTGTGCAAGAAGAACCTTGACCTTCTCAGAACCTGTCAGGTCTTTCATCAGTTTATAATGAAGCTCTGTCTCAATACCAAGTCCGTTCAGAAGGTTGGCAGCATCAGATTCTGCTTCCCATCCATCCATTGTAGCGAACTCAGCTTCCAGCTCACTTGCTTTGATTCCGTCTTCATCTGTGAAATCTTCTTTTGCGTAAATTTCTTCTTTCTCTTTCATGATTTCATACAGACGTGCATTTCCCATGATAACTGTATCAAGAACAGGGAATTCGTCATATTTGAAATGATCCTGCTGAAGGAAAGAAAGTCTCTCGCCCGGGGAGATAACTACATCACCGGATGTCGGCTCAAGCTGTCCGGAAAGAATCTTAAGAAATGTAGATTTACCGGCACCATTCGCACCGATCATTCCGTAGCAGTTCCCCTCTGTGAATTTGATGTTAACATCTTCGAACAGCGCCTTTTTCCCGACGCGAAGGGTTACATTATTTGCACTAATCATTTGAAAGTCTCCTTGTAAATAAATTAGAATTGTGATTACGTTGTTATAATTGTCCTTTTTCAAATACGTGTGAATAAGAACATACCAATCCATATATTAACATAGAAGAAAGGGTGCTGACAAGTACTGAAATAGAAAAATGCATACGAAAAAACAGGGCAAACTGTGTGAAAATGTATAAGAACTAATCCTTGTTCTTTCCAGTGTAAAAAGTTATAATGTTACTAAGAATCTCACAATATAAATAGCAGTAGAAAAGAGGAGAAACCATGGCACTTAAGAAAGCAACAATCGTACTGGAAGGTGGAGCAACAAGAGGCATATTTACTTCTGGTGCTCTGGATTACCTTATGGAACAGGATATTTATTTTTCAGATGTGATCGGTGTGTCTGCCGGCGCATGTAATGCAGTAGATTATGTTTCCAGACAGCCGGGACGTACAAGAGACTGTATGATTCCGAATACAAAAGATATGAAGTATATTAATGGAGTGAAAGATACGATCAGGGAGAAAAGTCTGATGAATATGGATCTGATTTTTGATAAATATCCGAAAGAACTGATCCCATTTGATTTTGATACATATTTTCAGTCAGAGATGCACTGTGAGCTGGTAACGACAAACTGTCTGACAGGAAAGGCAGAATATATGACAGAGGCCGAAGATCCTGACCGATTGATGAAGATCTGTCGTGCATCAAGCAGTATGCCGCTTGTAACTCCGATGGTGAATATTGACGGTGTTCCGTATCTGGATGGCGGACTTGCAGATTCAGTTCCGATCCGTCGTGCACAGAAGCTTGGGAATGAGAAGATCATAGTGATCCTGACGAGAAATCAGGGCTATCGCAAGAAAGTGATCTCACCGGCAGTGCAGAAGCTTTACAGACAGGCATATAAGTCTTATCCGAATGCAGTCCGAACGATCTTCAGAAGAAGTTTTATCTATAATAAGACGATGAATTATCTGGATCAGCTTGAGAAGCGAGGAGAGATCTATGTTCTTCGTCCACATGTAAAACCAGTATCACGACTCGAACAGCATCCGGATGTCCTGCATGCATTTTATGAGCATGGCTATCATCTGATGGAGCGTAAGACAGAAGAGATGCTGAAGTATCTTGAAAAATAACGAAATGCGTAGCATTTTGGAGGGTTAGCTCTGAAAAGTTACTGGAATATAAAAAGAAAAGGGAGTTGAGTTATATGAGAGAGATTTTAGAAGAGACTCAGAACCGCGAATTATCGTGGCTTCGGTTCAATCAGCGTGTTCTTGAAGAAGCACGGGATGAGACAGTGCCTCTGATGGAACGCATGAAATTCGTAGCTATTTTCACAAGCAACTTAGATGAGTTCTTTATGATCCGTGTAGGAAGCCTGTATGATATGGTAGCAGCGGACAGCAAGAAGATCGATCAGCGGTCCGGCATGACACCAAAGCAGCAGCTGGATGCAATTTACCGTGCAGTTTCCCCACTTTATAAGGAACGTGACAAGACATATGCAGAGATCAAGAAGCAGTTAAGTCCGTATGGTGTCTGCGGTCTTGATTTCAAGGAACTGGAACAGCAGGAGAAGAAGTTTGTAAAGAAATATTTCAAAGAAGAAGTAATGCCGGTGCTTTCCCCGCAGATCGTAGATGCGAACCATCCGTTCCCACATCTGTTAAGTAAAGAACTGTATGTGGTTGCGAATCTGAAGCAGGGAGACAAGACGATGCTCGGAATCATCCCGGTACCACAATATATTTCTAATATTCTCTATCTTCCGGGGTATGACATCCGTTATATCCGTATGGAAAAGATTATCCTGGAATTTATTGATCTTGTTTTTGATCAGTATCAGATCTCAGACAAGAACTATATCCGTGTAACGAGAAATGCAGATGTATCACCGGATGATGAAGCTTATGCAGACAGCGGAGATTTCCGTCATGTGATGCAGGAGACACTTCACAAGAGAAGAAGAATGGCCGTTGTACGTCTTGAGGCAGCCAATTCTCTGAGCAAAGAGATGGAGAAATATTTCTGTGAGAAATTCAATATCCGTCCGGAATGCATTTTCCGTACAAAGATGCCGATGAAGCTGGACTTTATCTTTGCGATTGCTGATAAACTCCCGGATTCGAAGAAAAAAACGCTCGTGGATGTACCATTTTCTCCGCAGCCGTCGTCCATGCTTGCAGAGGGCAAGGTGATTCCGCAGATAAAGAAGAAAGACGCACTCCTTTGCTATCCATACGAAAGCATGGAACCGTTCCTTCAGCTGATCAAAGAAGCATCAACAGACCCGGAAGTTTTGACGATCAAGATTACCATTTACAGATTGGCGAAAAAGGCCCGTCTTGTAGAATACCTTTGTGCTGCAGCTGAGAACGGAAAAGAAGTCACAGTTCTGATCGAGCTGAGAGCACGCTTTGATGAGCAGAACAATATTGACTGGTCCGAGCGTCTGGAAGAGGCCGGCTGTCGAGTTCTGTACGGATTTGAGGGTTACAAGGTACACTCCAAGATTTGCCTGATCACATACAGAAACCGTACCGGAATCCATTACATTACACAGATCGGAACCGGAAACTATAACGAAAAGACGGCGAAGATGTATACCGATTACTCGCTGATGACAAGTAGACAGGAGATTGGTGAAGATGCGGCAGTCTTTTTCCAGAATATGTCGATCAGCAATCTGAATGGAGTTTACAAGCATCTGATCGTTTCACCGACAAGCCTGAAACAGAAAGTACTTGCCTTGATGGATGAAGAAATTGCAAAAGGTGAGAACGGAAGAATCATTATGAAAATGAATTCCGTCACGGACATGGATTTCATTCGTAAGGTAACAGAAGCCTCTCAGGCAGGGGTGAAGATAGATCTGATCGTGCGTGGAATCTGCTGTATCCTTCCGGGAATTAAAGGAAGGACGGAGAATCTGCGTGTGACAAGTATTGTAGGAAGATATCTGGAACATCCAAGACTCTTTGTTTTCGGAAAAGGAGCAGGTGCCAAGATGTATATCGGTTCTGCAGATATGATGACGAGAAATACAGAGAAGCGTGTAGAAGTTGCGTGTCCGGTCTATGATGAAGAGATCCGGAAACGTCTGTTCCATCAGCTTCATGTGATGCTCTCTGACAATGTGAAAGCCCGCGCGATGACAAGCGACGGAACATACGTGAAGAAACCGGTGGAAGACGGAGTAAGTCTTGTGAATGCACAGGAAACCTTTATGAGAGAAGCATCACAGGCAAAACGTCCGGCTGCAGCCGCTATGCCGAAGAAGAAAAAAGAAGGATTCTTAACAACCGTACTGAAGATTTTTAAAAGAAAATAGAAAGACAAGAGATGGAGGAGCAGAGGAAGATGAAACCGTTACAGAAAAAAGACTTTGGAAAGACTTCAAAAGGAGAGCAGGCTACCGTATATACACTGGAAAATGAAGCCGGAATGCAGATCAGTGTATCCGACTTCGGAGCAACACTGACAAGCGTTCTTGTTCCGGATAAGGATAACAATCCGGTAGAAGTGACACTTGGATATGATGATGCAGCCGGATATGAGGCCGGACTTGGAAATGCATTCGGAGCATCTGTCGGACGTAATGCAAACCGTATCGGTGGGGCAGTAATCGAGATCAATGGAACAGAATATCATCTGACCAAGAATGACGGAGAGAACAACTTGCACAGCGGACTTGATTTCTATCACGGAAGAATGTGGAAGGCTGCGGATGCAGATGATACCCATGTGACATTCGAGATGGACAGCCCGGATGGAGACCAGGGATACCCGGGAGCACTTGTTATGAAAGTGACCTATTCTCTCGATGAAGAGAATACTTTAATGATCCACTACGAAGCAGAGCCGGATCAGGATACAATCATCAATATGACAAATCACAGTTACTTTAACCTGAACGGACATAAGAGCGGAGATGTTCTGAATCATACATTATGGCTGAATGCGGATGCATTTACACCGGCAGACGCAGCGTCCATTCCGACTGGAGAGATCCGTAGTGTGGAAGGAACTCCGATGGACTTCAGAACAGATAAGACAATCGGAAAAGACATTGGAGCAGACTACGAACCACTGGTATTCGGAAATGGATATGACCACAACTGGGTATTGAAAAATGAAGGCGAATTTGATAAAGTAGCAGAAGTGGCCGGGGATGAAAGTGGAATCCACATGAGCGTACTGACAGACCTTCCAGGAGTGCAGATCTATACTGCGAACTTCCTTGACGGAGTAAAAGGAAGAGACGGAGCGGTTTATGAGATGAGAGATGCGATCTGTCTGGAGACACAGTACTATCCGGATGCGATCCACCACGAGAACTTCCCGGGACCGATCTGTAAGAAAGGTGAGAAATACGATACCCGCACTGCTTACAGATTCCGTGTAAAATAAGTGAATGGAAGATAGATAACTAGTTTATGGGAAAATCAGTATACATTGCGGAGAAACCGAGCGTTGCCCAGGAATTCGCAAAAGCATTGAAACTAAATACAAAACGACGGGACGGATATCTTGAGTCAGACGAAGCTATCGTCACCTGGTGCGTAGGCCATCTGGTGACGATGAGTTATCCGGAGGAATATGATCCGGCACTTAAGAAATGGAACCTGCAGACGTTGCCATTTATCCCGGAAGAATTCAAATACGAAGTTATTCCGTCAGTGGCAAAGCAGTTCCAGATCGTCAGCGGGATCCTGAACCGGGAAGATGTCGATACAATCTATGTCTGTACCGACTCCGGACGAGAGGGAGAATACATCTACCGTCTCGTAGAACAGGAAGCGCATGTTGAAGGGAAAAAGCGCCGGAGAGTGTGGATCGATTCCCAGACAGAAGAAGAGATCTTACGAGGGATCCGAGAGGCGAAAGATCTGTCAGAGTATGATAACCTCGGAGCATCCGCATACCTGCGCGCCAAAGAAGATTATCTGATGGGAATCAACTTCTCCCGTCTGCTGACCTTGAAGTATGGAAACAGCATTTCAAATTTTCTGCAAACAAAGTACTCCGTTGTATCTGTAGGACGTGTTATGACGTGTGTTCTTGGCATGGTCGTGCGCAGAGAACGCGAGATCCGTGATTTTGTCAAGACACCGTTTTACCGCGTACTCAGTACCGTCGATGCACAGGGACATACCTTCGAGGGTGAATGGAGAGCAGTGAAAGGCTCTCGATATTTTGAGTCCTATGATCTTTATAAGGAAAATGGATTCAAAGAGCGCAAGAAAGCAGAAGAACTGATTCAATATCTGCAGACACCGGATGACGAGTCTGCAAATGTGGCAGCAGAAATGCAGGGACAGTCAGGATTAAACTGCAGGATCGAGTCAATCGAGAAAAAGAAAGAGAAGAAGAATCCCCCTCTTTTATATAACCTGGCGGAGCTTCAGAACGACTGTTCCAAGAGATTTAAGATCAGTCCGGATGAGACATTGCGAATCGTGCAGGAGCTGTATGAAAAGAAGCTTGTAACTTATCCGAGAACCGATGCCCGTGTTCTGTCCACCGCAGTGGCAAAGGAAATTACAAGAAATCTGAACGGGCTGTCCAAGTATCCGATGGCGGCACCATATATGCAGGATATCCTGAATTTCGGAAGTTATAAGACACTTGCAAAGACACGTTATGTGAATGATAAGCAGATCACAGACCATTATGCAATCATTCCTACAGGACAAGGGCTGAATGCACTAAATACCGTTTCCTCTACTGCAAAGGGCGTGTATGACCTGATCGTAAGAAGATTCCTGAGTATCTTCTACCCGCCGGCAGTTTACCAGAAGGTTGCTATCGTAACGAAGATCAAGGAAGAAAGCTTCTTTTCCAGCTTTAAAGTACTTGCAGAAGAAGGCTATCTGAAAGTGGCAGGTATTCCAAAGAAGAAAGCACCTCAGACAGCCACAAAAGATGGCAGTAATGGAAATAACGATAATAATAACAATGATGTAAATGACGAGGCAGGATCTGATTCTTCCGATCAGAGCCTGGACACCGGATTGTTCGAAGTGATCAAGTCATTAAAAAAAGGAGCAGTCCTTCCAGTAAGAGCATTAGATATCAAAGAAGGAGAGACATCACCTCCAAAACGTTATAATTCCGGTTCTATGATCCTTGCAATGGAGAATGCAGGACAGCTGATCGAGGACGAAGAACTTCGTGCCCAGATCAAAGGAAGCGGGATTGGAACAAGTGCGACAAGAGCAGAGATTCTGAAAAAGCTTGTGAATATCAAGTATCTTGCACTGAATAAGAAGACACAGGTGATCACACCGACGCTGCAGGGAGAGATGATCTATGATGTTGTAGACCATTCCATCCGGTCACTTCTGAATCCAGAGCTTACAGCAAGCTGGGAGAAGGGGCTGAACTATGTGGCAGAAGGTTCCATCACATCAGATGAGTATATGAGAAAACTCGATCATTTCATCACCAGCAGAACCGTTGGAGTGAAAGGACTGAACAATCAATATCAGCTCAGATCCTGCTATGAAAAAGCTGCAGGATTCTATCCGTCTGTAAATAGTAATAAAACGACAGGCAGAACAAAGACAGGCAGCAGAAGCAGTAAATGACACAACAAAAAGACATAAACGTAAGTCGGTTCTAACCGGCAGAAAGGAATTACCATGTTAGAAGCATTAACAGTAAAAGAAAATTATTCATTAGACCAGACAATTGCAAAAGATATCTTCAACGGAGTTACTTATCCGTGGGAAGTACTTCCGAAGATCAGCAGTTTCATCCTTGAGCTTGGAGCTACATTGAGCGAGGATGAATATGAGAAACGCGGAGAAAATGTATGGGTAGCGAAGTCTGCAAAGGTTGCTCCGACTGCATTTATCAATGGACCGGCAATCATCGGAAAGGATGCAGAGGTCCGTCACTGTGCATTTATCCGTGGAAATGCGATCGTAGGAGAAGGAGCAGTTGTAGGAAACTCTACAGAGCTTAAGAACGTGATTCTCTTTAATAAAGTTCAGGTTCCGCACTACAATTATGTTGGTGACTCTGTACTTGGTTACAAGTCCCACATGGGAGCCGGATCCATCACATCCAATGTAAAATCAGATAAGAAACTTGTTGTAGTAAAAGCCGGAGAAGAGAAGATCGAGACAGGCATGAAGAAGTTCGGCGCAATGCTTGGAGATGAAGTAGAAGTAGGATGCGGAAGCGTTCTGAATCCGGGAACAGTTGTTGGAAATCACAGCAACATCTATCCACTTTCTTCTGTACGTGGATTCGTTCCGGCAAACAGCATTTACAAAAAACAGGGCGAAGTTGTGACAAAAGAAGAAAGATAATTGAAAATAAAATGTTAAGGATGGCTCCTGTGTGATAACATAGGAACTATCTTAGACAGGAGGAATAAAACAGATGAAAAAAGTAGGTTTTATCGGTGTAGGAATCATGGGAAAATCCATGGTCAGAAATCTTATGAAAGCCGGATTTGAATTACACATCTATGCAAGAACAAAGAGTAAAGTAGAAGATGTGATCGGCGAAGGAGCACAGTTCCATGAGTCAATCAAAGATTGCGTGCAGGATTGCGATGCAGTTATCACAATTGTCGGTTTCCCACAGGATGTAGAAGAAGTATACTTTGATGAGGGGAATATCTTAGACAGTGCAAAGGAAGGCGCTTATCTGATCGATATGACAACGACAAGCCCGCAGATCGCTGAGAAGATCTACGCAGAAGGCACAAAGCGAGGCTTCCATGTAATGGATGCACCTGTCACAGGCGGAGATACAGGAGCGAAAGCCGGAACATTGTCCATCCTTGTTGGTGGAGAGAAAGAAGATTACGAAGCATGTATGCCACTCTTTGAAGCGATGGGAACAAACATCAATTACCAGGGCAAGGCAGGATGCGGACAGCACTGCAAGCTGGCAAATCAGATCATGATCGCCGGAACATTGTCCGGTGTGTGCGAGGCACTTACTTATGCAAAAGAACAGGGACTGGATCCGGAAGTATTCATGAAGTCTGTTGCGACAGGGGCAGCAGGAAGCAAACAGCTTGACACATTCGGACCGAAGATCTTAAAAGAAGATTATGCACCGGGATTCTTTATGAAACACTTCATCAAAGATATGAAACTTGCACTGATCGAAGCGAATAGAAAAGGACTTTCCCTCGATGTACTCAGTATGGTTCTTGCCAATTACGAAGAGCTTGAGCAGGAAGGATACGGAGATCTCGGAACACAGGCATTGATGAAATTCTATGATGAAGAACATCGAAACATGGAAGAGTAAAAATTCTGTTAAGAATCAACAAAACAGGTTGAAGTAACAGGAAAAAGAAAATATAATAGACATCAGAGGAAAAACTGTTGAAGAAGATAAAAAATCAACAACAGGAAGACTTGAAGGAGGACACGAAGATGCTTACAGATAATTTTGTAACAATGGAAATCGGAAAAGCAAAACACATTGCACTCGTAGCCCATGATGGAAAGAAGAAAGAACTGATTGAATGGTGCGATAGAAATAAAGAAGTATTACAGGGACATTTCCTCTGCGGAACAGGAACAACAGCCCGTCTGATCGCAGAGAAAACAGGACTTCCGGTAAAAGGATACTGCAGTGGCCCACTTGGTGGAGACCAGCAGATCGGTGCGAAGATCGTAGAAGGACAGATTGATTTCATGATCTTCCTGTGGGATCCGTTAGAGGCACAGCCACATGACCCGGATGTTAAGGCACTTCTTAGAATTGCAGTAGTATATGATATTCCGGTTGCGAATAACCTTGCAACAGCAGACTTTATGCTGAACTCCAAGTTCATGAGCGAGCCATATTCCAGACAGATCGAGAATTTCAATAAGACGATTCAGGATCGCGTTGCGGAGATGAAATAAAATAATTCAAGTATTAAAAAAATACCTGCCGATATCAATTTAGATATCTCGCAGGTATTTTTATGGATTTTTTACAGAAGTCCTTTTTCACGCTTCTCAAGAAGAGCATGAATCTTATCTGTCGGGCTGATAACAGAGCTGATCGGCACATCATGGTTCAGGGAATCAATGATCAGTGCGATAAACTTACTCATATCAGCTTTTACAAAGTAAGGTTTCTCATAAAGTTCCGGTGGGAGATATGTAAGGTTTGTTGTAATAACTTTACTGATATATCCCTTATTATAATACTCATCGAATTTATCAAATCCGTCTGTGAACAGTCCGAATGTTGTACATACGAAGACACGTCCGGCGTTACGCTCTTTCAGCTGTTTTGCAACATCAAGCATACTTTCTCCGGAAGAGATCATATCGTCAACGATAAGAACATCCTTTCCTGTTACGTCATCACCGAGGAACTCATGGGCAACGATCGGGTTCTTTCCGTTTACAACTGTAGAGTAGTCACGACGCTTGTAGAACATACCCATATCAACACCAAGTACATTAGAGAAGTAAACTGCACGGTGCATAGCTCCTTCATCCGGGCTGATGATCATCAGGTGATCTTTGTCAGCTTTCAGATCCGGTACCTCACGGAACAGTGCTTTTAAGAACTGATACTGTGGGTTAAAGCTGTCAAATCCACTAAGTGGAATTGCATTCTGTACACGTGGGTCATGAGCGTCAAATGTAATGATATTGGAAACGCCCATTGCGTCCAGTTCTTCCAGTGCAAGAGCACAGTCCAAAGACTCTCTTCTTGTACGCTTGTGCTGTCTGCTTTCGTAAAGGAAAGGCATGATAACATTGATACGGCGAGCCTTGCCTGTTGCAGCAGCGATAATTCTCTTCAGATCCTGATAATGGTCATCTGGAGACATATGGTTAAGATGTCCGTTTACTGTGTAAGTCAGGCTGTAGTTGCATACATCAGTCATGATAAAAAGATCAGTACCACGGATCGTCTCTTTCAGGACACCCTTAGCTTCACCAGATCCGAATCTCGGACAACTGCAGTCTACCAGGTAATTGTTAGACTTATAGTTTCTGTAAAGCGGGGATTCTGTTACTTCGTTGATCGTGTTCTCACGGAAGGAAACAATATAATCATTTACCTTCTGTCCCAGAGGTTTGCAACTCTCCATAGCAATCAGTTTCAGAGGTGCAATCGGGAGTGTGTTTTCTAACATTTCGATGTTCGTCATTTTCTTCTGCCACTCAAAATGTGATTAAATATACTCACATCGAGATAATGTAAGTTCTCACGAACATTACTTACTATTTCATCGTGTATGCTTTGGATTGACCGAAATCATATCTACTCACAAGTTCTTGTACACTCCATAGTCGTAAATTCCC
>CAKRDD010000019.1 GCA_934309345.1 uncultured Mediterraneibacter sp. | reverse complement strand
AATGAAAATCTTTAAACTTTGGTTTTAATAGTTGTAATACGTAAGAATCTTCCATAATCTGTATCCTCTCTTAATCCCTAAGATCACAAGCACTTTCCAGTCATGCTTACTTTTGCTGCTACTCACTCAACAATAGTTAGTTTAACCATTTTCCTTATTCTATCACAGTATCGTATTATTCTTCCATCAGTTTTCAAACCAAGTACTAAAATGTAAAAAAACTTGCAAATCCATCTTCTTTCCGTTAATATATTGACAGCAAACAGGGAAAGGAAAGAAGGTATGTTTCAAACGATTATTAGTACGATCAGTTCTTTTATGTACAGCAAGCTGCTGGTCATTCTACTGATTGGTGCGGGAGTATATTTTACAGTCCGCACAAAATTTCCGCAGGTAAGATTATTTAAGAATGCTTGTGGATCCGTGATGGAAAAGCCGGAGGATAAAGGGGCAATTTCCTCTTTTCAGGCACTTATGGTTTCAACAGCATCTCGTGTGGGAACGGGAAATATTGTCGGGGTTTCATCGGCGATTTGTATAGGTGGATTTGGTTCTGTATTCTGGATGTGGGTGATTGCGATCATCGGAAGTGCATCTGCACTGATCGAGAGTACCTTGGCACAGATTTATAAGAAAAAAGGAAAAGACGGAAGCTGTTATGGGGGACCGGCTTACTATATTGAAGCGGCACTTCATTGTCGCCCGCTGGCAATTGTTTTCTGCGTTGCAATGATTTTAACCTACGCATTTGGATTTAATATGCTGGCATCTTATAATCTGCAGTCTACATTTTCAGTATTTTCTTTTTATGAGGCAAAGATGAGTCCCTGGATCATCGGTGGGATTTTGGCAGTGCTGACAGGATGGTGTCTGCTTGGCGGCGGATCACGTATCGTAAAAGTAACTTCAATGGTTGTGCCGGTAATGGGAATTGCGTATATCGGAATTTCACTTCTGGTAGTAATTATCAATATTCAGAATGTGCCGGCAATGTTCGTGCGCATTTTTGAAGAAGCATTTGATTTTAAAGCAATTTTCGGAGCATTTTCCGGTTCGGCCATGATGCAGGGAATCCGCCGGGGACTTTATTCCAATGAGGCAGGTATCGGTTCCGCTCCGAATGCATCGGCTTCGGCAATTGTCAGCCATCCGGTAAAACAGGGGCTGGTACAGATGTTATCCGTATTTATTGATACTTTGTTGCTTTGTACAGCAACAGCAATGATGTGTATGTCATCCGGGATTGATCCGGCAAAAGAATTGCAGGGAGCACCGTGGGTACAGGCATCCCTTCAGGAATCACTTGGTTCTTTCGGGTCGATCTTCATTACAGTTGCAATGGTATTTTTTGCATTTACAACTCTGCTCGGAAACTGTTTCTATTGTGACAATCTTTTAATCTACATTCACAAAAAACAGCCGGAAAAAGCTTTTATGAAAGGCTTCAGACTGGTATCGGCACTTGCAATCTTTCTGGGAGCAGGAATGGAGATGTCTCTTTTATGGGATCTTTCCGATGTACTGATGGGGGTTATGGCGCTCATTAACATTCCGGTTATCCTGATTTTATCAGGAATTGCATTGAAAGCAATCCAGGATTATGAAGCGCAGTTAAAGAAAGGAATCAACCCGGTTTTTAAAAGTGCAGACATCGGTCTTAGACAAAAAACAGATTTCTGGAGATAAAACAGGATAATGGGGGAGACTGTCCGAACCATCGGATAATCTCCCCCAATTTCTACATCCTCTATTTTATAATTAAGCCTTTCTGTGTTTTAACGGATAACTTTTTACTTTTTGTTACTGTGATATTTTTTATAGAAATAAATATAGGATATTCCACCTGGAATACTGATCCAGATAAGCATTGTTACAACAGACACAATCTCAAAATCAGAAATTGTTAATGCACAGGCTATATACAGCAATACCATCGGAAATGAAATAAATCCTAAAATTCTATGTGCAATCTTCCAGGTGTCTTCATCACGCACAGTCCATGGCAAACGAAGGCCGGTATGTCTGTTATATGGCAACTTCGGCGATACAATACCTATAAAAACCATTATGCAAGACAATAATACCATAGCAAATAGTTTCTCTCCATTTTCCGAAAAAGTAATGACATCAACTGCACTCAGAAAAGCAAAAACAATACCAATGATTAAAATGCTAATATTGCAAAGTGTGGTAACACGGAAAATACCAAGCCTTAAATCGTCAGTTGTTAGACTTGTAAACAAGGCCAAATTACGATACAGTACGATACCTGCAATCAGCATACATATTCCTGCCATTAGAATTGATACGATTTCATTTTTCACACTCATTGTAATCATCATAGATAAAAATGTAACAAACAGAATCAGACCTCTTTTCTGGTTTGCCTGATACAACAACTTTTCTTTTTGCTTTTTTCTTGCCAGCTGTTCATTTAGTTCCGCCAATTCTTCCGCCAAATTCCCATTACTATGGATACTCTCCTCAATTCCAAGCAATTGACTAACCGATACATCAAGCAAATTTGCCATTTCAATCAAAACATCTGCATCCGGAACGGATAATCCCTTTTCCCATTTTGAAACTGTCTGCCGAACAACATTTAACTTTACTGCCATTTCTTCCTGGCTCATTCCTCTTGTTTTTCGGAAATGCTTTATATTCTCATTAATCATAATTTCATATCCCTTCTATTCGATATGTACATGTACATTATAAATTATACGAATATGCTGTTTCCGATACAAGCAATGGAAATTAACATTGGCTATTTTTTCTTTGATTTTTTCCCTCTATCCGTTTCTTCGGATTGCTCTTTATTTCGTTTTTCTCTTATATCAGTAATTCCCATTCCTATCAGTAGAAATGCAAAAACTACAGGTCTTATAATTGTATTAGTGGCTCTTGCTATGCTCGTGTTCCCAGATAAAAAGCAGAAATATACAGATGCTAATGGTTAAACATCAAATGCATATTCGTGAATCTTTCTAAAGAATGTTTTTCCTTTTCTATAAATCGCCAGGTTTGTTTAAAGGTTCCTGGTGCAATTAAATCCTCTTGAGAAATAAATTCAACAAAATCCTCTACCTTACCTTCATACTTTTCCGCAAAATCATCAGCCATATCTGCTTTTTCTTCATCTGTAAAATCTTTCAATTCATCGAAAAGAACATGCTCCAAATTGCAAGAATTAAAATAGATTCTATAGCTGACACCATTGATTTTCCCGGAAGAATATAGTTTTGATAATATCTCTGCTTTTTGAGTATGCTTTCGGATTAAATAATCCGGATATTTCGTTTCTATATGGTCCGAATAATATCTGACTCCCTCAATATCCTTTTTCACAATTACATCATTGCAAAAAGCTCCATCCATATCAACAATGTGTATGATTTTTAAAAAGTCCTCTATCCTGTACCCATATTTTTGTTTTACTGATTCAATTAAATTGTTAATCTTGGAAAGTATATTGTCTGCTGATGTATAATCCTTTGTCGTGATATCTCCATGAACTACTACAAACTGAATCTCTTCACTCGAAAAATATTCTTTTAAAATGGATCCCAATGCGGCCTCATCGCTCGGTCCTTCTACAATAACCGCAATTACTTTTTTCTCATTCACTACGAACACCCCGTCCTGCTTTTCTAAATGCTCTGGCTATTTTCAAACTATCGGTTTCTTCATAAATTTGTTCTGATTGGCCGCCCAATGTAATGCTTCTGATATACATATTGCGAAGGTTGTTACTTTCTCTTACGTTCTTCATATGGATATAACGATTATCTGGATTCGTAGTAGAGAACATAATGCTTTCTTTATCAATCATTTCAAGTGCCCTAAGATTATGGGAAGTAAAGATCAATTGTCCTTTTGCACTCTTTTTGAAAATATCAAGCAACTCCCCCAACATGTATTCAAAAATTCCAGAATCAAGTTCATCAATCACCAGACAAATCGAAGGATTTCCAAATGCCTGTATGAGTGCATTTAAAATGGAAATAATTTTAATAATCCCCTCCGATTCCATTCTGATCGGAATCTCTTTCATGCCCTCTCTCTTTGACATTAATTCCAGTTTCCATCCTTCTTCTCCATTATCCAATGACTGTTTCCCGTAATTTTTAATCGTTACCTGCAATCCCGGAATGATTGTGTATAACACAATATTAATCTGTTCAACAATTGTCTCTAACAGATTTTTTCTTTCTTCATCTACCAGGATTGGTTCTGTCAAAGGCACTGCAAAATCTCCTTTTGCTCCGATATTATCATTTTCAATCCGAAAAGCCATCGGCAAAACAAAATTAGCAGAAATCACTCCTGAATGTGTATTTCGAATCACAAATAAATCTTTCAAAGCAAATTCAAACAAAGAAGATATAATAACCGAAAACTGTTGAAATCCATTTTTATATTCTCTACAGAATATTTCCCGGCTGCTTTCACCAAAAATATAAGAACAGTTACTTTTCTCTGCCATTTTGCGTGCTACGATTAAATCTGTTTTTATTTCTTTATTGGCTTCCAGAATTTCATCCAGTCTTTTCTGTGGTTTAAAAATAGCGTCCGTTTGATTTCTTTGGTAATCCATGAATGTAGTCTTATTTGTTCTGATTCCATTTTCATTCTTTGCGGCTCTCAATGTTTCCCGATTGATAACAATCTCTTTTTCTTCTCTGCTAAGGCTTAATGTATATCCTATTTCAAACACAATACCATCCATAAAAATATTGAAATCCGCAAAAATTTCAGCAGCATCAGAATCTATGGTCATGTAATCTTCTAATGACTGATCCAAATCGGCTCCCACCATTACTTTTTGTAAAAAATACAAAGCATCCACGATCGCTGTTTTTCCTGAACCATTTTGTCCGTAAATACCCAGTATTTCTGCTTTGTCCGCTGATAATATTTTGTTTACGGTATTCGGCATATATATAGTTCCATTTTTTACATTTTTAATATTTGTCAATTGTAATGATGACAAACGAACAATCGGTCTTTTCATCTTTATTCTTCTCCTTACAACTATCCTGCTACACTATACGTTATGACTATAACGATATCATAAATCATTGATTTCTTCAATATTTTCCTGCGTTTTCGAATTTTTTATTCGTTTTCTCTGATTTTATTCGTTGTATCGGTCGTTAATAGTGTTTTCTTTTAGTTATTTTTCATTCATGATAATGAGAAAACAGTGCAATTTTAAAGGATGGCCACTTATTTGACCATCCTTTTTCATCACAGTACTTATATTCTACCGTTTACATATTTTTTCTTGCTAACCTTTGTTAAAAATTAATTTGTGAATACCCGATAATTTTCTTCCTTATCGTAATCCTTATGGATTCCATCATCCTCATACATGGTATAACTGCTGTTTTTATATCCGATAAGCTGCAGATGTTCGGTATCAATATCTTTCACACACTCTGCCGCTTCTGCAACCGGGATACATTTACCACTTCGAATGAAGAGCGGTACTTCATTCAGTGCCACATCTACATAATGATTGCCTTTTTCGAGAACCTCTTCTGAAATGCTTCCGTCCGGCAGGAACTTGATAAATTTCATCTCTTCCGGCAGATAAACATAACGGCCTCTTGCGTTCTGCTCGTAGACCGGAGCGATCATGATCTCGTTTCCAAGCATCAGCTGATCCTCTATCCTGATTGCTCTCTTGTCATCCGGATAAACAAACCCAAGTGGTTTGAAATACATGTCATCATTCAGCACAGCTTTCATATACTCGCTGTACAGATACGGCACAAGACGATATCTGGTGTTAATGACAGCACGGAAATCCTCGATTTTTTCAAATTGATAACATTCCTGCTCTCTTGTTCCCGTTGCTGAATGATTACGCATCAGCGGTGTAAATACACCAAGTGCAAGGAAACGAAGCAACAGTTCTCTTGTTGTATCACTGCCAAATCCTCCAAGGTCAGCACCTGTATACAGGAAACCGCACATATTCAGAGACGGCAGCATCTTCAGGTTAAGAAGGATATGCGACCACCAGGATTTATTATCTCCTGTCCAGATTCCTCCATAACGGTGCATTCCGATATAAGAAGATCTGGAAAACATCAGAAAACGTTTTTCCGGGTCAATGCGTTCAAAAGCTTCTCCTGCTGCTCTTGTCATATTATAGCCAAAAAGGTTATGTACTTTGTCATGACGGATCTTTTTGCCATCGACATTGTGATAAAATCTTTTGTAATCTTCCGGATCATTCGCAATACCGAGCATCTTGCCCTGCATCGCCCACGGATGGATCTTGCCTTCGGTATCCTTTGCAAACTCTCCGGCAAGTTCTTTTGCCTCTGCAAGCCCTTCCGCAGAATAAAAGATTGCTGGCTCATTCATATCATTCCAGAAACCTTCTATTCCCTGTTCAATCAGAAAACGATATTTGTCTCCGAACCATTTTCTGGCTTCCGGATTCAGCATATCCGGGAAATGGGTATCTCCCGGCCATACAGCTGCAACAAAATCACTTCCGTCTTCTCTCTTGCAGAAATAGTTGTTTTTGACACCTTCCTCGTAAATCTCATATCCAGGCTCAACCTTGACACCGGCATCAATGATTGGAATCAGGCGAATATTCTGGTCATCCATTTCCTGCACAAATTCCGGAAAATCCGGGAAATTTTCTTCATTCACTGTGAAATCTTTGAATGACTGCATATAATCAATATCCATGTAAATCATGTCGATTGGGACATGATTCTCCCGATATCCTTTTGCGACAGTACGGAAATCTTCTTTCGTCGTGTAACCCCAGCGGCTCTGTCCGAAACCAAAAGCAAACTTCGGCGGGATATAGCTACGGCCGATTACGTGGCGGAACTGTTTTACGATATCATATGCATTCTCACCTTCAAGCACATAGATATCCAGATCAGCATTTTCGCAGGATACCTTGAGTGTGTCCTCTCTGTCATATCCAATATCAAAGGTCAGTTTTGACGGATAGTCAAAAAACAATCCAAATGTAGTCTTTCCACTCACAATAATAAAGTTGTGCGCCCCGTACAAAGAACGCTTGTCCTCTGTGTGTACCGGATCATCTGTGCAATTACTGATATAACAATATCCTCTCTTGTTGATTCCACGATTGGCTTCACCCAGACCATAGACAATATCATCTTCGTCCATGATATAAGTAAAAACAAATCCTTCCTCCTGACTGACCTCTCCATATGGGAGAACGCCCTCAGTTGTTTCAATTTTTTCAGTCAGTGCCTCCGTATTAAACGGAGTTCCATATCTATATTTTCTAATCATCTCTCTGTCACCTAATGTTTATAATATAATACAAATGCTTCATATGGGTTCAGAATAATTTTTCCGTCAAATTCTTTTCTTCCAAGGTTTGTGATCAGACACTCTGCGCCTTTGAATTCTTCCGGCACTTCTACTTCTGCATTCTTGTCACTGAAGTTGCAGACAGTCAGAAGTTTTTCCTGATCCTGTTTTCTTGTGTAAGCAAAAATCTGCTCATCTTCACGATAAAGCGGTTCAAATTCGCCATAAACAATAATGTCTTTCTCTTTGCGCAAGCTGATCAGTTTCTGATAGTAATGGAAAATAGAATCTGAATCTTCCAGCTGCTGTGCTGCATTGATCTTTTTGTAGTTCTGGTTTACTTTGATCCACGGCTCACCATCTGTGAATCCGGCCTGTTTGCTGTCATCCCACTGCATCGGAGTTCTCGCATTGTCACGGCTTCTCAGCATCAGACATTTCATCATGTGTTCCGGAGTCATAAGACCTGATTCAGTAAACTCTTCAAAGTAATTGATACTTTCAATATCACGGTAATCTTCCAGTTTGTCAAAATAAGCATTTGTCATGCCAAGCTCTTCACCCTGATATACATATGGCGTTCCCTGCATCATGTGAATACAGGTAGCCAGCATTTTTGCGGATGTTTCTCTGTATACCGGATTGTCATTTCCAAAACGGCTGACACTTCTCGGTTGATCATGATTGCCTAAAAATAAACTGTTCCATGCTTTACCCTGAAGTTTCTCCTGCCATTTGATCATGATGTTTTTAAACTCTTTAAAATCATATTTTTGAGTTGTCCACTTTCCATAATCTCCGCATCCACTCTCCACGTGCTCAAATTGGAATACCATATTCAGCTCATTTCGGTCTTCACCCGCATATTTCTGTGCTTCTTCAATTGTAACTCCAGCTGTTTCACCAACTGTCATGATATCATATTTTGAAAGGACTTCATGATTCATTTCCTGAAGGAATTCATGGATTCTTGGACCATGTACACTATATGGTCCAAAATCTCCATAAAGTCCGTTATTCATTTCTCCATCCGGAAATCTCTGATCTTTGGAAATCATACTGATAACATCCATACGGAAACCATCAATTCCTTTTTCACACCAGAATTTCATCATATCATAAACTTCCTGGCGTACTTTTTCATTTTCCCAATTGAGATCCGGCTGTTTTTTTGAAAACAGATGCAGGTAATACATCTGTGTCTGCGGATCATATTCCCATGCAGAACCGCCGAATACTCCGCCCCAGTTATTAGGTTCTTTTCCGTTTACCGGGTCTTTCCAGATATAATAATCACGATATGGATTATCTTTTGATTTGCGGCTTTCAATAAACCAGTTATGTTCATCCGATGTATGGTTGACTACGAGATCCATCAGAATCCTGATGGATCTTTTGTGTGCTTCACACAACAATTCCTCGTAATCCTCCATAGTTCCATATTCTTCATAAATTCTGCGGTAATCAGAAATATCGTAACCATTATCGTCCTGAGGTGATTCCAGCATCGGAGAAATCCATAACACATTTACCCCAAGTTCTTTAAGGTAATCGAGTTTCTGTATGATTCCTCTGATATCTCCCACTCCGTCACCGTTACTGTCTTTAAAACTCTTAGGATATATCTGATATACTACACTTTCTTTCCACCATTTTTTCTCCATGCCAAGTCTCCTCATTTCTAATTGTTTATTATTATTTAATCGCTCCTGCAACCACACCATTCATTATACTCACCACGCCCTTGCAGTATCAAGAGGTTTCTCGCGAAACTACAAAAGGTAACAAAGTTTATTTCCTGTTTTTATACAGTTTGTACAAAGAAAATCAAGCCATTGCACCTGCTTGCCTGTATATGCAAAAAAAAGGATCCTGTCATTCTTTGACAGAATCCCTCTTTACCAGATAGACTGGATTTTTTATATTTAATTCGTTCAGCGTCTCTCCCTGAATCAATTTCATCAGACGTTCCAGTGCCACATGTGCTTTTTGTGGAACATCCTGATGAACTGTTGTCAGTTTCGGTCGGATCAGGCTCGCGTAGACACTGTCATCATATCCTGTAACAGAAATCTGATCCGGAACCATGATTCCTTCGTCAAAAAAGAAATTTATTGCTTCTATTGCATTGTAATCTGAAGAAAAAGCCAGTGCTTTTGCTTCGAGAAAGCGTGGGAGAAGTTCTCTGTATTTCCTGAGACGAGACTTTTTTTTACCCGGAATAACTATATATCGGGAATGACTGCAGAATCCCCCTTGTTTTTCCATTGCCTGTTTGAATCCCATCCACCGATAGTAATCGCTGTCCTGCTCCGTTTCCGCAACAAACAATGCTTTCTTATATCCACAGGAATACAGGTATTCTCCGATCTGATATCCTCCTGAATAATCATCTATACCAACATTCTGGAAGGTATAAGCCCCCTTCGGATAGGCATCGATCAGAATCATTTTCTTGTTTAATCTGTGTGAAAGGTTATGATACTGCTCTTCATTGTATCCCAGGATAATCAATCCCTCTACATTCCATTTTGAGGCAATATCCACTACATTCTGAATGCTTTCACCGCCAATAAGCATAACATAATATCCATTTTCTTCCATTTCCATCTGAATCGTTCCGATCAGTTCTCCCACGAATGGGTCCTGAAGTGACTGCATACCATGAGCGTAAGAAAATCCGAGTACTACACCTATGATTCTGGAACCACGGCCGGAAAGCATCATGGACCCCATATTCGGAACATAGTTCTGTTCTTTAAGAATAGCCGTGATTTTATCGATCGTTTTCTGGGAAACTCTTTTCGTATTGCCATTTATAACATTGGATACCGTGGTGCGGCTGACGCCTGCCATATCTGCAATATCCTGAAGCCGAATCATGGAATCTTCCTCCTGTGTTCTTATTTCGTTACAATCTCCGTTAATATCGACAGCAGCTTCTCAACCTGGATTGGTTTTGCTATATGACCATTCATCCCGGCTGCAATGGCATCTCGCTTATCTTCTTCAAATGCATTTGCTGTCATTGCAATAATCGGTATGCATGCCTTATCCTTATCTGACAAATGTCTGATTGCCTGTGTTGCTTTATAGCCGTTCATGTTAGGCATCTGGATATCCATGAGGATCATATCATATGTGCCCGCCGGCATTTCTGTTATCCTGTTTACACACTGAATGCCATCCTCCACACGTTCTATGTTAAGACCGGCACGCTCAAGTATTGCCTCTGCGATCTCCGCATTCAAATCATTGTCCTCTGCTAAAAGGATCTTCCTGCCTTCAAGGATTTCACTGCCTGTGACAGGATTTTCAGCGTATTTTTTTTCATAATAACTTTCATCTGCTATCTTATGTTTCAGTGTAACTGTAAAGGTACTGCCCTTTCCAAGCTCACTCTCCACATCTATTGTTCCGCCCAGCAGATCAACATATTTCTTGACTATCGACATTCCAAGTCCGGTTCCTGCAATTTTGCTCTTTGTAGTGTTCTGCTCACGCGTAAATGCTTCGAAGATCTTTGTCAGATACTCCTTACTCATACCGATTCCTGTATCGCTTACGCGTGTTCTCACTATCATATAACCAGGCTCATCGCATGGTAATTCATCTATGTTTACCATAACAGAACCACCGGCTGGAGTGTATTTTATGGCATTACTCAGGATATTGACCAGTATTTCTTTTACCTTGGTAATATCCGTTAAAATGTGCCCATGTTCTACATTCATCCTGAAATTATATGTAATATTCTTTCTCTTTGCTTCATCCTCAAATAATTCAATCAATGACTGCTGAACATCTTCGATCCGGCCATAATTCTCATCAAGCTCCATCCTTCCGCTCTCAATCCGAGCCATATCCAGTACATTATTTATGATTGACAGAAGAAGATTTCCAGACTGCTGCAGCTTTTCCAAATGTTCCAAAGTTTCAGGCATGCCTTTTCCATTTAGTTCATCCTCCATAAGCTGTGCATAGCCCAGAATTACATTCATAGGAGTTCGGATGTCGTGTGACATATTGTTAAGAAAACGGGTCTTTGCAAGACTTGCATCCTCTGCTTTTTTCAGAGCAACTTCCAGCTTGTCGTTTAATTTTTGTGTATCACTTGCTGCAAGCTTTGCAACAGCTTCTGCTTTCCTTGCCTTCCTTAAAAGTACGAGGATAATACCGATGATGCTGAGTGCAAATAATCCTATAGTGACAAGAAAAGCAAGCATATTGTCTTTTACGAAATCATAAAATGTCACCTTATCTGCTGTACTGTCATAGATTGCAATTGTACTTGTAAGCATATCAGACGGCATGGTCTTCAATGTCTTATTCAGAATCGATAAAAGGGGGTCCTCTCCGCTTCTTACTGCAAAACATGCCTCCATTGTTTTTGTAAGTGAAACACTCTTGAAATCTCGATTGTTATCATATTTCAATGCCTGACTGGTTCCCATGAGAAAACAATCTGCTTTTTCATTCACGATCATATCTGCCGCATCCGCAAGCGAATCGTAATCTACCAGTTTCCATTGTGGATAACTGAATGCAATATGTTGTTTTAAAGCTTCTTTTCCCTTTGGAACAGCTACTGTATACGCCTCATTCTCATTAAAATATTTCTCATCAGTTACCGCCATCAGATTGTATGTCCAGGCTGTATTTGTAAGTGCATATCCTTGTTTTTCTGCAAAATCAGGATTTCTGCTGGCATAAAAAATCATGTCAATTTCACGATTCTGCAGATCCTGAAGCATTTCATCATAATCATCATATGCATGTATATTAAATTCCAGTGTCTGATTTCCCAGACAGTCTTTGGCGTAAGAGATGTATTCTGCCAACGTACCGGCAAGTTTTCCACTCTCTTCATCCATGGAAAATATCGACGGGTCATTGTCCAAAAATCCGATCTGAATGCTACCATGTTCTTCCAGCCATGACTTTTCTTCACCTGTAAGACTTTGATTATAATCAAGCGTAAAATACTTCTTATACAAGTCTGCCTTAAAAAAAGGACTGTCTTGTTCCAGCTGACGCATAGCAAAATCCAACTCCGACTTAATATCACTACGCTCTTTATTTATTGCAAAATAGATGCCAGATTTACCAACAGTGGTAACGGATGATATTCCCTGTTCAGACCAGATGGATTCCTCCAGAGATACAAAACCATCTATTTCATGATTCGCTAATTTCTTTTCGACATCATCATTATTACTCACATTTACATGTTCTGTCTGTATGCCATTCTTATTTTCCCATTCTGTCAGCATGATTTCAGGTTCTGTACCCATGAGCACACCTACGCGTTTCCCGTCCAGAGACTTGAAATCAGACGTCCCAATATCTGTGTTCGATAAATCAGCATAAAGGATGTATTTTTCCTCTCCCATCGGTTCATCCGAAAAAAGCATCTTTTCTGCACGTTCAGCGGTATAAGAAATATCACCCATGACATCAATCTCACCGTTTTCAAGCATCTCAAAACAGTTAGACCAGTCACATTTCACATATTCAAATTTCCATCCGGTATAGCCTGCAAGAGCCTGCATGAGTTCGTAGCCATATCCTCGCCTGACACCGTTTTGATCGACATAATTAAAGGTATCCTCAAATGAACCGATGCGGATGATCTTCTGTTCCTTTGTCTGCGTTCCATCCTGATTCGTTTCAGCAGCCCAACAATGTACTGACAATATCATCCACATTCCTAAAACCATCAATAGAACTGCACATAGTACAGCTGATTTTTTTCTACTTTTAAACATTATTCTTTTCCTTTTGTGTATACATTGTATGCCGCAATACGCATCCTAAGCGGAGCTTGCGACACTTACATTGTACGCCGCAGTACGCATCCTTAGCGGAGCGTTTTTATAAATGTGGGAAAGCTACTTTCCTACATTTATAAAAAAAGAACAGCCGATGTATATATTCGAACTGTTCTCCTACTTCCCAAGTCCATACAACATTGACATTACTGTTTCCTGCTTATTTGTACTCAGATACTTTCGTTTCTGCAAAAGTCATTTTCGCTTATATCAAGTTTATAATATCATAGGCCGTTAGGTTTGTCACATAAAAGTTTGCAATTTCAAACTGCAAGACACATCAGAAGAATTTTATACATCCAACAGCTCAATCAACTTATCAAGAAACGCTTCTTCCCCTAATGTATTAATTTTGAAAAATACAGCCTGACTTCCACCCGCTGTAATTGCGGAAAGTTGAACAGGATCTTCGCCGTTTTGAAAAAGTGTAATATTGAGGCTCACTCTGTTCCCTCCGGCATAGCTGTAACGCTCAAAAACACGAACGCTGCAACGCGCAGTCCCACTTCGGAAGTCACTGGCATCTTCTAGTGTTGCTGACATACTGCCACTTAATATTCCGTTTTCGATATTAGAAAGTACCTGATCAAAATCCCCATTTATACTTCTTTCTATTTTTGCCATACACACCCCTTCCTTTCCTGAAATAGCTACAAATCTCGCACCGGCATTATTGCTTGTAATTGTCTTCATAACAAGTGCCTTTTTATAAATATGATCTTTTTCACTTTATATTTACAATTTATCATGTGTTTTTCGATTTTACAAGTAACATACTATCCTGAGAAATAAAATTTGTATCTTATATTGTTTATTAAAATTTGTATTTCATCAGTTATAACTGATAAAATTAACTGTTGTCTCCATGAATATATTAGAGATATAATATAAATACTGGTATCTGATTTTTCTGAATACTAAGTATCTAAAAATGGGGAATGACAAATGAACGAACAAGAGAAACAGATTTTCACATCAGACAATTTGAAAGACACCGCCATCATGACGATAGCAGTGGGGATTATCGCCGCGGCCGTATATTTCTTTTTGATTCCGAGTATGACCTCGATCAGCAGTATATCCGCGCTGGCAATTGTTATGTCGCATTATATACCGTTGCATGTATCAACGATCACAATGATATTGAACGTCGTCCTGCTGCTGATAGGCTTTGTGACATGCGGAAAGGAATTCGGGGCAAAGACGGTTTACACAAGCATCCTGCTGCCGGTGTATCTTGCAGTATTTGAGCACATATTTCCGGATTTCACCTCGCTGACAAACAGCAGTGAACTGGATGTAATATGTTATATCCTGGTCGTAAGTATCGGGCTCAGTATTTTATTTAACATGAATGCATCTTCTGGCGGACTGGATATCGTAGCAAAGATCATGAATAAATATCTGCACATAGAATTAGGAAAAGCAATGTCCATCTCGGGCATGTGTGTGGCACTTTCTTCCGCTCTGATCTATGACAAGAAAGCTGTCGTTCTAAGTGTGCTTGGAACTTATTTTAATGGTATTGTGCTGGATCATTTTATCTTTGGCCAGAATCTGAAAAGACGTGTATGTATTATTACAAAATACGAAGAAGAAGTCCGTCAGTTTATCTTGCATGAACTGCATAGCGGAGCAACATTCTACGAGGCGACAGGCGCATACAATATGCAGAAACACAGAGAGATCATTACAATCGTAGACAAGAGTGAATATCAGAAACTGATGAATTATATTATTAAGAAAGATCCGGAAGCATTCGTAACAGTGTATACAGTATCTGATATGAGATACCGGCCGAAGGTAAGATCCTTTTAGTGCCTTTTAGGCGGGAAGAAACTCTACAGAACACTTTGCGCATCCGCTTGAATATCTAAAAACAGAAAAGAGCCACAGTCTGTTCCATCAGGGAATAACTGTGACTCTTTTTACTTAAGCTCATTTAAATCCAAGCTCACCTATTTATATTTATATCTTTATCTCATCTCCATACTATTCTGCAATGTGTGGATCAACTCCTCAATCACAATTGGCTTTGACAGAAAACCATCCATTCCGGCTGCAAGAGCATTTCTCTTATCCTCTTCAAATGCATTCGCAGTCATGGCAATAACAGGAATCCCGGATTTTTTCTTATCCGGTAACTGTCTGATCAGCTGTGTTGCTTTATATCCGTCCATATTTGGCATCTGGATATCCATCAATACAAGATCATACTAATCTGCATCCGCCTTTTCATATATTGCAGACTGAACTGCTTTCTCTAACAACTGAATTCCTCCTACTTTTTCAATATCATTTTCGTTTATTCTTGTTTAGTGGTTACTGAACAAGAACCTGCGTTTCGGTACCCCTTTTTTGTCAGCAGTTTTGTGATTGTTCTTTTTAATAGCGGAATATCAATCGGCTTTCCAATATGTTCATCCATCCCGGCATCCAGACATGCTTTCCGATCTTCCTCAAAGGCGTTTGCCGTCATGGCAATGATTGGAATCTTTTTGGCATCCTCACGTTCCAACATACGAATTGCTTTTGTTGCTTCCAGTCCATCCATGACCGGCATCATCACATCCATGATGATGACATCATACTCATTCAATTTAGAATTCCGAAATATTTCAAGTGCCTCTTTTCCGTTTTTCGCTTCTGTAATATTCAGATGCTCCTCTTCCAGGATTGCATGGGCTATCTCCATATTGATGGCATTATCTTCAACAAGAAGCACCCTTTTTCCTGACAGATCCATGCCCTGTGAGCAGCTGTCCTTCTGTGAATCATTATTTTCAACCAAATAATCTATCTCAAATGGAATCGTAACCGTAAACGTGCTTCCTACATTTTCTTCGCTTTCCAATTCTATCGTTCCACCCATCAGTTCAACAATATCTTTGACAATCGAAAGTCCCAGACCGGAACCACTGAATGTTGTAGTTGACTGTTTACCTTCCTGCGCAAAAGCATCAAACGCATGTTTTTGAAATTCTTCACTCATACCAAGACCGGTATCTGAACATACAAACTGAAAAACAGCCATATTCCCATCATCCGATAATTCTTCGCAATGAACATTCACTGTTCCATGAAAATGATTGTATTTAATCGCATTGGAAGAAAGATTCATTAAAACCCTGCTCAGATGTACCGGACTTCCAATCAAATATCTGTGGCGGATCGTGCTGGTTTCCACGCCGCCTTCAAATCTTACACCATTCTCATAAGCACTCATTGCAACAACCGTCAGATTATTACTTAACAGTTCTTCCAGATCAAAGGATTTATGTTCCAACACAAGGGAACCGGATTCGAGTTTGCTGATATCCAGGACATTGTTGATCAGATTTTGCAGATAATCTGTGGACTGAAGTACCTTCTGCCTGCATTCTTGTAACTTAACCACATCATTGTCATATTTTTCAACGATATGAATCATCCCCACGATTCCGTTTAGCGGTGTACGGATATCGTGGCTCATACGCCTAAGAAAGGCTGTTTTTGAAAGATTCGCGCGATGAGCATCTTCCATGCTTGCCTTAAGCTGTTTCTGATACATGAGTTCCCGTGATTTTTCTTCTGTAATATCTCGTACAACATAAAGCACATCCACAACGTTTCCCTGTGCATCTCTGCTCTTTACAATAAATCTGGAAAGCCGCCATTCTCCGTTTACTCCCATAAATTCAATCGAAACAGAATTCGTATTACGAAGTCTCTCTGCCAATGTATCAAAGTCAAGAAACTCCCGGTACTTTTCTCTCCCTTCCAGGGCGGCAAATGCCGTTGGAATCCTTTCCATAACATCATCAATTTTCCCCTTTTGTCCAAGGATTTTTTGCACAAGGTCATAACCTTCCAAAAGTTCATATGTCCGCTCTTTAACATTGGCATATATGATGGTTATATACAACGTAGCAATTGCGGAAATAATCTCTGTCCTCTTTGTTGCCTCATCAAGAGCCTTTTTCAACAGTACCGTACTTTTCAGATTTTCCCGCACACATCCAAGATGCCCACCAACATCAGACAGCAGTGTGATGGAAATCTCATTCTGTCTCAAATCAGGATTATCTACCCCGATGAATCCATTCATCTGATGATTGGCATAAATCGGCACTGCAATCAGTGAACAAATTTCCTGTGTTTTTAACAATTCATATTCTTCTGGTTCAGAATATTTTGTCGCTTCCAGATCATTGATCACGATTACTTCCCTGTTTTCAAATCGTTTCACCCAGTTTGGCATCAAACTGACTGGTATTGCCTGAAGGTTATCTATCTCTGGTGTCACTTCATCGGCACACCATTCAAATGTATTGCTCAGGCTGTCCTTCTGATCGGTTTCCCAGTCAAAAACATATACCCGGTCTGCCCCTGTATAGTTTCCAATTGCCTGCAGCAAAGAGTGAATGATTTCTGACAACTCCTGCTCATTTTCCACCTGATCCATAAGCGATATCTGATGCAGGATCGTATCCATGCTATGTAATTTTATTTGATAGAGTTCCTGAATATCTTTTGTTTTCATTTCCTATCCCCCTGCGACCTTTATCGCTGTTCAATAACCTACGGTTCGGTACCCCCCCCCGCCGGATTTTATGCTTCTGATTGTCTTTTCCAGCATCTTCATATCAACCGGTTTTGAGATATGTGCATTCATACCCGCTGCCAGGGAATGCTGTATATCCTCCGAAAATGCATTGGCTGTCATAGCAATGATCGGAATTGTCTTTGCCAGTTCATGGGAGCTTCTGCGGATTGCCTGTGTTGCCTCATATCCGTTCATAACAGGCATCTGCACATCCATCAGGATCATGTCATATTCCCCCGGGACAGACTGTTCAAATGACTTCAAAACCTCTTCACCATTTTCACAGATTGTGCACTCTGCACCCTCAATCTTTAACAGCTCCGTCAGGATTTCTGCATTTATCTCATTATCCTCTGCACACAGGAACTTCATTCCCTGCAGGATATTGCTCTCCGGCTCATCCTTTTCTGTCTGTGGTATCAAAGAAACAGACTTGTCTTCTGCAATTTTAAGATCCATAAGAATCTCAAAGCAGCTTCCCTGACCCGGTTCACTCTCCACGTCAATGGTTCCTCCCATCGCTTCAACCAGGTTTTTAGTGATAGCCATTCCAAGTCCGGTTCCCTGTATCTTATTGGTCAGGGAACTCTCCGCTCGGGTAAATGCTTCAAAAATCGTATTCATGAAATCTGCCGACATTCCCACACCATTGTCACTGACTAAAAAGCGGTACTTTGCATAAATAGATGAATTTGATTCACATTCCTCTATCAAAAGCTGAATTTCTCCACCTTCCTGCGTATATTTTATTGCATTAGACAGCAGATTACTGAAAATCTGCATCAAATGAACCTGATCCCCATTCACCCACTCATGACAGATATTTTCTTTTATAATTGTAAGAGTCTGCTTCTTTTCACATATCTGAGAATGAAATACCGTGTCGAGTTCCTGCATAAAATCCAGAATAGAAAAGTCAGAATACTTGAAAACCGTTTTTCCTGCTTCAATCTTACTCATATCCAGAACATCATTAATGATCCCTAACAGATGCTGTGATGAAGTGTCAATTTTATCCGCATACTCGATTACCTTGCTTTTATCACCGGCATCATGTTTGATCAGTGACGTCATACCAATGATTGCATTCATAGGAGTACGAATATCGTGAGACATATTGGCAAGGAAACTGCTCTTTGATCTACTCGCTTCCTGTGCCACCTGAAAGGCGTCCTCTGCCGCCTGCTTTGCCTGACGCAGCTCTGTATTCACAGTTTCCAGCTTCGCATTATTTTCCCGTTCCACACGGATCGCTTCCTGCTGGTTTCTGTGCATGACAAAAGAAATTCCCAGTATAACACAGACAGCTACAATAAGCGTAAAGATAACGATAAATATTGTGACAAAATTGACAAGTTCTAAGGTATTCGTAGCAACATACTCTGCCGGAACCAGAAAAATAAGTGTCCATTCGGCATTTTCCATTCGTTTCAACCCGTAAAAGTACTCTGTTCCATCCAGTATTGCATTAGAATAACTACAGCCTTTTTCTTCCAATTCTGCCTTTGTTTTCTCAAAGGAAGAATTGTGAAGATACTTCATGTTCTGTAGAACGGAAAATACATTATGTCCCTTGATCAGTTCCACCTGATTGCTGTTGAACAGTTTGAATCCATTATCATCCAGTACATACACACTGTTGTTCCCATCGTATGCATCACAGTTGAAATAAGGATTCAGCTGTTCCATATCCTGGGCAATTCCAAAATAAAGAATGGAAGTTTCCTTTTCTCCATCCTGAAGATGTATTGGTTCCGGCAGACGATTCAGAAATACCATCTCTGACTGGTTATCCGTCATGGAATCAAAAACAAAACTGATCTTTTCAGGACTTTCTTCGAAATAATCCAGATCCCGGAAAAGTCCCCTGTTTCCGGATTCCGTATAATATCCGCCCTCTGAATCTACTGCCATCAATGTGATCTTCTGATCTGCATATGCTGATAATTCATATTTCTTTTTCATATATCTACAGAGTTCATCTGTAGTCTGTACGTTTGCATCTCTCAGGTAATTACATTCTTCCGTTACCCGGTTCCAGTGGGAATCGATCACATCCTCCAGACTTTGAAACATCTGACGGGTAATCTCTTCCATCTGATTCAATCGTTCTTCATAGATAATATCCTGGATATAAGTATGATACAGGAAAAAGAATGCAAGAATCATCGCTATACCAGCCATACAACACCCCAATATTAAATTCCGGTAATTATTTCTCTTCCGCATTCTTCTCCCTCGATTATTTCCATTATTATTTCCATTCAGCATCCGCTTCGCTTAAAGACTTAAATTGTCCAAAAAACTCTTTTGCCGCATCCATACCTACAATTCCGCTGTCTGTCACTTCTACTTCTGATGCCAGTTTTTCACTGATTCCAGAAATCGCAACCTGATAAGTTTTCTCATCTTCCAGCTCCATCGGACTTACCAGCACATAAGGATAATTTTTTCCTGTACCGACTGCATCGTATCCTTCTTTATATAAATCCTGAATCTGTTTTCCTGTTAATCTGACCGTCTGGATTGTCTGTGACCAGCCTGTCGGAAGAATGGTACAGATATCATAGTCTGTAATATTCTTTGCATACAGTTTTCCGCTCACGCCACCATTGTTCTGGTTAGTGCCATTTCCACTGATCCATGTTCCAAGGGATATAAGAGCAATGTCACTTCCGGTCGCCTCGGCAAAGCATCTGCCCACCAGCTTTGCACAGCTTTCCTGTGAGATTTCCTCTATAGCTGTTGTGAACACTTCCGGCTGATTATTTACCACTCTGTCCTGATCCTCATCCAGCTGATCTGCCACATCCTTTATTGATGCCTTATCCTGCATGAACTCCAGCATTTTTGTTCCGGTAGTTACAATCGTATTTTCCCATCCAGAATAAATAAACGGTGTCGTATTCCCTGCATTGATAAAATCTGAAATATCTGCATAGTAGGTGTCATCCGCCTTTGCATCTTTAAAAGGAAGTAGTCCTGCTTTTAATGTGCTGTCCGGATACAGGGCACTGGTTCCTTCTACCGTAGACAGCACCCTCATGACTTTTAATGCATCTTCAAGTTTCTCCGGATTATTCTCCAGCTTTTTATTCAATCCGTAAAAACGGTTTACATTTAAAACAAATACATTCTGGCTTCCATCTTCAGACAGGTATGGCATCAGACCAAATTTGTCCGTTGTATCTTCTGAGTCCATAATGCCATTCTGTGGTCCCAATAGAAACAGTGCGTTTCCCTTTATAAAAGCTTCTTTTGTTTTACTATCATCTATCGGATCACTGTTGCTGCTGTCAAACATACCGATGTCTTTCCATTTTTGGATATATTCCATGCTGTCCATCATGCCTTCCGTGTCACTGACATTTGCCTTTCCTGACAGGTAATCTTTCTGCCACTGCTTTCCAGACAAGGTACCAAGGAATCCCGCATCCGCAATATTACATATATACTGGAAGGCAGAACCAGGATACTGAATCTGTGCCATACATAACGTAACTCCTGCTTCTTTTGCTTTGTCTGCGAGTTCTTCAAGCTCTATAAAAGATGTTGGCAGCTTCCAGCCATGTTGCTCAAGCAGTGTTTTATTATAAGTGATTCCATAACAGTTGTACAAAGATGGAAGCATATAAAGTGCACCCTCATCGGATACCTCTTTCAGACGTGATTCCACATAATTATCTGTAAAATCGTATCCGGAGAGATCAATCATCTTATCACTGACATCCACCACATCTGGCTTATAAAAAGTCTGTGTGCAGATGTCCGGAAGATCATCTGCCTCTAACATATTCTGCAGATAGGTTGTTGTATTTGACCCGCTATACGTGATTACTTCGAGATTAACCTCTGGATATGTTTTATGCACTTCTTCTATAAAGCTGTCCACCTCCAGATAAGGCGCCATAAAAGTAATTGCTTCATGTTCCTCTGACGCTTCGTCTGTTTTCCCACAGCCTATAAGTCCTGTTGCTGCTATACATGTCAAGATAAGACATATCCTTTGCACTTTTTTGATTTTCATATCTTTCTCTCTTCTCTGATAAATTTTACTTCGTCTCCAGCTTATTCTGTAATGTATGGATCAGCTCTTCAATGATGATCGGCAACAGGTTATAATATCCGGCAGTCCGCCATTTTGTGGACTACTCCACAACATCCAGCTGCCCGACAATTCCGATATATCCATCTGTTTTCAGTGACGACCATAATGTGTGCAGTTTCAGATCACACATCTGCCTTTCACCTCTTACTTTTAACATCATTTTTATTGAAACTTCTTTATTTTCACTTGTTACTGAATCCAGCAAATCTTTTATGCGCTGAATATCCTCTTCGCTTATATCATATGCTCCATATAAATCATATCCCGGAACACCTCTCTGATACTCTTTCTGCGATTCTCCGTCTCTTAAAACCAAATTTCCTGAGATCGCATTATACTCCATTGAAATCTTACCGCTATTTGTCATAAAGAACTTCATCTTTTCCTGCAGGATTTCAATAACACGCTGGGAATAATCCTTGCGTGGCAGTGCCTTTTCTCTCAGTATCTCATCAGAGATCCTCTGTGCTTCATAATACTCTCTGTTATCATCTTTTTCTTTCCTAAATGTTCTGGAAAGCTGAGGACTGATCTCTTTCAGGCATTCCAGAAGAAGCGGATTAAACTGTCCGCACTGACCTTCCAGGATCATCTGGATCGCTGTATCATGGTCATATGCATTCTTATAACACCGTACACTTGTAAGCGCATCATACACATCAGCAATTGACACGATCTGTGCAGAGATCGGTATTTCTTCCTCTTTCAGTCCATCCGGATATCCTCTTCCGTCCCATCGTTCGTGGTGCCACCGGCAGATTTCATATGCAGTGCGTACCAGAGGCTTGTCCTGTGGGAAATCCATATCCCGGATCATAGACGCTCCAATCTCACTGTGGCTTTTCATGATCTTGAATTCTTCATCTGTCAGTCTGCCTGGTTTATTGAGGATTTCTTCCGGAATGCTGACCTTTCCAATGTCATGAAGGGAAGATGCTGTTGTGATCAAAGCAATATCCGCTTCTGTCAGATGATACGCATCTGTTTGCCTGATCAATTCTCTCAACAGCATCTCTGTTGCGATACGGATATGTAATATATGTTCGCTGCTTTCACTGTTATGAGAACCTAATACATTACTCAGGATCCCGATCATAATCGTGTTGTTTTCTTCTTTCTCATAAACCTGATCTACAACCACATTGATCAATCGTTTCTGGTTTGCATAAAGTCCCAGTGTATTCTGGACTCTTTTCTTTACGATAATCGCATCAAACGGTCGACTGATATAGTCTGTGATCCCCAGATTATACGCTTTTCGCATAATTTCGACAGATTCTTCTGATGAAATCATAACAACCGGTACTTCATCAATCCACCGTAACTCCACCATATGTTCCAGAACCTGGAATCCATTCATCTGTGGCATATTGATATCCAGAAGCATCAGGTCGATCTCCGGATGCACTTCCAGAATCTGGATCGCCTGAATTCCATTTTCAGCTTCCATGTAGTCATAACTGCTGCCAAGGATCTCCTTTAATATATCTCTGTTAAGTTCTGAATCATCTACAATAAGTAGTTTTTGTTTCTCACTCATCCTTTATCCTCACAATTTTTATTTTTTCCTGCTAATTCAGCAATAATCTTCACTAATAGTTTCATATCGATCGGCTTTGAGACATGCTCATTCATTCCCGCTTCTTTTGACTTTATCCTGTCCTCAACAAAGGCATTCGCAGTCATTGCGATGATCGGAATTTTCTTTGCATCACTTCTGTCCATTGAGCGGATTGTCTTTGTTGCCTCATATCCGTTCATAACCGGCATCATGACGTCCATAAGAATTATGTCAAATTCACCGGAAGCACTTTTCTCAAAAGCTTCAGCTGCCTCCTGGCCGTTCCATGCCTTTACTACAGAAGCACCTTCACTTTGAATGACAAATTCTGCGATCTCCATGTTCAATTCATTGTCTTCTACGAGCAGAATGTTTAATCCTCTGATGGAAGCCGTTGCTTTCTCCTGCTTCTCCTCGTCTCTCGCTACATTCTCATTTATTTTAAATGGAATTGTGATCACAAAGGTAGTACCTGCGCCCTGCTCACTTGTAAAGATGATCGTTCCACCCATTTTTTCTACAAGGCTCTTTGTGATCGGCATTCCAAGACCGGTACCTCCGAACTTGGAAGCTCCACCTTTCTGCTCCTGCGCAAATGGCTCAAACAGATGTTTTTGGAATTCTTTACTCATACCAATTCCCGTATCCTGACATGTGAACTCCATCATTACAACTCCATCCTGATCGGAAGGAATCTCCCTGCTGCTTAAATGAACTGTCCCATAATCTTTATTGTACTTTACGGCATTACTCAGGATATTCATCAGAAGACGCTTCAGATGGATTGGACTGCCTATAAGATCTTTATGAATGATCTCTGGTGTTTTGTGTTCCACCTTGATTTCTCTTTCATCAGCCATCTTTCCAACTACATCCACCACTTCTGAAATAACTTTATAAATATCAAATGGCTTCTCTTCCAGATAAATTTCTCCCGACTCCAGTTTGCTCATATCGAGAACTTCATTAACCAATTCCTGGAGAATATTGGAAGCCTCACGGATTTTCCCTCTGCATTCAGTCTGTCTCGACAGATCATCACGATAATAATCGCCCACATCAAGCATTCCACAGATTCCATTGATCGGTGTCCGGATATCATGGCTCATCCTCTGCAGGAATTCTGTCTTCGCCCGGTTCGCCGCATCAGCCTTTTCCGCTGCTTCCAGAAGGCTCTTTTGATACTTCTGTTCTTTTTCCCTTTCTATTTTGAGAATATTTTTCTGTGATTTTCTGTAAAACATCCACATTAGTGCTACCACGATCAGATAGATGAACAGACTCGCGATTACATTTTGCGGAAGCGTCTGAAATATGATCGAATCTGGAACGTAAGCATAGATGTAATGGTCTCCCTGCTTCAACATAATGCCATGATACCGGCCCCCATCGATCGTTAAGCCCATCATATGCTTACTGTCTGCATGATCTTTTAACTTCTGGATTGCTTCATAGTCTGTTGTGCTTTGTCCGATCAGCCCGGTATTGTTTGAAGCAATGATCACACCTTCGTCAGCCACGATGATCGTCCCATCGCTATCCTTCCGGTAGCCATTCAACAGGCTCTGTATCGTAAGCGTATAATTCGTTGCATACTCTGCGGAAGTATAATAGTAAGTCACTACAACTCCCGGTGCATCCTTTCTTGTGCAGGCAGCCATATCAATATAAGCCCCGTCATTATGATTGATTCTCTTGGCATACACCTTTTCATCATAAATTGCTGTATCCAGTACGATTTCTTTCTCTGCGCATTCTTTTATTTCCGGCAATAAGCTTTCGTTCGTACTGTATTCACATACTATAGTTCCATCTGTATCCAGAATCATGATTCCCGTCAGCCATAACTGCTCTGCACTTTCTTTCAACAGCTGATTATCCAGTGTTTTTTCATTTTCTATTTCTGCAGCTATATTTTTGCTGACCTGCCGGGTTCCCTCAATGGCACGAAGCAGACTTTTGGACTCTGATGACTCATTATAATGTGTATATGTGGAACATTGTACTTTTACATAATTCACTGTGTCTAAAAGATCAGCCTCTTCCTTTTCTTTGTCTGCATTGCTGAAAAAACATACAGCCAGCACGACAAGACAGATCCCGACAGCTATACTGATGATCCAGAATTTCTTTTCTGTTGGGGCAGATTTCTTATTCTTCTTCAAGCTGGTCCACCTCCAGATATTTTTCCGGGTTATCAAGATACTTTCCTATGATTTTTGCAGAAGTTCCGTCCTCTCTCATTTCATCCAGGGTCTGCTCCAGTTTCTCCGGCAGATCCCGGGTTTCATTTTTGGAGAAAGCGACTCCGATCCCGACTGTCATAAGTGGTTCATCCAGGATCCGGAATTTCGCATCATAGTCTTTCATATACTGTATAACTGATTCCTCGTGTGCACCTACCGCATCTGCATATCCCTTTCCAAGGAATGTATAGATCAGTTCCCTGTGTTCCAGGCTGATCAGATTGCCAAGCTTTGGAATCCTGCTGTCTGTTCTTTGCAGAAAGATTTCTTCCGGTTTTGTTGTAGATTGTACGGCAAGCGTCTTTCCTTCCAGATCACTCAGGGTATAGATATCACTGTTCTCATTGACTGCAACCACCTGGTTACTGACCATATACGGACCGGCCCACTTATAGTCATCCAAACGTCCTTTCATGGAGAAGCAGACCATAATACAATCAATATCGCCGTTCTCTACCAGCTCTTGCTTCCTCTCCCAGTCAATCTTGACAATTTCCACGTCATAACCCATTCGTCCAAATGCTTCTGTTGCCAGTTCAACATCGATTCCCGTCGGTACACCGTCTTCATTCAGATAATTATATGGTGGGTAACTGTCGCTTCCAAGCGTTATAACCGGACGTTCTGCTGTGTCAGATGCTCGATCTGTTTTTCCACAGCCCGAAAGCCCTGTTACCAGACAGGTCAACACAAGACATGCGCTTATCACTTTCTTTATCTTCATATACCTTTTTTCTCTTTCCTTTTAAAATGAAAATATGATAACTGTTCAGAGCCAACCTCCAAAATGCTACGCATTTTACACCTGTTTTATGAAATTTTGCCTGGCTCTGAACAGTTGCAAAATATGACTATATTATATCTTGATATCATCTTGTACACAAGAAAAAACTGTTACTGTTCGCACATTGTGCGACCAGCAACGCATCTCGCCATTTTAAATCGCCTTTGGCGATGGGGCGAGATGCATTCAAGCCAAAACATGCATCCTCCGTGCCAATCAGCGGAGTGATTGACACGGGAGTGAACAATAACAAACACCTTGCTGTCCACCATGTTGACATTCCTTTCACAAAGTGTCATAATAGCGGCGGAGATAGTATTTGAAATACTACAAAACTATACTCTGACTGAATCACAACAATTTCATATTGAGAAGTTACCCCGCCAGAAATGGCGGAAGGCGAGCTTATATTTATTTAAGACGTAAAATAAGACTCAGGGAATACGAAGAATAGCAAAAGCATTTGCAGGGATCAGTATGCCTTGACGAATGCTTTTTTTGTAAGGAGACCAATAAGAAATGACAGTTGAGATGTTAAAAGGAAAGATTCATCGTGCTACGGTAGTACAGGCCGAACTGGATTATGTCGGAAGTATTACTGTTGATGAAGACCTGCTGGAAGCGGCAGGAATTATGGAATATGAGAAAGTTCAGATCGTGGATGTAAATAACGGAAGCCGATTTGAAACTTATACGATCTGCGGCAAGCGCGGAAGCGGAATGATCTGCTTAAATGGTGCTGCGGCAAGATGCGTAAGTACTGGTGACAAGATCATTATCATGTGTTATGCACATTATGATTCTGAAGAAGCCAAAGAACATAAACCACAGGTTGTTTTTGTAGATGATGAGAATAAGATCAGCCGTGTTACAAACTATGAGAAACACGGATTGCTGAAAGATATGGCATAACTGCAAAAGTGATTGTAACCTATAAATGAAAATGAAATTTGTTGAATTCAGAACAAGAGGCTATCTCCTAATTTAGTTTTAAAAGGAGAATACCATGCAGGTAACAAAAACAGTAAAGGAAACAAGAGATTTAATTAAGAACTGGAAAAGAGAAGGGAAAACAATCGGACTTGTGCCGACAATGGGATTCCTTCACGAAGGACACGCAAGTCTGATCAAAAGATGCCGCGAAGAAAATGATATCGTTGTTGTATCTGATTTTGTAAACCCGACACAATTTGGACCGACAGAAGATCTGGAAGCATATCCGAGAGATTTCAAACGTGACAGCGAACTCTGCGAGAGCCTTGGAGCTGATGTCATCTTTCATCCGGAACCGGAGGATATGTACCATGATCCACATGCCTTTGTAAGTATTGATACTTTATCAGATACACTGTGCGGTAAGACAAGACCGATCCATTTTAAAGGTGTATGTACCGTCGTTTCTAAGTTATTTAACATTGTAACACCGGACAGAGCCTATTTTGGTCAGAAAGATGCACAGCAGCTGGCAATCATCCGCAAAATGGTACATGATCTGAATTTTGATATCCAGATTATAGGATGCCCGATCATCCGTGAAGAAGACGGACTTGCGAAATCATCCAGAAATACATATTTAAGTGAAGAAGAAAGAAAAGCCGCACTTTGTCTTTCAAGAGCTGTAAAAGCCGGTCAGGATACGATCTGCAAGGGAATCAAAGCAGAAGAAGTTTTAACAAAGATGCGCGAGATCATTGAAGCTGAACCTCTTGCAAAGATTGATTATGTATCTATGGTAGATGCACTGGATATGCAGCCGGTAGAGAGCGTAGAGAAAGATGTCCTGGTCGCCATGGCAGTCTACATCGGAAAAACCAGACTGATCGACAACTTTAGCTACGAGGTATAACATATGGAAAATGTGATGAAAAAAGTCGGAAAAGCCAGTTCTTTTCTTACAAAATACATTGGAATCATTATTATCTGCTTCTCTGTGATCGCATTTTTCTGGCGCGACGGATTCGCGTGGACAACCAATTATACTTCCGTCTTTCTTGGGGTTGCCATGTTCGGTATGGGACTTACGATCAAGATGGACGATTTTAAAAGAGTCTTTTCAAGACCGAAAGAAATCATTATCGGATTTGTAGCTCAATATACGATCATGCCTGTTGTGGCATGGGGATTATGCCAGCTGATGCATCTTCCGACAGATCTTGCACTTGGCGTTATTCTGGTCGGATGTTGTCCCGGCGGAACAGCAAGTAATGTAATTACCTATATTGCCGGAGGTGATGTGGCACTCTCTGTTGGAATGACGATCACTTCTACACTTGCAGCCCCACTGATGACACCGTTATTAGTGTATCTGCTTGCCGGCGCCTGGGTAGAAGTATCTTTCCTTGCAATGGTAATTTCTGTTGTAAAGGTTGTACTGATTCCGGTGCTTCTTGGTATTTTGATCAACTGGATCTTCGGAAAGCAGATCCAGAAAATATCAGAAGTACTCCCACTGATTTCTGTTGTATCAATCGTAATGATCATCAGTGGAATCGTATCTGTCAACGCAGAAAAGATCTTAAGCTGCGGTCTGCTCGTACTTGGAGTTGTGGCACTTCACAATCTCTGTGGAATGGGCATCGGGCTTGGAGCCGCAAAGCTTTTACATATCGAATATGATAAAGCCACTGCGATCGCGATCGAAGTCGGAATGCAGAACAGCGGTCTTGCGATTTCTCTTGCAACAGCTAATTTTGCAGCCAATCCACTGGCAACGCTTCCGGGAGCGATCTTCAGTGTATGGCATAATATATCAGGCTCTTTATTCGCCGGGATCCGCCGTGGTGGAACTGGTACGAAAGAAGCTTGCCTGGAAGTAACTGAATAGATAGAAAGAAAACTCCTGTGATTTTGTAGATTCAAATCACAGGAGTTTTTTCGTTAATTTCCTAATACAACCGCTATCTTGATCTCTTTCTCTGTCTCACTAAGATCGAGTGTTCCTCCATCTTCTACTGTAACATGTACTTCATACAAGGTATCTTCCGACAACTTTTCTGGTATCTTTCCATCTTCTGTCTGAATCTTCCACAGATCTTCCGGAACCTCTGTCAGCTTACCGTCTTTTCCATAAGCATACAGTTTAAAGTCATCCGTTTTGCCTGCAAGTCCCTTCATTCGTATCGCCACAGTCGTACTTGGATGTACATTTTCTACCGTTATCGTATTCAGCCATCCTGCGACATTGCCCTTACCTCCGTCTTCCGTAAATTCTTCCTGCGTTAATATATTTCGCATTGCCTTGTCCAAATCTACTTTTCGGTAAGGCATCTCCGGAAGATATACGAACCGATCCTGCAGTCTGAGGAGCTCAAGATATCCGGTTGGACAGTATAATGCATTTCCACTGCTTCCTGCATACATACCGATCGCCATATTGTTATATCCCGGTTTATCTGACACATCCATTGAAAATGCGGTCTCACCGGTCTCGAAATCGATCATGATAAACTGCCACATGCCGCTGTCCATATCCTGAATATAACCGTAAATGTATCCTGTTGCGGTAGAAAGCTTCATCATCGATGTATCCCGGATATCATCTCTGCACCAGATACTCTTCATTTCATATCCATCATCTGTCTTGATCGTATCAACACGCTCAACTCCCGGCATGACCATTTTATTTCCTTTCTGCAGCCAGTTTACATCATAGATATTTTCATATGTCTGTACAGATGAATCGTTATCTGCGTCCGCAAGCTTCGCACTTCCTGCACCAAACCAGTTACAAACAATCGTGCTGACTGTACCTTCACTGTTATCATATACGATTGCTGAATTTTCTACGGATACCTGCATTTCTTCCGGCAGCTCATCAATAACAGGCGTGCTTGCAACCTTTTCACCGGTCTTCATATCTAATGCCACCAGATTCACCGGATTCTGATTATCTGTAAACATGACCAGATTACTGGTTAGTGACGGCGAACACCCACTTCCCCATGCCAGACCTCCTCCGGTTGTTTCGTCGCCTTCTTTGCTGTCTTTTGCCCCTGCACTTTCATATGGAGTACACCATTCGACCTGCACACCGTTATCTGCTTTTAACAGATAGCAGTTCTGATTTGTTAAAATGACCGCACCCTCTTTCGAAGAAGCTATTCCATTTTCTGCCCCTTCTCCAGGAGTTAATTCATATACAAATGTAGACGCTGTCAGATCAACCTCTTCTCCATTCAGAATTGCATTGATCGCATCTCTGGAAATGTATCCCATCGCACCTTGCTGCTGACGTTCCGGATAGATTCTGAATCCGCCGGTTGCAAACCAGAGATTTCCTTCATAATCAAACACTACGGATAATAAATTCTGATCCAATGTCTTTCCGGTAATTGCCTCTGCCGCTGCTTTAATATCAATATCCAACACTTTCTCAAATTCCGGCAGTACATTTCCTTCTTCGTCTGTTGCTTTCAACATAAGTACATGATTGTTGCTTGTCGGACACACCAGACGATTACTTTCATCGACAAAGGAATAGGAACTTTGTATCACATATCCTCCACCGTCATGCTGTTTTGGTGAGAAATATCCGATCGTCTGTGTTTCTTCTGCATTGATATCACGAATTGCAAGTCCTCCGAGCAACGGAACAACTGAATGTCCATAATTGTCAAAAAATACCGCCGGAGACGCATTCGGATTCACCTTTTCATAAGAAACATTAATTTCCGGGTAAATGCCAACAGGCAGTACCTCATCTGTTGAATCTGAATTATAACAATCATGATGGATATTCGCATCATTTTTTGCCATATATGGATTCTCGTCGATTGCCTTTTTGGTAAGCGGTTTTATCGGTACTCCTGAGCTTACGCTTTCTGTTTTCGTCTGTTCCTGTTTCACCTCATCTGTCTTTGGTTCATTTGCTGAACAGCCTGATGTAATTGCAACTGCTGATATAATAAATGCTAAAAGAATTGTTCGCTTTTTCATATTATTCTGCCTCCTTTTATATTTTTATTATAAAAAAAGCGCTGTTATTTTCAATTCTTCTGGCACGAATCATGCTAAAATGGCACGAATTGTAAAAGACACCATCTCCTGACCAAATTACTTTCAGCCAAAGATAGTGTCTTTGTTATCCACATTCTTCTGTTAAATGAAATCTTTTTCCCACATTTATTCCATGTTTTTCACATTCCGGATGTGGATTTCCCATTACTTTTCACACTGCATGTGTCCAGCAACAATTTCTCTTCATGTTTAAAAATTAATATATCCCTGCAGCCAGATCGTACCTTTAAACCTTCTTCCGATCTCCGGCTCTCCCATCACGGAATCTGCCGGAACACAGATATCAAATGTCAGTTCATTTACATTCAGGCGCATCTGATATAATCTCACACCTGTCATTCTGTTAATCCGCTCTCTCACTGCTAGGATCTCTCCCATGATCGAATACATATCACATTCTGCTCCAAACGGCATGAAATATGTGTCCACAATGGAAAATACATCCTCATTCGCCAATCTCTTTGACACCTTGGAATAGAGATCCATATCGTCAAATGTCAGCGTCTCGATTGCTGCCTGGTCGCCCTTGCGGGCTGCGTTCATCAATTCTCTTCTTGTATCTGACGCACGCTTTTCATTTAAAATCTGTTGCTCATTTTTATTGACCGGAAGCAGAATCATTCCACCTTGTGCCAATCCTGAAAATGTTACAGATGTCTGCACATCCTTTGCAAGACCAGCCTGTTTCTCCCGCATATATTCCACACCATTCTGCAGTGTGAAGATCAGACTGATTCCTATCTTTGAATCCTCACAAAGACCAACATACTGTTCTTTCTCAATCTTTCTCTGCACATCGATTTCTGCATAAGTTGTAACTCCGCTTCCCTCAAAATACGGGAAATAATATGCAGCTTCAAAATGTTCCTCATCATCAAGTTCTCCGCAGAGTGTAATTCCTACATCCTGACCGAACTCTTTCTGGAATTCGCAGAAATCTTCGCCCGGTCTGTAGGATACAATTGTCTGATGTGTGAAATTCTCTTCTACTTCTTTTAAGAGCTTTTTCAGATCTTTTCTTGTTTGAATATTTTCAAATCCAATTGCTTTTAAATACTGATGCATATTTTATTTGCTTTATATTTCTTTATTTATTCTTTGGTGTAATCTCTTTGTTTCCACCCATGTATAGCTGAAGAACTTCCGGGATTCTTACAGAACCATCTGCCTGAAGATTATTCTCAAGGAACGCGATCAGCATTCTCGGTGGAGCAACAACTGTGTTATTTAATGTATGAGCGAAGTAGCTTCCGTTCTCTCCTTTGATGCGGATACCAAGTCTTCTTGCCTGAGCATCACCTAAGTTAGAGCAGCTTCCTACTTCGAAGTATTTCTGCTGTCTTGGTGACCATGCTTCTACGTCAACAGATTTTACTTTCAGATCTGCAAGATCTCCGGAGCAGCACTCAAGTGTACGTACCGGAATATCCATAGAACGGAAAAGGTCTACTGTGTTCTTCCACAGTTTGTCATACCATTCTTTGCTTTCTTCTGGTTCGCAGACAACGATCATTTCCTGTTTCTCGAACTGATGGATTCTGTAAACTCCACGCTCTTCAATTCCATGAGCACCTTTTTCTTTTCTGAAGCAAGGTGAATAACTTGTCAGAGTCTGTGGAACCTGATCTTTTTCCAGTGTCTGTCCGATGAATTTACCAATCATGGAATGTTCACTTGTTCCGATCAGATAAAGATCTTCTCCTTCAATCTTGTACATCATGGCATCCATCTCGGCAAAGCTCATAACACCTGTTACAACGTTACTTCTGATCATGAAAGGTGGTACACAGTATGTGAATCCTCTGTTGATCATGAAGTCTCTTGCATAAGAGATAACTGCTGAGTGAAGTCTTGCGATATCTCCCATCAGATAATAGAATCCATTACCTGCTACTCTTCTTGCAGCATCGAGATCGATTCCATTGAAAGATTCCATAATGTCTGTGTGATATGGAACTTCGAAATCCGGAACAACCGGCTCGCCAAATCTTTCTACCTCTACGTTCTCGCTGTCATCTTTACCGATCGGTACAGAAGGATCAATGATGTTCGGGATGATCATCATATTCTTTTTCAGTTTCTCTTCTACTTCTTTCTCTTCCTCTGAAAGTTCATTGATACGTCCATTGCTCTCTGCAACTTTCTTCTTCAGTGCTTCTGCTTCTTCAATCTTCTTCTGAGCCATCATTGCTCCGATTTCCTTAGAAGCTTTGTTCTTCTCTGCACGGAGTGCTTCTACTTCCTGTTTGATTTCTCTGTTTCTCTTATCCAGTTCAATTACTTCATCTACAAGTGGAAGCTTCTCATCCTGAAATTTATTTTTGATGTTCTGTTTTACTACATCCGGATTATTTCTTACAAATTTGATGTCTAACATGTTATTTACCCTTTCCTGTCTAATTTCTTTTTTACTATTTATTTCTCTTGAAAAATAGCTTTCTCAAGACTTTCTCTTTCTTCCTCTGCCAGCTGAATTGTACTCTCACCTTTTACAATATCTTTCACATATGCATAACAGCCCTGACGGCTATGCATTATATTTAAGATCCATCCAGTATTGTTTTCATCTAACATTGTAATTGCAAAACTTAATTCGCCTCCCATTTCATGGAATGCATCATATTTTACGATTCCGACTTTCTGGTAATGCGTTTTCATTCTATTGTAAAGTTCTGCAATCTCCTCACGGTTTTCTTCTACCTGATCTACGACTTCGTCAATCTTGTCAAACCGTTCAAAAATGGATTCCTCCAGTGATTTCCCATTCTTTCCTTTCATAAAGGTATTAAATACTTTTTCCAGGTGTTTATACTTATCATACACTAACACAAGTACGACAAGCAAGGCTACCTGCAAAATAAGTAAAATAAGAAATGCGTAGAATGGATCAATTCCCAGATTACCAAATACTCCAGTCACTTCTACCATCTCCTTTTTAATTATGCTGGATTGTCATGAGCAACTCATAGATTCTTTCCAGATCATCCGGTGAGTAATACTCAATCTCAATCTTTCCTTTTCCATTTGCTTTCGCATGAACACTTACCTTAGTACCAATCAGACTCTTCATCTGTTCTTCAAGATTTGTGTATACGAACTGATTTTCTACTTCTGGCTTTTTTTCTTCCTTTTTCGGATTCTTCAGAGCCTTCACCAGTTTCTCTGTCTCGCGAACACTGAGCTTCTCATCAAAGATTTTGTTGGCAAGCATGTACTGCTGCTCTTCATCTTCGATTGCCAGAAGAGCTCTTGCATGACCTGTACTGATCATGTCATCAATGATCATCTGCTGAACTCTGTTATTCAGTTTTAATAATCTCATTGAGTTCGTAACCGCAGTTCTGCTCTTTGATACTCGTTCAGCAACTTCGTCCTGTTTCAAGTTGAATTCTTTCAACAGTCTCTTATAAGCCATTGCTTCTTCAATCGGATTCAGGTTTTCTCTCTGAATATTTTCGATCAACGAAATCTCAACGATTTCCTGCTCTGTAAATTCTTTTACGATAATTGGCACTTCTTTCAATCCTGCCAGCTTTGCCGCGCGCCATCTTCTCTCACCGGCAATAATTTCATAATAGTCCTTCTTCTTCTGAACAAGAATCGGCTGCAATACACCAAACTGCTTGATTGAATCTGCAAGTTCCATCAATGCATCTTCATCAAAATCTTTCCGCGGCTGATCCCGATTTGGTTCAACTTTATTTATTTTCACCATGATCGGTCCTGCCTCTAAAATTTCTTCTTTCGGAGCTGCCTTTTTCTCGTCCGCTTTTACAGAAGGTTTTGCGCTTTTAACGTTTTTGTTTGGGATCAGACTATCCAATCCTTTTCCAAGTCCGCTCTTCTTCACAGGCATACTTATTCTCCTTTATTAATCACTTCTTCTGCTAAAAGCATGTAACTCTCTGTTCCTTTGGATTTTGGATCATACAGATTAATTGGAAGTCCATAACTTGGTGCTTCAGCCAGTCGGACATTTCTCGGAATAATTGTCTTATAAATATTTTGGTTCAGGTTATCCTTTACATTTTCCACTACCTGTAATGATAAATTTGTTCTTGCATCGTACATTGTAAATACGACACCTTCCATTTCAAGCTTTGGATTCAGTCTGTCCTGAACAAGTTCAATCGTATGCATCAATTGGCTTAATCCTTCCAGCGCATAATACTCACACTGAATTGGAACAATTACCGAGTCAGAAGTAGTCATTGCATTAATTGTAAGCATGCTCAATGCCGGAGGGCAGTCAATAATTATAAAGTCATAATTATCTTTTATCTTGTCAACTTCATCTCGTAAAATATATTCCTTATTGTCAACGCCAATCAGTTCAATCTCAGCGGCTGATAAATCAATACTCGACGGAAGCACATCTACACTCAGATTTTCTATTGGTTCCTTGCAAATACACTCCTCAATTTTACACTTACCAATAATAAGTTCATAAATTGTCTTTTCAACCTCATTCTTATCAACGCCCAATCCGCTGGACATATTTCCCTGAGGATCCATATCTATAGCAAGCACTTTTTTCCCTGAACTAGCTAAAGAGGCCGATAAGTTGATTGCTGTTGTAGTCTTACCAACTCCACCTTTCTGATTCGCAATTGCTATCACTCTACCCATTATTTTTACTCCTTTCTCTCGGACATTCATTATTATATCACCTTTCTTTTCATTAATCTAGAACTAATCAAATGTTTCACGTGAAACATCGTTACTGTTCACACAATGTGCGACCAGCAACGCATCTCGCCATTTTAAATCGCCTTTGGCGATAGGGCGAGATGCATTCAAGCCAAAACATGCATCCTCCGTGTCAATCAGCGAAGTGATTGACACGGGAGTGAACAGTAACGAAACATCTTCCTTTTCATTTCCTCATTTTCTAAAATGTTTCACGTGAAACATTGTGTTTTCTCAGTTATTTCTAGTACTGCATTTTGTAAATAACTGTATTATACGCGCAGGGTGCGGATTCGATTGTGCGGATCAAAAATGTTTCACGTGAAACATTTTTAGAGATAAGCCACTTCTTACATAGTTACAAACTATTAAGATTTTTTCGCTTTATTTGAATTTAAGAATGTAGTATAATAAAGTAAGAGTTTCTTTTAATTCAAACTCTTACTTTTATATAAAACAAACCACTATTATAATAAGGAAGGTGAATAATTTGAGTATTAAGAAAAAACTTACTTTTTTTACTACTTTAGCAGGAGTTTCTCTCGGTGCAATGCATATTGCTAACCGTGTATTAGAATATATCTCAACTGCTGATAAATTAATCAATTCTGATGAATATGAATACTATAACTGGAGATTCGGTAAAATCGCATATAAGAAAACTGGAGAAGGATCACCTTTACTTTTAGTGCATAATCTCAATGTATGTTCTTCTTCCTATGAATGGAGAAACAACGTAGAGGAACTTGCCAAATCTCATACTGTATATACAATTGACCTTTTAGGCTGCGGTTGTTCCGATCGTCCGGGATTAACATATACTAATTATCTGTATGTGGAATTAATCACGAACTTTATCAAACATATTATCGGAGATAAAACGGATGTAATCGTTTCTGGTGAATCCTGTCCATTTGTACTGATGGCCTGTGCAAACGATGAAACAATTATAAATAAGGTTATTATGATAAATCCTCCGAATCTGGTAGACCTGGCAAAGATTCCTACAAAACGTAGTAAATTCATAAAGAATATCCTGTATTCTCCTATTCTGGGTACATTTATCTATAATATGTATGTAAATAAGAAGACAATTGCTCATGCCCTCTGCTCTTCTTATTATACGCAAAATGAAATTAGTGAAAAAGATATTCTCACTTACTTTGAAGCAGCACACAAAGAACATACAAATTCCAAATACCTTTTCGCCTGTCAAAAGACAAGATATACGAATGCAAATGTTCTTCACTGCCTGAATAAATTGAATAACAGCATCTCCATTATTGTAGGAAATAGTAATCCTGAAAATTCTCTGGCAGCAAGTGAATATCAGAACTATCTTCCTTCGATTGAAATTGCAGGAATGGCCAAGACCAAACAACTTCCTCACATTGAAAAATGTGACGAATTCATTGAAAATGTAGAAATTTTCCTGTCAGATGCTGAAGAATGTGAATAGAATATCGCATAAATCAGAAATTTTACTCGCATCATATTTTTTCTAAAAACTAGAGTTATCCACATTTTCCACATGAGATATCCACACAGAGTGAATATCTCATGTGGAAAATGTGGATAACTCCTTCTTTTTTTGAGGATATCTTCTTTTTTCACTTATTTTCTGACTATTTCAGCATTTTTTAACAATACACTTAAAAAGGAAGACCTGTTTACCAGAATGCCAGTAAACAGGTCTTCCTATATTGGCTTATTTTAATGGTTCTTTTGCCGGTAATCCTGCTTTTCTAGGATATTTTCCCGGTGTCTGCTTTGTTTTTTTGATTTCAACAAGCGCTCGTCCCATGTCTGTTCCAGGTAATTGGAACTTATCCACATTCTTCACCTTTCCACCTAACAGTGAAATTGCATGTTTCGCCTGCTGGATTTCTTCTTCAGAATCTCCACTTTTATAAGAAACAAAACTGCCATTTACAGCTACAAATGGAAGGCAATACTCACTCAATGTTGACAGATTTGCAACAGCTCTTGAAACACAGAGATCAAACTGCTCTCTGTATTCCTTTTTCTTTGCAAAATCTTCTGCTCTTCCGTGAATCGTACTGATATTTTCCAATCCCAATTCTTCAATTACTGCATCTAAGAACTTAATTCGTTTATTCAGTGAATCAAGAAGTACAACCTTCAGATGCGGAAATGCAATCTTTAAAGGAATTCCCGGGAAACCGGCTCCTGTTCCGATGTCGATCACACTCTGGATCTTCTTCATCTCCTGTGTTCTTGCGATTGTCAGACTGTCTGTAAAGTGCTTCAGATTCACTTCATCATACTCCGTGATCCCTGTCAGATTCATCACTTTATTCCACTCAACAAGCATCTCATAATACTTGTCGAACTGCTGCTTCTGCTGCTCATTTAATATGATTCCGATTTTTTCTAATTCTAGATCAAATTTACTCTGTGCGTTCTCTCCCACTATATTCTCCAATCATTACTTCCCACGGAACGGTTTCAACAATCCGACAATACCATTCCGCAGAATATTATTATAGCATTTTTAAATTCTCATGTATTACTTTAACTAACACTTTTATTTACTGCTCAAATATACAAGAAGCACGGACACATCTGCCGGTGAAACTCCTGAGATTCTGGATGCCTGGCCAATTGATGACGGACGGATCTGATTCAGTTTCTGCTTTGCCTCAAGACGAAGGCTCTGGATCTCATCATAGTTAATATTTTCCGGAATTCTCTTGTTCTCAAGCTTCTTAAACTGCTCTACCTGACGCATCTGACGCTTGATATAGCCATCATATTTGATATTAATATCAACCTGTTCTTTGACATCATATGGCAGTTCTTCTCTGTGCTTATCGATCGGTGCGATTTTCTCATAAGACAGCTCCGGTCTGCGGATCAACTCTGCAAGTGTTGTTCCTGATGTCAACGGTGTGCTTTCATAAGATTCAAGCAATGCCTGTACAGCTTCTGTAGTACCTACATTTGTGTGCTCCACACGCTCGATCTCTTTTTCGATCATCTCTTCCTTTTTCAGTAGTTTCTGATATCTCTCTTCGTCGATCAGTCCCACCTCGTAACCAATCTTTGTAAGACGCATATCTGCATTATCCTGACGAAGAAGCAGTCTGTACTCTGCGCGTGAAGTCATCATACGATATGGTTCATGACTTTCTTTCGTGACAAGATCATCGATCAGAACTCCTATATATCCCTGGGATCTGTCGATCACGATACCTTCTTTTCCCTGCAGTTTTCTCGCCGCATTGATTCCTGCGATCAGTCCCTGGGAAGCAGCCTCTTCATAGCCTGAACTTCCGTTAAACTGTCCACCACTGAATAGACCTTCTATCTCTTTGAATTCCAATGTGCTCTTCAACTGTCTTGCATCGATGCAGTCATATTCGATTGCATACGCATTTCGCACGATCTTCGCATGTTCCAGTCCCGGCACACTTCTGTACATTGCATACTGGACATCTTCCGGAAGTGAACTGGACATTCCACCGACATACATTTCATTCGTCTCAAGTCCTTCCGGCTCGATAAATACCTGATGACGGTTCTTGTCCGGGAATTTCACAACCTTATCCTCGATCGACGGACAATATCTCGGACCTGTACCTTCAATCGCTCCTGAATAAAGCGGTGAACGGTCCAGATTGTCACGGATAATCTCATGTGTTGTCTCATTCGTATAAGTCAGCCAGCATGATGCCTGATCGATCTGAACACTCTCAGGATCTGTAGTAAATGAGAACGGTACAACCCTCTCATCTCCTTTCTGTTCCTGCATCTTGCTGAAATCAATCGTATTCTTATCAATACGTGCCGGTGTACCTGTTTTGAAGCGGTACATCTTAATTCCGAGTGCTTTCAGACTATCTGTCAGGTAGTTGGCACTCTGAAGCCCGTTAGGGCCCGTATGTGTGCTTATTTCGCCGTAAATACAGCGAGCCTTTAAATATGTACCCGTACAGAGTACAACGGCCTTACAGCGGTAAATAGCGCCTGAGTACGTCTGCACTCCTGTGATCTTCCCATCCTCTGCCAGGATCTCTGTCACTTCCATCTGACGGATATCCAGATTCTCCTGATTCTGAAGCACCTGACGCATTGTTTTACTATAGTTTGCCTTATCCGCCTGTGCACGCAGTGAATGCACGGCAGGACCTTTTGAACTGTTGAGCATCTTAGACTGGATAAATGTCCGGTCAATGACCTTTCCCATCTCTCCGCCGAGCGCATCCAGCTCTCTGACCAGATGTCCCTTTGAGCTTCCTCCGATGTTTGGATTGCATGGCATCAGCGCAATACTGTCCACACTGACCGTAAAGATCACTGTCTTAAATCCAAGTCTCGCAGTCGCAAGTGCAGCCTCACAGCCCGCATGTCCTGCGCCTACAACGACAACATCATATTCATCTTTATTTTCCCATACAGAACTTGCTGAATATTTCATTTACTAAATCTTCTCCTATTGATTCTCCGGTAATATTTCCAAGTGATTCATAGGCATCCATCAGATCGATCGAATAGAAATCCTCCGGCATGCCGGCGTCAATGCTGAAAATGACTTTCCTCATACTCTCTCTCGCATTGACCAATGCATTTTTCTGTCTTGCATTTGTAATATAAACCTCTTCATTGAATGAGAGATCTCCCTTTAAGAACATTGCTTTCACGGTGTTCTCAAGTTCCTTGATTCCCTGCTCTTCCTTTGCAGAAATCGCAATCACAGGAATCTGCTTCTGAACACCTTTTTGTGAAATCCTTTCGCGGATCATCTCTTCTGTCACTACAGTATCCAGATCCGACTTATTAAGCAGAATCACTGTTCTTTTATCATAAATCAAATCAAAGATTTTTTCATCATTTTCGTCAAGATTTCTTGATGCATCTACAACATAAATAATAAGATCCGCATCTTTCGCGTATTCTTTCGCCTTATCGACACCCATTTTTTCCACGATGTCGTCTGTCTGACGGATTCCGGCAGTATCAATGATATTCAAAGTCAGTCCCTGCAGACGGATCTGCTCCTCTAAGACATCTCTTGTCGTACCTTCAATATCCGTAACGATCGCACGGTCATGACCGGCCAGAATATTCAGAAGTGAGGACTTTCCTGCATTCGGTTTTCCAAGAATCACTGTCTGGATTCCCTCTTTCATGATCCTTCCATCATCCGAAGAATCAATCAGTTCTTTCAGCTGACCGATCACCTCTTCTGCTGCCTCTTTGAGCACCTCGCCATATCCATCGACACTGATATGCTCCGGATCATCCAGCGCAGTCTCAATAAACGCTGTATGATAAATGATCTTCTCACGGATCTCTTTGATCCTGTTCTTCACACTTCCCTTGAGCTGGCTGATCGAACTTTGCAGCGCATACTCATTTTCTGATGTGATCACATCAATGACTGCCTCTGCCTGTGACAGATCCATCTTACCGTTTAAGAATGCCCTCTTGGTAAATTCTCCCGGCTCTGCCGGTCTTGCTCCCGCCTTTAAGACCGTCTCCAAAACTCTGCTTACAACATAAGTTCCACCGTGGCAGTTAATCTCAACTGTGTCTTCTCCTGTAAATGTACGAGGTCCGCGCATCACCATCACAAGTACTTCGTCAACTGTCTCATCTCCATCCATTACATGTCCATAATGAATCGTATGCGTTGGCACTTCTGTAATCGTTTCTTTCCCTTTATATACACGATCTGCTATCTCCAGCGCTTCACTTCCGCTGATTCTTACAATTCCGATTCCCGAATTGGTCATACCTGTAGAAATCGCTGCAATCGTATCCTGATTCATGCCTTATTTCCTTTCTGTTTTCCTGCTGTGTGCTTGGCACACTTCCTGCTTCCAACTGTTTTCTCTTTACAGTATTTCCTGCTTCCTATATTTTACATAGAAAAAAGGACGTTCCACACCTCACGAAAGTATCCGTGAAGCGTAAACGTCCTTTCGCTTCCGATTCATAAACAGTATTATTTCTTCAAAGTAATAACAACTTTTCTGAACGGCTCTTCTCCCTCACTGTGTGTCATCACATAAGGATCTGACTGCAGTGCTGAGTGGATGATTCTTCTCTCATAAGGATTCATCGGCTCAAGTGCTACCGGTCTTCTGTTTCTCTTTACCTTATGTGCAATGTTCTTTGCAAGGTGTCTCAGAGTCTCTTCTCTTCTTGCACGATAGTTCTCTGTGTCAAGCTTTACTCTTACATAACCTTCCTGATGCTTGTTCGCTACACGGTTCGCAAGATACTGCAGAGAATCCAGAGTCTGTCCTCTCTTACCGATCAGGATTCCCATGTGCTCTCCACTCATATCTACGCAAAGTGCACCGTCCTGATCGATCTCAGTCTTAAGCTCAACTTCCATGTCCATGGCTTTCATTGTATTCTTGAGGAAATCTTCTACTGCTTTAATTGTCTGAGGCTGAACTTCTACAAGTTTTGTCTCTTTCTTAACTTCCTCTTTTACTTCTTTTTCTACAGCTTTTTCAAAAGCAGCTTTCTTAGGTTCATCCGCTTTCTTTTCTGCTGCTTTCTGAGGCTGAACTGCTTCAACCTTCTTTGGCTCTGCTTTCACAGGTTCTTCTACTACAGGCTCTTCTACCTTCTCCTCTTTCGGTTCCGGTTTTCTTCTCGCTTCAATAACTGCCTGCTTCATTCCGATTCCCAGGAATCCTGCGCTTCCCTTCTCGATTACTTCGTACTCCAGTCTGTCGCTTGTTACACCAAGCTGGATCAATGCTTCTGTGATCGCATCATCAACTGTTTTCGCCGATACTCTGATACTACCGTTCATCCCGATTCCTCCATCTTCAAATCCTGACCCGTCTCCTGCTTTTTAAGAGAACGGTTAGGAGTTACGAATCTTCCTTTATTATTTCTTGCCCTTTTTTCCTTTAGAGCTGCTCTCATCTTCTGCCTTCGGCTGGTTTGTCTGCTGTCCGCTGTTATAACGGCTTACCAGATTTGCCTTGGAAGCAAGGCTTCCCGGCTTGGAATTCTGAGCCTTCTGCTGTGCTTTCTGGATCTTTTCTTCTTTCTCTGCTTCAGAAATTCCAGATTTTCCTTTTGTAACAGTACCCACATTACGAGTACTTGTTGTAGCCATCTTATTGATCTCTTTTGCAGGAGCTCCGTGTTTCTCACGTTTCTTCTGTGCTTTCTCCTGATTCTCTTTGATCATCTCATCAAGAGATTTTGTGCTGAGATACTTGTTGATTGCAAGCTGCTGGATACATCTTACTGCTGCACTTGCTGCCCAGTAAAGACCAAGACCTGCCGGAAGTGTGAATCCCATAAATACTGAGATCAGCGGCATTGTGTATGTCATTGTCTTCATAGAGCTTGCCATCGGGTTATCTTTGTCATCTCCGGCCGGCTGTGGCTGAAGCTTAACACTGATAAACTGTGTCAGACCTGCAAGTACCGGAATAAGTACTGCAAGGATGATCCCTGCAACAGATCCGTTGTGGAATGCAGCTGTCAGCTGTGTCAGCGGCTGCTCTCCGATATTAATTCCAAGGAAACTGTTCAGGTGAGTAACCTTATCCATTGTCTGCTGTGCAAGATCCGTGATACTCGGCATCTTTTCCATCAGCGTATTCCATGTAGAATCCTGGAATTTATAAAGTACATTTACGATTGTGTCTGCCTGGGAATAATCATAAGCCTTAGGGTTCATAAGAACCGGGCTTGCTTCACCGATCGTCTCCATGATCTTCTGGAAACCATTTGTATTCATGATTGCTTCTGTTACAGGCATATAAACATCTTTAACACCTTTTACATACGTCGGAATATCACGGATAACCGGATACAGCGCGAACAGAATCGGCATCTGGATCAACATTGGGAGACATCCGCCTGTCATGGAAGTTCCATACTTCTCATAAACAAGATTGATCTCTTCCTGCTGCTTCATCATTGAAGCCTGATCTTTCTTTCCTTCGTATTTTTTCTGAATTTTCTTGATCTCCGGCTGCATAACAGCTGACATCTTAGAAAACTTCTGCTGCTTGATTGTAAGCGGAATCATCAATGTATAAATAATGATTGTGAAAATAATGATACAAACACCAATATTCTCAATACCAATCATGCTAAGTACATTGAAGATACCATTCATCACCTGACCTAAAAGCCAGGCAATCTGTTTGATGATCGGCCAGTCTCCATAACCTGAAGCCAAAAGTCCGTATACTTCCATTACTTATCCTCCTTAAGGTACCGGATCGTATCCACCTTTTGAAAATGGATTACAGCGCAGGATTCTCCATACCGCCAGAGCACCTCCCTTGAGAGCTCCGTACTTCTCGATTGCTTCCAACCCATACTGTGAGCAGGTTGGATAATACTTACAAGTGCATCCGCCCTTCATTCCGGACAGATATTTCCTGTAAAAACGAATCATCCATAACAGGATATACTTCATCTGCGCCACTTCCTTATCATTGTCTTATCAGACATATATGTGATGAAGCTTTCCGAGATGGATCAGTGCACTTTCCACATCATGATAATTCTTATCCTTTGCACTTGTTCTCGCGATTACTACTATATCATACCCACATCGGAAATGTTCTTCTGACAATCTGTAACTTTCTCTGATCAACCGGGTAAGATGATGTCTTACCACACTGTTTCCAACCTTTTTACTAACTGATATTCCCAGTCGGTTCTTATTCAGTTCGTTCGGGATTATATACATTACAAGACATTTATTAGCGAAAGATTTTCCATTCCTGTAGACTGACTGAAAATCTTTATTCTTTTTTAAAGACTCAGAAAATTTCATCAATATCCTCTTCATTCTAGATAACAGTAAGATCCGTTATCATTTAATAATAAATAGAAGAAAAGGCCACATATATGCGGCCTATGCTGATAACTGTTTTCTTCCTTTTGCTCTTCTTGCTGCCAGAACTTTTCTTCCGCCTGGTGTGCTCATTCTTGCTCTGAATCCGTGAACTTTAGATCTTGATCTCTTCTTCGGCTGAAATGTCATCTTCATATTCTTACACCTCCCTTATGCCTGATATACCTTATAATAAAAGTATTCACAAAATTAACTTCGTTACTGCGCCTCAATATTAAAAGACACTGCTCTTAATTATAGATGGAAAACCGCATAAAGTCAAGCTTTATCAACAATCTTTCCCTCATTTTCTGGCCTTTTTTCATTTTAAAGAGTTTTTCACATTTTCTGTGAATAATTACACAGTTCCTCGAAACCCTTATATATCAAGGGGTATAACTATTTCTTCACATAATTATACAACACTTATACAGAAGTTATCCACAAAGTTATCAACATATGTGGATAACTTCTGTATAACCTGTGGAAAACCACTAAATATCGTGTGGATAAAATTTTTTTTATTCATAAAAAACCATAATTATCAACGTTTTAAGATGTTGATAAAGTTATACACACTGTTTTTTCATTGATTCTACAGCTTTTTTGATGTAAAATGTAATGGAGAGACTCTACCATTTTTAGAGTTATCCACATTATTTTAGTACGAAGTTAATAAAAAGTGGCTGTTTTTCACTTTTTCAACAAACAGTTGCTGAAAACATTGTATTTGGGTAGGGGAAAGTCTGCCCTAAAAGCCATAATCAGGAGTTGAATGTGGATAAGTCCTGAATTATTTGTGCTGGATTTTCAACCTTTCCATTATAATTTTAAAAAATTAGGAGTTACTATCGATGAACATTGTAGAACAAAACTGGGATCAGGTACTAAACAAGATGAAGCTGGAATATTGCTCATCCAATATTTCTTATACTACATGGATTGCACCACTTACTGTTTATGAAGTCAAGGACAATACCGTATATATTCTCGTCAAACTGAAGGCGAGTCTTGAACATATTCAAGATAAATATCTGCTTCCTTTTAAGGTCTGCATCGCCGAAGTAACCGGTACAGAATATGAAGTGGAATTTGTAACCGACAGCCCGAAAGTGATTAAGGAAAAGAAAGAGTCTTCCGTCCAGAAGACCCGTGTTAATGCGATTTATGAAAAGGCAAACTTAAATCCAAAGTACACTTTCGACACATTTGTCGTTGGAAGCAACAACAATTTCGCCCACGCTGCTTCCCTCGCAGTTGCCGAATCTCCGGGAGAGATCTACAACCCTCTCTTCTTATATGGAGGTGTTGGACTTGGAAAGACCCATTTGATGCACTCCGTGGCACATTACATTTTGGAACATGATCCCTCCAAAAAAGTACTGTATGTCACAAGTGAAACTTTTACGAATGAACTGATCGATGCTCTTAAAGTAGGTAAGAACGGAAATGAACTGGCAATGACCACATTCCGCGAGAAATATCGTAATAATGACGTTCTTCTGATCGACGATATTCAGTTTATTATAGGAAAAGAAAGTACACAGGAAGAATTTTTCCATACATTTAACCACCTTCATGTGTCAGGAAAACAGATTATTATCTCCAGTGATAAGCCTCCGAAGGACATCGAGACACTGGAAGCCAGACTTCGCACACGTTTTGAGTGGGGTCTGATTGCTGACATCTCCTCTCCTGACTATGAGACAAGAATGGCAATCCTTCGTAAGAAAGAAGAACTCGACGGACTTGAGAAATATCATATTCCGGATGAAGTTATGCAGTACATTGCCAATAATATTAAGTCCAATATCCGTGAACTTGAGGGATCTCTGAATAAACTGATCGCTCTTTCTAATCTGGAGAATAAACCGATCGACATTCCTTTGGCTGCTGAGGCCTTGAAGGATATGATCTCACCGGATGATACCCGTGCAGTTTCACCAGAACTGATCATGGATGTGGTTTCTGAACACTTTAATGTGCCGGTAGCTGAACTAAAAGGTAAAAAACGAAACGCCGAGATCGTTCTTCCACGCCAGATCGTCATGTATCTGTGCAGAAATATGACCGATACACCGCTAAAATCCATTGGTGCCCTGCTCGGTGGTAAAGATCATGCTTCTATTAGCCATGGTGTACGCAAGATCGAGAATGATCTGAAGACAGATGAGGCTTTAAACAACACTGTGAATATAATTAAGAAGAAAATCAATCCTGTATAAGGAAGATAACTCTATAAATTGTGAATAACTTGTCGTTTTTTCGCGTTAAATGTGGATAACTTTGTAGAAAACCTGTAGATTTCTATGTGAATAACGTTGGGATAACAAAAATGTGGATTTTTTGCCGAATTTTTTTCCCCACAGTTTCAACACGTTATTTTTCTGTAATCTACATAGTTATCCAAACCCGCAAACCCTTGATTTTAAAGGGCTGCAGGCACTTATCCACTTATCCACACCCCCTAAGGCGGAGGAGGCGGAATCGATTTATATAAATATACATAAATTACGCGAGAAAAAAACGTTATCCACATACCAACCGTAACCTCGAAACCTGAAAGGAGTAATCATCAACATGAGAATCATATGCAAAAAATCGAATCTCGTAAAAGGAGTCAGTATTGTTTCCAAGGCAGTACCCTCTAAAACAACAATGCCTATTCTTGAATGTATTCTGATTGATGCAACAACAGATGTAATCAAACTGACTGCCAATGATATGGAACTTGGAATTGAAACTACAATTGACGGAATTATTGATTCCAGAGGTATTATTGCATTAAATGCAAAGATTTTTTCAGAAATTGTCCGTAAACTTCCAGATAATGATGTTGTTATTGAAACAGAGTCTGACAATCAGGCGATCATTACTTGTGAAAAAGCGAAATTTAATATCGCAGCCCAGTCAGGAGATGATTTTTCTTATCTTCCGGCTATTGAACGTGAAGATTTTATTACTATTTCCGAGTTTACTTTGAAAGAAGTTGTTCGCCAGACTATTTTTTCAATTGCTGACAATGATACGAACAAGATGATGACCGGAGAACTTTTTGAGATTGACAATGATGTTCTCAGAGTGGTTTCTCTTGATGGTCACAGAATTTCAATCCGAAAAATCGAACTGAAAGATGCTTATCAGCCGAGAAAAGTAATCGTTCCTGGAAAAACTCTTCAGGAAATCAGCAAGATCATTGGCGGTGAAGCGGATGCTGAAGTTGAGATTTCATTTACAAAAAATCATATTGTGTTTGAATTTGACAGAACATTGGTTGTTTCCAGACTGATTGAAGGTGAATATTTCCGGATTGACCAGATGCTGTCCAGTGATTATGAAACAAGAGTACATGTGAATAAAAAAGAACTGTTAGATTGTATTGATCGTGCAACTCTGCTTATCAAAGAGGGAGACAAAAAGCCGATTATCATTGACATCAAGAATGAATCAATGGAGTTGAAGATCAAATCACAAATTGGATCTATGGATGAACTGATTTTCTGTACAAAAGACGGAAAAGATCTGATGATCGGATTTAATCCAAAGTTTTTGATCGATGCACTTCGTGTGATTGAAGATGAAGAAGTAGACTTGTATTTTATGAATGCAAAAGCACCTTGCTTTATCAAAGACGAGAATCAGTCTTACATTTACCTGATTCTTCCAGTCAATTTTAATGCAGCTGTCTAAACTCAGAAAAGAATAGATTATGCGGAGCAGACGCCCTGCTCTGCAATTTTTTGACTTTTTAAAATCCAAAAAATTAAAAGTTTAAAAATGTTTAAAAAGTTTAAAAGAAAAATAAAGATCAAAAACAGTGATAAAAATTAATTAAGGAGTGACAAAAAATGGAAATAATCAAACTGCGCCCTCAGGACGAATTCATTAAACTCGGTCAGGCGCTTAAGGCGGCCGGGTTAGTTGAAAGTGGTGTTGAGGCTAAGGACGTAATTCAGAACGGGCTTGTTCTTGTAAACGGAGAAATTGATACGAGACGCGGAAGAAAGCTTTATCCGGGCGATACAGCTTCTTTTGACGGAAATGAAATAAAAATTGAAAAATAATTAAAAAACGTGTAGAATAACATGTGAGAGGTTTTCTCGCTCGTGTTATAACGTGATGGCGGGGAAATTATGATAATCAAGTCTTTAAAGCTGAAAAATTACAGAAATTATGATTTATTAGATTTGACCTTTGATCCGAAAACAAATATTTTGTACGGTGACAATGCTCAAGGAAAGACAAACATACTGGAAGCATTGTATTTGTCTGGAACGACGAAATCTCACAGAGGAACGAAGGATCGGGATATGATACAGTTTGGGTATGATGAATCCCATCTGGAGACAGTAGTTGAGAAAAAGGGAATCATTTTCCAGATCGATATGCACCTGAAGAAAAACAGTCCGAAGGGAATTGCAATCGATAAGGTACCGATTCGCCGTGCAAGTGAGTTATTCGGTATTGTCCATTTTGTTTTCTTTTCTCCAGAGGATCTTAATATTATCAAAGAGGGTCCGGCAGGAAGAAGAAGATTTATTGATCTTGAGCTTTCCCAGCTTGATAAGATCTATCTGAACAATCTTTCGAACTATAACCGTATTATTAACCAGCGTAATTCACTTTTGAAGGATATCTATGGCTCGAACCAGCAGCATTTGCTGGAGACACTGGATATCTGGGATATGCAGCTGGCTGCTTATGGAACAAAGGTTTTGGACAGAAGAAAAGAATTTGTACGACAGGTGAATGAGATTATTTCAGAGATTCATTTCCGTCTGACAGGCGGGAAAGAACGGCTGTCATTGACTTATGAATCAAGTATTGGTGAGATGTCGATGGAGCAGGCTCTGAAGAAAAACAGAGAGAGGGATCTGCGGATGAAAAGTACGTCTGTAGGTCCGCATAGAGATGATCTGTGTTTCCTGTCAGGAGATTTGGATATTAGAAAATTTGGTTCTCAGGGACAACAAAGAACAGCTGCGTTGTCGCTGAAATTAGCCGAGATTGAACTGGTGAAGCGGATCATTGGGGATACGCCGATCCTGTTATTAGACGATGTTTTGTCTGAACTGGATAAAAACAGGCAAAACTATTTACTGGATAGTATTCATGATATACAGACGGTGATTACCTGTACGGGACTGGATGAGTTTGTAAATCATAGATTTTCTATCAACAAGATATTCCATGTGAAAAGTGGACATGTAGCAAAAGAAAACTAGGAGGTTTAAGAATGGGTGCATCAGGTACAGAATTTGACGCTGAATACGGAGCGGACCAGATTCAGATTTTGGAAGGATTGGAAGCCGTAAGAAAAAGACCGGGTATGTACATTGGCAGCACTTCCGTCAGAGGACTTCATCATCTGGTTTATGAGATTGTAGATAATGCGGTGGATGAGGCTCTGGCCGGATACTGTGATAAAATTCAGGTAGACATTAACAAAGACAATTCTATAACGGTCACAGACAATGGGCGTGGAATTCCTGTAGGAATCAACCATAAGGCAGGACTTCCTGCAGTTGAGGTTGTATTTACAATCCTGCATGCCGGTGGTAAATTCGGCGGTGGAGGATACAAGGTATCTGGAGGATTGCACGGAGTAGGTGCATCTGTTGTTAATGCTCTTTCTGAGTGGCTGGAAGTAGAGATTGCCAACGAAGGTAAGATTTATAAACAGCGTTATGAGCGTGGTAAAGTATGCTATAAACTCAGAGTTGACAGAGAATGTGAGCCGGAGCTGAGAGGAACAAAGGTTACTTTCCTTCCGGATAAGGAAATCTTTGAGGAAACGGTATTTGATTATAATACACTGAAACAGCGTTTCCGTGAGATGGCATTCCTGACAAAGGGATTGAAGATTCACTTAAGAGATCTTCGTGAGGAAGAGATCCGTGAGCATATTTTCCACTATGAAGGTGGTATTAAAGAATTTGTAACATACCTGAACAAGAGTAAAACTGCGCTCTATGAGCAGATTATTTACTGTGAAGGTATGAAAGATAATGTTGCAGTTGAGGTTGCTATGCAGCATAATGACTCCTACAATGAGACAACTTATGGTTTTGTAAATAATATTACAACGCCGGAAGGTGGTACTCATATTGCGGGATTCAGAAGTGCATTGACCAAGGTATTCAACGATTATGGCAAGAAAAATAAGCTGTTGAAAGAGAATGAGCAGCTTTCAGGAGAGGATATCCGTGAGGGACTGACTGCGATTGTCAGTGTCAAGATTGAGGATCCTCAGTTTGAAGGACAGACAAAGCAGAAACTTGGAAACAGTGAAGCGCGTGGAGCTGTTGATAATATCGTCAGAACACAGCTGGAGATCTTCCTGGAGCAGAATCCAAGTGTTGCAAAGATGATCATCGAAAAGTCTGTTATGGCACAGCGTGCCCGTGAAGCAGCCAGAAAAGCAAGAGATCTTACAAGAAGAAAGTCTGCTCTTGAAGGAATGTCTCTTCCGGGAAAACTGGCAGACTGTTCAGATAAAGATCCGTCCAAGTGTGAGATCTATATCGTCGAGGGAGATTCCGCCGGCGGTTCTGCGAAGACAGCCAGAGACCGTGCAACTCAGGCAATCCTGCCACTTCGTGGTAAGATTCTGAATGTAGAGAAGGCACGTCTTGATAAGATTTACGGAAATGCTGAGATTAAGGCAATGATCACAGCATTCGGAACGGGAATTCATGAAGATTTTGATATCAGCAAGCTGAGATATCACAAGATCATTATCATGACCGATGCCGATGTCGATGGAGCGCACATCAGTACCCTTCTTTTGACATTCCTGTATCGTTTCATGCCTGATCTGATCAAAGAAGGATATGTATATCTTGCACAGCCGCCGCTGTATAAGCTGGAGAAGAACAAGAAGGTATGGTATGCATACAGCGATGATGAACTGAACCAGATTCTCACAGAAGTTGGTCGTGACAGCAACAACAAGATCCAGCGTTACAAAGGTCTTGGAGAGATGGATGCAGAGCAGCTCTGGGAGACAACTATGGATCCGGAGCACAGAATTCTTCTGCGCGTAACAATGGATGATGAGACATCTTCTGAGTTGGATCTTACTTTCACAACCCTCATGGGAGACAAAGTAGAACCAAGAAGAGAATTCATCGAAGAAAACGCGAAATATGTACAAAATTTGGATATCTAGTAGTTATAGCGACACACCAGGCAACTTCGGGCAGGCCTGATTCGAGTTTACTCGAAAGCAGACCTGGACGTAGTTGTCTGGGTTGGCATTAGAAATGCCAACCCAGCGAAAAAATCGTCAGATTTTTGAGCTGATGTAGAGCGTAAGAATACTGGAATTTATTTGATAGACTGACCCTAGAAAAAAGGAGACAAGTGATGGAAGACAATATTTTTGACAAAGTCCATGAAGTCGATCTGAAAAAGACGATGGAGACTTCATACATCGACTATGCCATGAGCGTAATCGCTGCCCGTGCTCTTCCAGATGTTAGAGACGGACTTAAGCCGGTACAGAGACGAATTCTGTACTCAATGATAGAATTAAATAATGGACCGGACAAACCGCATCGTAAATGTGCGCGTATTGTCGGTGATACGATGGGAAAATACCATCCTCATGGAGACAGCTCGATTTATGGAGCTCTCGTTAATCTTGCACAGGAGTGGTCTACCCGTTATCCGCTTGTAGACGGACACGGAAACTTTGGTTCAGTGGACGGTGATGGCGCTGCTGCAATGCGTTACACAGAGGCACGTCTGAGCAAGATCTCTATGGAGATGACAGCGGACATTAACAAAAATACCGTAGATTTTATCCCGAACTTTGATGAAACAGAGAAAGAGCCGACTGTACTTCCGTCTAGATTCCCGAATCTTCTGGTAAATGGAACATCAGGTATCGCAGTAGGTATGGCAACGAATATTCCTCCGCATAATCTGCGTGAGGTTATTTCAGCTGTTGTCCAGATCATTGACGATCAGATTGCAGACAAAGAAGAGACGACAATCGAGGAAATCCTTGAAATCGTGAAGGGACCAGATTTCCCTACAGGTGCGGAGATCCTTGGTACAAGAGGAATTGAAGAGGCATACAGAACTGGACGCGGTAAGATCAGAGTGCGTGCAGTGACAAACATTGAGCCAATGCAGAACGGAAAGAACAGAATTATTGTTACTGAGCTTCCGTATATGGTAAATAAAGCACGTCTGATCGAGAAGATCGCTGAGCTTGTAAGAGATAAAAAGATTGATGGAATCACGGATTTAAGTGACCAGTCTAACCGTGAAGGTATGAGAATATGTATTGAGCTTCGTCGTGATGTGAATCCGAATGTAATTCTGAATCAGTTATATAAACATACACAGCTTCAGGATACATTTGGTGTGATCATGCTGGCGCTCGTTGATAATCAGCCGAAAGTTATGAATCTTCTTGAGATGCTGCAGTACTACTTGCGTCATCAGGAAGATGTTGTGACAAGAAGAACACAGTATGACCTGAATAAAGCACAGGAGAGAGCTCATATCCTGGAAGGATTACTGATCGCTCTGGATAACATTGACGAAGTCATCCGCATCATCCGTGGTTCTAAGAATGTTCAGGAAGCAAAAGCAGAATTGATCAAACGCTTTGGACTCAGTGATGCCCAGGCACAGGCAATCGTAGATATGCGTCTGCGTGCACTCACAGGTCTGGAACGTGAGAAGATTGAAGCTGAATATGCAGAGCTTATGAAGAAGATTGAAGAGTATAAAGCAATTCTTGCTGATAAAAAACTTCTTCTTGGTGTGATTAAAAAAGAGATTCTTGTAATTGCTGAGAAATATGGTGATGACAGAAGAACAAAGATTGGATTTGATGAATTTGACATCTCCATGGAAGATCTGATTCCGCGTGAAAATGTCGTAATTACAATGACAAAACTTGGATATATCAAGAGAATGTCTATGGACACATTCAAGAGCCAGAATCGTGGTGGTAAAGGTATTAAGGGAATGCAGACTCTGGAGGATGATTACATCCGAGAACTGTTTATTACAACCAGTCACCATTACATCATGTTCTTTACAAACACAGGACGTGTCTACAGACTGAAAGCTTATGAGATTCCGGAGGCAGGAAGAACTGCGCGTGGAACCGCGATCATTAACCTGCTCCAGCTGATGCCGGAAGAGAAGATTACAGCGATCATTCCGCTTCGTGAGTATGAGGAAGGTAAGTATCTGTTCATGGCAACGGAGAAAGGTCTTGTGAAAAAGACTCCGATCCAGGATTATGCAAATGTCAGAAAGACAGGACTTGCAGCGATCGTATTGCGTGAGGATGATAAGCTGATCGAAGTTAAGATCACAGATAATACAGAGGATATTTTCCTCGTTACAAAGTACGGTATGTGTATCCGTTTCAATGAGACAGATGTACGTTCCACAGGCCGTGTTTCTATGGGTGTACGCGGTATGAACCTGACAGATAATGACGTTGTGATCGGTATGCAGATCGAAAGCCAGGGCAAAGATATGCTGATCGTATCTGAGCGTGGTATGGGTAAACGTACAGACATGGATGAATTTACACGTCAGAATCGTGGCGGTAAAGGTGTGAAATGTTATAAGATCACAGAGAAGACAGGAAATGTTGTCGGAATGAAAGCTGTAGATGAAGACAGTGAGATCATGATCATCAACACAGAGGGAATTATTATCCGTATGAAGTGTTCTGATATCTCTGTTTACGGCAGAATCACATCAGGTGTAAAACTGATCAACCTGAAGGAAAATGACACTGTAGCGAGCGTTGCGAAGGTGAGAAAGGCTTCTGCCGAGATTGACGGTGAAGAAGTTGAGATTTCTGACGAGGATGAGTCTGAAAAAACAGAGGAAGGATCAGTTTCTGAGACAACTGAGCAGGAAACAACAGAGGAGTAGAGTTGTTATGGTTTACAGAAGATTGTAAGCTGTCCTGAAGAATAAAAAGATAAGAGAAAGTGGATTGAGTTTACTTGATTACAGTGAACTTTATCCGCTTTCTTTTTCTGCACATAAAGAATTAAAAATGGAATCAAAAGGAATAAAAAAGAGACGGAAAAAATAAAATAAATCAAGAAAAAACAGATTGGAAGAGTGAAATGAAAAAGAAAACAGGATACTTTTTTCTCCACTTTTTCATACGGGCAACCATTGGAATGGCGTTGATTTTTATAATAAACAAATATGTTCTTCCAGCAGATTCTTCAATTAATGTCGGTTTGAATCCGATGACCTTTTTGACATCCGGAACCCTTGGAATTCCTGGGGTTTGTCTTCTTTATAGCATTACATGGTATCAATTTTTGTAAGTTTTTTACAAAAACATTTTATTTTTAATTTGGGTATGGACAAAACAGAAGTGCCCGTATATAATCTCACTTACCAACAGAAAATCATCTGTTGCAGCATCAGTGAATTGGGGAATTACTGATGTATCTTTTGCATCGAAGCGTTGGACCTTCGGTACAATTTCTTTATTCAGGCTGTATGATCGCAGCAAAGTTTCGAATTATGACAATTGAGCAAAGAGCAGTAAGAGGAACTGCTGAGAATTTTGTGATTTGTGATACACAAAAGAGTTATTCAGAAAATCTGTTCAGAAGATTATCTGAGAAATTATCCGGTTATTTTCAGTTTCATGTATTTCATGATATTGAGAATCTGAAAATAGCAGCAAAGAGTATGCAGGTAAATATTCTGCTGATCGGAGAAGAGTATGGAAAAGAAGACCGGGATGAGATTCCGGCAAGACAGAAGTATCTTCTGATCGGCGAGAAGATTCCGAACGAGAGAAGTCCTACAGAGATTCCATTCTTCCGGTATCAGAGTGTTAGCAGTATGCTGGAACTTTTACATCAGGAAAAAGTTCAGGAAAATTCAGAAGTACAGACGCATCAAATCCAACTTGTTTCAGACAGATCGCAGACAGTGAAAGCAAATGTAAATGGTCTGATCGGGATCTATTCACCGGTTCATCGAATCGGGAAGACAAGGTTTGCCATGCGTATGGGACGAGTTCTTTCAGAATCGATTCCTACGTTGTATCTGAATCTGGAAGGGTATTCAGGATTAAATTATTACTTGCCGGAAGAATCAGGAATGAATCTTGGAGATCTGCTGTATTACATGAAGCAGGAAAGTATCAATCCGGTATGGAAGATCAGTACTTTGATCAGTCACATGAATGGGGTGGATTATATTGCACCGATACGAACGGAACAAGATTTCAGAGAAGTGACAAAAGAAGAATGGAATCAGCTTTTGGATTTGATTCTAGAGAAGAGTATTTACAAAGTGATCATCCTTGATCTGGGAGATACGGTAGACGGTCTGTATGATCTGTTGGGAAGATGCAGCAAAGTTTACACACCTTATATCGAGGAAGGTGCAGCAAAAGCAAAACTCAATCAGTATGAAGAGAATCTCAGATCAGCAGGATATGGTGAGATTCTTAAGAAGACGGTAAGACGCAGAATGGGAAAGCCAAGAAATTCTGCTGCTTTAGAAGCATCTGCAAGTAAGATTACGGAATTTCCGGGTGGAGAAAGGAAGTCGTAAGGATGATTAGAAAAGAGCAGCTGTATGAACAGATTCTGGAACAGATCGATCTTACGAAGGAGACAGATGATGAAGAACTGCAGGAGCTGATCCGCACAGTATTGGATGAGGCAGCAGATGAAGAATACATTTCGTTGAGTGATAAGATCAAAATCGGGCGTGAGTTATTCAACTCTTTTCGTAAACTGGATGTTCTGCAGGAGCTTCTTGAAGATGATTCGATCACAGAGATTATGGTAAATGGAACAGACCATATCTTTTACGAGAAAGAAGGAAGAATTTTCAGGTCTAAGAAGTGTTTCCTGTCCCAGGAGAGATTACTGGATGTGATTCAACAGATTGTAGGTGAATCGAACCGTTATGTAAATGAGGCCTCTCCGATCGTGGATGCAAGGCTGAAGGATGGATCTCGTGTGAATGTGGTATTGAATCCGGTTGCTGTGAATGGACCAATCCTTACAATCCGAAAGTTTCCAGCAGAAGCAATTACGATGGAACAGCTGATCCGTATAGGCAGCGTAACTGATGAAGCCGCCAGCTTTTTAAAAAAGCTGGTAGCAGCAAAATATAATATTTTTGTCAGTGGTGGAACAGGAGCAGGAAAGACTACTTTCCTGAATGCGTTGTCGAACTATATACCAAAAGGAGAACGCCTGATTACGATCGAAGACAATGCAGAGTTACAGATTCAGGGAGTTCAGAATCTGGTGCGCTTAGAAGCACGCGGACCGAATGCAGAAGGAGAAGGGGCTGTAACCATCAGAGATCTGATTAAGTCAGCACTTCGTATGAGACCGGATCGGATTGTTGTGGGAGAAGTTAGAGGAGAAGAGACGGTAGATATGATCTCTTCAGCAATGTTGAATGGTCACAGTGGTTCAATGTCAACAGGACATGCTAATAATCCAACAGATATGTTACACAGACTGGAAACAATGATGCTGATGGGGATCGATCTTCCATTACAGGCAATTCAAAGACAAGTTGCATCGGCACTTGATATTATCATTCATCTTGGAAGACTTCGGGATAAGACTAGAAAGGTTTTGCAGATCGTAGAAGTGGAAGGTTATGAAGATGGAAGGATACAGACAAAGGTTCTTTATGAATTTAAGGAGGAGGGGATGAAGAATGGAAAGATACAGGGAAGCCTTATGAAGAAAAATGAAATCACGAATAAGGAAAAGCTCCTGGCTGCAGGATATCACACTGTCTGAATATACTGTCGGAATTATAAAATGCACGGTGAGATTTCTTCTGATTTTGTATTTGTTTTATGAATCGATACTTCCGGCGATTCTTCTGTTCCCGTTATGGTTCTTATACATGAAGGAGTGGATGGAAGAGAAAGCAATCGGAAAAGAACAGGAATTCAGGAGGCAGTTCAGAGATAGTATCCAGACGATGGCAGGGGCACTTAAGGCAGGATATTCCGTAGAGAATGCGATCAGAGAAACAAATCGTGATCTGATCGGAATGTATGATGCGAATACAAGAATTCGAAAAGAGTATGGTCAGATGGTAAGAAAGCTGGATCTGAATCTGTCAGTTGTAACTGTATTGAATGAATTTGCGGCAGAAGTAAAGCAGGAGGATGTGACGAATTTTATTACAGTTTATGCAGCAGCAAAGGTCAGTGGCGGGGATTCAATTGCAATTATCAGAGATGCGGCCAGAACAATCGGAGAGAAGATCGATACAGAACGTGAGATACAGACTATGCTGGCTGCGAAAAAGCTGGAATTTGAAATTATGAGTGTGATTCCATTCATAATGATTCTCTACATGAAGATGACGTTTGGGGAATTCTTAAGTGTCTTATATGGTACATGGACCGGATGTATTGTAATGAGCATTTGTCTTGCACTTTATCTTGGAGCATACAGGTTTGGAAGGAGGATTCTACAGATTGAGATTTAACAAGAAGTGGGAAAAAGTACTTCAGCCTGACAAAGGAAAATATGAAATCTATAAAAAGATCGGAATTATTCTTTTATTGTCAATCGTAATGTTTAGTGCAGTGTATGTCACAGATAATCATCGTCAATTGGCACAGGATGAAAATGGAAACCGGATATTGGAAAGAAAAGGACAGGGAGAAGGAAAAAAGACAGAAAAAATCCAGATGGAGACAGGCGAGTGGAAAGAGAAGATAAAGGTCCAGATTTCGGAAAAGAAGTATGCAAAAGAAGAGATTGGAGAACAGCTTTCTAAGGCGGCAGAAGAACTTCCGGCTCAGATCCTTGGTGAAAACAAAAGTCTGGATGAGGTCAGGTCAGACCTGAATCTTATTATGGAAATTCCACATACGGGAATCAGCGTGTCATGGGAACTTGATAACTACGAGGTTATGAACAGCAGAGGTGTTTTAAAGCAGGAGAAGCTGACAGAAGAAGGAACACTCGTCAAATTGACCGCTATCCTTCGATATGATGAGGAAAAAATGTCCTGTGAATTTTATGCACACCTGTTTTCTACACCGTTGTCAAAGAAGGAAGGTGTTCTGAAAAAGATATCCCAGGAAGTAGAAAAAGCAGATCAGGAACAGCGGGAAAAGGATTATCTGATATTGCCAGATCAGGTAGATGGAAGAAAATTATCCTGGAAACCTGTGAAGGAAACGAGAGCATTTGGAATTCTTTTACTTGGCGGAGTGATGATTGTATTCCAGTTTACAGCAGAGAAACAAAAGCAGAAAGAACAACGAAGGAAAGAAATCAGACAGATGCAGTTTGATTATCCACAGCTGATCAATAAATTCAGTCTGTATATAGGGGCAGGAATGACAGTGAGAAGAGCCTGGATCCAGATTGTAAAAGAATATGACAAAGAGAAACACTACCTTGGAGAAAGAACAGTGTATGAAGAGATGAGATATACAATGAATGAACTGAAGAATGGAAGACCGGAAAGTGAATGCTACGAGGCATTTGGAAAGAGATGCGAGAGTCCGGTTTACCGAAAGTTTGGAATGCTTTTAAGTCAGAATTTGAGAAAAGGAACCAAAGGACTGACGAATCTGTTACAAAGGGAGGCCCAGGAAGCTTTTGAGGAACGGAAAAATATGGCAAAGAAACTTGGTGAAGAGGCAGGAACAAAGTTGATGATACCGTTGTTTCTTATGTTGGCAGTCGTGTTCGTGATTGTGACTGTTCCGGCGTTTTTGACGATTCAGATTTGAGAAAAAGAGAGAAAAGAAGGAGAGATACAAGATGAAAAAATTATTGGTAAGAAAAAATAAAGATAAGAAATATGTTGCTGCGATCACAACGATTGAACTGGTTTTAATTCTGGTTATATTAATTGCACTTCTGCTGATTTTCAAAGAACAGTTGATTAGTTTGATCACCACGATTTTTGAGAAAGTGACATCAGAAAGCTCCGGCATATAACATGCGGTCCGTAAAAGGCGAAATTACTGTATTTTTAAGTTTATCATTTACTTTGTTACTTTCATTTATCTTTGGAATTCTAGAGTCTGCTGTGATTCAAGGATCAAAAAATCTCAGCAGAATTGACACAGATCGGGCAATCTATTCCGTTTTCGGAGAATATCAGCAGGAACTTATGGAACAATATCATGTTTTTGGAATTGATCTTGGTTACAGGACAGGAAATTATGAAGAAGAAAATCTGCTCCAGCGTTTGCATTATTACAATTCGGGCTCTACAGATCATCAAATTAAAGGGATTCAGTATTTGACAGATCAGTCTGGACAGGCATTTCGAGAACAGGTGCTGGCTTATATGGAACAAAGGTATGGAATGGATCTGGTTAAAAAGTTTACCGGGACAACAGAGAAATGGGAACAGACAGAGACAGAAGAATCTGATATGGAAAAGAAAACAGATGAAATGACAGATGCAATGGAACGGGTGAATGACAGTCTTGACGCATCCGGCAGTCCAACGGAAGGAGAAGATGTGGAAGAAGGTCCAAGTCTGCCAGATGAGGAGAATCCGTTTCGTATCATGCAAAAGATAAAAAAAGAAGGAATTCTTTCTGTTGCGATTCCGAAAGGAAAAAAAATATCTGAAAAGAGTGTTCATTTGTCAGGGCAGGCATCAAGGAGAACTTTGAAAAAAGGATATGGGACATTCCCAACAAGAAAGGGACTTGATCAGACAACAGAGAAACTTCTGTATAACGAATACCTTCTCAAAACATTCGGCTATGCATTTCGGCAGGATTCAGAACAATCAGAAGGAACGGCTGAGAGTGGAGAGAAAGAATGGCAGTCTGACAGTTCAGATGCTTTAGCATATGAACTGGAATATATTCTTCAAGGGAAAGAATCAGATAAAGAAAATCTGGAATCCGTGTTATTTCATCTTTTTCTTCTGAGAATGTCAGGAAATTATGGCTGTCTTGCAAAGGATATGGGACGAGTGGCAGAGGCAGAAGCGCTGGCTGTGACAATATCTGCATTACTACTGATGCCGGAAGCGGTAGAAGCTTTGAAACAGATGATACTTGTTGCGTGGGCAGGAGGAGAAAGTGTTATGGATCTTCGTTGTCTTCTGGATGGAAGAAAAGTTCCACTGGTAAAAAGTGCAGATAAATGGGTTGTTTCTCTGTCACAACTGCCACTTCTTCTGACAGATGGTGGAAGTGTAAGAGGAAATGATTCCGGAGAAGGAGTCGGATATTCCGATTATATCAGGATGTTTCTCTTTTTGAAATCAGTGCCGGAGATTACAATGCGGACTTTAGATTGTGTAGAAGAGGCATTCCATTCCAAACATATTTTGTTTCAGGCAGATCAATGTGTGACTAAATTAGAAATACAGAATAAGATAATCGTTTATAAAAATCTAAATTACCAATATCCGGTTTATTTCGGATATGAATGAAGTCAGAATTACCCCCGGTGCAGATGCCCTTTCAGACCTTCTTTTGTACACCCCAAAAACGTACACTCAGAATCCTGCAATCCCTCTTGCAGGAAACCCACACACTTTAGAAAGGAAAAGCTGCGATGTCAAATAAACAGGTGAAAAATACCAGTCCAACAAGAGAAAGGGCATCTGCACCGGGGGTAAGAGCAAGTGTAACAATAGAAGCTGCATTTGCAGTTCCCCTCTTTATGTTTGCAGTATTAAGTTTGATTTTTTTAATTGAAATCCAGAGTATACGAGGTTGTATCCATGCAGCAGGAAGTGATGCAGCCAAACAGGCAGCAGAGTCAACGGCTGTTCTTCCTGTATTGAATACAGTTCAATTAAAATCAGATCTGGTGAATCTGATTGGAGAAGAAAGAATTGAGAGAAGTATTCTGAATGGTGGTACAGCAGCTATTAGTTGCTGGAAGTCTTATTGGATTCCGGGAACAGAAGAAATAAATGTTGTTATCGAGTACAAGATAAAGATTCCGGTTCCATTACTGAAAAGTCCTTCGGTGAAGTTGAAAGATGAGTTTAAAGTCAGTGCATGGAATGGTTATCAAAAAGATAGAAAGGAAAATGAAGATGGACAGATTGTCTATATCACAGAAAAAGGAACAGTGTGGCATGCGGATTATCAGTGCAGCTATCTTCAATTGTCTATTCAATATGTTCAATACTCAGAATTACAAGATATGAGAAATGAAGGTGGAGGAAAATACCATAAGTGTGAGCAATGTGTTTATGGACAGGCAATGAATGGTGTATATATTACCAGTTATGGAAACCGGTATCACAACTCATTGAATTGTAGCTCTCTGAAGAGAACAATACGTGCAGTTCATAAAAGCGAAGTAGCAGGAAGAGGAGGATGTTCTAAATGTGCAAAATAATGAATGTATTCGGGCAAAATGGAAGGGAGACTCTATGGATGTTTTTTCAAGCTGTCATAGCTGTGTATCTGTTGATTTTGTCAGTGATAGATATTCGTTGGAAGAAAGTAAGTGTAAGAAGTCTTTTGATTCTGCTTGCGATTGCAGTTTTATGTCAGGTACTATGCGGCAAAGGAGAACTAAGGATGATGGTAGCCGGTGGGGTGTGTGGAGGAGTATTTCTTTTTTTAAGTTGGTTTACGCAAGAGTCGTTTGGTTATGGAGATAGCATATTGATTCTGATTCTGGGAATTTTATCTGGCGGATGGAATCTTCTTTGGATTCTGTTTGCTGCATTTCTGATCGCATCTGTTTACGGAGGAATTATGATCGCACGAAAGAAGTATACAAGAAAAAATTCATTTCCATTTATTCCATTTCTGACAGTTGCTTATCTGGGAGGCATGATCGGTGGAGTTTACTGAAAAATATACGAAAAAATACGTGAAAGGAAGTACAGTGGTAGAGATGTCTTATCTTATTCCTTTTTGCTTAATTTTATTTTTTCTGCTCATCACGATTACTTTTTACTTTCATGATAAGGCAATTTTAAACGCAGCGGCAGCGGAAACAGCCGTGACAGGAGTTGAAATGGATCGGAAAAAGATAGAAGACGCAGATCTGGATGCTTTTTTCCGAGAAAGGACGAGTGGAAAATTGATTTTTCTGGAAAATATAACAACCAGGATTGATCCATCAGGAAAGAAAATAGAGGTAGAAGTTTTTGCATCAAAAGGACGAATGAAGATTCATCTGATACAACGTGCAACGAAGGTGAAACCAGAAGAAAAAGTCAGATGGAAAAAATAGACTTCTGTAAAGCTGAAAAGTGAAGGTAGGAGGAAATCAGATGGAAGAAAAAAAGATAAATCAGCAGAGCAGAGTGGCAGAGTCTGAAATCATAATAGATAGTGTACAACCATATCAGGAGAATTATCAGATGAGAATGCTCAAAAATAATCGGATTCCCGGATTATTGAGAGTAAGTGGATGCGGAATGGAAGGTGCAAGCAGATATTATTATCATACAGGGCATGCACATTCACTGGAAACATCTTATAAAAACAGAGATATCAGAGCAAAAGAGATATTGAAACTGACAAGACAATTTCTCAGTGTTATGGAAAAAATGAAAGATTATTTGTTAGAACCGAATTGTCTGGTGCTTTCAGAAAAATATATTTTTGAAAAGAATGAAAACTATTTTTTCTGTTTTTTTCCGGAGAACGAAAAGACCTGGCAGGTGTCTTATCATGAGCTGACGGAATATTTTGTAAGAAAAGTTGATTATCAGGATCTGGAGAGTATTCAACTAGCCTGCATGCTTCACAAAGAAACGCTAAAAGAAACGTATGATCTGGAAAGCATACTGCAGCAGTATGAGGAAGAAGCAAAAAACAGGGAAGAAAAGTCCAAAGAAGAGAAGATCAGAGAAGAAAGTGAGAGAGAAAAAGACAGAATAGAAATGGAAATAAATCAAAACAGTGAGGTACAGGAAAACAGCTATTATAACAGAACCAGAGAGAATCTTGCCGTGATGGAAGAAAAGAGATATGGTCCGCTCAAGAAATTTGCAAAACGCTTCAAGTCTGGAAAATGGGGAGAATGGGAAGATCTGATAACGGAAGCCGATGACTATGAATGATATGCCGGATGTGGTATAGTATACACAGATTCAGAAAACTATCATAGAAGTCAAAAGGGAGCCAGGGAGAATGAAAGAGAGACCAAAAGAAATAATGACGATCACGTTGATAGGAATCAATATTCTGGTGTTTATTGTTCTTACCATGATCGGACGGACTGAGGATGGTTATTTTATGCTGCAGCACGGAGCCATGTATGAACCGTATATTATAGAAAACCAGGAATACTATCGGCTGTTTACCAGTCTTTTTCTGCATTTTGGGATTTCACATTTATTAAATAATATGGTGCTTTTGTGGGCTCTTGGATCGATTTTTGAAAAAGAGGCCGGTAAAATCCGGTTCCTACTCTGTTATTTTATCAGTGGAATAGGCGGGAATCTGTTGTCTTTGTACTGGAATACCATGCATGACAGGCAGATTGTATCTGCGGGAGCATCAGGAGCAATTTTCGGACTAATGGGAGGGTTGCTTTGGATTGTATTTGCAAACAGGGGGAGGCTGGGAACGCTGTCAGGAAGAGGTATGCTGATTATGGTTGTACTGAGCCTTTATTTTGGATTTACCAGTACAGGCGTAGATAATCTGGCTCACGTAGGAGGATTGGTCTGCGGTTTCCTGACAGCGCTTCTAACCTATCGAAGAAAAGATCAAAAGATCCTAACGGTGTCTGATATTAATGATATCTGATATTTTACGCAGGAAGTGTGATTGATACGATTGTTCCATTGGTATGGTCAGATGTAATGTCGATCGTTCCATTATGTGCTTCAATGATTCTTTTGGAAACTGCAAGACCAAGACCGGTACCGTTTTCTTTGGTTGTAAAGAATGGTTCATAAAGTTTATCAACAATTTCCGTTGGAATGCCACAGCCGTTATCCTGACATTGAATCAGGATTTTGTCGTCAAGCTTCTTTGCACGAAACTGTAGACGTGGGGCATACTTACAATCCGCAAGAGCTTCTTTGGCGTTTGTCAGTATGTTTAAGAAGACTTCCTCTAATTTGGTACGATCACCATTGAATCTTTTTATATTCTTATCAATACTGGAAGTCATCTCAATCTTTGATTTTTCAAAGTTGAGAGACATGGCGAACAGAACAGCAGAGTTGCGAAGAACATGTCCAAGAGGAATGGAAGCACGGTTTAACTGATTTCCATTGTTGAGTTCTGTCAGATCATCCAGTAGATCACACATATGTCTGGCGCCATCCATGCATTCTTCCCAGACACAGGAGCCTTTGGCAGTTTCGGCATAAAGAGAGCCCATTAATTGCATGGAAGAATAAAGAACCGTCATAGGATTACGGATCTCATGCGCAATTGTGGCAACAGCAGCATCATGGTTCTTCAGAAGCTGTGTGATAATCTCTTTTGCATCTTTGTTTGTTTCCATCAGGTGGTTCATTTTTTCAAGATCGATATTTGTTAACATAATACTTACTCCTAATAGTTAGATTTTCTTGAGTTCGGTAAGAGTGTAGCACCGTCGAAAACAGCATTCAATAAAAATCATTCGACTATTTTCGACCTTTTTCGACCTGGTGTCTGAAAAATGTATTCTCTTTTTCTGAAAAATGGTCTATACTACAGATAAAATAAAATGGAAAGAGGAAAGATCATGAGAGATGATAATTGTATTTTCTGTAAAATAGCAAATGGAGAGATTCCGTCAGCAACATTATATGAGGATGAGGAGTTCAGAGTAATTCTGGATCTTGGACCGGCTTCAAAAGGACATGCGCTGATCCTTCCGAAGAATCATTACCGTAATCTGTATGATATTGACGAGGCAACAGCTTCAAAAGCAATCTGTCTGGCAAAAAAGATGATTACAAAGATGACGGATGTACTTGGATGCGATGGTTATAATATCGTTCAGAACAACGAAGAGGCAGCTGGACAGACGGTATTCCATTTTCATATGCACTTAATCCCAAGATATAAGAATGATAATGTAGGTCTTGGATGGCATATGGGAGAACTTACAGAAGAAGATAAGAAAGAGATACTTGAAAAATTAAAGTAGTACTGGAGAAGATATGTTAACGGAAAATCGCGAATTCAATGAGATTTATGAACAATACAAAAATCTCATTCTAAAAGCGGCATATACTTATTCAGGCAGTTATAATGCAGCGGAAGATATTACTCAAGATACTTTTCTGAAACTGTATATGGGATATGACAGCATGAAGAAGAAAAATATTTCTTCATGGCTGTTTACAACGGCAAAAAATGCGGCATTAAATTACAGGAAAAAGCATAGCCGGGAGATTTTCGAGATTGATGAGAATTGGAACAGTGAAGAGGATACCGAGAAATATGAAGCACAGGTAAGCAGTGCAGAGGAAAAGTTCCTGGAAGATGAGCTTCAGAAACAAAGATTAGAGCTTCATGAAAAGATTTTCACCAATTTGATGGAAAAGAATGAAAGATGGTACGATGCCATTGTTCTTGTATATTACATGGAGATGCCTCAGGCAAAAGCAGCAGAATTAATGGGCATTCGACTCGAAGTGCTTCATAGTCTTCTGCACAGAGCAAAGAAATGGATTAAGAAAAAGTACGGAACGGAGTACGAAGAAATGAACCGGGAAGACTAAGAGCAAAACAAAATGTTTACTGTTAAATGTACAAAGAAAAAGTACATAAGGAACAGTAGTGCTGATAGTTTCCCGGTATCTTTTTGAATACTGTAGTTTTATGAAGACTGTTGCCGGTAGATGAACTACATTATTTTGCGGCAGCTTCTTCAATGAGACCGATAATAGTAGCAATCGGATCCTGCTGACCAGAATTGTGCATTGCATTTATGAACTGCTCACGGTTTTCATACAGGTTATGAACAGCATCCAAAAGCGTTGCATTCGTAAGCTGTTCTTCCTCGATTACAAGGCTGAATCCCTGACGTTCGAAAGAATGTGCGTTAAGAATCTGGTCGCCACGGCTTGCACGGGCAGAAAGCGGAATCAGAAGATTCGGTTTTCTAAGAGCAAGCAGTTCACAGATTGCATTTGCACCGGCACGTGAGATAACAACATCTGCAAGAGCAAAGAGATCACGTAGTTCGTTTTTGATATATTCAAACTGACAGTAGCCTTTGATTTCTTTCAGAGAATTATCAACCTTTCCTTTTCCACAGAGATGGATGATCTGGAACTGTTTCAGCAGTTCAGGAAGGGCAGCACGTACCGCCTCATTGACAGCTACAGCACCGAGACTTCCGCCGATTACGAGAATGACAGGTTTTTCATCTGTAAAGCCACACATCTTTCTGGCAGCATCCTTATCACCAGTGAGAAGTTCCTGACGAATCGGAGAACCGGTAAGAACAGCTTTTCCTTCTGGAAGAGCATCTAATGTCTCCGGGAAGTTACAGCAGACTTTAACAGCAGATGGAATTGCCAGTTTATTTGCCAGGCCAGGTGTCATATCAGACTCATGAATAATGACCGGAACTTTGCATCGCTTTCCAGCAAGAACAACTGGAACCGAAACAAATCCGCCTTTAGAAAAAATAACATCAGGCTTTAAGCCTTTGATTAACTTACGGGCTTCACCGAAGCCTTTGATCACACGGAATGGATCTGTGAAATTCTGCAGACTGAAATAACGGCGCAGCTTTCCAGAAGAAATTCCATGATATGGAATCCCAAAAGGTTCAATCAGTTCCTTTTCGATTCCATTGTAAGAACCTATGTATTGAATATCATAGCCTAATTCTCTAAGCTTTGGAATCAGGGCTATATTCGGAGTGACATGTCCGGCAGTACCGCCGCCGGTCAATATAATTCGCTTCATAAATTAACCTCCAGATTTAGTGTAGAGTGCTACTGTTCGAAGTAAATTGAGAACACTAGCCTTATAGCATCATATTACCCTTATTTGAAAAAATGTCAAGAAAAACGGGACACACAAACTGGAGAGAATAAGGTAAAGAAAATGAAAAAACTGAAAAAATTATCATTGGAAAATGAAATGAAAAAAGAAGCTGAACAGATTGAAAAGAAAGTCCATGAGGACAGATCACTGGATGACATTACAGTGTCTGATGAGATGGAAAAAGAGCTTTTCAATAAGATTCAGGATTACGAATACGACAAGCGGCATAAAAAAGTCGTCCGCAAAAAGAAGAAAAGCAAGCTTGTAATCGGAGCACTGGCAGCAGTGCTGATTTTGGTGTGCGGAAGTGTGATGACTAGTGTGGGGAGTAAGTCGTATTGGAAAGTTCTGTGGGAACGAGAAAATGGGGATGAGAAGTATAATCTTATCAATGTTGAAGATATGGAAACGAAAGAGTCTGAGGATATAGATGAAATTGAAGTCGACAAAGAAATTACAAAAGTAATGGGAGTATCTTTGGTGAAAATGCAGTATAAGCCAGAAGATATGGTTTTAAAAAAATATAGTGTTGATAGTGAACAAAGAAGAGTGATACTTTTTTATCAATATGGAGAACATGTGATTCGTTATACAATGTATACAAATTCAAAAGACTCTTCCTTAGGACAGAAAAAAGTTGATAATCTAACAAATGTGTACGAAATTGAAAATAAGGGAAAGAAAATTCAAGTAGAGGAATATGAAGTGAAAAATACAAAAGAAAAAAGATATATAGCAGAATTTGAATATAAAGATGTACAATATCAGTTGAAAGGTATTATGGAAAAAGATGAATTTGAAAAAATTTTAAAAAATTTATTTTTTGTATAAAAAATGCGTAAGTTTTTTAAATCTAAGTTGTTTACTTATCAGAAGATGATAACAAAAGAGGGGGAAGATAGTCTTATGATAAGTAAGAAAATAATGTCAATTGTAGTAAGTACGATGGTGTTTTGCTTTATGGTGTGTGCATCCGTGACAGGTGTTAAAGCAGATGATAGTGAAGTTAAAATTATTGATGGATCTTATTTAACTTCAGCAGATGCATCAACAGGCTATACACCGAAGAGTAATGAGCGTGGCGAACACTTGATGGATGGGGAATGTTCAATCACAAAAGCAGGAACAAAACGCATTTACACATACGGAGCAACAACAGCAAATCATACTGTTGATACAATTGCAGTAATAGTGTATGTGGATAAGTATAATGAGAAAGACGGGAAGTGGCATCAAATTGACGCTTTTTCTAAGAAAGTGGAGAATGATTATTATGTAGCAACATCAAAGTCAATTCAAGTTGACAGGGGATATTACTATCGAGTTCATGCTTCTCACATTGTATGTATGGCAGGGTCTCCTGATGAAGAAACTTGTTCATTTACAGACGGCATCCTAGTCCCATAAGCATCCTCCTCCCACACCAACGGTAGAAGATGCAGTCCGTGGGCTGGCCTAACAGCCGCTGCACGGTGGTTCGCTCGGATACTCACAAATTAGATTCTAATAGATAAAAGTGAGAGCCTTGTTCCTTGATACACCACAATTGAATAAATGAGCATATAATCACCTTAAGCGGCTGTTAATCAGTCCATGGACTAGTAGGGCAGAAGGGAAGGAACGGAACAAGAGCACCGTCCTTCCCTATTAGTTTGCCATTTTTTAATTATTTTCCTGTTGCTTCTTTCAGTGCCTGAGCGAGCTGGTCCGGGCAGGAAGTTTTCTTGAATCCACACTGGATTCCTTCCAGGCGTGAGATAGCTTCGTCTACATCCATTCCTTCAACCAGATGGGAAATTCCCTGCAGGTTACCGTTACATCCGCCAACGAAGGAAACATTGTGAATCTTGTTATCTTCGATATCAAAGTGAATGCTCTGGGAACAGACACCTTTTGTTCTATAATCCATATCTAGCCATCCTTTCTTTTGATTTTTTAGATCTTTTAGTTACCTTTTGAATTATAGCAAATCGAATATAAAAAAACAATTTTTCTTTTCACATCTTTCAGCATAATTTTCCGCAATACGACAATTTTGATTTTTGCTGTAGAAATCTGTAGAACGATTTATGCGGACAGAAGATAAAATCAGGTTTATAATATCTACAAACGTAACGAAGGGGATGCCCGAACAGTTACGCGCAATATTTTTAAAACCAGGAGGGGTTGCTATGTTAAGAGAACTGGCAGTGAACACAAAAGTCATCTATTATCTGATGGCGTTTCTGGGCATGATCGGAGTGCTGGCAAAAGCAGTGAATCAGCAGACATTGAATCAGATGCTGAAGGCGGCAGGGAATATGTCCAAGAGTACACACCGACTGATAAAACTCGTAAGAGCAAAATACGAACATGCGTGTATGGTGCATGACAGTGTAGAGAATACGAATGCATTTGTGGAGAAATACATTTATGAATATAGAGGATTTTTGTTTGGGATTCACACCTGGAGACAGATGGAATTTCTGACGGTGTGGTTTGTTGGAATTCTTGCAGCTCTTGGTGCATTTGAATGTTATATTACTTATGGATTTTCAGATGCGGCGTATCTATATATAGAAACAGGATTAGCGGAGATGGTACTCCTTTTTGTTATCAGTCATCTTTCGGACGAACAGTACAAGCTCAATGCGGTCAGGATGTATATGGTGGATTATCTTGAGAATAATTGCGCATTTCACATAAAGAGACAGCGGACTGCGGACAGAGAAGAATTGAATGTGATTGCTGCAGAGAATACCGGAAAGCAGGAGTGGGAAGAAAAGAAGGGGGAAAGAGAGATACACAGAGAAGATAACGTACAGAATGGAAATAAAACGAAAGCAGAGAGGACGGAGCTGCCGATCAATATCGAGGGAGAACCAAGAACGGTAGAGCCGGCAAGGAATCCGGAAGGAAATTCAGAGAGAGACTTAGATAGAGATTCGGAGAGAGATTCAGGAAGAAACGCAGAAAGAGAAGCGGCGATTCGTCAGATATTGGAAGAATTTTTAACATAATATAGCAATGATTCTTCTTCCTCTGCAGGTGGGAGATGAATTGCACAAAAATAAAAAAGAACACTTGTTCGATAATGGGTTTCATGGTATAATAGAGTCAGTCGAAAACATAGATTATTAGAGAGAGGACTGATTTGCATGGAAAAAATAGATCATAATGC
>CAKRDD010000018.1 GCA_934309345.1 uncultured Mediterraneibacter sp. | reverse complement strand
AGTTGTCAATGTTGGAGATATTGATAAAACGAATGGCTGTAAACAGGCAGAAGATTTGGCAAATAAATTTTAATAAGTATAATGCAGTGGGTGGCGGTTTAAAATGCTGTCACCCTCTGAATTATAAAAATACAACCGTAAACCAATCACCGCCCCATGTGGGAGAAAGGGGGAATTTTCTATGGATTGCACAGAAGCATACAAGGAACACATCATGTATTCTTTCAACGGTTTCTGCAAAGTCGTCATACGCTATGCCGCTATCAACACATGGCGCGACAGGAACAGGCGGCAAAGAGAAATATCCTTTGAATACCTCATAGAAGAAAAATTCTATCCTCTAAGCACATCAGACGAAGCTCTCAAATCACCCTACGAACAATACCCCGTCACAATCTGTGGTCAGACAATCATACTCACCAATGGCGAGCTTGCTGCAGCCCTGTTATCTTTGCCAGAGAAAAAGAGGGAAATCATTTACCTTTATTTTTTCGGGAATTACATACAGCAGGAAATCGGGGAATCCTAAACTCATTCCGTATGAAACCATTGTCCGGGCGACCAGCGGCGAGCCGGAAGCCGTGGAAGAAGTTTTGCGGCATTACAGCAGGCGAATCCGGCTTGCCGCCCTTGAAAACGGACACGTCAACACAGACACCGAGGACAGCATAAAACAGCGGCTTATCACCGCCCTGTTCCAGTTCCGCTTTGACTGAAAAGGGCTGCATGACGGGAGGTGGTATTTGTCGGGAAGATAGTCATGCTTACATTCAGCGACACCGAAGAAAAAGCGGTTGAGAAAGCCATAGCCGCCCTTGCGGATATGATACCTCTGGAAGCCGTACAGTTGCCCCACTCCCCGGCACTTACTTTTCCGGGATTGGAAATCAGACTACACCAACGCCGGGTACTGAAAAATGGGATTGACGTTTCCCTCACCCGTCTGGAATACGGCGCACTCTGCTACCTTGCCGCCAGTCCGGGGAGGGTATTCACAAAGGCGCAAATCTTTGAAGCCGTGTGGCGCATGGGGAGCGAAAGTTGCCAGTCAAGCGTTACAAATGTGATATGCAATCTGCGGAAAAAGATAGAGCCGGACAGCAGGAATCCCACTTACATAAAGATCATTTTAGGGATAGGTTACAAGTTTGTTTCCGGGGAATAACAACAGGATAACCGCCGCTATTGGCGAAGATACGAAACAGGAAATCGGGGAATAAGATTTGTTACTACAAAACTTTGGATCACGGACACTTCTTACGAAAAAGCAAAAGAAGGATTCCAGCGTTCCCTTGACCGCCTTGGGCTGGATTATGTGGATTTATATCTGATTCATCAGCCATACAATGATTATTACGGTGCATGGCGTGCTTTAGAAGAATTGTATGAAGAAGGAAAAGTAAAATCTATTGGAGTGGATAATTTTACGCAGGACAGAATGGCTGATTTTCTGTTCTTTAACAAGGTAAAACCGGCAGTAAATATGATTGAGTGTAATGCGTATTTCCAGCGTGAAGATGAGAGCAGGTATTTGAAAGAACAAAATATTCTGATGCAGGCATGGTCACCTCTTGCTGCCGGGAAAGAAGATCTTTTTACAAATGAAATATTATGTGAAATCGCACAGAAGCATGAGAAATCAGTGGCACAGATTGTTTTAAGATGGCTTGTACAAAGGGAAATTGTTCCGGTTGTAAAGTCTGCAAACCCTGTCAGAATGAAAGAAAATCTGGATATTTTTGATTTTGTCCTGTCTGAAGAAGAGATGAAACAGATTGCGACACTGGATACCGGACACACTTATGCAACAGCACGTAATACAGGAAAAGCAGTAACAGAATTTCTGGAAAAAGCAAATCAGTATCATGTATAAGGAGGTTGCAAATGGAATCTTATGTAAAAGGTAAAATACCACAGATTATATTTGGGAGTAAATCCGCACAAAAAGTAAGCGGACTGTTAAAGAAATATGAGATAAAAAAATGTCTGCTTGTTACAGGACATCACGTTGTCAGACATTCTATTACTCAAAATGTAATAAAAGCTCTTTCAAACAATCGGAACTAAACAAAAATAAATGAGAAATAGTATCAAAATCAAACAAAGATTTCAAGCTCCAGACATTGACATTTCTTATGCAATACTGTATAGTGTTCCTGTAAAGAACTACTAATGATAAAGGAATGATGTAATGGACACAAATAAAGCAATTGAATATCTAATGCATTTTGGAATGTCCCGGCAGGAAGCAACTGTGTATTTGCAGTTGATTGAGGCTGGAAAGCAGACGGGATATGAGATTGCGAGAGATACAGGGATCTCAAGGTCGAATGTGTATGCATCACTGGCGGCTCTTGTTGAGAAGGGAGCTGCATATCTTGTGGAAGAGGATGCCAAGCGTTATATTCCGGTTCATGTTCAGGAGTTCTGTGGTAACAGAATTCGCAGAATGGAAGAAGAACAGAAGTGGCTGGATATGAATCTTACAGGAGAACAGAAAGAAGAAGAGGGATATGTTACGATCGATGGTCAGGAACATATTTCAGATAAGATTCACAATCTTCTGGTCGGTGTGGAAGAAAGAGTATACTGTTCCTGTTCCGGAGTCTGTCTGGAACAGCTGAAAGGACAGTTAAAAGAGCTGGCAGAAAAAGGAAAAAAAGTAGTTCTTGTGACAGATCAGCCTTTTGATCTTCCGGGTGCGGTCACTTATGTGACGAAGGAGAAAGGAAATCAGATTGGTCTGATCACAGATTCTAAATATGTACTTTCGGGTGAGTATGGACAGGAGAGCAGAAACACCTGTGTCTATTCCGGACAAAGAAATTTCGTTACGCTGTTTAAAACAGCACTTGCGAATGAGATAGAACTAATCAGAATACGCGAAGGAGAAAATGAAAATGAGTAAGAAACCATTTGTGACAAAAGAACAGGTTGAAGAGATTGTAAAGACATATCCGACTCCGTTCCATCTTTATGATGAGAAAGGAATCCGTGAGAATGCAAAAGCATTAAAGGAAGCATTTGCATGGAATCCGGGATATAAAGAGTATTTTGCTGTAAAGGCAACTCCGAATCCGTTCCTTTTACAGATCTTGAAAGAGTATGGATGCGGTTGTGACTGCTCCTCTTATACAGAACTGCTTATGTCAGATGCAGTTGGAATTGATGGTCATGATATTATGTTTTCCTCAAATGATACACCAGAGGAAGATTTTAAACTGGCTGATGAACTTGGCGCGATCATCAATCTGGATGATATTACACATATTGACTTCCTTGAGAAGACAATCGGACATATTCCGGAGACAATCAGCTGCCGTTACAATCCGGGCGGAATATTCAAGATCAGCAATGATATTATGGATAATCCGGGAGATTCAAAGTATGGAATGACAACAGAGCAGATTACAGAAGCATTTAAGACACTGAAAGCAAAAGGTGCAAAAGAATTCGGTATTCACGCATTCCTTGCCAGCAACACAGTGACAAATGATTATTATCCAATGCTTGCAAAAGTTCTTTTTGAGCAGGCAGTACGTCTTCAGAAAGAAACAGGGGTACACATTAAGTTCATTAATCTTTCTGGTGGTATTGGAATTCCTTACACACCGGATCAGGAGCCGAATGATATCCGTGTGATCGGGGAAGGTGTCCGCAAGGTTTATGAAGAAGTACTTGTTCCGGCAGGAATGGGAGATGTTGCAATCTACACAGAGCTTGGCCGCTTTATGATGGGACCTTACGGCTGCCTTGTGACAAAAGCAATCCATGAGAAGAATACTTATAAGAACTACATCGGAGTAGATGCATGTGCCGTTAACCTGATGCGTCCGGCAATGTACGGAGCATATCATCACATTACTGTTCTTGGAAAAGAAGATGCACCATGCGATCACAAATATGATGTAACAGGTTCTCTGTGTGAAAATAATGATAAGTTTGCAATTGACAGAATGCTTCCGGAAGTTGATATGGGAGATTATCTTGTGATCCATGATACAGGAGCACATGGTTTCTCTATGGGATATAACTACAATGGTAAATTAAAATCAGCAGAGCTGCTCCTGAAAGAAGATGGAAGTGTACAGATGATTCGCCGTGCAGAGACACCGAAAGACTATTTTGCAACATTTGATTGTTTTGAGGTTGGAAAGAAACTTTGCAAATAAAAAAGCAAATAAAAATCATAAAAAATAGTTGAAAAATGTGACCGGATATGGTAACATAAAAAAGCTGATTCGGACAGGAAGATTTTCTTGTCCGACAGAATAAGCCGCTGTGGCGGAATTGGCAGACGCACTTGACTCAAAATCAAGCGGTTAGTAGCCGTGCCGGTTCGAGTCCGGCCAGCGGCATCGAACTTAATCTCTGAATATCTTGCGGATTCATTGTTTGTAAGATATTCAGAGATTTTTTATATATTAGGAAAGTGCTTTCCTAATATATAAAAAACGCTCCGCTAGGGATGCGCACTGCGGCGTACAAGGTAGGTGTCGCAAGCGACCGCCGCAGGCGCAAGAATGTGCCGAGGCACATTCTTTGTCTGTAATTTCACCTTTTCCCACGTCCAACGAGATAATCAATTGAGACTGTATAATAATCAGCAAGCTTGATAAAGACATCAATAGGAACGTTGATTTTTCCAAGTTCATATTTAGAATATGTAGTCTGCTTAATATTGAGATATGCAGCAACTTCTTTCTGCGTTTTATCATTATCTTCTCGCAAATTTCGTATATTTTCGAATTTCATAATCCCATCCTCGTACCTTAAAGCCGGTGTGCGAACTTAACCGGCAGCAAGCTATTGTTCACAGTATCCGGTGGACAATAATCTGATCTCTTTTGTATTTTTGGATTATTATATAAAAGTCCTGACACGACTATTGAAATATAGTCGTACTACGACTATAATTGATAAAAACATGAAGAAATGTGCAAGAAATGAGACAGCATAAGAACTAAGGGGAATGGGAGAAAGTGATGAATAAAGAAAAAATAGATGATATGGATTATTATGAAAAATATCTGTTGAATGCGACGAAAGAAGAAAGGGATTGCTATATAAAAGAACATCCCGATTTTATGAATGAATATCCGGTATCGTATGAATATCGGGAATTGCTTCAGGATAAGATTTATCGTGGATTGATGCGTAAGATCCGGGACTATGAAAAAAGTCGAGAGTAATAAAAAACTGACAGATCACAACAGAACGAAATCCTTAACGGACAGAAAATGTTTTGCGTGATTTGTCAGTTTGCTTTAAATAAACAGAAGCGGAGGCGTTAATCAAGCTCCCTCAAAATGTTTTTTAATTCTGAAAAAGAATGTATCGTCGGATAATCTTCTTTAACATCTCCAAGTCCATATTTGGCAAAGATAAAAGGAATACCGGCTTTTTTACAGGAGTCAGCATCGCCCTGGGTATCTCCGACATAGACAGGGGCTTTCAGATTATTTTTCTCCATTAATTTCAGAATCGTCTGATCTTTGGAAGTCTGTGTCTGGCCAAAACAAAGGAAATCTTTGATATATGGTTCCATGCCTGCGCCTTTCATCATAACTTCAATATATCCACATTGACAGTTGCTTACAATAAAAAGAGGGTATTCCAAAGCCAGCTCTTTGAGTGTATCCATAACACCTTCGTAATAAGTGCCGGGATGTGTCTCAAGGTACCGGTTTTCATACTCAAAACAGATATCCATCAGCTTTTTTCGAGCATTCAGGTCAAGATCAGGAAAAACTCCGGCCGCAATTTCGTCCATTGTTTTTCCAAACAGTCCCTGAAGAATTTCGCGGTTTAAGTTTGGCTCAAGATCAGAGTTCTCTTTTATTGCAAGATTCCAGGATTCGGCTACAACTTCAACAGAATCCCAAAGTGTTCCATCTACATCAAATATAATTCCATCCATAATAATTCTCCTGATTGTATTTCTGAAAATATTGTTTACAAGATATTGGAGTCAAAAGCCCTAAATTATGATACCATAAAATGAACCTTTAAAAAAGAAGTTAATTAGTGTATACTTTAATAATGGTTAAAATTAAATGCAACAAAAAGCAAGAGATAATAGGAGAGAATCTGATGAGAGATAAAATAGTACTGATCGATGGACACAGTATATTGAACCGGGCGTTTTACGGAGTTCCGGATCTGACGAATTCGGAAGGACTGCATACGAACGCAGTTTATGGATTCCTGAATATTATGTTTAAGATATTAGATGAAGAGAAACCGGAATATCTGACGGTTACATTTGATGTGCATGCGCCGACATTTCGACATGAGATGTTTGCAGATTATAAAGGTACAAGAAAGCCAATGGCAGAGGAACTGCGTCAGCAGGTGCCTGTAATCAAGGACGTTCTGCGTGCAATGCATATAGAAGTGATTGAAAAGGCCGGACTTGAGGCGGATGACCTTCTGGGAACCTTGTCTCATCGTTGTGAGGAGAATGGAATGGATGTTTCCATTATTTCCGGAGACCGTGATACGCTTCAGCTTGCGACAGAGCATATTAAGATCCGTATTCCAAAGACGAAGCAGGGGAAGACAGAAGTAGAAGATTATTATGCGTCAGATGTGCAGGAACGTTATGGTGTAACACCGAAGGAATTTATTGATGTAAAGGCTTTGATGGGTGATACTGCTGATAATATTCCAGGAGTTCCGGGAGTTGGTGAAAAGACAGCGACAAAGATCATTCAGCAGTACCAGACGATTGAAAATGCGTACGAGCATGTTGATGAACTGAAACCGCCAAGAGCAAGCAAGAATCTGAAAGAATTCTGGGAGCAGGCACAGCTTAGTAAGACACTTGCGACGATTAAACTGGACGCAGATATTACGTTTGAGATTGAAAATGCCCGCCATGAGAATCCTTATACAAAAGAAGCCCATGAATTATTCCAAAGACTGGAGTTTAAAAATCTGCTTGGAAGATTTGATGTAGAAGCGTCAGTGAATGATGTGGAAAAATATTTCTGTGAGATAACAGGGAAAAAGGAGATAGAGAAAGTCTTTAAAGAGGCGGAAAAAGCAGAAACTGTCGGAGTAGCATTTTCCAAAGATGCAGGAAATGTACTTCCGCTGTTTGCACATGCTTCTGGATATGGACGTATTTCTCTTTGCTATGAAGCAGAAAAGATTGTTACGATTCCTTGTGATATGGATGCTGATTTTGAGTATCTGACAGGAAAACTATCTCACCTTGCGAAATGCGTGAAATGTTTCTCGATGTGTGGATTGAAAGAATATCTGGAATGGCTGCCGGAGCTTACAAGTGAGAACGGGTTTGACGCGATCGTGGCAGCATATCTTCTGAATCCTCTGAAAAATGATTACAATGCAGAAGATGTGGCAAGAGAACATTTGAATCTTCTGATTGATGAAAAACTTGATGAGGGTACAAAATCATGTTACGAGGCATATACAGCTTATGCTTGTGTACCGGTTCTTGAGAAGAAACTGGAAGAGACTGGAATGTTCTGTTTATTTAATGAAATTGAAATGCCGTTAGTATTTACATTGTATGATATGGAACAGGCTGGTGTTAAAGTTGAAGGTGAAGAGCTGAAGCGTTACGGAGAAGAGCTTGGAGCAAGAATCGTTGAGCTGGAAAAAGAGATTTATGAAATGGCAGGGGAAGAGTTTAATATCAATTCTCCAAAACAGCTTGGCGTGATTCTTTTTGAAAAACTGGAAATGCCTCATGCAAAGAAGACAAAGACCGGGTATTCTACAGCAGCGGATGTGTTGGATAAACTTGCACCGGAATATCCTATTGTAGCAAAGATTTTGGAGTATCGTCAGCTTGCAAAACTGAAGTCAACATATGCAGACGGACTTGCGAATTATATCGGAATGGATGGAAGAATCCACAGTAAATTTAATCAGACGATCACAGCTACAGGACGTATCAGCAGTACAGAACCGAATCTGCAGAATATCCCGGTGCGTATGGAACTTGGACGTTTGATCCGTAAAGTATTTGTGCCAAAAGAAGGTTGTGTCTTTGTGGATGCGGATTACTCTCAGATCGAGCTTCGTATTCTGGCGCATTGTTCCGGTGATGAGCAGCTGATCCAGGCATATCGTGAAGCGAGAGATATTCATCGGATGACAGCTTCCCAGGTATTCCACGTACCATTTGATGAAGTGACAGATCTGCAGAGAAGAAATGCAAAAGCAGTTAATTTCGGTATTGTGTATGGAATCAGTTCTTTTGGACTGAGCCAGGATTTGAGTATTTCGAGAAAAGAGGCGGCGCAGTATATCGAGCATTATTTTGAATCTTATCCGGGAATCAAAACATTTCTTGATAAATGTGTAAGCGATGCAAAAGAAAAAGGATATGCAGAGACTTTGTACGGAAGAAGACGGCCGATGCCAGAATTAAAATCCAGCAATTTTATGCAGAGAAACTTTGGAGAGCGCGTGGCAATGAATGCACCGATCCAGGGAACTGCTGCAGATATCATTAAGATTGCAATGATTCATGTAAATGAGGAATTGAAGAAGAGAAATCTGAAATCACGGATGATCCTTCAGGTGCATGATGAGCTTTTGATCGAAGCGGATGAAACAGAATTAGAAGAAGTACAGCAGATTCTTCAGGATAAGATGGAACACGCTGCAGAATTGTCAGTTCCGCTCAGTGTAGATATGCATACAGGGAAGAACTGGTATGAGGCAAAATAAGATGAAAGTAATTGGAATTACAGGCGGAGTTGGATCCGGGAAAAGTGAAGTTTTAAAATTCCTCGAACAGGAATACGGTGCGGTAGTCTGCCAGATGGATGAAGTTGCAAAGCAGATCCAGAAGAAAGGGACACGGGCATTTACGAGAATCGTACAGGAATTTGGTGAACAGATTGTTGGAAATGATGGCGAACTGGATCGCATGAAACTTGGAAGCTGCGTATTTGCAGATGAGAAGAAATTACAAATATTGAATGACATTGTGCATCCGGAAGTGCTGGAATGGGTTCAGAAAGATATTTTAAAGAAAAAAGAAGAGTGCTGCTCTTATTATATAGTAGAAGCAGCACTTCTTCCGGAAGTTGGGAAGGAACTGTGTGATGAGCTGTGGTATATTTACACAGATGAAGCAGTCCGCAGAGAACGACTGAAAAGTTCCAGACATTATACAGATGAAAAGATCACCAGGATGATTGCTTCACAACCGGCAGAAGAAGCATTTCGAAAAGCATGCACAGTTGTAATTGATAATAGTGGAGATTTTGAAGCAACAAAGAGACAAATAGGAGATAGATTGAACAAATGAGAATGTGCAGTATTGCAAGCGGCAGCAGTGGAAACTGTATTTATGTAGGAAGTGATAATTCCCATCTGCTGATTGATACGGGAATTAGTAAGAAACGAATTGAAGAAGGTCTGAATAAGCTGGAAATTAAAGGGGACGAACTCGATGGGATTCTGATCACACATGAACATTCGGATCATATCAAAGGACTTGGTGTGTTCAGCAGAAAGTATGAGATCCCGATTTATGCGACTCCCGGAACGATTGCAGGAATCAAAGAATCTTCCAGTCTTGGAAAGATGCCGGAAGGACTTTTGCATCCGATCAAGGCAGATCACCCATTTCAGCTTGGTGAACTGGATGTACACCCATTTGCTATTTCCCATGATGCAAATGAACCGTCCGGGTATCGGATTGAACAAGGTGGGAAGTCCGTAGCAGTTGCAACAGATCTTGGGAAATATGATGATTATACAGTGGAGAATCTGAAAAATCTGGATGCGATCCTTCTGGAAGCAAACCATGATATCCATATGCTGGAAGTCGGAGGATATCCATATTATTTGAAGCAGAGAATTCTTGGTGATCGCGGTCATTTATCAAATGAATTGTCAGGACAGCTTCTTTGTGATATACTACATGATAATCTGAAACACATCATGCTTGGTCACCTGAGCAAGGAGAACAATTACGCAAGACTTGCTTATGAGACAGTGAAGCTGGAAGTTACGCTTGCAGATAATGAATATAAAGGGGAAGACCTGAATATGTTCGTTGCAAGCCGGGAATCAGTTTCGGATATTATTAATGTATAAAATTGAGTGAATCAAAGCGGAGGTACAGAAAGAATGAAGAAATGTATTGTCACAGTACTTGGAGAAGACACAGTAGGAATTATTGCAAAAGTATGTACATATCTTGCAGAAAATGAAATAAATATTCTTGATATTTCACAGACAATTGTTCAGGGATATTTCAACATGATGATGATCGTGGATGTTGCGAATCTGAAGAAAGATTTCAAAGAAATTTGTGATGAGATGGATGCACTTGGCAAAGAGATCGGTGTAACAATTCACTGCCAGAGAGAAGAGATTTTTGAAAAAATGCACCGTCTGTAAGCAGTCGGAGATAAGGTGAGGATAAGACTATGATTAATATGTATGAAGTATCAGAAACCAATAAGATGATCGAGAGCGAGAACCTTGATGTCCGCACGATCACTCTTGGAATCAGTCTGTTGGACTGTGTGGATTCTGATCTGGATGAACTGAACCGTAAGATTTATGAGAAAATTACAACAGTTGCAAAAGATCTTGTATCTACAGGAAAAGACATTGAGAAAGAATTCGGAATTCCGATCGTAAATAAGAGAATTTCAATTACACCTGTATCGCTTGTTGGAGCAGCAGCGTGTAAGACTCCGGAAGATTATGTGACAATCGCACGCACACTTGACCGCGCAGCGGAAAAGGTTGGCGTAAACTTCATTGGCGGATACTCCGCGCTTGTGTCGAAAGGAATGACACCAAGTGAAGAGAATCTGATCCGTTCAATTCCACAGGCACTGGCCGAGACAGAGAGAATCTGTAGTTCTGTCAATGTGGGATCAACAAAGACAGGTATTAATATGGATGCAGTCCGTCTGTGTGGACAGATTGTGAAAGAAGCGGCAGAGGCAACGAAAGACAGAGATTCTCTTGGCTGTGCAAAGCTTGTTATTCTTTGCAATGCACCGGATGATAACCCGTTTATGGCAGGTGCATTCCTCGGTGTAACTGAGGCAGATACGATTATTAATGTAGGTGTCAGTGGACCGGGAGTTGTAAAGAAAGCGATTGAAAAAGCACGTGGAAAAGGTTTTGAAGAACTCTGTGAAACAATTAAGAAGACAGCGTTTAAGATTACACGAGTAGGACAGCTTGTTGCAGGAGAGGCTTCCGCACGTCTTGGAATTCCATTTGGAATCATCGATCTTTCACTTGCTCCGACTCCGGCAGTTGGTGACAGTATTGCAGAGATTCTGGAGGAGATCGGACTGGAGCGCGTTGGTGCACCTGGAACAACAGCAGCACTTGCAATGCTCAATGACCAGGTGAAGAAGGGCGGCGTTATGGCATCTTCTTATGTAGGTGGACTCAGCGGTGCATTTATTCCGGTCAGTGAAGACCAGGGAATGATCGATGCAGTAAATGCAGGCTCTCTTACACTTGAAAAGTTAGAGGCAATGACATGCGTATGCTCTGTAGGACTTGATATGATCGCAATCCCTGGAAAGACATCAGCAGCGACAATCTCAGGAATTATCGCAGATGAGATGGCAATCGGTATGGTCAACCAGAAGACAACAGCAGTGCGTCTGATACCGGTTATTGGTAAGGATGTTGGAGATGTGGCAGAATTTGGCGGATTGTTAGGATATGCACCAATTATGCCGGTGAATGAATTCGGATGTGATGCGTTTATTAACAGACAGGGACGTATTCCGGCTCCAATTCATAGTTTTAAGAATTAATAGGGAGAAATTTGATGAGTAAAGTTGCAATTGTAACGGATAGTAATAGCGGTATAACACAGGAACGAGGAAAAGAACTGGGGATTTTTGTCCTTCCGATGCCATTTTTTATTGATGGAGAACTTTATCTGGAGGATATCACACTTTCCCAAAGTGAATTTTATGAAAAGCTCGGAGCAGATTCTGACATTTCAACATCCCAGCCGTCACCGGGAGAGGTCATGGATCTTTGGGATAAAGTTCTGGAAGAATATGATGAGCTTGTATGTATTCCGATGTCTAGTGGCTTGAGCAGCACATGTGCAACAGCAATTACTCTTGCGGCTGAATATGACGGACGCGTTCAAGTGGTTGATAATCAGAGAATTTCAGTTACACAGGAGCAGTCTGTTCTGGATGCAATGAATCTGCGTGAAGAAGGAAAGAGTGCAGCAGAGATTAAAGAAATACTGGAGAAAGAAAAACTTCAGGCAAGCATTTATATTACGGTTGATACTTTAAAATACCTGAAAAAAGGTGGAAGAATCACACCGGCGGCAGCGGCGATCGGAACGGTGCTTAACTTAAAGCCTGTTCTTCAGATCCAGGGAGAAAAGCTGGATGCATTTTCTAAAGCAAGAGGCTGGAAAACAGCGAAGAAGACAATGCTAAATGCGATCGAGAAAGATCTGAATGGACGCTTTGCAGATGTTAAGGATCAGATGGTTCTTGGTATGGCTTATACATGCAGTAAAGAAGAAGCACAGGAGTGGAAAGCGGAGATCGAAGAAAGGTTTCCGGGATATGAGATTATGGAAGGACAATTGTCATTGAGCGTGGCCTGCCATATTGGTCCGGGGGCACTGGCGATTACTTGTATGAAGAGATTGTAATCTGGTAACTGTTATGAAAATCGTTGGTCTTATTACAGAATATAATCCATTTCACAATGGACATCTTTATCATATTAAAGAATCTTTGCGTGTAACCGGTGCAGATGCGGCCGTTGTCGTTATGAGTGGTGACTATGTGCAGCGGGGAACACCTGCAATCATGCCTAAAAGGATACGTGCAGAGATGGCGCTGATGTGTGGCGCTGGAGCTGTCTTTGAACTTCCGGTCTGCTATGCGACGGGATCAGCGGAGCTTTTTGCACTTGGAGCAGTATCTCTTTTAGAGTCTCTTGGAATTGTTGATTCTATCTGTTTTGGCAGTGAATGTGATGACCTTCCGAGTATGGAACAGCTTGCAGAACTTCTTCTTGAAGAACCTGAAGCCTATCAGATTCTGTTGAAAGATTATCTGAAACAAGGGATGTCTTTCCCGCGCGCCAGACAGGAAGCGATTCTTTCTTATACAGAAGATTCTCGGTTTGCAGAGATTTTAAGAAATCCGAATAATATTTTAGGAATTGAATATCTGAAAGCAATCAAAAAAATTGGAAGCAGGATGGAACCTTATACGATTGCAAGGCGTGGTGCACAGTATCATGATGAAGAACTGGACAGTGATTACAGTTCCGCTACGGCAATTCGTTCACTGCTTGCTTATTCAAGTTCATCTTTCAATACAGAACCGGTAGAAGGAAATTACGATGAGCTTTCGCTTTCGGGAATACTGTCAGAGTTGGAAAACCAGGTTCCAAAATGTTGTCTGGAACTTTTGAAGGATTATCATAAAGTACAGTATCCGATTTCACAGAATGATTTTTCTTTGATTTTGAAATATAAACTGTTAAATAAACAGCCGGAAAGTCTGGTTCGATATGTGGATGTCTCCCCGGAGATCGCATCCAGAATTGCGAATCAGCTAAATAACTTCTTTAATTATAAACAGTTCTGTGATCTACTGAAAACGCGAGAACTCACACAGACCAGAGTTAACCGTGCGCTGCTTCATATTATGCTTGGAACGAAGAAAGCAAATGTGGAAGAATATATTGACAATGGCTATCATATGTATGCACGTCTGCTTGGTTTTCGAAAAGACAATGCAAAGCTGCTGGCAGCTATGTCAAAGGAAAGCAGTCTTCCGGTTTTGACGAAAATGTCTGAAATCGAAGATCTTCCGGAACTTGGTCAGAAAATGCTCAGGCATGATATGCTTGCTTCAAATCTGTATACCTCAGTGGTGACGGATAAGTTTAAGACAGCGTTTCAAAATGAATATAAGCAGGGGATTTTGAAGGTGTAGATTTTAATAAGAGCCAGAATAGTTACCATGAGTGGTGTCTGTTCCGGCTCTTATTGTTTCTGGAAAAAGACAATGTTTGATAAAACTGTAACAATCTTACAAATATCCTGTTACAAAGTGCGGATTGTATTTGAAAATGCACATAAAATGACTTGTATACAAAAAACGATTGCGTTATAATAGAGCCAAGTGAGATAAAAAGAAAGGTGGCATTAAATCATGGGATTTATTGATGAAATCAAAGCAAGAGCAAAAGCTTGCAAAAAGACAATCGTTCTTCCAGAGACAGAAGACGAAAGAACTTATAAAGCAGCAGAGACAGTACTGAAAGAGGGACTTGCTGATCTGGTGCTTGTAGGAAGCAAAGAGGAGATTGAGAAGAACAAAGGTACATACGACATCTCCGGTGCAACAATCGTAGATCCTGCAACAGATGCAAGAACAGAAGGATATATTGCAAAACTTGTTGAGTTAAGACAGAAAAAGGGAATGACTCCTGAGCAGGCAAAAGAACTGCTTCTTAGCAACTACTTATACTATGGTGTAATGATGGTTAAGATGGGTGATGCAGACGGAATGGTATCAGGTGCATGCCACTCTACAGCAGATACACTTCGTCCATGCCTTCAGATCCTGAAGACAAAACCGGGAACAAAGCTTGTATCCGCATTCTTCCTTATGGTAGTACCGAACTGCGACATGGGAGCAAACGGAACATTCATCTTTGCTGATGCAGGACTTGAGCAGAATCCGGATCCGGAGAAACTTGCGAACATCGCTATTTCTTCTGCAGATTCTTTCAAACTGCTTGTTGAGAAAGAGCCAGTTGTTGCTATGCTTTCTCACTCAACAAAGGGAAGTGCTAAGCATGCAGATGTAGATAAAGTTGTTGAGGCAACAAAGATCGCTCAGGAACTTGCACCAGAGCTTGCTCTTGACGGAGAACTTCAGCTTGATGCTGCAATCGTTCCGGCTGTTGGAGAGTCCAAAGCACCGGGAAGCAAGGTTGCAGGACATGCTAACGTACTTGTATTCCCAGACCTTGATGCTGGTAACATTGGATACAAACTTGTTCAGAGACTTGCTAAAGCAGAAGCTTACGGTCCTCTGACACAGGGAATCGCCGCTCCGGTTAACGACCTTTCCCGTGGGTGCAGCGCTGAAGATATCGTAGGCGTTGTAGCTATCACAGCTGTACAGGCACAGGCTGAATAATTGTAATTGTTTACAGATCTTTAAAAATAGTTACGGGTAATCAAAAGAAACAAAGAGGGTAGTGTAAGCTGCCCTCGGATAATAAGAATAAGGTTTTTTCAGGAGGAAAAAAGAAAATGAACGTATTAGTAATCAACTGCGGAAGCTCATCTCTGAAATTCCAGCTGATCAATGCTGAGACAGAGGATGTACTTGCAAAAGGACTTTGTGAGAGAATTGGAATCGACGGACGTCTGACATATCAGCCGGCTGGCGGAGAGAAAGAGAAATCTGATCTGGCTATGCCAACTCATACAGAAGCAATTCAGTTTGTAATTGATGCTCTGACAAATGAGAAGACAGGAGTTGTTAAGAGCCTTGATGAGATCGGAGCAGTTGGACACCGTCTCGTACATGGTGGAGAGAAGTTTGCTTCATCTGTAGTAATCACAGACGAAGTAAAGAAAGCAGTAGAAGAGTGTAATGATCTTGCACCACTTCATAACCCGGCAAACCTGATCGGTGTTGCAGCATGTGAGAAACTGATGCCAGGAACACCTATGGTTGCAGTATTTGATACAGCTTTCCATCAGACAATGCCAGAGAAGGCTTATATGTACGGACTTCCATATGAGTATTATGAGAAATACAAAGTAAGACGTTATGGTTTCCACGGAACAAGCCACAGCTTTGTATCTAAGAGAGCAGCAGAAGTAATGGGAAGACCTTACGATGAAGTGAAGACAATCGTATGCCACCTTGGAAATGGTTCCAGTGTAAGTGCAGTTCTCAATGGAAAATGTGTAGATACTTCTATGGGACTTACTCCACTTGAAGGACTTGTAATGGGAACACGTTCAGGAGATATCGATCCAGCAATCATGGAGTTCATCGCTAAGAAAGAGAACCTTGATATCGATGGTGTTATGAATGTCCTGAATAAGAAATCTGGTGTGTTTGGAATCTCAGGCGGACTTTCCAGTGACTTCCGTGATCTTACAGATGCTATGAACGCAGGAGATAAGAAAGCAACAATCGCTATGGATGTATTCTCCTACAGAGTAGCAAAATATATCGGATCTTACGCAGCAGCAATGAACGGTGTAGACGATATCGTATTCACAGCTGGTATCGGTGAGAACGATGATTACGTAAGAGAAGAAGTATGTAAATACCTCGGATACCTCGGAGTAGACTTTGATTCAGAAGTGAATACAGGACTCAGAGGAAAAGAAGCAGAGCTTACAAAAGAAGGATCAAAAGTTAAAGTATTCGTTATTCCTACAAACGAAGAACTTGCAATTGCCCGTGAGACATTAGCGCTTGTAAAATAATTGAAGAAACCTTAACTTAAAAATGTATACAATGGTAATCTGTAAGGAAATAATTGTATATAACCGCAGGGCTGGAGTGCACGAAGAGCAGTTCAGTCCTGCTTTTGCGCATAGAAGATGGTGAAATGTATCCAATACAATTTGCGATTTTTAATAATTTTGATAGAAATTATAAATATCTGTTGACAAACAATTTTTCCATGATATAATAGTTTAGGTATGAATAGGAGAAATACATTATGTTGATTAACCTATCAGACGTTTTGTCAGACCAGCATAAGGCGGTTGAAGAAACTGTGCGGCTGGAGATGGAAGAGATCCGGTTACAATCCGGAACCTACCCCATTATCAGCAAGGAGCCGGTTCATGTTAAAGTAGAGCATATAAGGGGAAAAGAACTGCTCATCACAGCTGATACCAGATTGAGTGTCATGATTCCATGTGACCGTTGTCTGGAGGATGTGAAACGGGAGTTTGAACTGAATTGTGTGAAGCATGTGGACGTAGGCCTCTCCGACGCAGAACTGACAGAGGAGCTGGATGAATCAAACTTTATTGACGGATATCATCTTGACGTGGACAAACTGCTCTTTCATGAGATTTTGTCGAGCTGGCCGACGAAAGTACTTTGCAGGGAAGACTGCAAGGGATTATGCAATGTATGCGGTCAGAATTTAAATACGGGGTCTTGTAACTGTGAAGATACAGGGCTTGATCCGAGAATGTCAGTTGTCCGTGACTTATTTAAGAATTTTAAGGAGGTGTAACCTATGTCAATCTGTCCAAAGAATAAATCTTCAAAAGCAAGAAGAGATAAAAGAAGAGCTAACTGGAAGATGAGCGCACCGAATCTGGTGAAATGCAGCAAGTGCGGCGAGCTTATGATGCCACACCGTGTATGTAAGGCATGTGGATCTTACAACAAGCGCGAGATCGTTTCAGTTGACTAATGATCAATAAGATATTGAGTGTACTGCGAACAGAACACTTGAGGGCGTAAAAACTTTGTGTTTTACGCCTTTTTTTATTGATTTTTATACTGATATCCAGTAGAATAATTTCAGTAGCGCAAGGAGGAAATGATATGTCAGAGATTACAAGGGTTGCCCTTGATGCCATGGGAGGAGACCATGCACCAGGAGAGATGGTAAAAGGTGCGGTAGAGGCAGTACAGAAGAGAAAAGATATCAAGGTATTGCTGACAGGTAAGGAAGATGTGATCCGCAAGGAACTCTCCGCTTATACGTATCCGGAGGAGCAGATTGAGATTGTGAATGCTACAGAGGTCATTGAGACGGCAGAACCTCCGGTGAAAGCAATCCGTGGCAAGAAGGATTCATCTATCGTTGTTGCGATGAAGATGGTGAAGAAAGGGGAAGCTGATGCATTTGTATCCGCAGGAAGTTCAGGAGCCGTTCTTGTTGGAGGACAGGTTCTTGTAGGCAGGATCAAAGGCGTTGAAAGACCACCGCTTGCACCATTGATCCCTACATTAAAAGGTGTTTCACTTTTGATCGATTGTGGAGCTAATGTAGATGCGCGCCCATCTCATCTGGTACAGTTTGCAAAGATGGGATCCATTTATATGGAAAGCGTTATGGGAAAGAAGAATCCGACAGTTGGTATCGTGAATATCGGTGCTGAAGAAGAGAAAGGGAATGCGCTGGTGAAAGAGACATTTCCATTGTTAAAAGAATGTCCTGACATTAATTTCATTGGAAGTGTTGAGGCACGAGATATTCCTTACGGAGCAGCAGATGTTATTGTATGTGAAGCATTTGCAGGTAACATTATTCTGAAGCTTTATGAGGGAGTTGCCGGAGCACTGCTTAAGAAAGTGAAGAAAGGTATGCTTTCTTCTTTGCGTAGTAAGATAGGGGCACTGCTTGTGAAACCTGCTTTAAAGGGTGTACTGAAAGATTTTGATACAAGCGAGTATGGCGGCGCACCGCTTCTTGGCCTGAACGGACTTGTAGTAAAGACACATGGAAGTTCAAAGTCAAAGGAAGTATGCAATTCAATCATTCAGTGTGTTACATTTAAGGAGCAGAAGATCAACGAGAAGATAAAAGAAGCAATTCAACAGGAGACCCTGGAAGAAAAGAAAGAAGAGAAAGAAGTCGAATAAGACAGGAGGAGTTTTACAATGACAGAATTTGAAAAACTGCAGGCAATTATTGCGGACGTACTTAATGTTTCACCGGAGACAATCACACCGGATACTACATTTGTAGATGATCTTGGAGCAGATTCTCTGGACATTTTCCAGATTATTATGGGAATTGAGGAAGATTTTGATATCGAGATTGATAACGAAGAGGCAGAGAAGATCACAACAGTGCAGGATGCTGTTGACCAGATCCAGAAAAAGAAGGCTAATGAATAATCAGATAGTGAGATGAAAAAGCCCGTTTGGGCTTTTTCGTTTATAAACACGAAGGAGGCCATTTAAATGGACAGAGTGAAAGAACTGGAACAGAAGATCGGATATGTGTTTAAAGACAAAAGCCTGATCGAACGTGCACTGATGCACAGTTCTTATACGAATGAGAAGCATTTGAAGAAATACGAGTGTAATGAACGCCTGGAATTTCTCGGAGATGCAGTATTGGAATTAGTATCAAGCGCGTATTTATTCAATGAATTTCCAAAGGTATCTGAGGGAGAATTGACAAAGACACGTGCAAGTATGGTATGTGAACCGTCTCTGGCAATGTGTGCAAGAGATATCGGACTTGGAGATTACCTGCTTCTTGGGAAGGGAGAAGAGGCAACCGGTGGAAGAAAGAGAGATTCTATCACATCTGATGCGATGGAAGCATTGATCGGGGCTATCTATCTCGACGGTGGTTTTACTAATGCAAAAGAGTTTATCCATCATTTTATTTTGACAGATTTAGAGAATAAGAAACTCTTTTATGATAGTAAAACGATCTTACAGGAGATCGTGCAGGCGAATATGACAGGAAATGTAAGTTATGAACTGATCGATGAACAGGGACCGGATCATAATAAGATTTTCGAAGTGGAAGCAAGAATTGGGGGAAAAGCCTGGGGACGTGGAAAAGGAAGCTCGAAGAAGTCAGCAGAACAGCAGGCAGCTTATGAGGCAATCCTGAATCTCAGAAAGAAAAAGTAAAGAGGACTTTATGTATTTAAAGAGTATAGAAGTGCAGGGATTCAAATCTTTTGCCAATAAGATCAAATTTGAATTTCATAACGGAATTACAGGTATTGTAGGTCCGAATGGAAGTGGTAAGAGTAATGTCGCTGACGCCGTCCGCTGGGTTCTTGGAGAGCAGAGAGTGAAGCAGCTGCGTGGAGGCACCATGCAGGATGTAATTTTCTCAGGAACAGAGAACCGGAAACCGCTTAGCTATGCTTCGGTTGCAATCACGCTGGATAATTCAGATCATAAACTTCCGGTAGAGTACGAAGAGGTTACTGTTACACGTAAATTGTACCGATCCGGAGAGAGTGAGTATCTGATCAATGGTTCAGCCTGCAGACTGAAAGATATCAATGAGATGTTCTATGATACAGGTATCGGTAAAGAAGGCTATTCGATTATTGGTCAGGGACAGATTGATAAGATCTTAAGCGGCAAGCCGGAAGAGAGAAGAGAACTTTTTGACGAGGCCGCCGGAATTGTAAAATATAAGAGAAGAAAGTCACTTTCTTTGAAAAAGCTGGAGGATGAACGCCAGAATCTTACCCGTGTGAATGATATTCTTGCAGAGCTTGAGAAACAGATCGGTCCTCTGGAAAGACAGTCAGAGACAGCCAGAATCTATCTGAAGATGAAAGAAGAATTAAAAACATATGATATTAATATGTTTTTGCTGGAGGAAGAGCGGCTGCAGGAGCGTATTCGTGAAGTCGGTGGGAAATATGAGATTGCTTCGCAGGAGATGAAGGAATCGAATGCCCGCTATGAGAAGATGAAAGCAGAATACGAGGCAATCGAGGAAGAAGTAGATCAGATTGATCTTGCAATTGAAACTGCAAAGAATCAGATGAATGAGACGAATCTTTTGAAGCAGCAACTGGAAGGTCAGATCAATGTCCTGAAAGAGCAGATCAATACAGCCCGTATGAATGATGAGCATTATGATCATCGTCTGAGTACGATCGTCAGTGAGATAGATACAAGACAGCAACAGAAAAGAGAGCTTGAAGAAGAGAAGAAAAGAATTTCAGAACAGTTAGAATCAGCCAGTGGACAGGATACGGAAGCACAGCAGAGTTTAATTGAGATTCAGTCAAAGATTGCAGAACACAGTGCAGGAATCGAGCAGAAGAAGCAGGAGATCATGGGTCTGCTTGGAAATCGTGCTTCAACAAAAGCTAAGATTCAGCATTTTGATACGACGAAAGAACAGATCCAGACGCGTAAGTCTGTACTTGCAAGAAATATTCTTGAGATTTCGACGGTAGCAGAAGGACAGAACAACAGACTTAAGGAGTATGAAGAAGAACTTAGTCAGATTCGTGAGCGCATACAAACCTATAAGGAAAAGATTTCCCTGAACGAACAGGAACTAGGCAGGCTTCAGAATGAGTTGAAAGAGAAGCAGGAAAAGTTACGGATCGGACAGACCGCTTATCACAGAGAATCTTCCCGTCTGGAGTCATTAAAGAATATTACAGAGCGCTATGACGGATATGGTAACAGTATCCGAAAGGTAATGTCGAATAAAGACCGTGAGAAAGGTCTGATCGGTGTTGTAGCGGATATCATTAAGGTTGATAAGGAATATGAGATCGCTATTGAGACAGCACTTGGAGGAAGTATTCAGAATATCGTTACAGATAATGAAGATACAGCCAAGCGCATGATTGATTTCCTCAAGCGTAATAAATTCGGACGGGCAACCTTTCTTCCGCTGACAAGTATGCATGGAGGCGGAGGAATCAGGAATCCGGAAGCACTCAAAGAACCGGGAGTGATCGGACTTGCGAATACATTGATCCATGTGGAATCAAGATTTGACGGTCTGGCAGATCAGTTGCTTGGGCGTACGATCGTAGTAGACCATATTGATCACGGAATAGCAATTGCGAGAAAATACCGCCAGTCTCTGCGTCTGGTCACACTGGAAGGTGACCTGATCAATCCGGGAGGATCCATGACAGGTGGTGCATTTAAGAATTCAAGTAATCTGTTGAGCAGACGCCGCGAGATAGAAGAATTCGAGAAGACGGTTGATATGCTCAAATCTGACATGGACATGTTGGAAAAAGAAGTTACAGAGGCGAAGAATCGTCGTGCGGCGTGCTACAGTGTGATTGATGAAGTGCAGGAGCATTTAAGAGAAGAATCGGTGCTGGAGAACACTGCGCGAATGAATGTTGCACAGGTACAGAGAGAACAGTTAGAATCAAAACAGCGTTACGAAGGATTCCTGAAAGAACAGAAAGCATTGCATCAAGAGTTGGATGAAATCAATGAGAATGAAGATTCTATCCAGATGGAACTTGAGACATCGGAGAAGTTGGAAAAAGAACTGAATGAACAGATTGAAGTTTTGCAGATGCAGCTGGAGAAAGAAAGAGAGGATGAGGCTGTTCAGATGAAACAGTCCGAGGAAGTCCATCTTTCACTGGCAGGCCTGGATCAGCAGAAGACCTTTATTGTAGAAAATATTTCCCGTATAGATGAGGAAATCACCAGATATGAAAAAGAGCAGGAAGAACTTGCCGAAAATCGTGGAGATGTATCTGAGGAGATTCTGCAAAAAGAAAATGAAATCGAAGGACTCAGGAAAACGATTGAAGATTCAAAAGAACTGTTTACAGAGATTGGTGAAGAGATTAAAGTACAGAGCAAAAAACGCGAAGAACTGAATCAGCAGCATAAAGATTTCTTACGACAGAGAGAAGAACTTGCAAAGCATGTGTCAGATCTTGATAAAGAATGTTTCCGTCTGAACAGCCAGAAAGAAGGCTATGAAGAAGCGTCGGAGAAGCAGATGAATTATATGTGGGAAGAGTATGAACTCACTTACAATCATGCGAAAGAGCTTCGTAATGAGACACTGACAGATCTGGCATTGATGAAGAAAAAGATCCAGGAACTTAAAAATGAGATCCGAAAGCTTGGTTCAGTCAATGTCAATGCAATTGAGGATTACAAAAATGTATCCGAGCGTTATACTTTCTTAAAAGACCAGCATGATGATCTGGTGGAAGCAGAAGCTTCTCTTGAACAGATTATCGAAGAACTGGATGTAGCAATGCGTAAGCAGTTCACAGAACAGTTCGCAAGAATTGCGACAGAGTTCAATGATGTATTCCGGCAGCTTTTCGGAGGCGGAAAGGGATCGTTGGAATTACAGGAGGATGTGGATATTCTTGAAGCAGGAATACGCATTATTGCACAGCCACCAGGAAAGAAACTGCAGAATATGATGCAGCTTTCAGGTGGAGAGAAGGCACTGACTGCAATCGCATTACTATTTGCAATCCAGAATCTGAAGCCATCTCCGTTCTGTCTCCTTGATGAGATTGAAGCGGCGCTGGATGATAACAATGTAGACCGCTATGCAAAATATCTGCATAAGCTGACAAAATATACACAGTTCATCGTTATTACCCACAGACGTGGTACAATGGCAGCAGCAGACCGCCTGTATGGAATTACCATGCAGGAAAAAGGAGTATCCACACTTGTTTCTGTGGATCTGCTGGAAGATGATCTGGACAAATAAATCTGTTTTTATTGCAAACAGGGAATTAAGAGAACAGGAGGTTGAAAATGGGAGAAGAAAAAAAAGGCTTTTTTAAACGACTTGTATCCGGTCTGACAAAGACAAGAGATAATATTGTGTCCGGCATGGATAGTATTTTCCATGGATTTTCAAAAATTGATGATGACTTTTATGAAGAACTGGAAGAAACTCTGATCATGGGAGATCTTGGTGTCAGAGCAACAATGGACATCATTGAAGATTTAAAGGTTAAAGTAAAAGAGCAACATATCAAGGAACCGATTGAATGTAGACAGCTTGTGATCGACAGTATTCGTGAACAGATGGATGTCGGAGAGACAGCATATGAGTTTGAGAATCGTCAGAGTGTGGTTTTCGTGATCGGAGTAAATGGTGTTGGTAAAACAACAACGATCGGTAAACTTGCAGGAAAGCTGAAAGCACAGAATAAGAAAGTGATCCTTGCGGCAGCGGATACATTCCGTGCGGCAGCAGGAGAGCAGTTAAAAGAATGGTCCAACCGTGCCGGCGTTGAGATGATCGGCGGTCAGGAAGGCGCAGATCCGGCATCTGTTGTATATGATGCGGTTGCTGCTGCGAAAGCAAGAAAGGCAGATGTACTTCTGTGCGATACAGCCGGAAGACTTCACAATAAGAAGAACCTGATGGAAGAGCTTAAGAAGATCAATCGTGTGATCGACAGAGAGTATCCGGATGCGTTCCGTGAGACACTGGTTGTGCTGGATGCAACGACAGGACAGAATGCACTTGCCCAGGCAAAGGAATTCAATGAAGTAACAGATATAACAGGAATTGTTCTGACAAAGATGGATGGAACAGCCAAAGGTGGAATCGCAGTAGCAATCCAGTCTGAACTTGGTATTCCGGTAAAATATATCGGTGTAGGAGAAACGATTGATGACTTGCAGAAATTTAACTCAGAAGAGTTCGTAAACGCGTTGTTTTACAGAGAGGAAGAAAGACCATGATGACATTAGAGAAATTTGAAGAAGCTAGCGAACTGGTAAAAAAGGTAACAAATCCTACAAAACTTATTTACAGTGAATACTTAAGTGCACAGACAGGAGCAAAGGTCTATTTAAAACCGGAGAATATGCAGCACACAGGAGCTTATAAGATCCGTGGTGCATACTACAAGATCAGCACACTGACAGACGAAGAAAGAAGCCGTGGACTGATCACAGCATCAGCAGGAAATCATGCACAGGGCGTTGCATTTGCAGCAAAACAGTTTGGATGCAAAGCTACGATCGTTATGCCTACAGTTACTCCGCTGATCAAAGTAAACCGTACAAAAAGCTTTGGAGCAGATGTAGTACTTCACGGAGATGTTTATGATGATGCTTACGCACATGCGTGCAAACTTGCAGAAGAGAACGGATATACATTTGTTCATCCATTCAATGACCTTGATGTCGCTACGGGTCAGGGAACAATCGCAATGGAGATTGTTCAGGAACTCCCGACTGTAGATTATATCCTTGCACCGATCGGTGGCGGCGGACTGATCACAGGTGTTTCCACACTTGCCAAGATGCTCAATCCAAAGATCAAAGTAGTTGGTGTAGAGCCGTCAGAGGCAGCCAGCATGACAGCAGCCCTGAAAGCAGGAGAGCCGGTAGAACTTCCTTCAGCGAATACAATCGCAGATGGAACAGCTGTAAAAGAAGTTGGAGATAAGATCCTCCCATATGTGAAAGAAAATGTAGATGAAGTACTTCTTGTAGAAGATGATGAATTGATTGGTGCATTTCTTGATATGGTAGAGAATCATAAGATGATCGTAGAAAATTCAGGACTTCTTTCCGTAGCTGCATTAAAGCAGATGGACATCAAAGGAAAGAAAGTAGTCTGTGTATTAAGTGGTGGAAATATGGATGTAATCACAATGTCCTCTATCGTACAGCACGGACTGATTCAGAGAGACCGTATCTTCTCCGTATCCGTACTCCTTCCGGATAAGCCGGGTGAACTCGCACGCGTGGCACAGACAGTCGCAGACGTACAGGGTAATATCATTAAACTGGAACATAACCAGTTTGTAAGCACAAACAGAAACGCAGCAGTAGAGCTTCGTATCACAATGGAAGCATTCGGAACAGATCATAAGAAAAAGATTCTCGATACACTCGATAAAGCAGGATTCAGACCAAAACTGATCAGTGCGAAACTGTACTAATTGGTATTAAACAGTCTATAGAATGGTGTCGCAAGGCCAGCCCTGCTATTACCACGAGCACCGGCCCGCTTTACCTCATCCCTTTGAAAGTATGTAACGTAAGAGCCAGAACAGTTACCGTGTGTGGTGCCTGTTTTGGCTCTTACTAACATACTGAACAAAGTGTATTCGGAACGCTCCTGCCTTACATGTGCTCGTGGCAACAGCAGGACTGTCCTTGCTTACATATTCCAAACGAGATATTTAATTCCAATCAGACAAATCCAGAAAACAAAGGAAATGGGAAGACCATCGTAGTTGATTGCGTTCCCATTTCCTTAACACTTTAAGTTCATATTTTGTTTTCTGGATTCATTTCATTTGGAATAGCACTTACTCATTTGAAAAGCCGAGTGAGGGAGCCACTGTATTGTTGAGGACACATTTAAGGCAGGAGCGTTCCGAATACACTTTGCAGAATCTGTTAGAAAAAGCCAGACACGAATCACACACGGTGAGTGCTCTGGCTTTTTCGTTACAGATTGTCAAAGGGATGAGGTAAAGCGGGCCGGTGTCCGATGCAATACAGTGGCTTCCTCACGTCTGTTTTACTAAAAAGTACTTATTTGAGTGATAATGAATCCAAGTTCAACAAATTACAACACCCCTACAAAACGATGGAATGCCTCCAGTCCTTTTTCATCACATTTATAAACCCCGGCGTCTTCGAGTACTTCGCAGAATACTTTTCCGACTTCCTGCTGAAGGATCTCTTCAACATTATCTTCTGTGATGGAAGAATAATTTGGAAGGAATTCATCTACCCAGTCAGCGTGTTTTGCAATCTGCTCATTGCTGCGGATATCTTTTCCTGTCAGGATGTAATCTCTCAGAAGTTCCATCTCACCTTTCAGTCGTGCAGGAAGAACAGCAAGTCCCATTACTTCAATAAGACCGATGTTTTCTTTCTTGATATGGTGCAGCTTCGCGTGTGGATGATAAACACCAAGTGGGTGTTCTTCTGTTGTAATATTGTTTCTTAATGTCAGGTCAAGTTCGTAAAGGTCTCCACGCTTTCTTGCAATTGGTGTGATCGTATTGTGCGGCGTGTCGTCTGTCTCAGCGAAGATGAAAGCATCTTCATCTGTATAGGATCTCCATGTGTTTAAAATGTGCTCAGCCAGATCAATCAGAGGTTTTACTTCTTTGCTCTGGAGACGGATAACAGAGAGTGGCCATTTTACAATACCGGCTGTTACATCTTCATAACCTTTTACAGTAAAGTGCTCAATGATCGGAGCTTTAGCCATTGCGAAAGTATAATTTCCGCCCTGGAAATGATCATGGCTTAAGATAGAACCGCCAACGATCGGAAGGTCTGCATTGGATCCAAGGAAGTAGTGTGGGAAAAGTTTGATGAAATCAAAAAGCTTTTCAAATGCATTACGATCGATCTTCATTGGAACATGCTGTCCGTTAAATACGATACAGTGCTCGTTGTAGTATACATAAGGGGAGTACTGGAATCCCCAAGGATTATCCTGAATTGTGATCGGGATGATTCTGTGGTTCTCACGAGCCGGATGATCAAGGCGTCCTGCATAGCCCTCATTTTCCATGCAAAGCTGACATTTTGGATAGGAAGAGGATTTTGCTTTTCCTGCTGCTGCAATCGCTTTTGGATCTTTCTCTGGTTTGGAAAGATTGATCGTAATATCCAAAGTGCCATATTCTGTGTCAACCGTCCATTTGCGGTCTCTGGCAATGCGGTATCTGCGGATATAATCACTGTCCTGGCTTAATTTGTAATAATAATCAGTTGCTGTCTCCGGAGAAACTTTGTATTTTTCCCAGAAAGTCTGCTGGATCTGTGATGGGCGTGGCATCAGTGTATTCATCAGCTTTGTGTCAAACAGATCACGGTAGCCGATGCTGTTTTCAATGATTCCGCGCTCTGCGGCGATATCTAAAAGTTCTGCAAGAATATCTTCCAGAACGAGATTGTCCAGGTTACAGTCAACGTCTTCATAGTTATCTTCGTGGAACAGATCCAGCAGAAGATTAGTTGTATAAATCCGTTCAGATTCCGGAGTGATTCCGGTATTGATTCCATATTGTACTAATTTTTTGATTGCATCGTAAAGCATGCTTTGAGAACCTCCTTAAATGCGGGAATGCCATTGGCATTCCTGCAATAAAATATGTATCATTTCCTATCTGATAATAGCCAAGATAAGTGTTAGTCAGAACAGGTGGGCGTTAGTCAAGACGAGAAGCACCATCTCCGATATCTACTGTGTAGAACTCAGCTTCATGTCCTACTTTTTCGAGATATGTTTTTCCAATTGTTTCAATAAATGTATCTACAGATTCATCTTTTACAATACTAACTGTACATCCGCCGAATCCGCCGCCTGTGATACGGGAGCCGAGTACACCTGGGATCTGCCATGCAAGATCTACAAGGATGTCAATCTCTTCACAGGATACATCATAATCATCACGCAGTGAAATATGGGACTGATTCATTAATTTTCCGAAATTTTCAATGTCTCCGGCTTTCAGTGCAGTAACGGCATCAATTGTACGCTGGTTTTCGTAAACGGCATGTTTTGCACGCTTTAACTGGATCTCATCTTTGATCAGAGATTTGTGTGCCTCGAATTCTTCAGGAGTAAGATCTCCAAGTGCCTGAATATCAAGTTCACTCTGGAGCGCTTTCAGTGCAGCAGCACACTCGTTTCTTCTGTCGTTGTAAGCAGAATCAACAAGACTGTGTTTTACTTTACTGTTTGTGATTACGATCTTGGCACCATCAAGAACGCAAGGTGCATATTCGTAGCTTAAATCACTTGTATCAAGGAAGATCGCGTGGTCTTTTTTACCCATGGCAACAGCAAACTGATCCATGATACCACAGTTGCATCCATTGAAGTTATTCTCAGAATACTGGCCGATCAGTGCAAGATCTGTCATGGAAAGATCTTTGATCTCGAACAGGTCTGTCAGGATCACACCAGTGAGAACTTCCAGGGAAGCAGAAGAGGAAAGTCCGGAACCGTTCGGAATATTTCCCCAGATCACCATATCAAAACCACTTGTGATCTCATGTCCTTTTTCTTTGAATGCCCAGACAACACCAAGAGGATAGTTCGCCCAGTTATATTCTTTTTTATTGGTCAGGTCATCAAGTGATGCTTCTACAACACCAAAGGAATCCAGATTCATGGAATAGAAATGGATCTTGTTATCCTCTCTTTTACGTGCTGCACCATAAGTACCAAGTGTGAGTGCACAAGGAAATACATGTCCACCGTTATAATCTGTGTGCTCACCGATCAGATTCACGCGTCCAGGAGAAAAGTAAAAACGAGTTCCTTCGGAATCCCCAAAAAGTTCTGCAAACATATCGAATAATTTTTTCTTCATCATTATTTACCTCCATTTAAAGTAATCGTATCGATCAGATTTATTTATATTTATTATAGCGTTAACAAGTGGAAACGTCTATAAAAAATACGTGCTGTGGTATGTAATAATGTTGCATTAAAAAGACAAGGTGTTATAATGATATTACGGATTACAGAATATGGGAAAGGAGCCGGAAGATGGCAGAGACTTACAAACATTCGTATAAGTCAGGAGAAATTCTGATGACTTCGTTGTCTGTATATAACACGGGATATCAAAGGTGTGAAGCAGGATATCAGTGGGGACCCGGAGTCAGGGATCATTATTGTATCCATCATATTTTATCAGGAACAGGATACTATACGGTTGGAGAAAAGACTTGGAAATTAGAAGCCGGAGATACTTTTATCTTATATCCGGGCGTGGAAGTAAAGTATTATGCCGATCAGCAGGAGCCATGGGAATATGCCTGGGCAGGATTCATGGGGACGGATGCGGCGTCAATTATTCGAAATACAGGTTTTCTGAAAGAACGGCCTTTTTTAAAAAGAGGGAATGTGCCGGATGAACAGATCCGGAATGGATTGGAACGGATTTATAATGCAAAGGGCAATGGATACGAAGAAGCGGTTGCCATGACAGGAGCACTTTATAGTCTTCTGTCTGTCTTTATGCACTACCATGAAGGGGAAGACCAGGAAAGAGATGCAAAGCTTTTGTATGTAGAAAAGGCAGAGAATTATATAGAGACCAATTATTCTTATCCTGTGACGGTGGAAGATATTGCAGACTATGTAGGAATCAGCAGAAGTCATCTGTTTCGCTCTTTTCAGACCTATATGAATTGTTCACCAAAAGAATATCTGACAGAATACAGAATCCAGCAGGCATGCCGTCTGTTGAAAGAGACGGGACTTTCGGTTTCGGCAATTGCATATTCTGTTGGTTTTGAGAATAATCTTTATTTTTCGAAGGCATTCCGGAAAGTGAAGAAGACAAGCCCGACGGAATACAGAGAAAAGCATAGAAAAAAGAAGGAATGATGCCGGGGCGCAGGACATAAGAATAGAGTAAGAATGTCAGAGGCGGGAAGCTGTCATGATGTCTGGAAAAAGTTGGAGTTATGTAGTACAGTTTTTCTGTTTTCTGGTATTTTTAGCTATGTTCCCATCTTTGATAAAGATGGATGGAAGAAAAACAATGAGTGTTTCATCTGATTCAGTGCGAAGCCAGAGTATATCAGATGAGGTAAGACCGGTTGTTGCGCTTACATTTGATGACGGCCCAAATGCATCCTCTACTCCGATTCTGTTGGATGGATTAAAGGAACGTAAAGTGCGGGCAACCTTTTTCCTGATCGGCGAAAATGTAGAAAAAGGCGAGAATGAAAAAATTGTGAAAAGAATGTATGAGGAAGGTCATTTGATCGGAAATCATACTTATACGCATTGCAATCTGTCAAAACTGGAAACAGGAGAAGCGAAGAAAGAACTGGAACAGACAGATACAGTGATTGAAAAGATAACGGGAAAACAACCTGCGTTCGCAAGAGCACCTTACGGAGAACTCCCGGTGGACAGCGAACAAGACCTGAGCAGAATGTATATCGGATGGACGGTAGATCCGCTGGACTGGATGACCGAAGATGCAGGGGCGGTTGTAAAAACAGTTGTGGAAGAGATAAATCCGGGAGATATTATTTTATTGCATGACTGTTATCCATCTTCTGTGCAGGCGGCTATACGGATTGTAGATCTGTTGCAGGGCAAAGGTTATGAGTTTGTGACAGTAGACCATCTGATCATGGATTAAAAATGTGGTAACTGCTCTGAACAGTTACAAAATGTGAATATAAGATTAAAAACAGGAGAGAAATATGGATTTATTTGATTATATGAGAGAGACAAATAAAGAGAAGGAATCCCCGCTTGCATCCAGAATGCGTCCGGTGACACTGGATGAAGTGGTGGGACAGAAGCATATTATTGGAAAAGATAAATTGCTTTACCGGGCAATTAAGGCAGATAAGCTGAGTTCTTTGATTTTTTACGGACCTCCGGGAACAGGAAAGACAACACTGGCAAAGGTGATCGCACATACCACCAGCGCGGAGTTCAAGCAGATCAATGCGACAGTTGCCGGAAAGAAAGACATGGAAGAAGTAGTGAAAGAAGCAAAAGATCTGCAGGGAATGTATGGAAAGAAGACGATTCTTTTTATTGATGAGATCCATCGCTTTAATAAAGGGCAGCAGGATTATCTGCTTCCGTTTGTGGAAGATGGAACGTTGATCCTGATTGGTGCAACAACGGAGAATCCTTATTTCGAGGTGAATGGAGCTTTGATTTCAAGGTCAAGTATTTTTGAATTGCGTCCACTGGAGAAGCAGGACATCAAGGAGCTTCTTCTCCGCGCAGTGAATGATACGGAGAAAGGTCTTGGAAGCTTTCATGCAGTGATCGAAGATGATGCACTTGAATTTCTGGCAGATGTGTCAGGCGGAGATGCAAGAAACGCATTGAATGCGATTGAACTGGGTGTATTGACAACAGACAGAAGTGAAGATGGACAAATTCATATTACTCTGGATGTTGCGTCAGAATGCATCCAGAAGCGAGTGGTGAATTATGACAAAAAAGGAGACAATCATTACGATATCATCTCTGCATTTATTAAGAGCATGCGTGGCTCGGATCCGGATGCAGCGGTCTTTTATCTTGCAAAGATGTTGTATGCAGGAGAAGATGTGAAGTTCATAGCAAGAAGAATTATGATCTGTGCCTCTGAAGATGTTGGAAATGCAGATCCAATGGCGCTTACTGTTGCAGTTGCGGCTGCACAGGCCGTAGAAAGGATTGGAATGCCGGAATCACAGATTATTCTTTCACAGGCGGTGACTTATGTGGCATCAGCACCAAAGAGCAATTCTGCCGTGAATGCAATATTTGCAGCGAATGATGCAGTACGGAACAATAAAACAACGGTTCCGACACACCTTCAGGATGCACATTACAAAGGTGCACAGAAATTAGGACATGGAACAGGGTATAAATATGCCCATGATTATCCAAATCATTATGTGGATCAGCAATATCTTCCGGATGAAATAAAAGACGCCAGGTTCTATGAACCCGGCGACCTTGGTTATGAAAAACAGATCAAGGAGCGTTTACAGAAGCTGCGAGAGCAGTAAAGCGTAAATCTCCTGATTCTTTCGATTCCAGTTATTTACAATGGCTTCTGCCTCAGTCTGAGTTGGCACAGTGAGTGTCATATCGATGAGGTGGGAGCCATTTTCTAAAATCTGGCATTTTACTTCATATTCATGGTTTGTATTCAGATAGTAATCTGATTTAACAGAAACCTCTTCTTTCAGATCATATTTTTTCTCATTGATAAAATTATCAATTTCCTGACGAATCTCAGGAGAAATTTTATTTCTGAAATAGTTGATCGTAGCAGCGCCTTCTTCTGTGAGATTATAAAGCGTACGATTATGTGTCAGCTCAATTTTCAGAAGTCCGGAATCCGTTAATTCTGCAAGAGCAGACTGAAGACGGAAATAAGTTGTATATCCTTTATCAAGAATGAATTCTGATATCTGGGAAGTTGTAAGCGGAAAATCGACTCTATCCAACATGTACAACACAATCAGTTTATATAATGTAAATGTTTCAGCCATAATACTCCTTTCCCTGGTACAAGTCATGATCTTTCATATATTTGTGGATCTGATTTAAAACAGTTCGTTTTGCACCTGTCCACAGAGGTGCGATCAAGAGATCCTTCGGTCCGTCACCGGTCAGTCGGTGAATAACAATTCCCGGACGCAAATGCTGGATACATTCAGTGAGCAGACGGATGTATTCGTCCGCATCCGGGATATGGAAAGCAGGACCGGTATAAGCAGGATCTGAGAGACTTTTCTGATACTCAACTGCAAGATCAGTTCCTTTTAAAATGTGGAGAAGCTGTAACTTGATTCCGTCAATATTTGAATGATTCAGATAATCGATCGTCTCAAGCATCATTTCGTGAGTCTCTCCGGGCAGAAATAAAATGACATGCACGATTACAGTCAGATTCCGGCGCTTCAGTTCATGCACAGCAGTATCAAATACCTCTAAAGGATAGCCTCTGCGAATGTATCTGGAAGATTCGGGATGGATGGTCTGAAGGCCAAGTTCAATCCAGACAGGTTTTATCCGGTTCAACTCATCCAAAAGTTCCAGGACATCAGAATCTAAACAGTCAGGGCGGGTTGCGATTGCAAGTACTTTCACATCAGGGTCTTGTATTGCTTCTGTAAAAATCTTCCGCAAATAATCGATAGGAGCATATGTGCTTGTAAAGGCCTGGAAATATGCGATATAAGCATGCACCGGACGTTTCCTGGCAAGAATGGCTTTCCCTTCTGCGAGCTGTTCTGTAATTGTTTTGCAGGCAGAACCTGCAAAATCTCCCGAACCCATACCACTGCAGAAGATACAGCCACCATATCCAATCTTACCATCACGGTTCGGGCAAGTCATACCGCCGTTCAATGCAATGCGATATACTTTCTCTCCAAACTGGGATTTCAATGCATAGTCAAGAGAGTGGTAGCGCTTCTCTCCCCACATATTAGATTAAATCCTTGATTGCTTTGCTTACTGTGTCTGCTACACGAGGATCAAAGGCTTCCGGAAGAATGTTGTTCTCATTCAATTCTTCATCCGGAACAAGACCTGCGATTGCATTGGCAGCGGCAAGTTTCATTTCTTCTGTAATCTGTGTGGCACGTCCTTCTAATGCACCTTTGAAAATACCAGGGAATGCAACAACATTGTTTACCTGGTTCGGGAAGTCAGAGCGTCCAGTTCCGACAACTTTGGCACCTGCTTCTTTTGCAAGGTCAGGCATGATCTCCGGTACAGGGTTCGCCATGGCGAACAGAATTGCATCCTTATTCATAGAAGCAACCATCTCTTTAGAAACAATATTCGGAGCAGAAACACCAACGAAAATATCAGCACCTTTTAATGCATCGGCAAGTGTTCCGGTGCGTCCTTCCAGATTTGTAACTTCAGTCATCTGCTGCTGCATCCAGTTCAGGTTCGGAGAGTTCTTGGAAATGATTCCGTTGATGTCACACATTGTAATATGCGGGAAACCATAAGTGAGAAGCAGCTTTGTGATAGCAACTCCGGCAGATCCGGCTCCGTTTACTACAACACGGCAATCTTCTTTCTTCTTTCCTGTTACTTTCAGGGCATTGATGATTCCGGCGAGGACAACGATAGCTGTTCCGTGCTGGTCATCATGGAAAACTGGAATGTTCAGGAGTTCTTTCAGACGTGTTTCGATTTCAAAACAACGAGGAGCTGAAATATCTTCCAGATTGATTCCACCGAAAGCCGGTGCAATGTTGACTACAGATTTAATGATCTCTTCTGTGTCCTGTGTATCCAGACAGATCGGAACTGCGTTGACACCACCGAATTCCTTGAACAGGACTGCCTTTCCCTCCATAACCGGCATAGCAGCAAGCGCACCGATGTTTCCAAGACCAAGAACAGCGCTTCCGTCAGATACAACGGCAACTGTATTGGCTTTCATAGTGTATTTATATGCGGCTTCCGGATCCTGTGCAATCACCTTACAAGGTTCAGCAACACCCGGAGTATAAGCGATGGCAAGATCTTCTCTTGAGTTGACATGCGCTTTGGCAGTTGTCTCTATCTTACCATTCCATTCTTCATGCATTTTTAAAGCTTTTTCATTGTTTGTCATGATTTTATACCTCTCTGATTTGATTGAATTAATGATACCACTGAAAAAGGAAACACGCAAGTACAGGAAAACAGAGAAAAGTTCAAAAAGTTCTTTCTTTTTAGAAAAATATACTGTATAATAACACCATATTTAAAGCAAATTTCCATTAAAGTCGAATCAGACTTATATTCCCGAAGTATGAATGAATAATCCGGTATGTGAAAAGGGCACATGTGAAGCGGATTGAAAAAACAGACTTACCTGAAAAGAAAGGAAAAGAATATGACACGAGAAAAATATGAATCATTGCCGCTGGCAACATTGAAAGAACTTGCAAAAGCAAGAAAGATGAGAGGTGTTTCTACATTAAAGAAAGGCGATCTGATCGATGCAATGCTTGAACTGGATGAGCAGGAAGAGCAGAAAGAGGCAGCAGAAGAAGCGAGAGAAGAAGTAAAAGAAGAGAAAAAAGAAGAGACAGATATTGAACAGCTGGACAGTGGTTTTACAGCAAACGGAATCCTTGAGGTACTTCAGGATGGATATGGATTCATTCGTTCTGATAATTATCTTCCGGGGGATGGAGATGTCTATGTTGCTCCTTCACAGATTCGCAGATTCGGGCTTAAAACAGGAGATATCCTGACAGGAAATACAAGAGTTAAGACGCAGGGAGAAAAGTTCAGCGCACTTCTTTATGTGTCTACAATCAATGGACTGCGTCCGGCAGAGGCAATGAAGAGAAAGAACTTTGAAGATTTGACTCCGATTTTCCCGAATCAGAGAATTCGTCTGGAGAATCCGGGTTGTACAACAGCTATGCGTATCGTGGATCTTGTTTCTCCTATTGGAAAAGGACAGAGAGGTATGATCGTATCTCCACCGAAGGCAGGAAAAACTACATTATTAAAAGAAGTTGCACTGTCTGTACAGAAGACAGAACCGAATATGCATCTTCTGATTCTGTTGATCGATGAACGTCCGGAAGAAGTAACTGATATCCGTGAAGCAATCGAAGGTCCGAATGTAGAAGTGATCCATTCTACATTTGATGAACTTCCGGAGCATCACAAGCGAGTATCAGAAATGGTTATCTCAAGGGCAAAACGTCTGGTAGAGCACGGAAAAGACGTTATGATTCTCCTTGACAGCATTACAAGACTTTCAAGAGCATATAACCTGATCGTTCCACCATCAGGAAGAACACTTTCCGGTGGTCTTGATCCGGCAGCACTTTACAGTCCAAAGCGTTTCTTCGGAGCAGCAAGAAATATGAGAGAAGGTGGAAGCCTTACGATTCTTGCAACAGCACTGGTTGATACAGGAAGCAAGATGGATGATGTTGTTTATGAAGAATTCAAGGGAACAGGTAACATGGAACTGATGCTTGACAGAAAGCTTCAGGAGAAAAGAGTTTTCCCGGCGATTGATATTCCGAAATCAGGAACAAGAAGAGAAGATCTGCTTCTTACAAAGGAAGAACAGGATGCGGTTTATATCATGAGAAAAGCAATGAACGGCATGAAATCAGAAGAGGCAGTGGACAACCTTTTGAACATGTTTTCCCGTACAAAAACAAACGAAGAGCTTGTTCAGCAGATCATCCGTCAGAAATTTATCTAAAAAAGTGTTGCATAATCAAAAAATGTGTGATACAATTAAAAAGCTGTTTAGAGAAAATAATAAGTAATTTAAAAATAGAGAGGTGAAAATCATGCGCGAAGGTATCCATCCTAATTATTATCAGGCAACTGTAACATGCAACTGTGGAAACACATTTGTTACAGGATCTACAAAGGAGAACATCCACGTAGAAATCTGCTCCAAGTGTCATCCATTCTACACAGGTCAGCAGAAAGCAACACAGGCTCGTGGCCGTGTTGATAAGTTCAATAAGAAATACGGTATTAAATAAGAAATACGAAGTGATGAGGGCTGAGGTGGAAATCTCAGTCCTCTTTGTGTTTAGGAGAAATATATGAAATCATCGAATATAGGCGGCCAGGCAGTGCTGGAAGGCATTATGATGAAGAACCGGGAAACGTATTCCGTTGCCGTCCGGAAACCAGATGGAGAGATTGAAGTAGATATTCAGGAATACAGAGGAGTTCTCCCATGGAAGGCACCGCAAAAGATTCCTTTCATCCGGGGGATTTTTAATTTTGTGGATTCTCTTGTGCTTGGGATGAAGACCCTGACTTATTCTGCAAGTTTTTTTGAGGACGAGGAAGAGGAGATCCTTACAGAAGATGAGGCGAGAAAGCAGGAGAAGAAGGAAAAACTGATCATGAATCTGACGGTTGTGGTTTCTGTCTTGATTGCGGTTGGTATTTTTATGGTTCTTCCATATTATCTGAGTAGTATTGTAGAAAAGCACACATCTTCACATCTTGTGATGACCGTTTTAGAAGGTGTGATCCGCGTTGCTGTTTTCCTGATCTATATTGTTCTGATTTCCAGAACAAAGGATATTAAGAGAACATTTATGTATCACGGGGCAGAGCATAAATGTATTAATTGCATCGAACATGGACTGGAATTAAATGTAGAAAATGTCCGGAAAAGTTCCAAACAGCATAAGAGATGCGGAACAAGCTTTCTTTTCTTTGTCATGATCGTAAGTATTATTGTCTGCTTTTTTATTACGGCAAAGTCACAGATTGTGAGAGTGCTTCTCCGGATCGCCCTGCTTCCGTTGATTGCAGGAATCTCTTACGAATTGATACGTCTGGCCGGAAACAGTGATCATCCGGTGATCAATGTACTCAGTAAACCGGGACTCTGGGTTCAGAATCTGACAACGAAGGAGCCTGATGACAGTATGATCGAAGTTGGAATCAAAGCAGTAGAAGCTGTATTTGACTGGAGAAGCTGGCAGAAGGAGAATCTGAAGTGATAAGAATGGAATCAGGGAAGATGACAGGGAACAAAATAGAAGACGATTCTATCATGAGCCTGAAGAAGGCTTATATAGAGGGGAAAGAGATTCTTGCAGGAGCAGGGATTGACGAAGCGGATCTCGATGCATGGTATTTGTTAGAGTATGTAACGGGGATCACAAAAGCCCGTTATTATATGGATCCGGATCAGAGAATGAGCGAAGATGCCGGCAGGAAATATAAAGAATGTCTGGAGAAGAGAAAAAATCATATTCCGCTGCAGCATATCACAGGAACCCAGGAATTCATGGGACTTGAATTCCTTGTGAACGAATACGTACTTATTCCAAGACAAGATACAGAAGTTCTTGTAGAAGAAGCACTTCACATGATAAGCAAAGACCAGTCAGTCGGTGATAGTAGTTTTCAGCTTCTTGATATGTGTACCGGATCTGGATGTATCCTGCTGAGTGTGATGCACTATGCAGAGCAGAGAGGGATTTCCATAAAAGGAACAGGCGTTGATTTTTCAGAAGAGGCACTTGCAGTCGCAAAGAAAAATGAAGAGCATTTAAGAAACGGTCAAAATGACGGAAAAGGAAAAATCAGCTGGATTTTGAGTGATCTTTTTGAAAATGTCAGTGGGATCTATGACATGATTTTGTCGAATCCGCCTTATATCAGAACGTCAGAGATTGAGAAGCTTCAGGACGAAGTAAAACTTCATGATCCATTCAGTGCATTGGATGGGAAAGAAGACGGATTGTATTTTTATAAGAAGATTATAGCAGACGCGAAGCGATTTTTGAAAGAGAACGGTGTCCTTGCTTTTGAGATAGGATACGATCAGGGAAAAGCTGTTTCAGATCTTATGAAAGAAGCAGGATATGACAAGGTGTTCGTAAAAAAGGACCTGGCAGGACTTGACCGCATCGTCTGTGGCGTGTACTATTAAAAAGATAAAGAAGATTAAAAAATAGAAGAGGATATAGAACTATGTTTGACAGATTAGAGGATTTGGTAATTCGTTACCAGGAAGTAATGGGTGAGCTTCAGGAGCCGGATGTGGCGAATGATCCGGAGCGTTTCCGTAAGCTGATGAAAGAGCAGAGTGATCTTGCACCGATCGTGGAGGCTTATCAGGAATATAAGAACTGCAAGCAGAACGTAGAAGAGAGTCTGATGATCCTGGAAGAGGAATCAGATGAAGAGATGCGCGAGCTTGCAAAAGAAGAGCTGAATGAATCAAAAGCCAGAATTGAAGAATTGGAGCAGGAACTTAAGATTCTTCTTCTTCCGAAGGACCCGAATGATGATAAGAATGTTATCGTTGAGATCCGTGCCGGTGCAGGTGGAGATGAGGCTGCACTTTTTGCGGCAGAAGTTTATCGTATGTATGTGCATTATGCAGACAGCCGCAGATGGAAGACAGAGATGATCTCTCTGAATGAGAATGGAATCGGCGGATTTAAAGAGTGTGTATTTATGATCACAGGACAGGGAGCATATTCCCGTATGAAGTATGAAAGTGGTGTACATCGTGTACAGCGTGTGCCGGAGACAGAGAGTGGCGGAAGAATTCATACTTCAACAATCACAGTAGCTGTGATGCCGGAGGCGGAAGAAGTCGATGTTGTGATCGATGAGAAGGATATCCGTATCGACGTAATGCGTGCATCAGGAAACGGTGGACAGTGTGTCAACACAACAGACTCTGCCGTACGACTGACTCATTACCCGACAGGAATCGTGATCTACAGCCAGACAGAGAAATCACAGCTGCAGAATAAAGAGAAAGCATTCCGACTGCTTCGTTCCAAATTGTATGACCTGGAGCTTGAGAAGAAACAGGCTTCCGAGGCAGCAGAGAGAAGAAGTCAGATTGGTACAGGAGATCGTTCTGAGAAGATCAGAACTTATAATTTCCCACAGGGAAGAGTAACAGATCATAGAATCAAGCTGACACTTCATAAACTGGATAGCATTCTGAATGGTGATCTGGATGAAGTGATCGACAGCCTGATCGCAGCGGATCAGACAGCGAAGCTTGCAAAGATGGAGGAGTAGTACAAGGATGATACCGGAATTCAAACGACCGGAACTGGAAGACAAAGAACTGATTGACTATTATTTTGCACAGGCTCCGAGCAGAAGCTGTGAGAGAACATTTGCGAATGTATATCTCTGGTCCAGACAGTATAAAGTGAAATACGCAATCCTTCATGATGCACTTGTATTTCGTGATGAAGGAGATGGACATACTTATGCTTACCCGGTAGGAAAGCCGGAAGCTGTCAAAGCTGCATTGGAAGAACTGATGAAGATCTGTGAGGATGAAGGCTGTGAGTTCGGTCTTTACTGTGTGACACCGGAGAATTTTGAACAGATGGAAGAATGGTATCCGGGACAATTCCAGATTGAATATGACAGAGATCAGGCAGATTATATCTATGAGACAGAGAAGCTTGCAACACTTGCAGGAAAGAAGCTTCACGGAAAGCGAAACCATATTAACAAGTTTAAGCAGCTTTATCCGGACTGGTCTTACGAATCACTCAGTGATGAGAATGTAGAAGCGTGCTTTCAGATGGCTCTGAAGTGGAGAAATTCAAATGGATGTAATGATGATCCTGAGAAGAACGCAGAGATGTGCGTTTCGTTGAATTCCCTCCGTTTATATAAAGAACTCGGTTTTAAAGGCGGAGTGTTGAGAAATGGCGAAAAAATTGTTGCTTTTACAGTAGGGGAAGAACTGTGCAAGGATACATTTGTTGTTCATATTGAGAAAGCATTTGCAGATGTACAGGGAGCATACCCGATGATCAATCAGCAGTTTGTTGAACATGAATGTATGGATTACACTTATGTGAACAGAGAAGATGATGCCGGAGAAGAAGGACTTCGTAAGGCAAAATTATCTTATCGTCCGGCTTTTTTGGAAGAGAAAGGGTTTGTGACAAGAATAGGAGGACAGCAATGATTTCAAAGAAAATGGAAAACATGGTAGCGAACAGTTCTGCAATCCGTGCGATGTTTGAAGAGGGCAACCGTCTTGCAGCAAAATACGGGGCAGAGAATGTATTTGACTTCAGCCTTGGAAATCCGAATGTTCCGGCACCGGAAGCGGTAAAGAAGGCAATGATCGAGATCCTTTCCGAAGAAGATCCGATCGTACTTCATGGCTATACGAACAGCAATGCAGGTTATGAAGATGTGAGACAGGCAGTTGCTGATTCCTTAAATGAGCGCTTTGGAACAAACTTTGCTTCCCGCAATATTACGATGACCGTCGGAGCAGCAGGAGGTCTCAATGTAATTCTGAAATCACTGCTGAATCCAGGTGATGAAGTTGTTGTGTTTGCTCCTTATTTTGGAGAATACAGAAGCTACACGGATAATTATGACGGTGTAATTGTGGAGATATCTCCGGATACAGAGACATTCCAGCCAAAGCTTGATGAGTTTGAGGAAAAGCTGTCGCCAAAGACAAAGGCAGTCATCGTTAATACGCCGAATAATCCAACAGGTGTTGTTTATTCCGAAGAGACGATCCAGAAGCTGGCAGCGATTCTTGAGAAGAAACAGAAAGAATTTGGAACAGAGATTTATCTGATCTCAGATGAACCGTATAGAGAACTTGCTTATGACGGAGTGGAAGTTCCTTATCTTACAAAGTATTACGCAAATACAGTTGTAGGATATTCTTTCAGTAAATCACTTTCTCTTCCGGGAGAACGTATCGGTTATCTTGTGATTCCGGATGAAGTTGCAGACAGCGAGAAACTGAATGCAGCGGCAAATGTTGCGACAAGGATCCTTGGATTTGTCAATGCACCGACATTGCAGCAGAAAGTGGTGAAGGCATGTCTGAATGAGAAGACAGATATTTCATATTATGACAGAAACAGAGAGACGCTTTATAATGGATTGAAAGAACTTGGATTCGAGTGCATCAAACCGGAAGGAGCATTTTATCTCTTTGTGAAATCACCGGTTGCAGATGAAAAGGAATTTTGTAATACCGCGAAGAAATACAATATCCTGATTGTTCCGGGAAGTTCTTTCGGATGTCCGGGATATGTCAGAATGGCGTACTGTGTAGCATATGAAACAATTGTAAATGCACTTCCAAAATTTGCGGAGCTTGCGAAAGAGTATAGATAGAGGTAGTACCATGGCTGTAAGAGAAGAACTTTTAAGAAATATACGAAGCGTAGAACCATATGTTCCGGGGGAACAGCCTCAGCATAAGGTTGTGAAACTGAATACAAATGAGAATCCATATCCACCGGCACCGGGAGTGGAACGTGTTCTGAAAGAGATGGACACAGACCGTTTCCGTCTGTACCCGGATCCGACTGCAGATGAACTCGTTGGAAGTCTTGCAGATTATTATGGTGTAGGGAAAGACCAGGTTTTTGTAGGAGTTGGATCTGATGATGTGATTTCTATGTGTTTCCTCACATTTTTTAATTCAGATCTCCCAATTCTCTTCCCGGATATTACATATTCGTTTTATAAAGTCTGGGCAGAATTGTATCGGATACCATATCATTGTCCAAAGCTTGACGACAATTTTAAAATTGTGAAAGAAGACTATTATGCTGAAAACGGTGGAATTATTTTCCCTAATCCAAATGCACCGACAGCAATTTACGAAGATCTTGAGTTCGTGGAAGATATCTTAAAGCAGAACAGGAATTCTATCGTGATCGTAGATGAAGCATATGTTGATTTTGCAGGAAAATCTGCGATTGAACTGATTGATAAATATGATAATCTTATTGTGACACAGACTTTCTCAAAAGCAAGAAGTATGGCTGGTATGCGAATCGGATATGCAATTTCGAATCCGGATCTGATCCGCTGCCTGAATGATGTGAAGTATTCTTTTAACTCTTACACGATGAATCAGACAGCTCTTGCCTGTGGTGTGGAAGCAGTTAAGGATAAGGCATATTTTGAAGAAGGGGTTCGTAAAATAGTTGAGACAAGAGAATGGGCAAAAGAAGAGCTCAGGAAACTTGGCTTTGTTTTCCCGGATGCAAAGGCAAACTTTATTTTTGCAAGACATCCTAAGATTGATGCGAATGAACTTTTCCAGGCTTTGAAAGAGAATAATATCTTTGTCAGACACTGGAATGCACCACGAATCGATCAGTATCTGAGAATTACAATCGGTACAAGAGAAGAGATGGAGATGCTCTTTGGATTTTTGAAAACATATATAAAGGAGAAATAACTGAATGAGTGAAGCTTTGATCAACTGGTTTATGGTGACACTGGGCGGAAAGGTCGGTAAGGAATTTATTCTTTTCCTGATCTCTATGGTTCCGATTCTGGAACTGCGTGGAGGACTTCTGGCAGCAGGACCGGCGTTTCTGAACGTGGAACTTGCAAAAGCGGTACCGATCTGTGTAATCGGAAATCTGGTTCCGATTCCATTCATCCTTTTACTGATCACAAAGATCTTTGACTGGATGAAAGGAACGAAGCGTTTGAAGCCAATGGTGGAGAAGCTGGAGAAGAAGGCAATGAGTAAAAGTGACAAGATAGAGAAATATGAGTTCTGGGGTCTTGTACTTTTTGTTGGAATTCCTCTTCCGGGAACAGGAGCGTGGACAGGATCACTGATCGCTGCACTACTTGGAATCCGCTTTAGAAAAGCTTTTCCGGCAGTTGTTGTTGGTGTCTGCCTCGCTGCATTTATTATGTCAGTCATTTCCTATGGAATTATTGGCGGGATTTTTGGATAAGATAAATATGCAAAGGAAGTGATTCTTATGTTACTGAAAGATAATGAAGAAAAGAGAAATATAGCCTGGAGAACGGTTATGACAGTAACTTCTGTCCTGATCATTCTGATCGTTATCTTTTTCGGAGTGAAGCTCTTTACTTCCAATCCTCTGACAGGAAACTGGGAGAATACAGATGATGGAATGAAGCTGACGATTAAGAATAACGGAGCGATGAATATCGTACAGACATTGGATGAAAGTACAATCAGCGTTCCGGTTGATTATACAATCGATATGGAACATAAGCGTTTCGCGATTCATGTAAATGAAGAGAAACTTGCAGCACAAGCTGAAAAAACAAACGAATATTCTGAGCAGGATCTCAGAGATATAGCGGATGTGATGGAAGGAACCTACGAATACAGTGTAGAACAGAATGTACTGACACTGACTGATTCAGAATATGGAAGTCAGAAGACATTTGAAAAAAGTGGAAAGTAAAAGGTGATTCTGCCTCAGCAGACGACACGGAAAGAACTTGCAGGGCAGTGGAAACAGGGGGTACAGATTATGTACAGAAATCAGACGAAAGAAGTAAGAATTGGGAATGTTGTGATCGGAGGAGATCACCCGATTGCAATCCAGTCTATGACAAATACAAGGACAGAAGATGTAGAAGCCACAGTGGAGCAGATACTACGTCTGGAAAAAGCAGGATGTGAGATCATCCGCTGTACAGTTCCGACAATGGAGGCGGCAAAAGCGATCAGAGAGATTAAAAAACAGATTCATATTCCGCTTGTTGCAGACATCCATTTTGATTATAAGATGGCAATCGCAGCAATTGAGAACGGAGCTGATAAGATCCGTATCAATCCGGGAAATATTGGTGCAAAAGAACGTGTACAGGCAGTCGTAGACAAAGCAAAAGAGTATCATGTTCCAATCCGTGTCGGCGTAAACAGTGGTTCTCTTGAGAAACATCTGCTTGAAAAATATGGCGGTGTGACAGCTGAGGGAATCGTGGAAAGTGCGCTGGATAAAGTTCATCTGATCGAGTCTATGGGCTATGACAATCTTGTCGTCAGCATTAAATCTTCTGATGTTCTGATGTGTGTGAAAGCGCATGAGCTGATCGCTAAGGAATGCCCATATCCGCTTCATGTCGGAATCACAGAGTCAGGAACTGTATATTCAGGAAATGTGAAATCTTCTGTAGGACTTGGAATCATTCTTCATGAGGGAATCGGTAATACGATCCGTGTTTCCCTGACGGGAGATCCGGTAGAAGAGATCCGTACAGCAAAACTGATTCTTAAGACACTTGGACTTCGCAAGGGCGGTATTGAAGTTGTATCCTGTCCGACTTGCGGAAGAACAAGAATCGATCTGATCAGCCTTGCAAACCAGGTAGAAGAGATGGTAGCAGACATTCCGCTCGATGATATTAAAGTTGCTGTTATGGGATGTGTTGTGAACGGGCCTGGAGAGGCGAAAGAAGCAGATATCGGAATTGCAGGTGGTATCGGTGAAGGACTTTTGATCAAGAAAGGTGAGATCATCAGGAAGGTAAAGGAAGAAGAACTTCTTGAGACTTTAAGACAGGAGTTATTGAATTGGAACAAATAAAGAATGAAAAAACATTTTTTCATGTATTTCCCACATTGAAGGTGGAAGAGGAATTTAAAGTCCTCTTTGCTGATGTGGAGGTTAAGAAAATCACGACTAATTCCGGTCGTGATTTTCTGCATGTACATTTAAAGAGCCATCATCTGATCCCGAAGAAGAAGATACGGCAGATGGAGCAGCGGATCAAAGAGCAGCTTTTTGGAACATCTTCTGTAAAACTTCAGATTTTGGAAGAGTATGAGCTGTCAGAGCTTTATACACCGGAAGCAGTGATGGAAGAGTACAAGGATAGTCTGATTCTTGAACTAAAAGAAATCAGTGTCCTTGCCGCGAATATGTTTTCACAGGCAGAAGTGAACTATGAAGAGGGAAATGTCGTCCGTCTGGAGCTTCTTGATACGATTGTTTCTGAAGGAAGAAAAGAAGAGATCCTGAATCTGCTGGACGATGTATTCAGGAATCGTTTTCATATGAATGTTGATATCAGGGTCACATATAAAGAAAACGAGGGTCAGGGAAGCAGAGAATATGATGAGCAAAGGATCCAGCAGGAGATTAATGCAATCTTTGAACGGCGCGCGAAACAGAGAGGCGAATATGAGGAGCGAAAGTCTGCTGTGGAGGCAAAGAAGAAGTCATCCGAATCCGGAAAACTTTCTTCGGGAGAAAAGAAAGCAGAGACTGCTGGAAAATCTTCAGGAAATACAGCAGCTTCGGGCGGAAAGAAAGAGTTCCAAAAGAAGGAATTCCGCAAGAAAGATTATGTGCGTCCGGTGAAGATCGGAGACGATCCGAACCTGATCTACGGAAAGAATTTTGAAGATGAGCCGATCAAATTGGAACAGGTTGTATCTGAGATGGGTGAGATCACGATTCATGGAAAGATCATCAACTTTGATACACGGGAGATCAGAAATGAGAAGACAATTATTATCTTTGCTGTGACTGATTTTACGGATACGATCACGATCAAGATGTTTGCCAGAAATGATCAGTTACCGGAGATTCTCGGAGATTTGAAGAAAGGTGCTTTCGTTAAGATCAAAGGTGTGACGACAATTGATAAATTCGACGGTGAACTGACAATCGGTTCGATTACCGGAATCAAGAAGATTGGAGACTTTACGGTTTCAAGACAGGATCTGAATCCGACAAAGCGTGTAGAACTTCATTGCCATACGAAGATGAGTGATATGGATGGCGTATCCGAAGTGACAGATATCGTCCGCAGAGCACATGACTGGGGACATCCGGCGATTGCAATTACCGATCATGGTGTGGCGCAGGCATTCCCGGTTGCAAATCACTATATTGAGACACTGGATAAAGATGATCCGTTTAAAGTCCTTTATGGAGTGGAAGGATATGTGGTTGATGATCTGACAGAAATTGCAGTTAATGCAAAAGATCAGACATTGGATGATACCTATATTGTTTTTGATATCGAGACAACAGGATTCAGTTCTATCCGTGACAGGATCATTGAGATTGGAGCTGTAAAGGTAGAGAATGGTCAGATTGTAGATAAGTTCAGTACCTTTGTGAATCCGGAACGCCCGATTCCTTTTGAAATTACAAACCTGACAAGTATTACAGATGAGATGGTGCTGGATGCTCCGACAATCGAGGTCGTGCTGCCACAGTTTCTCGAATTTATTGGTGAGGGCGCATTGGTTGCGCATAATGCAGGATTTGATGTAGGGTTTATCGAACAGAATTGTCGTGTGCTTGGCCTGGACCGGGAATTCACATCTGTTGATACAGTGGCTCTTGCCCGTGTGCTGCTTCCGACCCTTTCAAAATACAAATTGAACCTGGTTGCAAAAGCACTTGGAATTTCATTAGAAAATCATCATCGTGCGGTTGATGATGCAGGGGCAACAGCAGAAATTTTTGTGAAATTTGTTGAAATGCTCAAAGATCAGCACATCATGAACTTAAAAGAAATGAATAAGTTCGGGGATCGTAATGTTAATGCAATCCGTAAGATGCCGACACATCACATTATTTTGATCGCACAGAATGATATCGGAAGATATAACCTGTATCAGCTGATCACGGCATCTCATATGACATATTATGCAAGAAGACCGAGAATTCCGAAAAGTCTGATCAATGAACACAGAGAAGGAATCATTATCGGAAGTGCCTGTGAGGCAGGAGAATTATACCGTGCGGTTCTTGAAAAACAGTCTGCACAGCAGATTGCGAGACTGGCAGATTTCTATGATTATTATGAGATCCAGCCAATTGGAAATGATATGTTTATGCTCGAAGATGAGAAAACGCCGAATATCAATACAGAGGAAGATCTGCGTAACGTAAACAGGGAGATTGTTGAACTTGGAGAGAAATTCGGTAAGCCGGTTGTAGCAACCTGTGACGTTCATTTCCTTGATCCGGAAGATGAAGTATATCGTCGGATCATCATGGCAGGAAAAGGATTTAAAGATGCAGATAATCAGGCACCTCTGTTCCTTCGTACAACGGATGAAATGTTGGAAGAATTCGCATATCTTGGTTCTGCGAAGGCGAGAGAAGTTGTGATAGAAAATCCGCAGAAAATTGCACGTATGGTTGAGAAGATCTCACCGGTTAACCCGAATAAGTGTCCACCGGTCATCGCAGATTCCGATCAGGAGCTTCGAGACATCTGTTATCGTAAAGCACATGAAATGTATGGAGAAGATCTTCCGGTACAGGTTTCTTCCAGACTTGAGAAAGAGCTGAACTCCATTATTTCCAACGGATATGCCGTTATGTATATCATTGCACAGAAACTGGTATGGAAGTCCAATGCGGATGGGTACCTTGTTGGTTCCCGTGGATCAGTAGGTTCATCTTTTGTTGCAACGATGTCAGGAATTACGGAGGTTAATCCTCTAAGCCCTCACTATTACTGTAAAAAATGTCATTACAGTGATTTCGAGTCTGAAGAGGTCCGGGCATTTGCCGGAGGCTGTGGTTACGATATGCCGGATAGAAATTGTCCTGTGTGCGGAGAAAAACTGGTCAAGGCCGGATTTGATATTCCGTTTGAAACATTCCTTGGATTTAAAGGAGACAAGGAGCCTGATATCGACCTGAACTTCTCCGGAGACTACCAGGCGAAGGCACATAAATATACAGAGGTTCTCTTTGGCGAGGGTCATACATTTAAAGCAGGAACGATCGGTACGCTGGCCGATAAGACGGCGTATGGATTTGTGAAAAATTATTATGAGGAGCGCGGTCAGAGAAAGCGTGGCTGTGAGATTGAGCGAATCACGGAAGGATGTACCGGAATCCGGCGAAGTACCGGACAGCATCCGGGTGGAATTGTAGTACTTCCGCACGGACACAGCATCAATGAGTTTACACCGGTACAGCATCCGGCCAACGATATGGAATGTGGAATTACAACAACACATTTTGATTACCATTCCATTGACCACAACCTTTTGAAACTTGATATCCTAGGACATGATGATCCTACGATGATCCGTACATTGGAAGATTATATCACTTCCGATGCAATGGAAAATGAATACAATGAGGAGCATCCGTTTGTTGCAACGGAGATTCCGCTGGATGACAAGAAAGTAATCGAACTATTCCATGGCACAGAAATTCTCGGAATCAAACCGGAAGATATTGACGGCTGTAAGCTTGGATGTCTTGGAATCCCGGAGTTTGGTACGGATTTCGTTATCCAGATGGTACAGGATACAAAGCCACAGACATTGTCCGATCTGATTCGAATTTCCGGTCTGTCCCATGGAACGAATGTATGGCTTGGAAATGCACAGGAACTTGTAAAATCCGGAAAAGCAACCATTTCCACGGCAATCTGTACCCGTGATGATATCATGATCTATCTGATCAACAAGGGAGTGGAAAGTGCACTTGCCTTTACGATCATGGAGAGTGTGCGTAAAGGAAAAGGATTGAAACCGGAGTGGGAAGAGGCGATGAAAGCGCAGGATGTACCGGACTGGTATATCTGGTCCTGTAAGAAGATCAGCTACATGTTCCCGAAGGCGCATGCAGCTGCGTATGTTATGATGGCTTATCGTATCGCTTACTGTAAGATCAATTATCCGCTGGCTTATTACGGGGCTTACTTTGGAATCCGTGCAGATGCATTCTCTTATGCAATCATGTGCCAGGGTAAGGATAAACTGAATTATTACATGAAGGACTATAAAAAGCGAAGTGACAGTTTGACGAAAAAAGAACAGGATGTTATGAAAGATATGAAGATCGTCCAGGAAATGTATGCGCGAGGTCTGGAGTTTATGCCGATCGATATTTATCGGGCGAAGGCTAAGATGTTCCAGATCATTGACGGGAAACTGATGCCGTCTCTTGCCAGCATTGAAGGAATGGGAGATAAGGCTGCCGAGGCCGTGGAAGAGGCGTCGAAAGACGGACCGTATCTGTCGCTGGATGATTTCCGTCAGAGAACAAAAGTCAGTAAAACAGTGATCGATCTGATGGCAGAGTTGGGATTATTTGGGAATCTTCCACAGAGTAACCAGCTTTCATTGTTTGATTTTTCGTAGGAAATGCGCTAGACGGATGTAAAGTGCTGTGCTATAATGACTACAACGCTTTGACGTGGTAACGTTTTAATGGAGGAAGAGATAATGTACGATTTCGATGAGATTATGAACACAGACCCAGAGATAGCAGATGCGATAAAAGCAGAGATGGAGAGACAGAACTCCCATATCGAGTTGATCGCCTCTGAGAACTGGGTGAGTAAAGCAGTCATGGCAGCTATGGGAAGCCCATTGACGAATAAATACGCAGAAGGATATCCGGGAAAGAGATATTATGGCGGATGTCAGTGTGTAGATGTAGTAGAAGACCTTGCAAGAGAAAGAGCAAAGAAACTGTTTGGATGTGAGTATGTCAATGTGCAGCCACATTCAGGAGCACAGGCGAATATGGCAGTTATGTTTGCCATGCTTGAGCCGGGAGATAAGATCATGGGAATGAACCTGGATCACGGCGGACATCTTACACACGGTTCACCGGTTAATATGTCCGGTAAATATTTTGATGTAGCACATTATGGTGTGAATGCAGACGGTGTGATCGATTATGATGAAGTGCTTCGTATTGCGAAAGAGCATAAACCGAAACTGATCGTTGCCGGTGCAAGTGCTTATGCAAGAACGATTGATTTCAAACGTTTCCGTGAGATTGCAGATGAGGTGGGAGCATACCTGATGGTAGATATCGCACACATTGCAGGACTTGTTGCTACAGGACTTCATCCAAGCCCGATTCCGTATGCTCATGTGACAACAACAACAACACATAAGACACTCCGTGGACCAAGAGGCGGAATGATCATGTGCAGCGAAGAGATGAACAAAAAGTTCAATTTCAACAAAGCTGTATTCCCGGGAATCCAGGGAGGACCGCTGATGCATGTGATTGCCGGAAAAGCAGTCTGCTTCAAGGAAGCACTTGAGCCGGAGTATAAGACATACATGGAACAGGTTGTTAAGAATGCGAAAGCACTTTGCAATGGTTTGAAAGCACGCGGAGTGAAGATTGTTTCCGGAGATACAGATAACCATCTGATGCTTGTAGATCTGTCAGGAACAGAGACAAGTGGAAAAGAACTGGAGAAGCGTCTGGATGATGCTCATGTAACAGCAAATAAGAATACAATCCCGAACGATCCTCGTTCACCGTTCGTAACAAGCGGTGTAAGACTTGGAACACCTGCTGTTACAACACGTGGAATGAAAGAAGATGATATGGATAAGATCGCAGAGATTATCGCAATGGTAATCGAGAGCGAAGAGAATGTAGAAAAAGCAAAAGCAATGGTTGCTGAGCTGACTGCAAAATATCCACTTTGTTAATAAGATTTGCGCAACAAAAAAGAGCTTGAAAAAGCTCTTTTTTGTTAATCGAATTTCTGTATTACTTTTAAAAATTAAATACGGTCTATTTATTAATTAAAAGGTACATAAAGTCTTGATTAAAGTTTCACTACGTTAACAGCCTGAGGTCCTTTAGCGCCTTCTGTTACTTCGAACTCAACAGCCTGGCCCTCTTCGAGAGATTTGAATCCATCCATTACAAGTCCTGAATAATGAACAAAAATGTCATTTCCTTCAGCGTCAGAGATAAATCCGTAACCCTTCTGGTTATTAAACCATTTTACTGTACCTGTCATTGTGTTGCCCTCCATTAAAAGAATATAAGTTGTTAAATCATCACAGTTGACAATGCGCTGAAAACTGTAATGTTGTGTCAGTATAAATTCATATTGACACTTTGTCTATTGTAGCATGTTTAACAAAGAAAGTCAAATGTAATCTTTTTTGATTTGTAGAAAAATGACAAAAACATGTGAAGTGACGTAAAATCGATTTCAACAATTTGTAAATACCATTTAGCATATCGGATTTATAAGATTGGTAAAAATAGAAGTGCGAGGAAAGATTATTTTATGAATGGATTGGAAAAATAAAGGATGTCGATTGAAAAAAGAATTGAAATATTATATAATTTAACCAATGTCTATGAAATATTTTATTTCAAGGAGGATTTGTGTATATGATAACGATTGAAGGGAAAAGCGTATTCGGTGGGGTATCCATTGGAAAACTGATGTTCTATAAGAGAAACGAAAAGGTGATCAGAAGAACGCATGTAGATGATGTGGATGCAGAATGGAAGAGATTCGAAGAGGCTAAGAACACAGCAATCGACCAGCTGAAAGCTCTCTACGACAAAGCCATTGAAGATGTAGGTGAGGCCAACGCCATGATCTTTGAGATTCACCAGATGATGCTTGATGATCTGGATTATCTGGAATCTATTGAAGGAATTATCCGTACACAGAATGTGAATGCAGAGTATGCTGTTTCAACAACAGCTGATAACTTTGCACAGATGTTTGCATCTATGGATGATGCATATATGCAGGGACGTGCAGCGGACGTGAAGGATGTTTCCGAGCGTGTGCTTGATATTCTCTGCGGAGTGAGCAATGGAACACGTGAGATGACAGAACCTTGTATTGTTGCGGCAGATGATCTTGCACCAAGTGAGACAGTACAGCTTGATAAAGAGAAAGTACTCGGATTTGCTACAATGTATGGTTCTTCCAACTCTCATACAGCAATCCTTGCAAGAACAATGAACATTCCGGCTGTGATCGGAATGGGAGAAGCTCTCAACCCGAAATATGACGGAGAGATGGCTATCATTGATGGATTTACGGGAACACTCTATGTGGATCCGGATGAAGAGACACTTGCAAAGATGCAGGAGAAGCGTGCGAAAGACCTTGAGCAGAAAGAACTTCTCAACCAGCTCAAAGGAAAAGAGAATGTAACAAAGAGCGGACAGAAGATCAATGTTTATGCGAACATTGGTAATGTATCTGATCTTGGTGCAGTTCTTAAGAATGATGCAGGCGGAGTAGGTCTGTTCAGAAGTGAGTTCCTTTATCTTGAGAACAGTACATATCCGACAGAAGACCAGCAGTTTGCAGCTTACAAACAGGTTGTAGAAAGCATGGCCGGAAAGAAAGTTATCATCCGTACACTTGATATCGGAGCAGACAAGCAGGTTGATTACTTCAATCTTGCAAAAGAAGAGAACCCGGCACTCGGATACAGAGCAATCCGTATCTGCCTGACAAGACCGGAGATCTTCAAGACTCAGCTTCGTGCACTTTACCGTGCATCCGTATATGGAAACCTTTCCATTATGTTCCCGATGATCATTTCTGTAAAAGAAGTTCGTAAGATCAAAGAGATCATCGAAGAAGTGAAGGCAGAGCTGAGAGAAGAAGGACTTCCATTTAAGGAAGACGTAGAACTTGGTATCATGATCGAGACTCCGGCATCTGTTATGATGAGCCGTGAGCTTGCGAAAGAAGTAGATTTCTTCAGTGTCGGAACAAATGACCTGACACAGTATACACTGGCGATTGACCGTCAGAACCTTGCGCTGGATGAGTTCTATGATCCACATCACCCGGCAGTGCTTGCTATGATCAAGATGGCAGCTGATAATGCACATGCAGAAGGAAAATGGATCGGAATCTGTGGAGAGCTTGGCGCAGACCTTGAACTGACAGAAGAGTTCCTGAAGATGGGACTGGATGAGTTGTCTGTATCTCCGGCGATGGTATTGCCGCTTAGAAAGAAGATTCGCGAGTGTGAGTAATTTGTATTTTTGAGGGGATTCGTATGGGGAATGAGCACTTTACAGAATGGTCGCAAGATCAGTCCTGCTATTACCACGAGCACCGGCTCGCTCTACCTCATCCCTTTGAAAGTATGTAACGTAAGAGCCAGAACAGTTACCGTGTGTGGTGCCTGTCTGGCTCTTACTAACATACTGAACAAAGTGTATTCGGAACGCTCCTGCCTTACATGTGCCCATGGCAACAGCAGAACTGTTCTCGCTTACACTTTCAAAGAGGGGGGCTCATTTCAAGAGAAGGAATCCACTCAGAAATACAGAATTGAAAGTAGGAAAGAAAACGGATACTTATTGACTAGGATAATCAGTGTGTTCAAAAATGAAAGGGGGCGGATTTTTTGGAGAGGGAGATTTTTTTGTGGCTGGGGCTTATGGTGGTGTTTTTGGTTATTGAGCTTGCTACGGTTGGTCTGACTTCAATCTGGTTTTCGGGCGGTGCGCTGGCGGCGCTGTTGTGTTCGCTTGCCGGAGCGGGGACGGTGATACAGATTGTTGTATTCGTGGTCGTTTCGGCAGTGCTTGTGATCTTTACCAGGCCTTTTGCAGCGAAGTATGTTAATGTGCATCATGTGAAGACGAATTGTGATGAACTGATCGGAAGTGTTGTTAAGGTAACAGAGACGGTTGATAATTTTGCACAGACAGGTACTGCAATCGCACAGGGGAAGGAATGGACTGCACGGTGTAAGTCAGATAAGGACAGGATTGAGAAAGATTCGCTTGCCAAAGTAACAGCAATTTCCGGAGTGAAACTGATTTTAGAGAAATGTGAGGAGGATGAGCTATGATATTTGGACTTATTATTTGGATGATCATTATTATGATTGTGGTGTGGCTTCTTGTGTCGAATATCCGTATTGTTCCGCAGGCGCATGCGTATGTTGTAGAGCGACTTGGCGGATACAAGGAGACATGGGGTGTGGGATTGCATTTTAAGGTGCCGATCCTTGACCGTGTGGCAAAAAAGGTTTCTTTGAAGGAACAGGTTGTTGATTTTGAACCACAGGCAGTGATCACGAAGGATAACGTTACCATGCAGATTGATACGGTTGTTTTCTACCAGATCACTGATCCGAAGAAATATGCTTATGGAGTAGAAAGCCCAATTGCTGCGATCGAGAATCTGACGGCAACAACACTCCGTAATATTATCGGAGATCTGGAACTGGATGAGACACTGACTTCCCGCGAGACGATCAACTCCAAGATGCGTACGATCCTTGATATTGCAACAGATGAGTGGGGAATCAAGGTAAACCGTGTTGAACTGAAGAATATCATGCCGCCGAAGGCAATCCAAGATGCAATGGAGAAGCAGATGAAAGCGGAGCGTGAACGTCGTGAAGCAATCCTGCGTGCAGAAGGAGAGAAGAAGTCCACGATTCTTGTTGCAGAAGGAGAGAAAGAATCCGTGATCCTGGAGGCAGAGGCATCTAAGCAGGCAGCAATCCTGAAAGCAGAAGCTGAGAAACAGAAACGAATCAAAGAAGCAGAAGGACAGGCAGAAGCAATCCGTTCTGTACAGAAAGCGACTGCAGAGGGTATTGAGTATATTAAGAATGCCGGAGCAGATGATGTTGTTCTTACATTAAAGAGTCTGGAGGCATTTGCCAAGGCAGCGGATGGAAAAGCAACGAAGATCATCATTCCTTCAGAGATTCAGGGAATCGCAGGACTGACAAAGACAATCGCTGAGGTTGCCCATACAGAAACAGGCGTTGCAAAAGAAAAAGAAGTAAAGTAAAATAAAAGATGTATTTCAGAGTGCCAATCCGTCAAAAGATTGGCACAATGTGTTTTACAGCAAAAATATTTTGGAGAGCAAATGAAATGGGGACAGAGAAAATCATCAAGTTATCCGTCCGGAATCTTGTTGAATTCATATTAAAAGAAGGTGATATTGATAACAGGATTTCAGGTACGCTGGATAAAGACGCAATGTTGATGGGAGGACGCCTTCACCGGAAAATCCAGCGTATGATGGGCTCAAACTATCAGGCAGAAGTTTCCCTGAAGCTGCAGCTTCCGTGCGATGGATTCCAATTGAATCTGGAAGGGCGTGCAGATGGGATTATGAAAGATGGTGCAGGAGTCGTTGTGGATGAGATCAAAGGCGTCGTGCGTTCTCTTGATCGGGTGGAGCATCCGGTGCCGGTTCATCTTGCCCAGGCAAAATGTTACGCCTATATTTACGCAAAACAACAAAGTCTGGAAAAAATCGGGGTTCAGATGACTTATTGCAATCTGGATACAGAAGATGTGAAAAGATTTCGTGAAGAGTATACATTTGAAGAATTAGAAAAATGGTTTCTTGATCTGGTTCATCAGTACGAACGCTGGGCAAAACTGCAGATTGAGTGGGAAAAGAGAAGAGATGCTTCGATTCATCAGACCAAATTTCCCTTCGCATACAGAGAAGGGCAGTTTGATCTGGCAGCTTCCGTATATCGTACAATTTATCACAAAAAGAAATTATTTATCCAGGCTTCAACAGGAACCGGAAAGACAATGGCTGTATTGTATCCGGCGGTGAAAGCAATCGGAGAAGGATTAGGAGATAAATTATTCTATCTGACTGCAAAGACGATCACAAGAACGGTGGCAGAACAGGCATTTTCTATTCTTGAAGAAAAGGGTCTTGCCTTTCGTTCAATTACATTGACTGCGAAAGAGAAAATCTGCTTTTGTGAGGAAACGGAATGCAATCCGGATGCTTGTCCTTATGCGAAAGGGCATTTTGACCGTGTGAATGATGCAGTTTATGACATGCTGGAAAAGAGAAAGAAACTGACACGGGAATCAATTGAAAAACAGGCAGAAGAGTTTCATGTCTGTCCATTTGAACTGTCTCTGGATCTGTCAGAATGGGCAGATGGCGTGATCTGTGATTACAATTATGTGTTTGATCCGACTGCACATTTGAAGCGGTTTTTTGCAGAGAATGTCAGCGGAGAGTATTTGTTTCTGATTGATGAGGCGCACAATCTTGTGGAACGAGGACGGGAGATGTACAGCGCTTCCATCTATAAAGAAGATGTTCTTGAAGTGAAGAAGCTTGTGAAAGACCGGGATAAAAAGCTGGTGAGAAGTCTGGAAGCTGTCAATAAGCTGATGCTTGAAATGAAACGGGAATGTGAGAATTATCGGCTGGTGGAAAGTGTTTCTTCCTTTGCATTAAAATTGATGAATCTTCTGACACAGATGGAGAGGTATCTTGAAGAAGAGCGGAATGCGGGAAATGCAGAGCAGCCGGATGCATTTATGGAACTCTTTTTTCGGGTGAGGCAGTTTTTGGAAATTCATGAACTGCTGGATGAAAATTATGTACAGTATACAGAACTGGAAGGAAACGGAAGGTTTAAAGTAAAGTTGTTCTGTGTAAATCCGGCACAAAATCTGAATCATTATTTGAGCCAGGGCAATTCTACGGTCTTTTTCTCAGCAACATTGCTTCCGATCGATTACTATAAACAATTATTGTCTGTTGAGAAGGATGATTATGCGGTTTATGCTGAATCAAAGTTCCCTAAGGAGAACAGGAAAATTCTGATTGGAAGGGAGGCGAGTACAAAGTATACACAAAGAGGTACAGAAATGTATCGCAAGATTGCCGACTATCTGAGAAGCACAGTGGATGGAAAGAATGGAAACTACATTGCATTTTTCCCTTCGTATCAGTTTATGGAAGATGTTTTGGAAGAGTTTGAAAAACTGTCATCCGGAGTGGAACTGGTAATTCAATCGCAATTTATGTCAGAAAATCAGAGAGAAGAATTCTTGGAAATGTTTGAAGAAGAAAGAGATCATCCGATGCTTGGATTTTGCGTGATGGGCGGTGTTTTTTCAGAAGGGATCGATCTTACACATGACAGACTGATCGGAGTGATCGTTGTCGGAACAGGGATTCCACAGGTGTGTAATGACAGAGAGATCGTGAAAAATTATTTTGACCAGAAAGGGATGCGAGGATTTGATTATGCGTATCTTTATCCCGGAATGAATAAAGTACTTCAGTCCGCAGGAAGAGTGATCCGCACTGAAGACGATAAAGGAATTATCCTTCTGCTTGATGATCGTTTTCAGAATCGGCAGTATCAGCAGCTTTTTCCAAGAGAATGGAAGGAGTATGAAGTGTGCGGGCAGAAAGAGATAAAGGAGAAGATTGAAGAATTCTGGGAGAAGCAGTAGAGAACAAGGGTAGGAAAACATTTTCCTGATATATAAAAACGAGAATCGTTAGCGGAAACAAATGCAGTGAGTCAAGAATGCCTTTGACATTCTTACTGTGAGATGCATGTTGGGTAACGATTCTCATTTTTATAAGTTTAACTGTCAGGAGTAAAATAAATGATTCTGATTACTGTTCTTCAAAATAGTTCAGAAATTCCTGTGCAGGCTTAGCCAGAGGAAGCTGCTCGTTGTAAGCGATCACAAGAGAACGCTCTGGCATTTCTTCTTCCATATCCAGTTTGAAGATACCATCACTATTCTCGGAAAGGCAATAATCCGGAATAAATGCGATTCCAAGCCCGATTCTGGCAAGATCGATCAGGAGATCATTGCTTGTAAGTTCAATCTCAGGAACGAGATCAAGCTGATGCTGCTGGAACAGGCGATGCAGGAATTCATTCGTCGTACTGTTTTTATCCAGCATCAGGATCGGATAGTGAAGCAGATCAGAAAGTGTCAACTTCTTTTCCTTTAATTCAGGATAGTTGTTTCCGGCAATGAAAACATCATGGAAATTCTTGATCTTCATGGAGGCGGAAATATTGTTGAGTGCTGCGTTCGGATAATTGACAACAATTAAGTCTACCAATCCATTCTTTAAAAGCTCTGTACATTTTAAAGAAGTCTGATTGATGACTTTAATATGTACATTTGGGAAAGTCTTATGGAATTTCTCGAGGTACGGAACGAGAAAATATCTGCAGATCGTGTCACTCGCACCAATACGGATCTGTCCGCCGGTAGAAGCAGCGTCTAAAAGCTGGGCTTCACCTTTCTGGATCAGATTCATGGCCGGTTCAATGTGGCGCAGAAGAATCTCTCCTTCCGGTGTAAGCTGGACTTTCTTTGTGCTTCGGATAAAGAGTGTCTGATCCAGTTTGCGTTCCAGTGTTTTAATTGACTGACTGACAGCAGACTGTGAGATAAACAGCTGCTTGGATGCTTCAGAGAAATTCAATGTGGTGGCAACGTGATAAAACACTTTGTATAATTCGTAGTTTATATCCATCATTTTATTAGACCTCCTAATAAATATTCATCTTATTATAAGATAAATAAAGGAAAAATACAACAGAATAAAAAAATCTGTTGTATTAAATCTTGTAATATGGAAAAATATAGAGAATAATACGGAAGTATAGAAGAAACAGTAATCAATTAGTACTGCTTATCAGATTGTTTAATTTTATTAATTATACTAATGAAGAAAACTATGGTAGGATAAAAACAGATAATGTAATGAAGGTAGTATCGTGTCTTGAACACGTAATACAGAAAGAGGAGATTATATATGAGTAATGTAAAGCGCGTATATGTAGAAAAGAAACCGGAGTTTGCTGTTGCAGCGAAGGGCCTCAGACATGAGATCCGTCATTATCTTGGACTTCAGGATGTGACAAATGTACGAGTTCTGATTCGTTACGACGCAGAGAATATTTCAGAAGAAACATTTGAAAAGGCATGCAACGGTGTGTTTGCAGAGCCGCCGGTAGATTTCCTTTATAAAGAAGAATTCCCGAAAAATGAAACAGATAAATGTTTTTCTGTTGAGTTCCTTCCGGGACAGTTTGACCAGAGAGCGGATTCCGCAGAGCAGTGTATCCGTTTTATCAAAGAAGATGAAACTCCTGTGATCCGCACAGCAGTTACCTATGTAATTGAAGGCGGAGTTTCAGATGAAGAACTGCAGGCAATAAAGAATCACTGCATCAACCCGGTAGATTCCAGAGAAGCTGCAGCAGAGAAACCAGAGACACTGGTGACAGTATTTGATGAGCCGGCAGATGTAAAGATCTTTGACGGTTTTAAAGATATGCCGGAAGCAGAATTAAAAGAGTTATATGATTCTCTTGGACTGGCAATGACATTTAAAGATTTCCTGCATATCCAGAACTATTATGCAGGAGAAGAGCACAGAGACCCGACAATGACAGAAATCCGTGTTCTTGATACATACTGGTCAGATCACTGCCGTCATACAACATTCTCCACAGAATTAAAGGACGTGAAGTTTGACGAAGGTGATTACAAAGAGACAATCGAAGCAACATACAAAGAGTATCTGAAAGATCACAGCGAGATCTTCAAGGGAAGAGAAGATAAATTTGTCTGCCTTATGGATCTTGCACTGATGGCTATGCGCCGCCTGAAAAAGGAAGGAAAGCTTGCTGATCAGGAAGAGTCTGATGAGATCAATGCATGTAGTATTGTAGTTCCGATCAAGGTTGACGGAGTAGAAGAAGAGTGGCTGATCAACTTCAAGAATGAGACACATAACCACCCGACAGAGATCGAACCTTTCGGTGGAGCTGCAACATGTCTTGGAGGAGCTATCCGTGACCCACTGTCAGGACGTACTTATGTATATCAGGCAATGCGTGTGACAGGTGCTGCTGATCCGACTGTATCAGCAAATGAGACTTTGAAAGGAAAACTTCCTCAGAAGAAACTTGTTCGCGAAGCTGCACACGGATACAGTTCCTATGGTAACCAGATCGGTCTGGCTACAGGACTTGTAAAAGAGATTTATCATCCGGATTACGTAGCAAAACGTATGGAGATCGGAGCTGTACTTGGAGCTGCTCCAAGACGTGCTGTTATCCGTGAAAATTCCGATCCGGGAGATATCATCATCCTTCTTGGTGGACGTACAGGCCGTGACGGCTGTGGTGGAGCAACAGGTTCCTCTAAGGTTCATACAGAAGAGTCTATCGAGACTTGCGGCGCAGAAGTTCAGAAAGGAAATGCACCGACAGAGCGTAAGATCCAGAGATTATTCCGCAGAGAAGAAGTCAGCCATCTGATCAAGAAATGTAATGACTTCGGTGCGGGCGGTGTCTCAGTAGCAATCGGAGAACTTGCAGACGGACTTCGCGTTGAACTTGATAAAGTACCGAAAAAATATGCAGGACTTGACGGAACAGAGATCGCAATCTCTGAGTCTCAGGAAAGAATGGCAGTTGTTGTAGATCCGAAAGATGTAGATGAATTCATGGGATATGCTAAGGAGGAAAACTTAGAGGCAACAGTTGCAGCAGTAGTAACAGAAGAGCCAAGACTTGTACTTGTATGGAGAGGAAAAGAGATCGTAAATCTTTCTCGTGCATTCCTTGATACAAACGGTGCGCATCAGGAGACAAATGTTGAGGTCGAGATTCCTTCTAAGAAGGACAGCCTTTTTGTAAAGAAAGAAGTAGGAGATGTAAAAGAAACATGGCTTTCTATGCTCTCTGATCTCAATGTATGCTCTCAGAAAGGACTTGTTGAGATGTTCGACGGTTCGATCGGAGCAGGTTCCGTATTCATGCCACATGGCGGAAAATACCAGATGACAGAGACACAGGCAATGATAGCGAAAGTTCCTGTTCTGAACGGAACAACAGATAGTGTTTCTATGATGAGTTATGGATTTGATCCATATCTGTCAAGCTGGAGCCCATACCACGGAGCTGTTTATGCAGTGACAGAGTCAGTTGCCAAGATCGTGGCAGCAGGTGGAGATTACAGAAAGATCCGTTTCACATTCCAGGAGTATTTCCGCAGAATGACAGAGGATCCGAAGAGATGGAGCCAGCCATTTGCAGCACTTCTTGGTGCTTATGCAGCGCAGATCGGTTTCGGACTTCCGTCTATCGGTGGAAAAGACAGTATGTCAGGAACATTCCAGGATATCGACGTACCTCCGACACTTGTATCCTTTGCTGTTGATATGGCTCTTGAGCAGGATATTATTACACCTGAACTTAAGAAAGCGGGAAATAAACTTGTATGGCTCAAGATTGAAAGAGACGAGAATGATCTTCCGGTTTACGATGCAGTAATGGATCAGTACGGTAAATTCATGGAAGATGTACAGAGCGGAAAAATCGTCTCTGCATATGCACTGGATCGTCATGGAGTTGCTGCAGCAGTCAGCAAGATGGCATTCGGTAACCGCATGGGTGCCAAGATAGAGCACAATGTAGATAAGAGAGATCTGTTTGCTCCTGCATTTGGTGATATTATCGCAGAGGTTGAAGACGGAAAGGTTGGAGAACTTGCGATCACTTATACAGAGATCGGTGAAGTAACAGAAGAGCCTGTACTTGCTTACGGTGATGTGAAGATTGCACTTGCAGATGCACAGGATGCATGGACAGGAACACTTGAGAAAGTATTTGCTACAAAATCAGCGGCAGATTCTGATGCTAAGGTTGAAGAGAAACTCTTCAATACATCCGATGTTCATATTTGCAGCCATAAGATCGGACAGCCAACAGTATTTATTCCGGTATTCCCTGGAACAAACTGTGAGTATGACAGCGCCCGTGCATTTGAGAGAGCAGGTGCTAAGGTTATTACAAAAGTATTCCGTAACCTTGATGCAGAAGATATCCGTGGATCAGTAGACGAGTTTGAGAAGGCAATCGGACAGGCTCAGATGATCATGTTCCCAGGTGGATTCAGTGCCGGTGATGAGCCGGATGGTTCAGCTAAATTCTTTGCAACTGCATTCCAGAATGCGAAGATCAAAGAAGCTGTTGAAAAACTTCTGAATGAGAGAGACGGACTTGCACTTGGTATCTGTAACGGATTCCAGGCCCTGATCAAGCTCGGACTTGTACCATACGGAAAAATCGTTGGACAGACAGATGATGCTCCGACACTGACATACAATACGATCGGACGCCATATCTCCAAGATGGTTTATACAAAGGTTGTTACAAACAAATCCCCATGGCTTCAGGGTGCACAGCTTGGCGGAGTTTACACAAACCCGGCATCCCACGGTGAAGGAAGATTTGTTGCAAGCGAAGAGTGGCTTGATAAGCTGTTCGCGAACGGACAGGTGGCAACACAGTACTGTGATCCGGAAGGAAATATCAGCATGAACGAAGAGTGGAATGTGAATGGATCTTACCGTGCAATCGAAGGTATCACAAGCCCGGATGGACGTGTTCTTGGTAAGATGGCTCATTCAGAGAGACGTGGAGATCATGTTGCTATCAACATCTATGGAGAGCAGGATCTTAAGATTTTCGAGTCAGGTGTAAAATACTTTAAATAAAATGGTAACTGTTCAGAGCCAAGCAAAATTTCAAAAAAAGATGTAAAATGCTTGCATTTTTAAGACTGTTTTTGAAATTTTATTTGGCGGATACGCCACACCTTCAAAATGCGTAGCATTTTGAAGGTTGGCTCTGAACAGTTACATAAAATATAAAATGTAAAATTAAACGCAAATTATATACTAAGTGCATAGGAAACAAATAAAAAGTTTCCTACGCACTTATTTTTTTACCAAGATCCCCATGGTTGACAGGAAAGGAGGTATTTGGGTTAATGGCAAAATTCAAATATTTAACATATGACGATAGATTAAATATTGAAAAAATGTACAAATCTGGAATGAGTACACCTAAGATTGCGAATGCACTCGGAAAAAACTACAGTACAGTCTATCGTGAATTACATAGATACCCTGATGATTACACTGCAGATAAAGCTCAAGCAGATGCAGATAGTAAAAAAAAGGGGAAGTACGATATTACGATAACCCCAAAAGGAAAACGTTTTACTTATAATAATAGAGTAGAGTTGGAGCAAATGATCAAAGACGGAAAATCTATTCCAGAAATGGCAGCACACTTCGAGAAATGTACCCGTTCTATTACAAGAGAAATGGAGAGATGCATAGGAGACTATTCTGCGGACGAAGCACAGAAAGATATACAAAAAGCGAAGGAGAGACAAAAAATGGCGGCCAGAACTGCAGTGGCAACCCGGATAGAAAAAAACGAGAAAGAATATAAAAAAATTATTCGGGCTTGTTTGAAATTAGATCCCAAGGCTGACATCATTGATATAAAAATAGCAACAGGATTTCCGATTGAACGAGTTGAAAAATATTATGACGAGATATATCAAGAGGTTGTAAAAAAGAAATAAAAAAAGAACACCCCGACCAAAGCGTGTTCTTTAAGGAATTGTTCCTAGCTTTTGAAAAATTCCTTGTACATTTTTATTATATCGATTTTGTAATATTTGTCAAGTGGTGAAAAATAAATCAATGTGCCGAAATTCGGCACATTGTAGAAGGGAGGGTTCAGATGTCAGGAGAAGGCGGATATCTTAAAATGGATAGTAAAAAAATTAAAGATGTACTTCGGCATCATAGTGAACTAACCCAGCAGATACACAAACAAGTGCTTGAGATTCGGGAAAAATTAGATGAAGTACAACAGCAAACGATAGAAATGGCATCTTATCCAAAGATAGATTTGTCCCAGGAAGGTGGAGGAAGAGGAACACATAAAGATCTTGCAGATGTATACCTTAGATACCAAAAGCTTGTAAATGAGCAGGAAGAACAATTAGCTGCTGAAATGCATGTTCTTACTATACATGCTGAAGGAATTCACAGATTATATCTATGCTTTCAAACATTGATCGGGGAGGAACATGATATTATAGATCGACTGTATGTGAAAGGTGAATTGTATAAATCAGTAGAGCAAGATATGGGATTAAATCATCGAATATTCGAGGGTAAACGTAAGCAGGCTATCAGAGATATACAAAAGTTGTATGAGAGTGATCTGAGTAATGCGCAAATTATTTGCATTCAGAAAGAGAATGCTTGTGGGAAAAAAGGGAAAAGAAAAGTCGAACAAGAATATCAGTATGAGCAGATGTCATTAAATGATCTTTTTAAAGCATAGAGAAATAGGCGAGATGAAAGAGAGGAAAAAATATGAGTTGTCAGGAAGAACAGCAGGAAGAAATTGAAACAATCGGAGAGCTGATAGAGAATTTTGTCGGAGATTTGGTGGGCGGTACTTACTCCAACGGAAGTGATGAAAGAGATTATGCCGACCAGTGGTTTGAGCGTTGTTGGTTTGGAATGATCCCAAAGCCTACACTTCTGAATCATCTCCTTTGTTGGGGATATGACCCAGAGGACTATCTGAACGCAATGGACAATATCGAAACCGCTAAGGAAGAAAAGAAGTATCTGGAAGAACACCCAGAAGAAGCAGACGAGGAAGAAGCGAGCTATCTTGATGATGATATAGCGGACTGGGAAGAAGAACTGAAAAGCATGAGAGAGGACTGGAAACCAGAGAATGAGCCAAATATGGATGAAGAAATCGAACGCATTAAGAAATGGGTAACAGACAGAAATCTTTTTTTAATCATAAATAAAAGAAGACAAAAAATAATGACAAAATAAAATTATGAAGTAATTCATAAAACCAATCAACACAACACATAACATGTACCGAATTTCGGTACGGAAAAGGAGTTTAAAATGAAAACAATAGCAATTGCAAATCTTAAAGGCGGTGTAGGAAAAACAACGACATCAATTAATTTGGCATACAGCTTGATGTCATTGGGAAAAAAAGTACTGTTAATTGACTTAGATCCACAGTGTAATAGTACAAAATTCTTTGCGAAAGTGAATTATACTGGACAAACAGTACAGGATGTGCTCATGAATCCCGAAGTAATTAATCATAGTATTTACCGCACAAAATATAAAGAAATTGATATTATGCGTGGTTCAGCAGAAGAAAATTGCCAAGGAGAATATCAGTTACAGACTGCATTCGGAAAATTAAAGAAAGAATATGATTATTGTGTAATAGATACACGACCAGTCTTTGACAGTCTGACAAGAAATGCTTTTCACGTTTCCGATATTATGCTGACGCCAATTAAGTTTGATAATTACTGTAGAGATAATTTGGCATTGGTTGAACGTTTCGTAAACGAATATGCAGATGAAAATATGGAATGGAAGATCTTTGCTAATATGGTTGCGAATGGAAAAGCGCAAAGGGAGACAATGGCTGATCTAATTGGAAAACATGACTATCCGATTATGGAAACCTGTGTGAGCCGTTCAGCAGTTGTAGACAATGCATTGAATCTCTACAAACCTGTGTTAAAACATCGAAAAAATAGTTCTGTGGCACAAGATTACCTGGAACTGGCAAAAGAATTGATAGAAGCATAGGGGGAAAGAATCATGGCTAAGATATCAAATGTGTTTTCAAAAGAAGAAGTAAAAAAGTCGGTACATCCTAAAAGGATTACGAAATGGATTCATTACACAAAGCTTGTTAGAAATGAGAAACAATATTGTGATGCAAAAGATAAAGAAGAGATTGAGGGGTTGGCAGATATTATTGAAGCAGACGGAATGGTTCTGCAGGATTTACTGGTAAAAAAATTAGATGCGGATGAGTACAAGATTATTGCAGGACATAAAAGACATGCTGCATGTAAATTACTGGTTGAAGAACGAGGAAAAAAGGAGTTTGAATTCTTGCCTTGTTTTGAACAGAATATTAGTGATATTCAGGCAGAATTCCAGATCTATAGCAGTAATTGCCATCATGAGGAAACACCTTATGAGATTATGCACAAATTGGAACGAATGCAGTATTTAATTAATAATTATCCGGAGGAATTTCCGGAAATTCAAGGTGGTCGAATGGTAGATCGTCTTGCAAAAAAATACAATCTCAGTAAATCTACGGTAGGTGAATATTTGACAATCTCCAAAAATTTGGGGGATACAGCAATGGATGAATTTCAAAAAGGAGAAATTGATAAGTCAGCAGCGGTAACATTGGCAAGTATGCCGGAAGAAGACCAGAATCAGGCATTATCACAGGGGCGAAAAACAGATAAAGAACTAAAAGCATATAAAAAAGAAGTTCTTGAGCCGACTTCAAACGAAATCCTTACAGCTTATGACGAACTTGATATACGGGAAATAGATTGCCCGGATCGGAAAGAAACATGTAAGAAATTAATCGAACGATATGGAAAATCACACTTGGGACAAACTTCGGATACAATAAACATTTCTTGTACTCCAAAAACAATTACGATTAATGGAAAAGAGATTACATGGAATCGTTTTGTAAAACTGATTGAAAAAGTAATACCAGCTTATCAAGTAGAAGTTCAGGCAAAAAAAGAAAAGAAAAAACTGTATTTTGAAAAAAGAGAATTGCAAGTCTCATATGAGACATATGACAGACTCCTTTCCGGACAACAGAGATGCATTCTTGTAAAAGACGATACCTATCAAGAAGCAGAGCTGGTAGATATTTATGCGATTGCTTCTGATGGATCTGAAACAGAATCAATCGAGTTCACGATTACTTATATTAATAAGCAGGATTCCGGAATTGAGAAAGGGTATTCGATTCTAAACCTGGAAATGATACCAATATTTTGTTAGGAAGTAAAATATGAACAGAAGAGTGAAACAACTAATAAAAAAGTTTGCGTTATTTATTGTATTGTTTATCCTTAGACATCTGGCAGATTATCTGCCGGATGCACTTTGGAGTCTGGTGATTCAGATTGGATTAGATGGAGCTGTATTAATTGTTGGAATTAGATTGTTAATGGCGGTAAACCAAAACATGAATAATCATGGTAATAATGAAGATTAAACTTAATATACCACCTTGCGGAATTGCTGCATGAATCGGTGAAGTCCGTGGTCTCAAAGACACAAGGTGGACTGCATATATACGATGCAATTGCCGTATATATGCTTGTGTTGATGGTGATGGCAGAAATTTGATTGATTTCTGCCATCAAATGAACATTGTAACAAATTGTACATGTGTACCGAAATTCGGTACGGGAAGGAGCCAGTATGAATAAAGTCGTTTTATTAGGAAGATTAACTAAAGATCCAGAAGTAAGATATTCAACCGGAGAAAAAGAAACTGCAGTTGCAAGATATACAGTTGCCGTAGACCGCAGATTCAAGAGAGACGGCGAGCCGACAGCGGATTTCATTCCGTGTGTTGTATTTGGACGTTCCGCTGAATTTGCTGAGAAGTATTTCCATCAGGGAATGCGTGTCTCTATCTCAGGACATATCCAGACAGGAAGCTATACGAACAAAGATGGAGTGAAAGTATACACGACAGTAGTAATTGTGGAAGAACAGGAATTTGCAGAAAATAAATCGGAAAGTAAAAATATTTCTAATTCAGTGGAAGAGCCATCAGCTGATGATGGATTTATGAATCTTACAGATGAATATGATGAAGAATTACCATTTTATTAATTGTTTGTACCGAAATTCGGCACAAATAAAAAGGAGTTTTAAATGATTTTTTTTATAATTGCAGCAATCATTCTAGTGCTTTTTATTGGATTTATAATTGCGTTGTGTTTATGCAAACAATCAATAAATTGGCGTAGTCAAAAATATAACTATGATTTGGAACAAACGAAATCTGAATCTGAAAACAAATAGATCATCTATAAAATGATTGCTAATCCGAAATGTGAGGTAAGTATTAATGAGTTATGGTGAAGAGCAGAGAAAAGAGATTGAAACAATTAAAAAAAGACAAATCAAGCTTGAGTTATCAGATGCAGATTGTGACCGACTGGCGAGAAAGTGTGGGGAGCATGGTCTGACTATCGGAGAGCTGATAGAGAATTTTGTCGGAGATTTGGTAGACGGTACTTACTCCAACGGAAGTGATGAGAGAATGTATGCACAACAGTGGTTTGAGCGTTGTTGGTTTGGAATGTTCCCGGAACCTTCGCTTCTCAATCATCTACTTTCCGAAGGACATGAACCACAGCATTTTCTTGATGCATTAAACAACATTGAAACTGCAAAAAGAGACATAAAGCAATCCCAAAAGGACATCGCAGAGCCTACGGACGAATGGAAGAATATTTATCATCACAAATACAACGATGATTTTACAAGCTATAAAATTGTTCATGCATATAATAACGTGGAAGAATTCATCGAACACGAAAAAGAATGTCTAGAATCATATAAAGATGACCTGAGAGAGTGGACAGAAGAAAGAGATATGATGTTGGAAAATTGGGATTCGTCAAATGTTGATTTAGAAGAAGAAATAGAAAATGTAAAAAAATGGGTGTCAGAAAGAGATAACTTACTTAAAATTATTGATAATAAAAAAACTGACATAGAAAAAAAAGAAAATAAAAAAGTCAAAAAAACTCCGGGTATAAGAGTTCGTTAAATGTTTTCTTCTCATGTACCGAATTTCGGTACATTGTTGAATATACCCTTCTATATTATGTAACTTATTAGCAGGAGGAAAAAACAATGCAGCTTGCATATGATACATTGCTAAAATTAAATAGTGTCAGCAAAATGGAAATGAATTTTTTCCTCCAGTGTGTGCGTTATCAAGACGAGCACAGAAGAGTGATTGGTGTTTATTACAAAGAATTCATGCAGGTATTAGGTATGAAAAGTAAGCAGACATTTTATAATGTTCTGCGTTCTTTGAGTAAGAAAAATTTACTTTCATATACTCAAAATGTCAAAGGGGATTTCGATATTTATCTCGAAAATCGAACATTTTCACAGCAAAAGACACCAGATTACATAGATCTAAATAAAGTACTTTTTCAAAGCAAAGAATTTTTCAAAATGAAAGCACATGAAAAATATATGCTTCTTGATCTTATGCGTTCTACGGCATTAAATAGAGGAATTCGTGTTATTAATGTAAAAGAGTTTTACCATAAATATTGTAATATATTACAAGTATCAAAAAGAATGATCCAGGTCTATTTACAGACATTACGCAAATATTTTTCTGTCCATATTAAGAATGGTAAATACTACATAAAATTTTTGGGTGGGAAATTATTTCAAAAACCAACAAAATCAATCAAAGGAAAACGAGCTACATATGTTTGTGTAAATACAGCCGCTGATCAGCAAAGAGAGTATGTAGGAAGTGTATTGCTGCGTCGAGAACAGCTTGCAAAAAAACGAGAGGAGGATGCGTCAGATCTTGGGAAATTGACACATCAGTATAGCACGATCATTAAGGAAAGAGGAGAGGATACGATATCGATCATATCTGCGGTATTACATCGTTATGCAGAGGAAAGTATTATATTTGATGTCAAACATTTCCATAAGATGCTTAGAAAAGCCCTGGAACTGGAAAAGTCACTGTGAACATTTTGCTCATGGTTTCTTTATGGTGCAAAAAATAGGGAATGGTCCATAAAGAAAAAGGGATAAATGAAATTTATGGAGAAAACAAAGGGTGAGCAGAAGAAAATCAGTAGCATTATAATAATGTTTTGGTGATTCTGATAGAAGCCTTATTTTTTTGCTGTTTTGTGTGGTCTAAAAAATATGTAGAAAAATATAGAACAGTCTAATATGAACGTGTTTTTTGAAAAAATAGATGGTGGTAAGTCTAAAAAACAAGTAGAAGTTTGTGTTTGAAAGTCCATTTTTGTGCATATCGGAAAAAGACGATAATCCATTAATAGAGCCGTTTATGGAGCATATTCGGTTGAAGTATATTAATTCTGTATACATTCTTATTTTTATGTACCATATATTCAATCTGTTACGAAATAATTTCATACATTGTATAAATAAAAGATTAATAAAACATAAAAAGTCTTTAGATTTTAAAATAGATATGTTATAAGAAAGATGTATAGATATACAACAGAAACTAGTACAAAAGATAAAATATTTCCAGATTATTTGACTGGCTAGATAATAAGAATTACAAGGGAGTGATAAATTATGAATTTTGAAAATTTGGTACTGGGAAAAGTGTTTTATTCGTATATTTTAGATATAGTGTTTGGGATATATATAGTTGTACTTATATTATATATTATTTGCCGTTATGCAAAAAAGGAATTAGTAGATGCACTTCATCTTAATATAATATTTATAAAATCCGTACCGAGAATATTAATAAATGTAATAATTATATTTTTTGTTTTCGGATGGAATTATGAAAGTAGGACAATGGATTTTTCAATAAAAGATGATATGTTAGTTACAACCTTTTTGGTAGGAATACTGGCAATTATGGATTTGATATCAACACTTGCAAATTTATATCATGAATTCAAAGAATCAAATGAAAATAAAATAAGAAAAGAATTAGATGAACTAAAAAAAAGAATAGAAGAGTTGGAAAATAATAATAGGTGATTAGAAAAGAAAATCAAAAAAGTGTACCTAAAGTAACCTAGATAAGTAAAAAAGCCTTTGCTATAATATAATTAGCGAAATGGAAATAAAAGAAAATGTTGCGCAGAAAAATGTTAAGTGTTCTGGAAAATATATCTATTACAAAAAAGATTTGATCAGAAATTTGGATTGAATCTTTTTTTATTGAAAAAAAGAGATATGCCGGGAGATGATTCTGATTTCTTTGACAACGTCATTGAGTGGAAAAAAGGTGCACAATGTGCGTAAAATGGATTGAAAAAACACACACTGTGTGTTATATTAAAACTAGAAACACGTACAAAGTGTATAAAAGTTGGTGGTAATGATGAATGAAAAAAAGAAATATATTGACATAGATAGTGTCGTTGGAAATCTGGATGAAGTAACGGTAAAAGACTTACGAAAACAAGCGGGGATGAGCCGTAAGGATTTCTGCAATAGTTTTGAAATTCCGTATCGCACCTTACAGTCCTGGGAACTTGGAGAGAGAGAAATGTCAGATTTTTCAAAACGATTACTGGCATATGTCATAAAAACAAGTGAACTGGTGGAGAATTATAAACGAGATTTAGAGAAGCAAGTGGAAGGAGAGCAGGATGGAGAAAAAAAAGAATAATACAGAATTAGATTTGGACGAGGATGGAATTCCAAAATTGGAATATATTCAAGTAGGCGAATTCCTACTGCCGAATCTGTCACTGGAAAAGGTGGATGGATATATAGGAAGATGGGGAATCATGAGAAAAGAGTACCTACAAAAACACAAACCAGCTGTCTATTCTTCGATGCTTTTGATGGATGAATTAAATCAACATCTGATTGATATTCAGAAGACAGCAGATGAAAGAATGGATGTGTTGGAAAAACAATTGCTGGAACGTGATCCGGCACCGGATAAAGCCAAAGATGGTATGGCATGGACAAGACATATGAATCAGATCAGACATCAGGCAGAGGAATATGTAAAAAGTGAGATCATTTTCAATTAAAAAAGGGAAATCTATTTTTCAATGATTGTCCCCTTAAGAAATGAAATTAAAGTAGCTGCCGCCCTACCATATCCGGTCGCATATGCTCCGGGTGAGACGTGCTAGGTACTTCCTACATAAAGTAAACAATTAAAGTGTATAAAACTTACGTTTTTTAGAAAAAGAAGGGATGAAGCATGAAACAAATATTCATAAAATTAATATTTTTGTATAAGTACATCATGGACAAAGAGGTGCAATATATTCTCTTAGTATTTATTGGATTATGGTTTGTTTGTTGCTTCTTAAGATTCACATCCTCCATAATTTTTTCAAAAATCATTCCAGTAATTTTTGCTCTCTGCATGATTGTGTTTAGTGTAATTGCGTTAATTTCATTTCAATGGCTCTACTGGATGATGTGGCTGATCATGTCATGGGGAATTCTTATAACAGAAGATATTTACATGCATCGGGCTAAAAAAGATGATCTTAAAAGACTTACTCAAAGTGAATTTATGTACCGATGTAAATGTGAGACTTTAGAAAAAAATATCGAAGATTTGAGAATTTGTAATAACTTGTTGGAGAAAAATTTGAAAATCAGGGAAAATGACTATAAAGAATTAGAATCATCTGCTGCGTATTGGAAGATGAAAGTAGGACAACTTAAATTTGAGCAGAAAATTGCTGAGGATGATATCAAAGATTTACTACAACGTCTTGATGCTACGGAAGTGCCTGGATTAAAAAAGCAAATTCAGGAATTAGAGGAAGAAAGAGAACATTATCGTGTCTTGTATGAACGAAAGGAATGGGAGTTGAAACAAGCGAGAAATGCAAAGCAAGGCTTTGATATATATAAAAATTGCGATTCATTGGACAGCTTGTCTAAACGAAAAAAGTTGTTGCTTAATATTTTCCATCCAGACAGTGAAGGTGGAGATAATGAGAGTACACGGTTCATATTAGAGCAGTACAATATGAGAAAAATCAATTATCAGTAAACAATGTACCGAAATTCGGTACAACATGAAAAGGAGAGAAAAGGTATGAAGAAGTATCTAAAGAGAGGGCTTACAGTTTTGACTTGTGCGGCAATGTGTATCCAGTCACCACTCATGACACTAGCGGAAGAAGTACAAAGAACAAATGGAGAGGTTTCAGCATATCAGGTAGATAATTATGGAGTCGCTACGCAGGCACTGGAAGAACCGCAGTGGAAAAAGGACAGCATCGGTTGGTGGTATCAAAATGCAGATGGCTCTTATCCAAGAAACCAGTGGCAGATGATCAACGGAAGTTGGTATTACTTTGACTGGAACGGCTATATGCAGACCGGTTGGCAGAAAATTGGTGGAAGCTGGTATTATCTGAATGCCGGAGGAGATATGAGGACCGGTTGGTTGCAAAGCGGTAATGTTTGGTATTATCTGAAATCCAGTGGAGCAATGGCGATTGGTTGGGAAAAAGTCGGAGGTAGCTGGTATCACCTCAATTCCAGTGGTGCTATGCAGACCGGTTGGCAGAAAATTGGTAGAGACTGGTATTATCTGAATGCCGGAGGAGACATGAGAACCGGATGGCTGCAAAGCGGTAATGTTTGGTATTATTTGAAGTCCAGTGGAGCGATGGCAACAAATGAATGGGTAGATGGCGGAAAATACTATGTGGATGCAAATGGAGTCTACATTTCAGGAAAAACACAGACAACTGAAGGATGGAATAAAAATAGAACTGGTTGGTGGTATCAGAATGTAGACGGTTCTTATCCGAGAAACCAATGGAAGATGATCGGTGGAAGTTGGTATCACTTTGACTGGAATGGCTATATGCAGACCGGATGGCAGGTAGTATGGGGAAGCTGGTATTATCTGAATGCCGGAGGAGATATGAGAACCGGATGGCTGCAAAGCGGTAATGTTTGGTATTATCTGAAATCCAGTGGAGCAATGGCGATTGGTTGGGAAAAGATTGGTAGTGACTGGTATTACCTTAACTCCAGTGGTGCGATGCAGACCGGATGGTTACAGCTTGGAAATACCTGGTACTATCTGAAATCCAGTGGAGCAATGGCATTAGATGAATGGGTAGATGGCGGAAAATACTATGTGGATGCAAATGGAGTCTACATTCCAGAGAAAAAGCAGGAATCCACAGAAACAAAACCAGAAACAAATAATAAGGAAGATTTAGACAAACCGGAACCTAAGCCGGAAACAAAGCCGGAACCTAAACCAGAGACAAAGCCGGAAACAAAGCCAGAGACAAAACCGGGAACAAATAATAAGGAAGACTCTGACAAACCGGAATCAAAACCGGAGCATGAGCATAAATATGACATTGAGTTGAGCCACATTGTGCATCACGAGGCAACCGGCCATGAAGAACAGTACGTTGTCAAGGAAGCCTGGGATGAAGAGGTAACAACAGAAGAGGAGTATGCATGGAGCTGCTGCAATGTATGTGGAGCTGATTGTACAGACAATCCGAGTGAACATATGTTTGAACATGCATTAGCTTATGAAGGTGGAGGATGGCATACAGAGTATGGTACCCGCCTGGTTACAACAACCGTACATCATGATGCAGTCTACGGAACACGCTGGGTACAGGACAGTGAAGCCTATGATGAAAAAGTTATTGATGGATATGCTTGTTCCTGTGGAGCAAAAAAATAAAAAATGTACCGAAATTCGGTACACAAAAAAGAATCACAAAAGCGTGGTTCTTTTTTTGTACGCAATTTTAAGAGAAAGAGGAAGAAAAATGGGAATTCGAAGATGTTCCAGGGCTCCACCATGGAAAGAAAAAGC
>CAKRDD010000017.1 GCA_934309345.1 uncultured Mediterraneibacter sp. | reverse complement strand
ACAGGGCGTGTGAAAAAACGAGAGTTTTTTCATGCGTCCTTTTGCTTATGGTTATGATAATAGTTATATTGCATAAAAAAGGGTATAGTTCCCCTTACCCCATAAGAATGCTATTATGAACTCCTATGCGGCAGCTGCAACTTTTTTCTGTTTGTTGTGATATTTATAAAGATTGTGTCCGATAGAAACGAGAAATACTTCAAGCAATACAGATTTTATTCCTCTTCGGACAATTCTTTTGTACCACCGGTCGTTTTTCATGATACCAAAGGTACCTTCTGCCTGAATGGATCTGTTCATCCTTAGAAGCGCTCCCTGGATACTTTCGAGATTTTCTATCACTTCCTGATGCATCGCTGTAAGTTCGCGGTGGATCCGAACAGTACGGTTTTTGTCTGTCTTTTTACATTGTTCTGCGTATGGACAGCCGGAGCAGTCTTCACACTGATACACTTCTTCCTGTCGCCCATACTTGTTCCCTTTTACGTTTTTTCGATACTGAAGATTAAAGTTTTTCCCGTTTGGGCAACGCATGATTCCGTCTTCCCCGATTGGGAAATTTACTGCACGAAATGGATCTTCATGGTATTTCTTGTCAGTAGTCTCTTTCTTGAACATGGGAAACTTCATATATTTTTCCATTCCTTGCTGCTCACAGAAGATGTAATTGTTGTAAGAACCATATCCGGCATCTGCTACTGGGTACTTCGGATAGAAGCCATATGTAGTATAAAACTTGTTCATTAATGGAATAAAACAATCCATATCTGAGCGATACTGATTTACATCAACAACAGCAATATATTCATCTGCAACACCGACCTGTACATTATAAGCTGGAAGCAACTGGTCATTTCCCATGTAGTCTGTCTTGATTCGCATAAAAGTGGCTGAATGATCTGTTTTCGAGTAGCTGTTGCGATCTTCTCCACAGATTTTGATTTTTTCCACGTATTCTTCCAACTTAGCAGCATACTCTTTGAGTTTCTCATAATGACGTTGTTGTGTAGTTTTACGATGTCCCCTGCCATGAACAAACATTGCTTCATTAATCTGCCAGACTTCTGCATACTGTTCAGCAGCTTCCTTCAGATACTCTGGTGCGTACTCACTATTGATACAAAGTTTCATACCTGTACATGAAAGTTCCTCATTGATTTCTTCAAAGAGTGTAGTGATCTTACCAAAGAGACGGTATCTGGATTTTTCGGTTGCTTTTTTCCATACCCAGGAGTATTTATTCGCATTTGCTTCAAACTTGGATCCATCAATGTATAGATGTTGAAGATCCACATGCTCTGTCTCGAAGATTTTTTTGTTTATATCTTGAAATATTTCTTCAATGGAATCAGCAAGTACTTCGTTGATGAAGTAGCCGAAAGTACGGTAAGAAGGTGCTTGATGATCCATAAGATACATGAAACGGAGATTGACTTTACACTGATCCTCCAGTTCACGCAATGATATATAGCCATTCGCCATAAATCCAAACAAAACTGTTTTCAGCATGCTGACCGGGTCATACCTGAGTCTTCCTGTATCATGTTGAGGAATATTTTTCAGATATTTCTCCAGTTCGATTTCTCCCATAAATCTATCAAAAGTCAGCACTGGATCACAGATGTCCAAATAATCTTGAATTAGCATTGGCAAAACTGCCTGTTTTGGGTTAGAATAGATTATGTTATTAATTTTCATTGCAAGTTAATTATAACAGAAAGAAAGACCTTGAGTTCATTATAAACTCTTGGTCTTTCTTTTTTGGGGGACTATTCTTTTTTCACAGCCCCCTATTTTATCTGCTTCGCCTTCTCCTTGGCGTTACCACATGATCTATTTCATTTTCTGCAACTGCAAATCTTTCTGCATCAAGCTTTCTATAATCTATTTCAAAACTATTATGTTCAAACTCCAAAATACCTTTCTCTTTAAAACTGAAATATTCTTTATTCTCTCCACCGACAATAATATGATCTACAACTGGAATGCCTATCAGTTCTCCAAGCTTTAGCATTCTATCTGTCAGTATTGTATCCCATTTACTCGGTTCAAGGTTTCCTGACGGATGGTTATGAATCAAAATCATACTTGTTGCATTCGATAAAATACTGCTTTTAAAAATTTCTCTTGGATGCGCAATACTTTGATCTACTACCCCAACACTGACAAAATTACAATTCAATGGGATACCATCTGTTCGAAGATTCACAATACATATGACTTCTCGATCTAATTCACACAGTTCTTTGCCAAGTAGCCTAATTGCATCCATCGGAGAGTGTATCGGTCTATTCGACATAATCGGTGCATCTTTTTTCAATCTGATTGTTACAACTTCCAGCTGCTCCTGCATTAATTTCATCCCCCTCTTCCTTAGAATCTAATAGTACTCGTACAAAGAATTCTCCTTCTTGCTCCTTCATAAAACAAACCAACTCTTCCATACTAATTTCTTTCAATTTCATCTTTGCCTCCTTCGAGCAACTTTTGGTCAACTTGACCAAAAGTTGTCTCTCCTTGATATAACAGTCCTTTTATTTCTTTTATACTACTTTCAATAAAAAGCATATCTTCACTACTTACTTCTTCTTTCAATGCAATCACCCGCAATGATAGATCAATTTGAGAAACGTGTTTTACAAACTCCCGATACTTCATTGACGGAGTTATGAGCTTTGAACACCCTGATAACAGATATCTGACATATTGTGACCGATTCATCCCAAGTTCTGCACTTAACTTATCTAATTTACTCCTATCCTCCTCCGATACAGAAAGGACTAAACGTACATTATTTGTCATCTTCCTACTCCATCTCCTTGAAATCATCTATTATGTCTTCATTCATCCCTGCGTCTTGGCTCATCCCACTTGGCAATTCATATTGATGTAGCCTATTCAATGCTTCTTTATAATACGTCGCATCAATCGGTTGGATTCCTTCATCTGCTGCCACAATCTCTTTTTCGGGATCGTTTTCTTTAAAAGCTGCCTTCCGATAAACACCAAGTATTTTATCGGTCTGAGCTAAGACCTTTGCAGGAACATGCTCAACTAAAGCAGTCCGTAATTCCAAGATTTCATCTACAGGAACCATCTGAAATTTACATGGTTTCCCATTATACATCGCCATCACATACCACTCACCGGCAATCAATTCCATTGCTGCAGCACGTTTCATTTTTGCTTCACTTGCTTTACATGCCTGTCGTAAAAACCCTCGCACATTTTCATAATTATTGTATTCCCCAGGTCTTTCTAACAGTTGAATTACGTATTTAGCCTCCAGTCCGTGATCGCCAGCAAAATTCAATAAATCCTCCATCTCCGTCCCATGATACTCATGCATTCCCGCATATAATGCAAGTTTCGCTTGGTTACTGATCTGAGCATCTAAAAGTTCCTTTATTGATTTTTCTCTATTTTCTTTAATCTCTGCTTCCGTAATCTGTGTTCGATTTTTTAATTTTTTTGTGATGCATTTTTCATCAGCTGCTTTTTCATCCTCATACCGCAATTTGAAAAAATCTGATTTCACCAATTTTTCAACTATACATTTCCATAACTTCTTTACAGCATATTCTTCCTTTTCATTTTCTTCATAACACGATGCTGCTTCTCCACCAGTAAGAATAACTGACTCTTCTTTTCCTAATATCTGCTTCGATGGATGAAAAAACAAATCCTCCTCAAATGTATCTCCAATCCCTACAACTGTAGCTGGGATAAATAATTTTCTATCCATCGATCCTAAAAAGCTGTCACAGATTTTATCCACATCTTTTATCTTTTCTTCTTCCAACTGCTTGATCCTTGCATTTAATTTCGATCGTTCCTCTTTTAACTTCTTTATTTGTGGTGTTTCCTTTACAATTTCAATCTTTCCATACTCTGGCTCTGCACCCCTACGCCCCTTTGCTGCCGGAACTGGACCTGCAAATAAAACATATGCATCCGTTCCTAAAAACTCACACAGTTCTTCTACAAAAGAGCGGAGCTCTCTATAATCGATCTTATATTGCCCTCCGACATCAACAAGCATTTCTGCTACGCCCGCTTCAACTTCTTTTATACGACTATGCGATGTACTTTTCGTCATTGTCTTCTTATGTCGTTCCTGTAAATCTTTTTTTGATATCGTGTCTGCACCAATACATTGATACACTTCAATAAAATGCAATAGGTTTTCTATCCTCTTCTTTACGTTCATCTGCTTTCTTTCCTCCTTCTACCTGTACTCTCTAACAAATACTTGGAGCCATAAAAAGCTAATTGCAAAAAGCTGAATAAGATTCCCGACTACTATCAATATAATTCATAATTGTCAACGACAAAAATCATTACGCTACATATACACATGACAGTTGAACGTCTGTGTAGAACTTAGTATAATGAAATGGATGAAATACTATATTTGATCTTCCAGTTTCAGGAATGAAAAAAATATGTATTCACTACTATCTTGGGGGAATTATAATGCTAATTGAAAAGATGTTTTATGATATTACAAAGCAACAATGGCTAGATATGGTAAAAGATTGTGAGGCTGAAAAAGAAATACTTTCAAAAAAAGATACATATAAATCAGAACTATCTGATCTCATCACAAAAAGTAAATCTCTGCAGTCTCAAAAAACTGTAAACGCCCAAAAGCGAGAATTTTTTGCATTAATGCAAACTGCTTCCCTCGAAATTGCTAAAACAGCAGCCATGAATGTTAAAACTGAGCTTTCAGATGATGAAACTTTTGGCTATATAGAATTTTCATTTGGAGAATTATGGATTGTAGAAGTAACTCCGCAAGAATGTAGAAGAATAATGTCACTCTTATATGAACATGCAACAGAAATTTGTACATCTATAGAAAGCAATCTAGTCATACAACGTTTTATCTTTATGCTAACTGAATAAAAGAGACGTAAAAATCAAAATCCCCCTTGCAGTATGTGCATGGCTATAAAGCTACAAGGGTGGTCAGATGGCGTAACCGACAACCATGCGTGGGCGATTGTAAAGCGGGGATCATTCCCCGCCGCCATATTAAAAAGAGGGTGTCGCAAAATCATCAGATTAGATGATAGAGTGATGCCCTCGCTCTATCATATGTAAAAAAATCGGAAAGAATCTTTTGAACTGTTGATTCTTTCCAATTTTTTGCGTACTTTAATAAAGCTACCAGTTTTTCGCCTTTTTATGCGGTTTTCTTTTACTGGAAATAGGTGGCTTCCTGTTCGCTCATTCTGTATTTTTGCATGCAACTTATTCAGATTATATCCCATACACAATAAAAGAATCTCCAGTTTCACTTTGGTTTTCCCACGAAGCAGAAATCTTTGGAATTCATAGTCATTTTTTAGAACTCCGAATGCTCCCTCCACTTGTATCGAGCGATTCATCCGGTATAAGATTCCCTCTTCGCTTAAAATATTCTCATATGATTCCTGACGCTTCTCTAAGAAACTTTTGGAGATGTATAGACGTTTGTTCCCTTTAGCTCGGGTACATCTTTCTTTGTGCGGACAGCCTGTACAGTCTTCGGATTCATAGCCACTCTTACTTTTCTGTTTTTTTATGAAAAGAGGTTTTAGTTCCTTTCCAGCATGGCATATATATGTGTCTGTTATCTCATCATATCCCATATTTTCCCGTTTGCTGATATCCTGTTTGAAACTGCGCTTTTTTCCATTTTTCATAGGTCTGCGGTTTGATGTACGGTTTCTGTTTCTGCTCCCGCAGATATGTGTAAGCTTCTTCGCTCTCATATCCCGAATCCGCAGTCACACTTGGGTAACGGAATCCCACTTTTTTCTCTATTGTCTCCAGAAAAGGGATCAGTGATTTAGAAATCGTGCGATAGCCCCAACTTTGTCTACAGTCTGAGAGGCATTTACATGCCTCTAGCGTTTCTCTATCAATAAGTTTTCATAATCTTCAATCTGTCCCCCTAATAATCGCTTTCCTAAGATTATCCATGTATCTCGATTATATTGGTCAAGATTTCTATACAATTCCATAATTTCAAACCTTATATCACTTTTCTGATGCTCTTCTCGATCATCCTCACTTAAAATATGTTCTATTGTAACCTTAAAAAGTTTTCCCATTTTTGAAAGCATATCTCCTGGAACATTTATGTCGGCATTTTCATATTTACTGATTGTCTGTTGGCTTACACCTAATGCATCACCTAAATCATTTTGTGTCATGCCTGCTTTTTTCCTCAACTCAGCTATTCGGTTCATTTACACACCTCCATAAATAGTATTTTACATACAAATATGCATTGTATTCACTATTAAATGTTGTATACCCACAACTATTAATAGTATTTCAGGCGTGTACTATATATTTACCTAAACAGCAATCTATTCAATATTATGGTCAATCCAGGCAAAAATTTTACTAAATATGTGTTATTTCTTTATACTTATGTTGGAGGTGTATTAGTATGAAACGGATATTAATCATAGAAGATGATATTACTTTGAATAAGACATTATCACTAAACTTGCAAAAAAATTATCTCTTAGAATCTGCGTATGATATAAAATCGGCATTTCTTAAAATAAACCGGTCAAATTTTGACCTCCTAATTTTAGATGTTGGATTGCCTGATGGTGATGGATTCTCATTCTGTCGTTCCCTAAAACAAAGATGTAATTCTAATGCAGCTATTATTTTCTTAACAGCAAATGATGTAGAGATGGATATTATAAACGCATATAATTTGGGGGCAGATGATTATATAACAAAACCGTTCTCTTTTGCAATTTTAGAGAAGAAAATTAATGCAATTATAAATCGTACCGGAAAGCTGATACAAGAGAGAAAATATTTTGATTCTCATCTACAGTTAAACTTTGACTCCTTAATCGCCTACGTAGAAAATAAGCGTGTTGATTTCACACCACTAGAGTTTAAACTATTGGAGTTACTAACTAATAATGCCGGACACATTGTCGTCAGACAACGTATTCTTGATATACTATGGGACAAAAGAGGGAACTATGTTGATGAATCATCCTTAAATAGTATAATTTGCCGGATTCGAAATAAGATAGACTCCAAAGATCATCATTACATCAAGACTATATATGGTACTGGCTATATGTGGATAATAGGTGAATAAAATGAAAAAAAGTGAAAAAAATTTATTACTGCTTGTATTAGGGGGCGTCATATTTATAAATGTATTTTGTGATGTATTATATCTCTTTAATTATAAAACTGGGATTATATTTCTTCTTTGTTCACAATTTAGCTTTTTGACGCTCCTAACTGTTTGTTATTATAAAGTTCGTAAAAAATTACAATGTTTTTTTCAATCTCTGTTACTAAAAATGGATCAAATGATAAATCGGGAGCTTATCGATACACAAGAGATTACAAATGATACTTACATCTCTCAGGTTTATCACAGCCTAAACAAATTATATGATCTACTCTTAACAGAGCAGGCTACTGCAAAATCTGAAAAGAACAAACTTCAAGCATTTATCTCAGATATATCTCATCAAATAAAAGCTCCGGTTACTAACTTGAAACTTATTCAAGACACCCTTTATCAATCTGAGGACTTGGAAAATAACATTAAAGATAATATTCTTTTGCAGAAAAGGCAAATCGAAAAACTTGAATTTTTAATACAGGCCTTAATCAAAACTTCGCAACTTGAGAATGGTATTATACAATTACATCCTGAAATTTCTTCTATTAATGAATCTATCATATCAGCATTGGAAAACGTTCTCATTATGGCAGATAGAAAACAAATAGATATTCATTTTGATAATTTGATTGAGTATAAATTTATTTTTGATAGGAAATGGACAGGCGAGGCTATTTTTAATATATTGGATAATGCCGTCAAATATACTCCACAAGGGGGCCACATTACAATATCCCTCTTGAAAACAAATAATTATATAAAAATTGGAATTCAAGATACCGGTATTGGAATCTCAAGAAATGACTTAGATAATATCTTCAGAAGATTTTGGCGTGGTAACACAAATGTAGCGGAGGGAAATGGTATTGGACTATATCTTTGTAAGAAGATCGTAACATTACAGGATGGATATATTCTAGTTAATTCCGTTCTTCAGAAGGGGACACAATTCGAATTATTCCTTCCCAATAAATAATAAATGGCTTCCATACTATTCAGCCAAAAACTACTAATGATTAAAAACTACGCTATAGCTCAAAGTGAGTGAGGTAGAATCATAAATAAAATGACTCTGCCTCACTTTTTTATGAAAAAAAACTTTTATTATATTACTCAACGATTTTTATTCTTTCCACAAGAGGTTTTTGGGTACAATAGCGTAGGGCGATAGGAAGATAGATTCCCACGACTATTAATAATAATGCAAAGTAAATACCAGTTGCTGCAGTCGGAAATTTATAAGTCATCTTTCCAAACACTCCTACCTGGTTTAAGATACGACATAAGGCATAGCCTGTGACTGTCCCCAGGGATATCGTGATTGCCATTGTAGAAAAAATATAGTAAAGGCATTCCCACCAAAGCATTTTTAATAATTGCTTCTTTGATAACCCAATTGAACACAACATACCGAGTTCCCGTTGCCTTGCAATCAAGTTTGTAGAAAGGCTATTAACTAGATTTATAAGTCCAAATACACCAATAAAAATGACCAATCCATAAATTGGAAATGCAAAACTTTTCAACTCCTCTTTAACAAACAATTGAGTTTCCGAAAAGCTTTTTATATTTATATTCTGATTGTTACCCAATTTATCATAAATGATATTCTCTACTTTGGCGAGATCCTCCATATTAGTTTGGACTAATAACTCACTATTAAAGTTAGTCACATCCGTTCTAATATTGCTAAGAAGTTCCTGTGGTATTATAAAATTAAAAGCAGCATAATCTGTATTTTCCATATTAACGATTCCCATTACCGTAAATTTAATTAGGCTCCCGGTGTTTGTTTCTATTTGTATTACATCACCTATTTTCACGTTATAATTAGCAAACTTTGATAATATTTTTGCTGTATCATCAACTAATATCCCTCTATTGCTCACCATTTCACTATATTTCATCGTTCCCTTAATTAAATGGTTCTGATAAGTGTCAAAATCTTTTTCATGCAGCCCCGCTACATCTGCGTCTGGTATATTTTTCACATTTACGTTATTTGGCAAAAAAATCTTGGGATGACAGCTTTCAACAGTCCTAATGTTCTTAATTTCATTTTTTTTATTTAGCTCATCCATCAATTCTTTATTGAAGGGATTATTCTTTTGAGCATTCGCAAATACCTCCACTGGATCTTCATCCGGATTACCTGTTAGATTTGGAGAAAGAGTTAGCTTCATCTCTTGGTTTCCAAATACCTGTCTTGCCATACTATCTGGATCAATAGAATTTAAATAGCTTGCAGCTCCTGAAAGTAATATACCGGTAAGGCCTAATGATATTAAGGTTATTACATTTTTTTTTCTATTTCTAACAAAATATGCTTTTGATAATCCCGCTGGAGACATTTTGTATTCTATATGGCTTTTATTTTTTGATGTTTCCGTGGTAGAAGACATGCGAATTGCCTCTATTGGAGATATCTTCACTGCAATATTCATGGGTTTTCTAATGGAAAGAGAAACAACAATTTTAGTTAAAATTGCAATTGTAATAACACTCATAATTGTGTTAATCCAATTCCAACCTTTGGGTACTATAATATATCCTAACAAGCAACCAAAACAGCAACCTAATAAAATTGAAATTCTTTCTATTTTGTTCCGTTCCTGCTTAATCATTGCTTTTAGTTGCTTCTTAGTCATACCGATCACTCTAAAACGGCCATATTCATTTATTTTCCCCACGACTCCAATATAAAACATACTATAAATTACCATAGCACAAGCCAAAATAATTAGAAGGCAGATTCCCGCTATCGCATATATATCTCGTGCCATATTATCAACACTACTAAAGTATGAAGAGCTAAATGCAATTTCTTCTTCTTCAACATTATACTGTTGTAAACATGATGTAATCATTGTTTTTAGCTCATCCGGCTTAATATCTTTGCTATCCCCATATCTTACAAGTACTTTATATGGTATTGTACTGGTATAATAAGTTTGTAAATATGATTCTGATACAATAACTTCATATGCATTTCTATTTTCCTTATCATCTATAATACCAGTTATTGTAAAATTCTTTTCTGTAGTTTCATCTAATGATAATTTTACTTGCCGTCCTATTTCAGGATTTATTCCTATTTTCTCTAAATATGTCCGAGAAATAAGTATTTCATTTTCTTTTTTAGGTAATTGCCCTTGTATACTAATACTTCTTAAATTTACATCATTTTTATCTCTGTAATTAACGTTTAATGTGAATTTATCAATGTGCAATATATTTATGCCTACCTCAACACCTACTTTAGCCAGGGATTTATCGTTCATTGCTTTTGTTATTTCTTCTTTGCTCATGCCAATAACAACCGCTTGATAGCGCCCCTGTAATTGTTTTTTTAATTCATGGGAGCTACCTAAAAAAAACAACGCCAGCGTAACCATAAGACATACAGCAAAAGCTATTGTAGATATAATAAAAATATTGCGTCGTTTGTCGGCTCTCAAATCTTTTGCCGCTAATTGTTTTACAAGCTTACCCGTATTATTTTCAAAGAGATTTTTCACTAATTTCCACCTCCTATTCTATAATTTTCCCATCTTCAATTCGTACAATCCTATCTGCAAGTGACGCAAGCTCATTATTATGAGTAATCATAACAACCGTTTGATTATATTCTTTACTGCTTCGCTGTATTAGACCCAATACATCATTACTTGTATGACTATCTAAATTCCCAGTCGGTTCATCTGCAAGTATTATTGCTGGTTTCATAATAAGTGCACGAGCAATAGCAACCCTTTGCTGTTGCCCACCCGAAAGATTATTAGGCATCTCTTTTAATTTGTCTTTTATCCCAAGTAAAGTAACAATACTTTCCATGAAATCCTGATCAGGCTGTTTTCCATCTAACTGTATCGGTAGAAGAATATTTTCCTGCACAGTTAAAATAGGAACCAAATTATAGTTTTGAAAAATGAACCCTATATTACGTCTGCGAAAAATGGTCAATTCATCCTCACTCATTTCTGACAAATTCATATTTCTAACACTAACGTTCCCTTCTGTTGGGGTATCTAGACCGCCTATCATATGCAGTAACGTTGATTTTCCTGATCCACTACTTCCCACCACTGCTACAAACTCTCCTTGATTAACCCAAAAATCAACGTTGTCTAATGCTCGTACCAAATTTTCATCTTTTCCATAATATTTCTTGAGTGCAAATGTTTTTAAAATGTTCATAGTTTGTTCCTCCTTCTATTTTATTCATTATAATGTGAGAATTATTGCAGAATAATAATCAAGTATATTTATTTTGCTATTAAACATGATTTATTTACGCAATCTTACCCTCAAGCATAGCCTGGTGTGATATATGTACATCAAACCAGTATTTGACGATTGGTTAGTTTGTTCCCCATATCCTGCTTCTTTCAGATTCCACCTAACGATGCCTCTTGCCTCTAACTATATCCTTTCCACTACTGCCAATCAGATTCGGACTTGCATCGGTTAAAAACGTGCACTGCCAAGCACACAAATTAAATAAGAGACTGACAAGCAGTCCCTTATTTTCTTAAGTATGCAGTTTGTCGATTAATTGTCACAAGAAATAAAGCAATCATTTGACCAAAAACAATCTGTCAAGCAATGAACGCGTGTAACAGTAGCACACATTTCGTCACCGTACAAATTCACTTCTTCCTTCTGTAATTCTTCCTGTGCCATTTCAATTGAATTCATTTTTTCCATAGCATTTTCCTCCTGATTAATTAGATGTTGTGAGTAGTGGAGTTTTATCAATACAGTCAACGTAACAACCCAATCTTGGGATGTAGCAGTTGTAATAAACATTGACCTCTTCAGCCTCTAACTCTTGATTTACCTTTTTAGTTGTAGATTCATTTTCTCTCATTTTTCTCACCTCCTAAATATATGATAAAAGCTTCACAGTCATTTAACCATACTTCTTGTCTAAAACGACTTAATTCGTTTCTCTTTGGGTTTCAAAATATCGGTTTACTACTTATTTACTATATTTTCTACTCAAAATTATTTTTTAGGTGTCTCAAAAAATCAATATACTCTTCTAACGCCTCCCGTTTTGAGATATTTGCTTTGGAAAACAGACGATAGTCAATCTTCTTCTTAATATAATAGCAATCATAGTCTTCTTGATTAGCTGATATTGGGCATTTTCCTGTACACAAATATCTATAATCGCACTCATTACAAATATCTTTACTCTCAACATGAAAAGTCGCTTTTATTTCATTATCTAAAAGCATTTTCTCTAAATTAATTTGTATATCTTCTGCTGTATTTGTCAAAATATTACCCATACAGTACTTAGGCTCTTCCAGGCATTGACACATGTATATGTTGCCTTCAGGAAATATTGCCATAACCCGTCCATATGCTCCACATGATTTTTCAACTTGAATTACGCCACCCAATATATTTGCCAGAATTTTTGTCTCATATTTCTGTTTATAAATATATTCTGCAATGTCCAAATCCATTTCAATTTTTTCATTATCAGTTAGAATGTAAGACCCCTCTTTGGCCATACCAACAGGTGCAACAACATTTATTTGAAGCATTGTGTCGTATTGTGCAGCAATGTCAATTACTTTATATAGATCATCTTTATTCTCTCTTTCGTAAACAAAAGTCAAGAGAACATCTATGCCTGCCTTCTTACAAATTTCAATATTATATTTTAGCATGTCTTCTTTGTTTCTATTTTCAAACATATGCTTTGTGCTAAAATCAATTTGCCTAATTTTCCCAGATAACCCTTTAACAATTTCGCTATTTATTTTTAAGCCATTACTCTGTAGCACTATCGGACAGCTCAGTTCCTTATGCAGTGCACTTGCTATTTCAATGATTCTGTCTTTTATTAAAGGTTCCCCACCGGTAAGAATGAGTTTATGTGGTGTACATTTTTTCAAGAAAGGAATCACCTTATCCTGAATATCTATAAGCGTAAATTCTCTTTGTAGATCCATTTTCTTATTTGCACTTATTGCGCAAAAGTCACAATTCATATTACATTGTCTCGTCACCATTAAGTAGGCTGTATTGATTTTTTCATGTTCTTGGGTAACCTTTTGACGTATCTGTGCTTGCTGCTGCCAAATAGGATACAATTTTTCTTGGACTTCAACCTGATTTATATTTTCTGCTATATATCTACTTACCCCTAAGCAAACCTTTCCTTCTGGATCAATAAGTGCAGCTTTATCTTCATGCCATATAATGATAAAATTAGGTAATTTATTTTTTTCCATGATTTCTCCTCCGCATAATTTCTTCTCTTATTTTATTTAGTTGTTCACTCGATATATTTTTCTCTATTAAGTCAAATGCTGTTTTTGTTATAATACAGTTTTCTTTTACTGGCTGATAAATGTCTTGGTGTACTTCATAATTTGATGCCTGACATCCTCTTGATTTACAATTTTTTATATATGAACATTCTTCGCACATATCATTCACTTTATTTTCTACATATGCTATTTCACGAATTCTAGGAACATCTAGTCCGGTTTCAACAGAACCGATTTTAAACGACTCCAATTCAATACAAGTATAAATCTTCCCATCTGTTGCAACATATACACTATTTAAACCTGCCTTACACGCATAGAAATCACATGGCAAGAGAAAAGATTCTAACTGCTGATCAAATAAATTCCAAAAAATTGTTTTCTTTTCTTTCTGAATATATTCTTTGTATATATAGAAAGCTTCTGTAAACCGTTCTTGCAAATGGCCTAATTCCTCATCACTCCACTCGCAATAATGATCGACTCCTGATTCAATTTTTTCACAGCCTAATTCCAAAAGAAATTTAATGCTTTGGCCCCATTTCATATAATTGTTTTTTGTTATGACTTGAGCATAAGATACTTTTTTTTGAGTATACTTCTCATAACGTTTCAAGTAAACCAGGTTCTCGATGATTTTTTTGAAACTTCCCTTTTCCGCATAATCCTTTCGATTAAGATCATGAACACTTTCTGGACCATCTAAACTCAGCTTTAAATCAAATTTATGTTTAATGAAAAAATCTGTAATCTCATCGGTTAACAATGTGCCATTTATTGTTGTGCTAAACATGCTTTTTAATTCTGTTTCTTTACATCTTTTATTGACATAATCCGTTATATCCTTCATTAAACTAAAAGCCATCAATGGCTCTCCACCAATGAAGTATATGAGTAATGTCTTGTCATACTGTTTTAAAGCCTCATGTAACGCTATTTCTACAGATTTTTTTGCAACATCAATACTCATATATGTATTTTTCTTCTCACCTAAGTAACAATATTTGCAATTCAAGTTACATTTGTTAATAATTTCTAACGATAAAGTATACATTACTCCTCCTTCTAAATAAAAAATTGATAAATTATTATTTTATTTTTTTTATATAGGTTGATACGTTCATTAATATTATATAGGGGGAAACGAAGCACAAACTGCTTGTTTTTCTCTGATATAGCAAGCCGTTTTATAATCGTTTTATACGGAAGGATTTCTAGATAATTGCTGTGATCTATATATAAGATATCCCACCTATTTGGTGTTACATCTTTAAATCTTATAATGTTTAAAAAATCAACACACTCAACTGTATTCGTAACTTCTTTTATAAAGCGTTGTTCCAATAAATCGTTCTTACGGTTTGTAAAAAAAAGACACCGTTTCTGCTTTAGAGTAGGGTAGTGATAATAACAGTTAAAAATCGTATCACTAAATTGCTTTAGGAAAGAACGGTATGTATTTTTGTGATGACTTAAAAGTCCAGTTATCCGGGCACACGCAAAACTATTTCCAGGCAATAATTTGGGTATACCTAAATGATAAATAGAAAAATAGCTTGACGAAAAGATAATTTCATTTTTTTCAACTTCGTAGTTTAAAATTTTTGTTGAGTCCTCTTCATCGGTACAACTTACACCCAGTACGAAAGGAAATTGTGCCGGATAGGTCGCATCGACTTCTCTATTGGAGTGTGCTGCAACAATAAGTATCCCTTTATTATAGGCCTTTTGACATATCTCTTCTAATTCTTTATGATTTTTATACTCATCACCAATGCTCAGGTTTATCATGTCCACGGAGTAATTAATGAGTAGCTCAAGGCCATCTATTAAATCTTGAACAGAGCATTTCATACGACTATTGATTATTGGAATAAGAATAATTTCTGCAGTCGGATTTTCTTTTAAAATATGTGAACACACATATTCTCCATGAGTAAATTCCATATCATTTAGTTCATTTGTATTCCACTTTTCATCGCGAACTATTTTCAGCTTTTTACCAGTAAAAAATTCATTGTCAAATTTTCCATCTGTGTCTAATACACCAATTTTCACGGGAATCTCACCTCCATCCCTTTTATATCTGTTCTAAATTTATTACCACATCTGCCTCTTTAAGTTCATCTTTATTATGAGTTGAGTAAATGATTATCTTATCTTTTGCTAACTGATGTAATAATTTATAGAATTTTTCTCTACGGCACTCGTCAATATTGGCAGTTGCTTCATCAAAAAATAAGATTTCCGGTTCTTTCATTATATTACGAAGAATATCCATTCGACGCATTTGACCCTCAGAGAAATTGTATGGATCAATTTTAATTTCTGTTTCCCATTCATCTGATAAACTGTGTATTTCTTCGTATAAATCAAGCTCTTCTGCAATTTTATTCAGTTTATTTTGTGGGACATCATTCTTGAAATTTATATTTTTTAAAATTGAGTCCTTAAAAAACTGAGAACGTTGCATTACAAATCCAATATGCTGCCAGTATTCGTTGAGGCTATATTTCCATAATGGAATGTTTCCCACCAAAATATGTCCACTTGTAGGTTGATATATACCTGCCAGTAGTTTAAATAAGGTGCTCTTTCCTTGCCCGCTTTTTCCATTCACTGCATATAAGTTTCCCTTTTTAAAACAAATATTAATTTTTTTTAATATCATTTTGTCTGATCCCGGATAATGAAAACATAGGTCTTTTACTATGAGATTTTGGATTTTTAAAATATTTGTTTTCCCTTCATCACTTTCATCCGGGTATTTTGTCAATGTATTAATATCCTTGAGGGAGACTAACGCTGTGTGGTATTCATTTGCAAAATCCGCAATTCCGATAATGGGATTCATGATTATCGTTTGATAATTCATTAAGGCCATAATTGTACCTATGGTCATATTTCCTTTGAAAATTTCCTTTGTACCAACTACCCAAATGACCACCATTCCAATAAACTGTATAATTAAAATTGTCATTGTATTTAGTATATACAGTAGATTTTGCACGTTGATGTCGTGCTTATATTTTTGATTTTCCTTTTTATACCGATCGTGGATATACTGATAACAGTTGAAAATTCTAACGGTAAACCAATTATTATAACTATTGGTCAGCACGCTAGTTGCACTATTGTATCCGTATAAAACTTTTTCGCTAGTTCGTTGAATAAGTGTTCCTAATATTTTTGTAATAAAAGGTACACAAATTAAGAGTATTATATTAACTACCGCAATCTCTTTATTTATAGAAAACATATACGGGGGTACTACAATCAAAATGGTAATATTGGATATCAATGTAAGAATGCTTGTAATTCCACACTGCTTAATTGCCGCAACATCCTTATCAACTTTAAGCAATATGTCACTGATTTCTATTTTTTCAAAAAAATTAACTTTTACCGTTGCCAATTTATCGTGAATTCTTTGTCTGACATCTGCAGCTATTTCTTCTGATATTACTGCTACTAAATATCTTTGAGAGTATACCAGAATATAGTTGATAATCATCAGGCTCAGGAAAATAATTAGCATAGACATGAATCCTGACTGCTCTACAGTCCGGGGATTACTTAAATCATCTATTATATTCCCCTGAAGCTTTGGTCTTACTAGGGATATTCCTGCATTTAAGACTATAATTGCAACGATAATTCCATAAAGGATAAATAATCTCTTTTTACACCCATATATTCGTAAAAAATCAAAATATAGTTTTTTCTTCTTATTTTTCATTAACTAACCTATCATATACTTTCATACCGTAATCACTTAACTTAAGATTTGATGCTTCAATATAATCCATCATTTCTCCAAACGTTTGCCTTATAATAGGTACTGGCTGCAACAAAAGATAATTGAAAATCTTTATTATTGCGTCATAAAAAACATGTTCACATAAACACTCGGCGTCCGAAGGTCTATTTATTTTTTTTGTACGAATAAAATTCATATATCCACATTTCATTCCATGGCAAAAATCACGGATATTACATCCTAAACATTTAGTGTCATTTTTATCAAATTTTGACATTGCCATGTGTTTTGCAAGATTAATATCAACGCCTTTATGTATATCTCCAATTTTGTATTGCTTATCACTTGTTAAAAAGCCACACGGGTATATGCTACCGTCCGGCATAATCTTAAAATTTCCTACTCCTGCGTTGCACATTGCAAACTTATTTCCAAAATCACATAAAATGTTAAAGAACTTCCCGTCAAACTGATCCAAAGCGAACTTTGCATTATTATTAAATTCATTAAGATAATATTCCGTAATCATTGAAATCTGCGTTTTAAATACTTCTAGAAGACTTTCGGATAACTCTAAGTTTACATCCATTATCATGCAGATACTATTAAGCCCCTGTTCGTGGAGAAAACATATGTTTTCATACATAAATGGAATTGTATTTTCAGTAATGGTCATTCGCACGGAATATCGTAGACCGCTGTTCTTTACTTTGTAAATATTATCTACGATACTCTCATAGCAAGAGATACCATCTTTAGCAATACGATTAAGATCATGTGTTTGTTTATTACCGTCAAAACTTAAACGAACTGTAAACGCATTCTCTTTCATAAATGAAATAAATTCATCATCCATAAGAGAACAGTTTGTAGTAATATAATATTTTACTATTCGGTCTGGATATTCTTGTTTTACATAGCTCACGGCCTGCTTAATTAAATCTTTTTTTAATAAAGGCTCTCCTCCCAGAAAATCTAAAAGAATTTTTCCCTTATCACCATAATTCATAATAAATTCTAATGTTTGTACTAAACTCTCTTCATTCAAATGATTCTGCTCTTTGTAATCCTCATAGCAATACTTGCATTCAAAGTTACAGGCAGTTGTCATATACAACGTAAAATTATACATATCGACCTCTTTTCCAGCACCATGCAGCACTATATATTTTTTTAATTTTATCTTAGCAACTTACAATTTCCTACATTTTTTGCTTAACTTGACCATTTCATTGAATGGATAGATTATCCTTACCAAATAACACCAAAAGCTATTGGTATCAATAATTTAATACCAATAGCTTTTTCCAAGTTTTTTAATAAATTCCTACCTCATTTCCAAATTTATAAATATATTGTGTAACAGATTGAATGGCGTGCTGTACAGACTTATCCGCTGCACTTAAATATGTGCTTTTGTTTTGTGCCTCTTCAGATAATGCTTTTGCATACTTAGCCGCAGAATATGATAAGTCATCTATTTCACTTTTGGCTGCAGTATCGTATAGTTGACTGCTTAATGTATTACCTTTTATTTTATATGAAGTACGTGTTTCATCTACAAATTTTCAAACTCTGTATGATTACTATTAATTGCTGTTAAATTAGAAGCTTGATGAGGCTCATTCATGTCTGAAACATAATGTGTCCCTTTTCCTAAAAAATCCATGGCAGCACTCACATCGCCTAATTTATATAAAGTGACAGCATTTTGATAATAGGATTCTGCCCTAGTTTGTGCCATTGGTGAAGATTGGCCGAGCCAATTTTTCCCTGTATCCGGATCATAAAAGTGACCTGAAAAGGTTCCATAATCTGTTTCATTTCCTAGCTTATCCGGCCAATCTGTCGCTTCCATAAGAATGCCGGCATTTAACTCATCATTGAAAATACCATTTCCCTTATCATTATTTAATATGGAGAGAACATTTGCTACAATATACTGATGGGTGTGATCAATGCCTCCCGACTGAAATCTTGCATCTGGATTATTACTATGTTCAAGTGGTGCTCCCGAACCATAGATACTATCTGAGCCGTTTGCAATTTCATTTACTTTAATTGGTGTTCCCTGTTCTGCTCTGGCATTTAATACCGGCGTAGCCATTATTAAAATAGCCAGACATAAAACATACGTACATAATTTAGTTTGTTTTTTCATAATACACTCCATTCCTTGTGCTTTTAGGTATAGCACATATATTTATTAATGAGTAGGGGAGGGAGAGTGTAAGGCAATCAATGAAAGATGATATCTTCCAGACTTAATTCACTATGTAGTTCATGTTTTGAGCTCAGTTGGATATTCCGGTGCAATAGTGCATGCACTATTGAACTGGTATATTCACTCAATTAACATTTTTCATCCATCCTTTTTTTATTCCAAACTTTGCCCTATTGTAACTATTCAGAACCCCTGATAGAGTCCATGTGATTTTTTGTGAAAAACAGAGAAAATAAAAAATCTGTTTTCACTTCATTTGCTTCCTGTCGGTGGATAACTAACCGATTGTGAAGCAGCTATTTCCATCTTTGTGGATTACTGATTTTAATTCATCATTTTTGTATTTCAAAATCCGATTTTTATCGAATTTTGAATAGATTTAGCAACACCTGCACCTTGAAATTACAGCTTTATCCACAGTCATTTTAACCGATAGTTCAATCCGAGCAATTCGCTTTTTTACTGACTTTGCGCTAAAATAGTGTTATCAGATTTTAGAGAAAGAAGGTGGTCTGTTTGACAAAGGACGAATTGATTAAACAACTGCTTATGCAGGTCAATTCCTTGACAATGGCTTTAAATTCTCTGCAGCAATCATTTGATGCACAGACAGCTCTCATTGCCCAACTTAATCAGACCATCCAGGAACTGAAAGAACGACTCAATAAAAACTCCAAAAACAGTTCCAAACCACCATCAAGTGACGGGTTCAAAAAGCCTGCGCCAAAAAGTTTACGCAAATCTTCCGGAAAGAAGGTTGGCGGGCAGGACGGACATCAAGGAACACATCTGGCTGTCATTTCTGATCCGGATGAGATTGTGAAACACATGCCATCTGCCTGTGCAGTATGGCGAAAATCTGCAGGCATTATCTGTGGCTTTAAATACAGTCGGAGCAGTCAGCGTAAAAAGAACCCATGAGATTCTCTCTGGTGTGTTCAATATCCCGATCGCTACCGGCACCATAAGCAACATGGTAAAACGCTGCGCAGATGCTGTATCAGAAACGGAAACCAGAATAAAGCAAAAGATTACCGAATCGGGTCTTGGACATTTCGATGTAACAGGAACCCGTGTGGATAAGAAACTCTGGTGGGTTCATGATGCATCAAATAGTGAATTCACCTATCTTGATATCAGCCCTAAAAGAGGGCATCTTGGCATGGAGCAGTATGGTGTTCTGCCATCCTTTCACGGGATTGCCATGCATGACTGCTGGACATCCTATTGGAATTACAAGGATTGCCGGCATGCTGTTTGTTGCGCTCATTTGTTACGGGAATTGACAGGGCTTACAGAGAACTATCCCGAACAGAAATGGGCAGCTGCATTTATAGACCTTCTGTTAGCGATGAAGAAGGTCAAAGATAAAGCGGTTGAGGCAGGAAAAGAGTCTCTCAGCTATTATCACCATCATAAGTTTGATAAGCAATACGATAAACTTATCAAACAAGCCAGGGAAAAGAATCCTCTTCCGGTTGCCACGGAGAAAAAACGTGGCCGGAAGAAAAAAGGAAAGATTCTTGCCTTGGTAGAACGCCTTGAAAAATACAAGGCACCAGTCTGCCTTTTTATCCATAACTTCAAGGTTCCGTTCAATAACAATCAGGCAGAACGTGATATCAGGATGATAAAGGTCAAAACGAAGGTATCCGGCTGCTTCAGAAGTAAAGACGGAGCCAGAGATTATCTAAAAATCATGTCTTATGTCGGTACTGCCCATAAGCAGGGGCATAACGCATATGACGCAATAAGAAAAACTTTTTCAGGATGCCCTGAATTTATCTTTGCATAGGGGGCTCAGTTACGCCCTATTTTTATAAATAGAATGTGTGTAATTTGCCTTTTTTTATTTCTGAATAGAAAAAGAGAAAAGACCCAAACGCCTTTTCTCCCTTTTATACCGGTATAATTACTGATAAGCAAAACATTCCATCTCTAACATTGAAAATTAGCTCACCGCCGTATTTTTGTACTACACTTTCAATATTCTTTAATCCATATCCATGATTTTTGTTATCTTTCTTCGTTGTTTCTAACTCACCATTCTCCAGCATTTGAACATTTGCAATCTGACTGTTCCGAATACTGTTTTCACATACAATGGAAAGAAAACCTCTAAACTGACCCGCTTTAAGCCGAATGATACTTTCCGTCTCTATTTCTTCTTGATTCTTGAGTCTACACTCTCTTAAAGCATTATCAATTGCATTAAAAATTATAATACACAAATCCTTATTTTTAACATTTATAAATGGTTTCATATCTGCTAAAACTATAAATTCCGTATTTTGTTCTATTGCGTCAAGTTTCTTTCTATGTAAAATATTATCAACAAACGTATTCCCCGTGTGATAATAACTTTCATACTGATCCAATGCTTTTTCGATGCTCTCGGCATAATCCACTTTGGAATTACTTGCATTTTCTGCTTTCAGAATTTCAAGATGATTTCTAAAATCATGAGAAAGCCTACGTAACCCTTCCATATCTTTTTCTAACTTTTTATAATAATCATATTGCAGACTCATCTCACTTATCTGCAATTTCTTTTCATTTTCAATTAGCTTTACATTAAGATAATATTCTAAAACTGCAATATTGCATATGCTTCCAGCCATTAATACAAATCCAGCCATTAACACCGTTAATACAGCTTCAATATTAATAAACATATAAGTATTTGCATATATCTTATCACCTAATAGTATCATCATCAACATATTAATAATATTCGGAATAATTATTGTTATAAAATTTAATCCTGAAATTTTCAATGGTATTTTATTGATAAGTTTGATACATGCAAGCATAGCAACAACAACCAGAAACTCTGAAAAAAGCAACCTTAAAACTTGATACTTCTCAGGCAGTAAATATAATTCTGATCTATGTTGAATATATAGTAATGTGTTAGCAAACACTAAGGATAAGGCCTTAAAAGACAGGAAGACACATCCCATAATAAAACTATATTTTAATGAGTATTTCCAAATAGATTTTCCTAAAAACATTATCATTAACAAAATGGAAATATTCACATATACGATATGTAAATTAATAGATATTTCCATTACCCTTATTAATACACAACCTACCACATACAATAGTGATATACTTTGTTTCCACCACTTTTTGGTACCTTCATCTCGGCTCCCCATTACATATACAATCAAAATAATGTCCAAAAAGGCACATAGATAGTTAATAAAAAGAAGTGTACTTATACTAAACATTCCCAACACGATCCGCCATCTTTCTAATTACATCTCTCTTTCTAGATTTCGATAGATATAATTTTTCTCCTGTTATGAGCATTATTGTCAGCTCTCTAACGCTCTGTATATAATCTACATTGACAATTGTACTGTTATGGCTCCGAACAAATGAATATTCATTTAAGCGTTCTTCTAAATCCTGCATTTTAAAATGTCCAATTTCCTGTTGGTTATTTACGCAATGAAACAATACATTTCTATTATAAGTCTCAATATACATTATCTCCGACAGAAATAGCTTTAAATGACCTCTCTCATTTTTGACCGACAAATATGGCAGTTCACCTAAATTGATTTTTCTAATTATCCGGTTCATCTCAAAATCAACTTGAGCCTGAGAGATGGGTTTTAATATGTAATTTGATACATCGTATTTAAAACAATCATATACATATTTTCTATAAGAAGTGACAAATATTATAGATGATTTCTTATCATTCTTACGAATAATATTTGCCAATTCAAACCCGTCCATATTAGGCATCTGCATGTCCAGAAAAAAAACTTGAAAATCTTCTTTTAGAGAATCCATCAACTGTAGTGGTTTTGTGTATCTTTTAATCATAAAACATTGATTTTCTCTCTTTTCGTAGACTCGAAGCATTTCCTCTATTCTATCTAAAAATGTGCACTCATCATCACAAATCGCAATTTTTATAACCATATTTCACCTGCTACTACCATTTTCTTCTTGGGTTTCACACAAACGCCTTCCTATCACAAATAAGGTTTCTTTGTTTATTCCATCAAGTTGACTATATATTTTCCATAATTCATCCTGTTGGTTTTCATAAAATCAAGTGACATTTTCTCCAATTATTTTTCCTATGGAAACTTTAAATATCTCAGCTATCTTGATTAAAAAGCTCACCGGTATTTTTTCGGGAACTGCTTTTTCTATTCTGCTGATAGTTTGTTGGCTAGTTCCCAAAAGGGAAGCTAATTGTATTTGCGATATACCATTTTCTTTCCTCATTTGACATATATTGTTCATATATTAGTCCTTCAAGATATTATAACATACTGTCAAAATCTTTTTTACTCATTTATATTGTATTCTTTTTTATATTACCCGTTTCTTACTCATAATACAAGTATTTCCACCCTTCTATCGGTACTTTTTTATTATTACATGTACTTCTCAAATAATTCTTGCTTAATCTTTTCTATATAGCACATTGTTGGATTCGGAATTCCAGGCTCACCACTAAAACTAATTTGATTAGAAATGCAAGCTTTAGTTTGACACCTTCTTACTAAATTGCAGCTCATACATACTTCACTTGGCGCACATCTCTTATATGGCTTAATCCGTTCTAAGATAAATCCGTTCTTAACGTTCCCTATATAACCGGAGTGTGACAAATTTGCAGCACATCCGTATATTGAGCCATCTACCTTAACATATATACGAGTAAGCCCTACTCCACAGGTAACGCATGAACCACGATTTTCTTTATATTGTTGTAAATCATATTCAATTCCCCACATAAAAGGTATTCCTTCATCACGACGTTGCATACAGTATCCTAATACTTTTTTCCACTCAGATCCAATGTAATCCAATTGTTTACGTTTCCACTTAAAGCACATATCTATTGATGAGTCAATGATTTTCATTTGTAATTTATCTGCCAAGTGCTGCACCGACGAAAGTATGTTTTTATAATTATTATGTGTAATAACATGTGCTGCTTGTATTAATAATCCCGTTTGGCGTTCATATTCTTTAAAATAAGGCAAATTAAAAATTATCTTTTCATAGCTGCCTTTGCCATCTATATATATTCTGTTTTTATCGTGTACCGCCTGTTCTCCGTCAATGCTCAGCTTAATCCGAATTTTATTTTTTACTAACCATTTTAATATTTCTGCATCCATAATACTTCCATTTGTAGTAATTGAATAAATGACAATAATTTTATTTTCCAATGCTTTTTTGTGCGTCCACTCTTGTATTCTTTTTACAAGCTCAAGATTGAGTAGTGCCTCTCCTCCCACGAAGTCAACCCATATCTTTGCATCCTGATGCTTTTTTACATTAATAAAGGCTATATCTATAGCCTCTATTGCAGTCTCATATTCCATAACAGTTCCGTTTTTCTGTCCCAAATAACAGTAGTTACATTTTAAATTGCATACTTGATTAACTTCTAACGTAATAGTATACATAGTTCACCTCATTCAAACATATACTTCACACAATCATTAGGCTCCAATTTATATGTTTTGGCAACGCCAACATACTGCAGTAGCCTTGGACAGTGAGCCTTATATAATTCTGATAATACAAATAAATTATGCTTGTAAAGAATCTTTTCTAATTTACAGGTAGTATCCTTGGGGGCGTTCAATGTACCTGTAGTTTTATAATTAAGAAAGCCGCATCTCGTTGCCAAACAAGAAAATTTCATTTCACATTTTTGACACTCTTGAACTTTATTAACATGTTTCCTGACATTTCTTTTAAATATATCTTCTTTTATTCCAGTCCAAACATCACCGATTTTCCACTCCTCTGCATTCGCAACATAACTGCATGGGTAGATCTCGCCACATGTATTAACAATATAATGACCTATAGTCCCGGCCGAGCAAAACACTGCTGGCCTTTTTGATAGAAAAGTAGTGTATTTAAAATCATATAAATTAAGTATTCTATTTTCTGTATATGCAAATTCATCTATGTAAAGCCGATCTAGTAAAGACATCTGAACTTCTAGTTCTGCCAAACAGTCTTCTGTCCAGTTCGCAAAATAATCATATGAAATATATACCCGATTCACCCCCAGATTCAAAAAGTAACATACGTTATTATACATATCAAAAACATTATTGCTTGAAACCGTCATTCGTACATTGAAAGGAATCTTATCTTTCACCATCGTTTTAATCCAGTTAACAATCAATTCATAGTAGTCTTCACCTCCCTTTGATTTACGATTTAAATCGTGTGTTCTTTTGGTCCCATCTATACTAAGTGATAAATTGATTTGTTCTTTTCTAACTATTTCAATAATCTTATCATCTAAAAATACTCCATTAGTCGTCATCTCAAAAACAAACTGCTTTCGTTTCTTCCTATAATCGGTATTTATTTTTTCTATAGCATACAAGAAAACCTTTTTATTAAGCAACGGTTCTCCGCCCAGAAACACAATATGCATCTTTTCATCTTCCTCACTATTTTCTACCATGAACTTCAATACTTGCTGCATAGTATCTGAATTCATCACTCCTGATGCCTTATTATGTCCTTCATAGCAGTATGTGCATTTAAAATTACATCCTTCTGCTAAAAATATCATGCATTCCATTTTTTCACTCCTCATAAGTTTTATAAAAAAAGCTACATAGACTAATATAATCTATGTAGCTTTTGTCGCTTTCTTTTCAATCAATCTACGCCTGAAATATAAGCACCTGAAAACGGCCATGGACAATCTGTCAAACACATTTGAGTTCTATTGTTACAAGAACCATATCCCTCAATTTCTTCTTTTGACAAATCAATTTCTTTTGAAACTGATTCCTCTATAAGTTCTCTTTCCTTTTCCATACTACGCCCTCCTGTCACTATGTTTTCTAAGACAATATAATATTTTACTTTTTTCATCAATGAAATATGTTTATATCGTATTTTTTTTCGCTTAAATTAACTACTATACATACTTACATAATTAGCCAACATTTTTAATAATTGTTCTTTTTTGTACTTACTTACAGGAATAAGTACTTCCTTTTTATCACGCATCACCACAAAATCATTATGTAACCCCTCAACATAATCAAGATTAATTAGGAAACTATTATGGCACCTGCAAAATAGCTTCTCACCTAGCTTTTCCTCGAATTTATATAGTTTTTGATAGCTTACGAAATTACACTGAGTTGTATGAATCACAACTGCTTTATTCTGGGTCTGTAAATATATAATATCAGATATTTGTATAGCTCTTACTTCATTCTGATTTTTCAAAATAAGTTTTTCTTCTGCATTTATTAACTTTTGGTTATAAACCTGGTTTAATAATGCTTCCACTTTTTTATATACTATAGGTTTCTTCAGGAAATCCTTTGCTCCAATTTGTATACTTCTTTGAATGTTGGTAAACTCATAATAAGACGTACAAAATACAATCGGCACCGACAAATCAATCTTTCTTATCCTACTGGCAGTCTCCAGTCCATCAAGACCTGGCATAGAAATATCCAGAAAAATTAAATCAAACTTTTTTTCACCAAAATATAACATTAATTGCGATCCACTAGTGAATACTTCTGTTTTTACTTCTACCAGGTTTACTGCACCAAACCGGGTAACAAACGTTTCTATTTTTTTGCTATACATTGAACTATCATCGCAAATTGCTACCTTCAACATCCCTATTTCTCCTTCCGATTTTCATGTAGCCACAATCTTTCGATTAATATATCTATTGTTATTTTATTTTCATCGGATAGTTCTTTGTATAATTTCAAAATCTTTTTTTCCCTTTCTTCACATACAGCATCAAGGAATTCTGTTTGAATATTATTTTTATCTTCGCTCACATGATCACCCTTCCGCATTAATTGAGATATATTATATCTCCTGGTATTGATTAGCCACCATACTTTTGTCCTCAATTGCACTTTTTATTGCCTAAATAACTCCGTTTAAAGATAGCATTTAGCCTTTTTCTCATGGGCATTTATAAACAACACAGTGATTTTGGCAATTGGAAGTTCTTATAATTCATCATACCAATCCACGAGAGCATATCAGATATGTCAAAGAATACTTATCATTAAGTTCAAGGAATTGAAAAGAGGGGCATATCACTTTAACGACAGCCCCTTATTCCTCTTTATAATAATGACAATGACTTGATCCGCTGCACCGCATCATAACGTGTGACAGTGTACCTAATGATTGTGATAATTTTATATTAGTCATATCATTAACGACATATGGATCTTTTGAAAATCTGTAATCATCCGGATTATTATTATATTCCTTCTATCGAAAGTTTCCATAGATATTTTAAAAGGAAACGATGAACTTCCGCATCTGTAGCAATCCAAGATTTGTCATCTTGATTTTCATTTGTAGTATTTCTCAACATATCACGAATAACTAACTTTCCGTTAGATATTTTGTATTCTCTTATGTAAGAGCCACCACGTTTTAAATTGTAAAAAAATTCTGCTGTAAAACCGTCATTTATGTCTAGAATCTTCTGACGATTATCTTTGGTTAATCTGATTGTGGCTAATCCATCTATACTTTCCATATGTCCTTTTCTAAAAATCATATTTTTGAGGATCAAGACCTGCTGCTTTCAACGCTGCTTTACGTTCCTCAATATCCATAAATTCAAGTTCCTCTGGATTGAGACCAGACAATTCAAGTTCTGTTTTTTCATTATTTTGATTTTTCATATTTAACCTCTCATCTAACAAAATATGCATTCATATTATAATTTACATTAGTTATTGGTTTAATTTTCTGGACTGCTTGTTTGATGCTTGGAATTAAACCTATAAAATAATTATATTGATTTTTTCGGTTGTTCAACTCTTTGACCCCTTCCAAACCCTTGATTTTCCTTGCTTTCCAGAAGTTAGGAAAAAATCCAACCTTCTGAACAATGATTAATAACAATTAATAACAGGATACGCATAAAGTGACATGCCTTTATGCAAGAAAAGCACATTCCTATGTCATGTGCGATAGGGATTTTCCCTAAGACCCAAACCTCCGATTAAGCACTACACAACTTTTGGTCAACTTGACCAAAAGTTATACTGACTTCTAAACTAATCACTGCTCGTGTCTCCACTAAGTGCATTCCCCAATCTTTTATGCTACATCATATATTCTCTAATACATAGCTCTAAACATTTCTCCCTCTATATCACTTATCTGTTCAATTGGGATAACTGTCTTATCTTCCATAATAACTGTATGTTCATATTCATCAATCTTTTTTACACAACCGGAGTAGGAAATATATGCTCCCCCAGCTTTTTTATTGTCAGGTACAAAATACGTGATTCTAACCAATTGTTGTGTACCAATGGTTTCTGCAATCAGATTTAGCTTTTCATTTAATTCTGCTATGACTTCATCACTCAACATCTGTTTTTCATCTGTCTGTCTTGCTGTTTCCTTAATAGCTGCTTCGTGTCCAGTAAGTGCAGCAAAAGGCGAAAACTGTGCTGCCCTGTCATAAAGGGACATCCGAGGGTGTTTCTTTGAAGTCGGATTCGGCAGATTGATAATATCATCATATCTGTGATTGTCTTGATTCTCCATAATCTTCCCCCTTACAGTGGCATAGGTGTCTGTGCGAGCATAAAAATGCAAATGGCAGATAGAATAACTGCTACGATAGCAACGCATATTGCTGCTTTCACTCCGTAATGCTTCTTCATTCCTTTGTAAATCAAAGCAGCACACCACTCACATATGGCAACAATAAGAAGAAATATCCCTATTGACTTCCATAGCCACGAAAGTTCAAATATCCATCTCATATCCTGTTTCCTTAATTATATACTTTATTTTTTTACGCCTTGTGTCCACCTATCTGTTCATTACGGTCTTTGGCTGTCGCCCCCTCCTGAAGATTCATTCCTTTCAAGATGGCATTCTTCCCAAACTTCTTTTTTATCGTAAGCATTGTTTGTTGCATACGTCTTTCACGTTCTAAAACTGCTTCTTCTACAGCTCGCTCCTGCTCTTTTGCCTTATAATCTGTAAAAAGGTCGAGTTGCTCATACTTTTCTTCTTTCTTTGCATGACTCTCGTCTACTAGCCTATTCGCTGTGATATTAATTCTTCTGATGAGTAGATTTTTATCTACAATTCTGTCATACAGCTCCATCACAGCATCAGTTATCAGCATTGTTGACGATGTCTGTCTTTTCAGGTTCGTTGTTCCGTGAGCATGTTTCGGAATTTTTCTTCCATATCTATCAATCGTGACATCACCATTATATTTCCCACTTCTATTTGGATCTGTCAGATTTTCTATATCATACCCTATAGTCAATACAATCTGATCCGTAACCAGTCTCTTATCGACTAGATCCAGCACCATAAGGTCGGTCATTTCTTTTACAACCAGCTTTGCCTTATCAAAATCATACGGACAATGAAGTACCTGCCCAGAGCTTACACTGTTAGTTTCTGGCTTGTAGGCTTTAATCTGCTCCATAGTACATGGCTCATATCCCCAGGCATGATCTATCAATAATTCTGCATTGATTCCAAACAACTTATAAAGAAGTTCTTCGTTATGCAGTTCATTTGATTTTCCAATAGAACACCTTGCAATATCTCCCATCGTAAAAAGTCCGTGTTCTTCCAACTTCCTTGCATATCCTTTGCCTACTCTCCAAAAGTCTGTAAGCGGTCTGTGACTCCATAACTGTCTGCGATATGACATTTCATCCAGTTCGGCAATCCGCACACCATTCTCATCCGGCTCAATATGCTTTGCCACGATATCCATCGCAATCTTACACAAATACATATTTGTGCCGATTCCGGCTGTTGCTGTAATTCCTGTTGTTTTCAAAACATCCTGTATCATCGTCATGGCTAGTTCCCTTGCAGACATCTGATAAGTGTTCAGATAATCTGTTGCATCTATGAATACTTCATCAATCGAGTATGAGAAAATATCTTCCGGAGCAATATATTTCAGATATACACTATAAATTTTTGTACTATACTCCAGGTAATATGCCATACGAGGTGGTGCAACGATATAATCAATCTCTAATGCTGGATTCGTATTTAATTCCGTACTGTCATCGGATGAACCCATAAATATTCGATTCGGTGCTTTCCACCTGCGGCTGTTATTAACTTCTTTTACCTTTTGCACAACTTCAAACAAACGCGGTCTGCCAGGTATCCCATAACTTTTTAATGACGGAGATACCGCAAGACATATCGTTTTCTCCGTCCTGCTTTTATCAGCCACCACAAGATTTGTCGTTAAAGGATCACGATTTCGCTCTTTACACTCTACAGAAGCATAGAATGATTTGAGATCGATTGCGATGTAGGTCTTTTGCTTTGTCATCATTCTATGCTCCCTTCTAAAATTCCTTTGACCAAATTATGCTATCGTTGCAATATAAAGATTGTCCTTGTCTACTAATAACTGTACCGGATTATTATTCAATCGATTTACAGTATCAATATTGTCAATAAACGGACGGACAAAGTTACTCTGTCGTTCAATCAACTGCCTCATCTGTTTGCGGATTTTTTCTGTTCCTATGTCACCAAGCTTTTCCCCTGCTGCAATGAGCGTTTCATCCGCTTGCGTATCTCCAACAACTGGTATCCGCTCTACAATCTTGCCGACTGCTTTCGTTGTCTTCGATAATCCTTTCAGCAAAGAGGATTGTATGGAAGTAGAAGAATATCCAGATATTTCTTCATAGCACTGCGTATAAAATTCTCTGTATTTCATCGAATAATCATCCAATTTTTCTGAAATACCGCACAAATACTCTTTGTCATAATTTCCCACAAGCATTACATCTAGGAATGAGGAGAATGCAAGTGTATATAACGCAAGTTGGTAATCTTTAAATTGGTCTTGTACCGCCTGCAACTGCTTGTTTACTGTCTGATCACTATGAATCAAAGATTTCTTATTTACTTTGGCAATTATCTGTTCACGGTAAAAGACTATCTTTGCTTCTGCTTCTTTTTTTATGGCAAGCACCATTGTGTGATTGCTATTCTTGTACATTTTATTATTCCAGTTATACTTGTAATTATTGAACACGTCATACAGAAATGTAAGATTTCCTTTTAATTCAGCCTTTTCCTTCTGAACAAGAAAATCCATCATTTCCTGCTGCATTTCTTTTATAGAATCCAGTTTTTTATCAATATTCGCAAGTGTAGCCGCCATAAAAAGCATTGTCGGGTCAAAAGCAAGCGGCATCATCTGTGCCTGTCCGCCGCCAACCAAACCTGCTGATGTTTTTAGAGAACCGATAAAATTGCCCGTTTCCTTCATCTGAAACATTGTTTTTCCGGCTGTATTAACATAGTACAATCCACTTCCACCTGCTCCGGTTACTGCGGTTTGCACAGCAGTTGTCAATGGTTGAAACGCTGTTCCCATAGCTGCCAATCTTGTTACTGGTAATTTTGTGTAATTGGAAACACCAACTTTTGTTTCCTCTAACAACGGACATAGCGATGCATCGTTCATCATTTCCATTATCTCATTATCTTTCCCATTATCCATTCTTACAATTTCGCTCATATTCATACCTCTTTTCGGTCTGTTAATTTAGTTTCATTACAGACCTTGTAAATTTTGCGAATATACAGTGATGAGATGCCAAATCACTCTTAGTGTCAATTCTCGGTATAGAAACTATCCAATACAACTAATATTATATATTTAATATTCAGGCATTTCAAGATTCCGAGCAGAAATGCCCCCTTCCAGACATAAAGGTGATTTTCTAATCCTCGATACAAACATGCACTAGTGAACAGCTCCAAATAATATCCTCATATGTTGACTGCATGAACCTGTGCCTGTGCTGCGAAGGCAAAAAAGGCTTCAACCTCTTAACAATTAATCTGAGAAATTAAAGCCTTCCGCAAAAGAAGTAGCTTAGCACAGCCACTCCTACAGTAAACATATTTCATTTATGACATATCACCTTATTATCCACTTCAAAAAAGAGCTGGATAAACTGATCTGCTTACCCAACTCTCTTTGCATTGATACCATTATTTTTCAATTCTAATTCTCGGTTTATTTTCTTCTTTTCCTTCCAACCACGGAACAGTTGCATTTGCAAAGATTGCAAGTTCCACCAATCCACACACAACTAGGATCAAAACTTTTACAATTATTCTTGCAACATCATTTCCAATATAATCTGCTGGAACCCAAAATAGTCCAGTTAGTATAATTCCTCCTGCAATAGCAGGGATCGCAGCTATTACAGGGATATAGCTAAGGATTATATAAAATAAAATAAATAACACACACAAACCTACTGTAACCCATCCATTTGTATTTGGAAACAGCTTCTGATGTAGTGGAACACTCCACACAATTCCAGGGAGTATATTGATCATTGGCATCTGATAATTCTTTTCGTATTTTGAATTCTTCTTTTCCTCTACAATATATTTTGCCATACTTTAGCCCTTCCTTCTTCAAATGGAATCTCTAATAAATCTTTCTATGCAATATTATAACCTATACCGGATCAATTTAACATAATAGTATCTTTTATTTTCAATTCTATCGACTATCAACTTTTGGCCAAGTTGACCAAAAGTTCCACTTAGCCAATACCATACATATCATGATTAACTTCGGCTGAATAAAAGTGAGTAATCGTATTTGGAGCATTATATAATGCCGTGATCAGATATGCTTTAATATTCGCAATCTTAGTTGTGTTTCTTTCCATACAGCTAATCACATATTCCAAATGCGATTTATTCAACTTCAAAAATTTGCTCTTCACTAAACTATACGGATAATCTTCTCCCTCGATACGAATTACTTGTCTAGGAACACAGACTACATCACAGATAATCTGATATAGTTCTTCATACATGTCACGATATCTCCACTCATAATCCTGCATCATAATATCATAATCAATATTGTCTCTGATCAAAGCCATATATGCTTCTACTTCGTCCATCATATTATTCCCATCAAACCGCTGATAAGATTGACTGATAGGATTAGTATTATTCATTTTATTCTCTATTTCTATATTACTCGGGTGTAATTTTTCCACTGGTACCGGTGTAGTTTTTACCCTAGTTCCGGTATCAAAATTACACTGGTGTAGTTTTTCCACTGGTTCAAAAGCTCCACTAGTCCCGTTTTTACACTGGTTTCTCTTTTCTACTGGTGCAATATTTACACTAGTAGAATTTTTACACTGGTCACTTTTTTCTACCAGTGTAATATTTTCACTAGTGGAATTTTTACACTGGTTTCCTTTTTCTACTAGTTCAGATTTTACACTGGTTTCCTTTTCACACTGGTTCTTTGAATCTCCCAGTTTATGCACTTCTTGACATTCTTCTGACACAAAATTCTTTACATAAATAATATTTGCCACTCCAGTCTGCTGAACCATTTCAATAAGACCAATTGCTTCAAGTTCCTTCAAAAGAGAGCCTGATGTCTTTCGACTGATATTTAAGTCCTCTTCAATATTGTTAAGAGAATACTTGATAAAAACTTTATTCTCTTCGTCAAGCCATCCTCTTTTTTTCGAAAGAGACATGCGATCAAGCATTAATCCATAAAGAAGTTTTGCATTATTCGTCATTTCCTTAAAGCGCTCATCTGTGATAAGCGCTTTCGGAAGTCTATAAAATGTAAACTGCTCTGCTTCTCTCCCATAATAAAAATCAAGTTCTAACTTCTCCACTATACCTGCCCTCCTTTCATTTTCCATTCCTCTAATAGCTTCACAATAACTCCCTCTATATCTTCATTCGTCATATTCGGTTCAAAATAAGAATCTAACTTATTCTGATTGAACACTACTTTGCGAACTGGCGGCTTCTTGTAACTCAATATTTCTAACAACCACTGCTCATTAAAAAGACCTTCCTTTACTGCATTCTTAATACGTGCCGACTGTTCCATGTTAATATATACACCTGCCTTTTGCATTACACGAAAAACCACATTTTGTTCTTCTTTTGGAATAAAAGCAAGATCTACACCCTGAGCAATACCAATCTTTTTATTATCAATCAGTTCCAATAATTCTTCTGTCAGATTGGATAGATAAATTAATCTCTGTATTGTTTTTCTGCTTTCTCCAGCCGATTCACTCATTTCCGCTAAAGAAATTCCACCTGATGCACCCTGATGCTTCATTGCATCATATTTCATTCGATATGCCTTTGCTTTTTCACTAACAGAAATGTCTTCTCGTTGGATATTGGCATCTACCATGATTACTGTTGATTCATCATCATCACAGTTTTTTACTATTACAGGCATTTCTTCTAATCCGGCAAGTGCTGCTGCATGATGTCTTCTATGACCAGATATTAATTCATATCCACCTTCTGCACGCTCTCTTACAATAGCTGGAACTAAAACACCATACTGCTTTACGCTTTCCACCATCTCATCCATTTTTTCATCATCGATAACTTTAAATGGATGATTCTTAAATGGATGAAGCTCACTTAGAGCCACATCCTTAATCTGATTTTCTACATTGACATTCTCATTTTCTGCCACATTCACTCCAAACATATCATCATATGAAGATAGTTTAATCTTAGATCCAAGATTTCTCTTACTCACGATTAATCACCTCCTGCGTCAGTGTCTCATATGCTTGTGCAACCTTTCCTTTTGCATCATGTTTATAAATACTGATTCCTTCTGCAGGAGTTTCTGCTGCACGCACCGACATCGGTATCACATTTTCAAAGATATGAATACTATTTCCATATACCTGGTATAAGACATCCGTAATCTCATTTGCATAATTCGTTCTGTAATCTACCATCGTAAGAAGAATCCCCATAATATGAAGTTTTGGATTCATCTTTCTTTTTACCCTGCTGATTGTCTTAAGAAGCTGTTCAAGTCCTTTAATTGAAAGATACGCAGCTTGCACTGGAATAATAATTTCATCTGCCGCTACAAGCGCATTTAATGTAAGTTGTCCTAAGTTTGGAGAACAGTCTACAATAATATAATCATATCGATCATCAATCATTTCTATATATTCCTTTAATACTGTCTCACTACTCATGATCCCTACAAGTGATGTTTCCACACCAGACAATTCAATATTCGCTGGCATTAAGTCCACACCTTCCGCGTGATGAAGTATTCCTGCATTTAAATCGAATTTCTCTTCATTTAATACCCAATCCATCACTTGCGCCAATGTTATTTCCAGTCTGTCTGGCTCTTGATATCCAAGTGCTTCTGTAAGGGATCCCTGTGGATCGTTATCAATCACCAATACTTTTTTTCCTTTACGGGCAAGTCCAATCCCTAAATTCACTACTGTAGTGGTCTTGGCAACTCCGCCTTTCTGGTTTCCGCATATAATAACTTTACTCATTTTCGTTCTCCTTTGATTCTATGATTTGAATATCTGCATACCATCTAAAATATCTATTTGTACCTTTATTAGAATAAATTTCTGATACCTGCATAATTTTTATTTCCGGACATTTTGCTATCGTCTTATAAAACTGATGAATATTATGTTTTGTTCCTTGTACCCTAAGCTTTATCATACAAATCCTCCAGATCAATATAAAAACAATACTCCGGATATCTGAGTTTTATTGCCTCCCAAAAATATCTTGCATATCCACTGCAAAATAATTCTTCAACTGTATATTGACTACATTCCTGTAACTGATCTTCCTGTTTCTTATAATCATTAACACTTGGAGTTCCATTACAATATAAGTTGAATGCCATTCTTATCACTTTTACAGCCCCACTTGTAATCCAGCCTTCCTGCAGACACTCCGTCTGTACATATCCGCTTTCAAAATTATAAATCTCGCTAATATGATTTCTCGTATCTTCGTTCAATCCAAGACAATAAATTAATGCTTTATGGTATACATCTTGATGCCGACATTTCGGTAACCATTTCTCATAAAATTTTCTATGACTTCCGTTTTTAAAAATGAGTTCGTTCTTTTTTGCTCCTATCGCTGTATTACTCATACTGAAACACTCCTTTTCTACTTTTCGATTCCCCGATATACTTTCTTTTGCAAGAACTTATTTTCTTCTTTTTGTTCTTCTTTCTCTTCATTTTCCTTAAATGCTTCAAGAATCTCCAACATTGTTCGTATTGGTGTTAATAATTCTTCATCCATTTCTGAAGCATTCTGAATTCGAAGAAGCTGATTCAATATTTCTTTAAGTTCATCTCTAAATGCTACAAGCATCATTGGATTTCCTTTTGCAATTACTTGCTGATGTAAAACACTATCAAGCAAGTAGTCCTGCTTACTTGAATATCCACATAATCTCCATCTCTTATCCAATTCTGCTGCCTCTTCTGGTGATCCTCGAAACGCTATTGATTTATTTCTCCACCGATTTTTGCTATCATATCTTTTAGCCGACATAAAAACCTTCCCTCCATTCTTCTTCAAGAGCCTCTGCCATTTCCCCCTGTATGCTTGGAAACAAATGAGCGTATTTATATGTAATCTTCTCAGACTCATGACCTACTCTGTTAGCAATCGCAACAGCTGAAAATCCCATATTGATAAGTAGTGAAACATGTGAATGTCTAAGATCATGAACTCTGATTCGTTTTACACCACTTTCCTTTACACCCCTATCCATTTCATGATGTAAATAGGATTTGGAAATTGGAAAAAGTCTATCGTCTGGTGTTATTCCATAGATACTATTAATAAAATCCTTCATTTCATTTGCAACCGTTTCCGGCATTATAACTTTACGAATACTTCTCTTTGTTTTCGGCTTCGTAATAATATCTTCGCCTTTTATTCTCTGATATGACTTTGTAATAGAAAGCATATTTGTCTCAAAGTCAAAGTCAGCAGGTGTAAGTGCCCTAAGTTCACCCAGACGGATCCCACACCAATATAAAAGTTCAAATACCATATAAGAATATGGCTTATTCGCCATAGTTGGGATAAACTTCATATACTCTTCCTTTGTCCAGAATTTCATTTCATCTGATTCATTCTGTCCCATTGGACCTGCAACTCTTACCGGATTAGTCGGAAGTTCATAAAAACGTACAGCATGATTAAAAATACTCGAAAGTTGTGCTTGTACAGTTTTTAAATATGTCCCCGTATATTCTTTGCCTTTATTGTTGATGGATTCTCTCATTATGTTTTGCCATTTGATGATATCTCTCGGTGTAATATCTCGCATACTCAAGTCTTTGAAATACGGAAGTATCTTTGTTTTTATGATATGCTCTTTTGTACACCAGGTATTGTATCGGATTTTTGGTTTTACATCGGCTTCATAGATTCCGAAAAAATCATCAAATGTCATATCTAGACTATTTGCCTTTTGAAGCTTGAAATGATTTTCCCAATTCTGAGCCTCTTTTTTCGTCAAAAATCCACGTTTTAGTTTCCGACAACGTTTCCCAGTCCAATCCACATATGGAAAAGAGGTATACCAGGTTCCACGTTTTTTGTCCTTGTAAACAGCCATCCATTTCCTCCTATTCTTTTTCTAACAAGCCATAAAATCTTTCTTCAAAATATTTTCTGCTCACTCTTCCGGTTACTGTTAAATAACCTTTCTCTTTAAGCTCTGCATTCAATTGCTGAATAAGACTGTAGGCCTTTGATTTAGAAATACCAACTATCTCTTTAATTTCCTCTGCTGAAATAAATACATCTGTTTTATACATAATTTTTATCCTCCTTGCTCTGTATTTGTTCTTTCAAAATACATATGGGATAAAATATCGTGTATTACTAAATCAGTTATGAAGTTTTTTGTTTTTTTGGAAAAATGGATATATTTTCAGAACAAAAATATCCTTTTTAGATATAAGAATTTACTCAACGATTTGTTTCATAATATCTTTTGGCTACAAAAAGTGTATCAAAAGTGTATCACGAAAGTAAAAAAAGAGCCCGAACCCCCCTATTTTAGAGGGATTCGAGCAAAAAATGTTCTACTCAAACTCAATCGTTCCCGGTGGCTTACTCGTCAGATCATAGAATATTCTATTCACCCCGCGAACTTCATTTATAACTCTGCTCATTACCTTATTCAAAACTTCATACGGAATCTCCGCTGCCTCCGCAGTCATGAAATCAATCGTATTAACAGCTCTAAGGGCTACAGCATAATCATAAGTTCTTTCATCACCCATAACACCAACACTTCTCATATTCGTAAGTGCTGCGAAATACTGTCCGATTGTCTTATCAAGACCTGCGTTTTCAATCTCTTCACGATAAATCGCATCTGCGTCCTGAACGATACGAACTTTCTCAGCTGTTACTTCGCCGATGATACGTACTCCAAGTCCCGGTCCTGGGAATGGCTGACGGAATACGAGTCTTTCAGGAAGTCCGAGCTCAAGTCCTGCTTTACGAACCTCATCTTTGAAAAGGTCACGAAGCGGCTCAATGATTTCTTTGAAATCTACGAAATCCGGAAGTCCTCCTACATTGTGGTGAGATTTGATCACTGCGGATTCTCCGCCAAGACCACTCTCTACAACGTCCGGATAAATTGTTCCCTGTGCAAGGAATTCAACAGTACCGATCTTCTTTGCTTCTTCTTCAAAGATACGGATGAATTCCTCACCAATAATCTTACGTTTTGCTTCTGGTTCTGTAACTCCTGCAAGTTTATTATAATATCTTTCCTGTGCATTTACGCGGATAAAATTCAGGTCGAACTGGCCTTCTGGTCCGAAGATTGCCTCAACCTCATCTCCTTCATTTTTACGAAGAAGTCCGTGATCTACGAATACACAAGTAAGCTGTTTTCCGATTGCTTTGGAAAGAAGACCTGCTGCCACTGAAGAGTCAACCCCACCTGACAGTGCGAGCAATACTCTTCCGTTTCCAACCTTCTCGCGGATCTCTGCGATTGTATTCTCAACAAAAGCATCCATCTTCCAGTCGCCTGCACATTCACATACATTTTTAACAAAGTTGTTGATCATCTTTGTTCCTTCTACTGTATGAAGTACTTCTGGATGGAACTGGATTGCATACAGTTTTTCAGCTGCATTCTCAGCTGCTGCGACCGGACAGTCAGCAGTGTGTGCTGTAATTTCAAATCCCGGAGCAATTTTGGAAATATAATCAAAATGGCTCATCCAGCATGTTGTTGTCTCTGAAACACCCTCAAATACTTTGGAGTCTTTCTTATCAATAAGAACTTCTGTCTTACCGTACTCTCTTACGTCAGCACGCTCAACTTTTCCGCCAAGTACATGTGACATCAGCTGTGCACCATAGCACAGTCCGAGAACCGGAATGCCAAGTTTGAACAGTTCTTCTGAATAAGTCGGTGAATCTGGCTCATAACAGCTGTTCGGTCCGCCTGTGAGAATGATTCCCTTCGGATTCATTGCTTTGATCTTTTCAATATCTGTCTTATAAGAATAAATCTCGCAATATACATTACATTCCCTGACACGTCTGGCAACCAGCTGATTATACTGTCCACCAAAGTCAAGGACAATTACTAATTCTTTCTTCAAATCTTTCCTCCTGTAAAATCCAATTAAAACTATTTGCTTTATCTATATATTTTTCTGTTCTTCATTATAGTAGAGTAATCGTTGATTTACAAGTATTTGTTTATGTAAAATAAAATCTTATCCACAATTTCTATTACTATACACTGTAATTATTCCCCTTCTGATCTATCTAGAACAAAGAATGTGCCTTGCACATTCTTGCGCCTGCGGCGTTGCTAAGCGCCAGTGGCGCTTGTTTAGCAAGGACCGAAGTGGAAACGTAGACCGCTTGCAACATCTACATTGTACGCCGCAGTGCGCATCCTTAGCGGAGCGTTTTTTGTATATTAGGAAAGCACTTTCCTAATATACAAAAAAGATGCCGGACAAATGCCCGACATCCCATTTTTTATGTTCCATTTTTTATGCTGCAAATCTTTCCAGCTGTCTCTCAAGTTCTGTACAATCGTCTGCATACATCTGCAGTTCAATCACGTTATTCAATCCCAGATTCATGATTCCAAGTAATGACTTCGCATCTACTACAGCCCGTCCTCTTCTCATGTCCATGTTAAAGTCAAATTTACATACTGTGTTCACGAAATCAATGATCTCATCCGGGTGTTTGAAAGTAATGTTCATTGTGCTCATTCTTTTCACCTCTTTCTGCCTTAGTGGCTATGAAATCCTTTTCATTTTTCACTTGTATCATAGCACATTTTTTTATTTTTAAAAGGGTGAAATTTTTTATAAAAGTGTATTTTTTTAATTAAATATGGCTCTTATTCTCTATTTTTTCTCATAAGCAACATGAAATTACTCTTGATTATGAAATCCCATTGGAGTTACGTCTGTATTCTGTTGGTAAAATCCCTTCCTCCTCTTTAAACACCTTACTCATATATTTTGGATCAGAGTAACCGACAAGCTCCGCAATCTGATTCATCTTATATTTTGTTGTCCTGAGAAGTTCCTTTATTTTTTCTATCCTGTATTTCCTCACTGTTTCTGTAAAATTATATCCTGTCTCTTTCTTAAACTGGGAACTCAGGTATTCTTCAGATACATAAAGCTGGTTCGCTGTTTCTTCCAATGTAATACCACTGTCATATTCTTTTCTTATGATTTCCATTGCTTTTTGAATAAGCGTACTGTACTGCTCAAATTTATGCTTATATGATATCATCCGTTCCAAACCTTGAATCGCTTTCTCTATCTGTTTCCAACTGATAGCATATGTAATCTGCTGCATAAGGCTCAGAATTTCTGTTTCATCAATCTCCCCGCCATAATTTCTATAATTTAATCCAGCCGCCATGCAAAAGCGAATGATGCTGTATTTTATTTCTTTTGGAAAATAGTTTTCTCTTTTCATTTCCTCACAAACAAGTTGAAATTGTCTGGCAATTCCTTTCTTGTTTTCATCGAAGATCATTTCTCGCATTCGCTGTTCTAATTCTACCGGATAACGCACCGGAACAATTTTGGATTTCTCAATCGTCTGCTGACAGATCAAAACTCCTCGTGGCTGGAGAAGATTCCATTCCATGAGACTTCCTGCCTGAATCATTGCATCTGCCAGCTTCGTCAGCTGTTTTGTCTCTATCCATACACAGATAATTGTCCCCGGAAAATTTCTACACAACGCAGAGACCACATTTTTTTGAAAATATTCTTTCCAGTTCCTTGCTTCATGTACCCGGTAAATAATCAGATACACCTTTTTCCATCGATCCGAACATATAACAGATGCCGAAAATCCACACTTACGTCTACAGATTTCTTCGAGAAATCCACGTACATTCTCCTTCTGCTCCTCGTATTCGTCTGCCATTGAAACCGTAAATAAATATCCCGGATCATCCACTGTAAAACCAAATCTCCGGATAGTCATTTCATTTAGTTTCTGATTCGATATAATTTCCCCATATCTGCAGCTTAACAGAACATTTTCAACAGTAAAAGAAGCCTGCATCCAATATTCGTCCCTGATTTTTTCATGAATACGGCTTAATGCCTTCTTAAGTTCCATTGGCCGGAACGGCTGTACTAAATACCCGTCCACCCCCAGATCGATTGCCTGTTTTGCCTGCTGAAAATCTTCATCCTTTGTTATAATAATCACACGGAACTCGCGTCCTTCCGTGCGTAATTTTCTCAAAAGATTTAATCTATTCATCCGTGGAAGTCCAATGTCCATAATGACAAGATTCGGCTGCATAACTGTTATCAGCTCATATGCAGACTGCCCATTTCCTGCAATCCCCGCCAACTCGTAATTCGGATCTACGCGTTTCAAACCTTTTTTCAGTTCTTCTAATACTTTTTCATCCCTTTCAACGATTGCCACCCGCATTTGAACAGTCTCCTCTCAATGTCCGTGTTTTCGATTGAATATCCTCTTTTATTGTAACATTAACTTCAATAATTGGAAGCATGCAAGTGTAAATATTTTTCTCTGGTAGCGAGCCCGCCCCGGATGTGACGTTCTGATTTGTTGGTGTCTAAAACCTTACGCGTTTCATGAGCCAGTGATGGATTAATCTGAAGCAGACGTTCTGTAACGTCCTTATGCACCGTACTCTTACTAATCCGAAACTGTTTCGCTGTCTGTCTCACTGTCGCATTATTTTCTATAATATAATTTGCAATTTCTACTGCACGCTCCTCAATATATTCTCTCATAGAAAAGCCCCTGCATAGTTTGTTTTTTACAATCTATGCAAGGGCAAATTAATGTATGTCTAATTCCTGTTCCATCTTATTCGTGGAAAACATCATACTATACAACTTAATACTCAAATACTGCCACACCATATCCCGGAAGAGGATATGCAAAGGAATATTTCTGACCATCACATTCCTGTTTCTCTGGTTTGTAAACCAATGGGCGTTCTTCTCCTGATCCACCGTATTTTGTCTCATCACTGTTAAGAACAAGCTTGCACTGCTTTCTTCTCGGAACACCAACACGGTAATCCGGTCTGTCTACCGGTGTAAAGTTGCATACAAAGAGCAGATTTTTCTTTCCGTCCTTTGAATGTCTTGTGAAACTGAAAATACTCCGGAAGATGTCATCCTTATTGATCCAGTCAAATCCCTTCGGATCATCATCCAACTCATATAATGCCTTATTCTTCTTATACAGATGAAGCAGATCTTTATACCAGTTCTGAATCTGCTGGTGCGGTTCTTCTGCAAGAAGGAACCAATCCAGTTCTCTCTCTTCACTCCACTCACGAAGCTGTGCGAACTCCTGTCCCATAAAGAGAAGTTTTTTTCCAGGATGCCCCATCATAAATGCATATGCCGCTTTCAGGTTGCGGAACTTATCCCATCCTTCTCCCGGCATCTTATTCAACATGGAGCATTTCAAATGAACAACCTCATCATGAGAAAGTACAAGAATATAGTTCTCTGAATATGCATACTCCATGGAAAATGTCATCATGTGATGTGCATTTTTTCTGAAATAAGGATCCAGTTTCATGTACTCTGTAAAGTCATGCATCCATCCCATATTCCACTTCAAAGTAAATCCAAGTCCGTCATCCTCAGGAGATCCTGTCACCTTCGGCCATGCTGTAGACTCTTCTGCAATCATCATAACACCTTTATTTCTTCCGCAAACTACAGAATTCAGATGTTTAAAGAATGCAATCGCCTCAAGATTCTCATTTCCACCAAATTTATTCGGAATCCACTGTCCATCTTCTCTTCCGTAGTCCAGATACAGCATAGATGCCACTGCATCTACACGAAGTCCGTCTACATGATAATGTTCAACCCAGAACAATGCATTCGCCAGAAGGAAGTTAGAAACTTCCGGTTTTTCATAATTGAAAACCTTCGTTCCCCAATCAGGATGCTCACCCTTTCTCGGATCTGGATATTCGAATGTCGGTGTTCCGTCAAAATCTGCCAGACCATGTGCATCTTTCGGGAAATGTGCCGGTACCCAGTCGAGAATAACACCGATATTATTTTTATGAAGATAATTCACCATATATGCAAAATCTTCCGGTGTTCCATAGCGTGCAGTTGGTGCATAATATCCGGTCACCTGATATCCCCAGGAACCATCAAACGGATGTTCTGCGATTCCCATCAACTCAATATGCGTATATCCCATCTCTTTTACATACTTTGTAATTGCTTCTGCAAACTCACGATATGTATAGAATCCTTCATCTTCTCTTCCAGGATGTCTCATCCAGGAACCCATATGCACTTCGTAAATAGACACGGGTTCTTCTTTGTTATCCCACTTCTCACGAGCTGTCATCCACTTACTGTCTGACCAGTTCAAATTAGAAATGTCTGTGATTCTGGATGCTGTTCCCGGTCTGAGCTCTGCATAATTAGCAAATGGATCTGCTTTGTAGATCTTCTCACCTGCCTGTGTCTCTATACAGAACTTATACAAATCCCCTTTCTTCGCCTCCGGAACAAAGCATGTATATATTCCGAGAGGCTCTCCTCTCTTCATCTTGTCTTTCGTCTCATCCCAGTCATTAAACTCTCCGATTACAGAAACGTTTACTGCATGAGGAGCCCATACCGCAAAATATACTCCTCTTTTTCCGTTCTTTGTCACCTCATGGGCACCCATCTTCTTATAAATCTCATAATGATTTCCCTGCCCAAAAAGATAATGGTCAAGTTCTCCGATCTCATAAGGCTGCACTTTCGTCTTCGTGCTGTTTTTCTTAACCATAAAGCCACCTCACTGCTCAAATATATTCCTGATTGTAATGATTTAAAAACCATACAATTTCTTATAGATCAAGGCACATTACCGAATCTTTCCATCGGTAACAAAGTTTCATCCTCCCCTTGAACACTATAGTTTTATTATACTTGATACTGCATAAAAAAGAAAGAGAAAATGTATTATTGCACAAAAATAGACAGTCGTTTTACTGACTGTCTATTAATTCTTAACAAATATATGTCGTTAAATGTTGAAATCTTTCTCTGAAAGCAGAATTCTGTCGGAAGCATCTGTATTCTTTCCAAATACTCTCTTCACAAGTTTCTTTGCGGAAGCTTTCTGTGAATGAGCGATCGCATCATCCATCACTTCTTTCACTTCTGCTACTGTTACTGCATGATCTTCTCTCTGTAAAGAATCAATCTTACTGTACAGTGCAAGAATTCCCATCTCATCAATTCTGTAACCATTCTCCTGAGCATAAGTCTGTCCAAATGTTACAAGCTCATCATTAATAAAGATCGGCACTTCAAGTCTGGAAGTGAATTTTCTTCTGAATTCTCTGTTGGAAGAAAGAAGTCTGTCCAGTGGTTTTCTCTGCTCTTCAAGAACTACCAGAAGTTCTCCTGTATCCTGCTCCATTGCTTTGTTCAGCTTGGCAAGCGTTTTTTCGTTCATCTGTCCGGCTTTTTCAATGATCAGTGCACCGCCGTACAGTTTACGGAAAATATCTCCGATTCTCTTCTTATTCAGTGACTCTCCTGTTACAATCGCAACCTTGCCCTGACGGATGTCACGCTGCTTCTGAATTGCCTTTACAACATCAACAGCAAGAACTGTCTTTCCATTTCCTTTATTTCCAATGATCAGAAGGTTTCCTGTTCTGGAAGTTCCTTTGCGGTTTGTACAGTTCTTATCCTGCTCAAGTACATCTACCAGCTGCTCACTCATACCACGTACAGGTACAAAATAAGAGAAGAGTTTCTTCTGTTCATCTGTAAGTCCTGCCCTTGTACCGATTCCACTCTGTGTTTCAAGGTCGTAACGGCCATGCACGATAAATCCTGTATCAGACATTGCATCTGCAATCTCATCTAATGGCAATGGTGATGTCTTACCTGTTGCGATCAATTTTGCTGTCTCTTTACGGCTCAATGGTGTCGTCGCAGACATGATATCAATTCCGTCATCTTCATCCGGGATCTCTCTGTCATCCGGCTCTTCACTATGCTCTGGATTCACGCTGAATTCATCTTCAAAATTTGGTACTTCTTCATAAGAATTCAGGCCAAGAAGATCATCATCTGAAATCTTATCTTCTGCTGTGAAAAGATCTCTTGGATTGATTACTTCATCATCCTCATCGTCTTCTTCATAACCATAGGCATCCAGGTCATCATATCCTTCTTCATCACCAAACAGATCATCATCAGCGTCTTCATAATCATCCGACAGGTCGTCTTCAGACTCTTCATAATCATCCAACAGATCGTCTTCAGACTCTTCATAATCATCTAAAATATCGTCTTCTGCAAACTCTTCTGCATCATCCCAGTCATACGCATCATAATCTTCGTACTCATCCTCACCGAGTCTGAGATCATCCGCAAGCTCTCCCATATTTTCATGTGGTTCTTCTACCTCAAGAACTTCTTCTGAACTTACTGTTGTATCTACTTCTTCCTCTTCCGGAATAACACCTTCAATCTCATCAATCAGTCTCTGTATCTCTGGTGATAAAATTGGTTCTTCATTATTTTTATTGTCCATAGTCTCTCTTACTGCTGCTCCTTCTGAATCATCTTCATCATTGACAACTTCAGTTTCTGAGATCAGTTCCTCCACCTCAGACAAATCTTCTGATTCATCTGTCAGATCTTCTGACTCAGCTTCATCTATTTCAAGAATATCTTCCTCTTCTGGTTCCGCTTCCCCTGCTTCAAGAATATCTTCCTCTTCCGGTTCTGCTTCCTCCACTTCAAGGATTTCTTCCTCTTCCGGTTCTGCTTTCTCCACTTCAAGGATTTCTTCCGGTTCCGCTTCCTCTGCTTCAAGGATTTCTTCCTCTTCCGCTTCCTCTGCTTCAAGGATTTCTTCCTCTTCCGGTTCTGCCTCTTCTACTTCAAGAACTTCTTCCGATTCTGCTTCTCCTGCTTCTATAGCAACTGCATCTTCTGGGACATCTTCTGACGCCTCCTCCGCTGCCTGTTCTATAAGCTCTTCTTCTGTCTCCGGTTCCGGTATCAATTCTTTCATCCCTGATGGAACTACTCGTTCTTTACTGGCTTCCTCAGCTTTCTTCTCTTCTGCCAGCTGATTCACGATTTCAAGATCTTCTACATCTTCAATTGCTGCAATATCCTCTTCCAGATCTGTCATATCCGGTTCGACTTCTTCTCCCGGTTCTGCCTGAACTTCCGGTTTCGGATTGAGTAATTGCTGCAGAGCTTCATCTAACCGCATCGTATCTCCAAGTTTCTTCTTGACTGGTTTTACCGGATTCTTGCTGACAATCGGTATGGAAGCAGTATCTTTGCTAAGTATTCTCTTATCTCCACTTGTCTCTACCGTTGCCGGCTGAACTTCTTCCTGAACTTCTGGCTCATCCACGGCAGTTTCTATAACTTCTGCTGTTTCTACTACTGCTTCTTCCGGATTTTCCACTTCGGCATCCGGCTCTTCTGCCGCTTCCAAAGTAACCACATCCGTATCAATCATATCAGAAGTACTGTCGTTCTCCATCACCGGCTGCTCCGTCAGCCCGATCGATCTTGTATCTCCAAGTGTTTCGGCTCCTTCTGATGCAGAATCTTTTTCTTCGTCTTCTCCTAAATAAGAAGCTAAATCCGGTATCTCTTCTGTCTCTGAAGAAAGCTTCTCATATCTGTGATCGTATTTCTGCTGCTGCGATGGTGACAATGGCTTATACTGCATCTTCAGTTCCATCGCCTTATAAACATACTTGCCCTCGCTGAACCAGAGGATCAGATCATCGCACTCTTCCAGACATTCTGTCATCATACCTGCTTCGCGATAAAGCTTTGCCAGTTCATATGCCCACTCTTCAATATATTCTGCCTTCTTAAATTCCTCCAGAGCCTCAATCTGCTGTTCGATTGGCGCTCTCTGCGCTCTTAAGATCTGATATCTAAGGATATGCCTGTTCGGATCTTTCGGTGCAATCTGGATAAATTCGTCATAATAGTCAATTGCTTCATCTATATTCTTTGTTTTAATTGCAAGAGAACATAACTTATAGATCACCTTGCGGCTTCCTTCAGAACGGCGATATGCAAGATTCATCACATCGTAGCTCTTCTGATACTCTTTTGTTTTCTCATAAATATCACTGACATTCATCAGCATCCCTGCGTTACGGACACGCTTCCAGTCAATCAGATCTGCTGCTGCCGCTGCTTTTCTGTATTCTCCATCTTCCATAAGTTCCAGCATCTCTTCTGTCTTTAACTTATATTCATACTTATCCACTGTACTCACCTCATTGTCATTGAAATATTAGTTTTGGTCTGAATGTGTCCATTAGGCACTAGCCGATACTCTTTCATTATTCTACCATATGAGGTCTGTAATGTCAAAAAAATGCACCTTCAATTCCTTTTGAAAGTGCATTTTTAGTATTATTTAATTGTATTATTATTATAATTTTATATTTTGTATCGGAGATTATTCTCGATTCTACGTTCCTGTGAGACCCTTGTCGTCTGTTATTTTATCACCTGAATGATTTTCATATCCATTCAATACTTTATGTATTAAATCTTCTGTCAAGTCATTCCTGCTTTTATAACAAATCTGAGATTATAACATATCCTTTCAATGTTTCTTTACACATTTTTCATTCTATGTTATATGCGGTATTTTTATTCAATACATCTATGAGTGATTCATCTTTTTCTCTTTGCTTCCAGTTTCCGTACTCTCCGATCTTTGATCTTCTTTTCTTTCTACTGGACTTTTACGCTTGGCAAAGGTCTCTTTCTTCACAGGAACCTTCACTCATCATACCACTGACATATTGATAAAAATCTGAAACTATACTGTCCATGGGACTGACCTCCTGTTGAACTTGTATTTTTAATCTAATCAGGCATCTGCTACTTTTGCCTTCTTAGTTAAATATCTTTGGGAGATTTCTTTCTCTCTTTGATGGTTATATAATAACATTCGGCATCCTATTTGTCAATATATTTGTTAGATTTTTTTGTATTTTTTATTTATTCTTTACTTTTATTTTAATTGTCTGAATTTTCAAACATTTCAATTAACAGATTTCTGCTCCTGCCGGCATTTCTTTTTCCGGTGTCATCAGTGCAAGATTTCCTTCTGCATCTTCTGCACAAAGCAGCATTCCCTCTGAAAGCACGCCTGCCAGCTTTGCAGGTTTCAGGTTTACAAGAACCATAACCTTCTTACCAACCATTTCTTCTGGTGTGTAATGTGCTTTGATTCCGGATACGATCTGTTTTACCTGACTTCCGATCTTCACCTGAGAGCAGAGAAGCTTTTTAGATTTCTTTACAGCCTCACATGCAATGATCTCTCCAACCTGGAACTGCATTGCTCCGAACTGCTCAAATGTAATCTCATCTTTCGGCTCAATGTCGATAACAGCTTCTTCCTCTTTCTTTTCTTCTACCTTCGGATGAAGTTCTTTAACTTTCTTCATAACCTCTTCAAGGTCCATTCTCTGGAACAGGATCTCCGGTTTCTCTGTTACATGTCCGTTACCAAGCTGCTCGAGAATCTTCTTGCTTGTAGAAGGCATAAAGGATTCAAGGAGTCTTGCACCTTCGGAAATGCTCTGGATCAGGTTCCAAAGTACTGTAGAAAGGCGGTCTTTCTTGGACTCATCTTTTCCGAGTACCCAAGGAGTTGTCTCATCAATGTATTTATTACAACGTTTGAACAGGTTGAAAATCTCTGTGATTGCATCTGCAACACGGAGGTCTGCCATCTTAGCATCAACTGCTTTAGAAGCATTCTCTACAACTGCTTTCAGTTCTGCATCTACATCTTCCACAACGCCCTTATCTTCTACTGTTCCGCCGAAGTATTTGTTTGTCATGGAAACAGTTCTGTTCACAAGGTTTCCAAGTGTATTGGCAAGGTCAGAATTCAGACGTTCTACCATCAGCTCCCAGGAAATAACACCGTCATTCTCGAATGGCATCTCATGAAGTACGAAGTAACGAACTGCATCTACGCCAAAGAAATCAACGAGTTCATCTGCATAGAGAACATTTCCCTTGGATTTACTCATCTTTCCGTCTCCCTGAAGCAGCCACGGATGTCCGAATACCTGTTTCGGAAGTGGAAGATCAAGAGCCATAAGGAAGATTGGCCAGTAAATTGTATGGAAACGGATGATATCTTTTCCGATCAGATGAAGATCTGCCGGCCACAGCTTATTGAACTGCTCTGTACTGTTTCCGTCTGCGTCATATCCGATTCCTGTGATATAGTTTGTAAGAGCATCAAGCCATACATATACAACGTGCTTTGGATCGAAATCTACCGGAATTCCCCACTTAAAGGATGTTCTGGATACACACAGATCCTGAAGTCCCGGAAGGAGGAAGTTGTTCATCATCTCGTTCTTACGGGCAACCGGCTGAATGAACTCTGGATGTGTATTGATATGCTCGATCAGACGATCCGCATACTTGCTCATTTTGAAGAAATATGCCTCTTCCTTTGCCGGCTGAACCGGGCGACCGCAGTCCGGACATTTTCCATCTACAAGCTGAGACTCTGTGAAGAAAGACTCACACGGTGTACAGTACATTCCTTCATAATGTCCCTTGTAAATATCTCCTTTGTCGTAAAGTTTCTTGAAAATCTTCTTAACCTGTTTCTCATGATCTTCATCTGTTGTACGGATGAATTTGTCATAAGATGTATCCATCAGATCCCAGATTCTTTTGATTTCTGTTGATACATTATCTACGAATTCCTTTGGTGTGATTCCAGCTTCCTCGGCTTTGAGCTCAATCTTCTGTCCGTGCTCATCTGTTCCTGTCTGGAAGAATACATCATATCCCTGGCTTCTCTTGTAACGTGCGATTGCGTCTGCAAGCACGATCTCGTATGTGTTTCCGATATGCGGTTTACCTGATGTATAGGCAATCGCTGTTGTTATATAATATTTTGGTTTTTCTGACATTTTTCTGCCTCCTTTTCCCGCAGTGCGGGATTCTTTTCTCAAATTCCAGTGACTACTAATACGATTTTTTCTGATTTTTTCACGTAAACTATGAGAAACACGCTCTGCGAGTTTCTCAAGTTATCGCGACAGTCGCCAAGGTCTCGTGCAAGCACGGACTTTGGCTCGTTGTTCGCGTAAAAAAACGCCCTCCCAGGGACTTGTATCCCTGAGAAGACGAATCCTACTTTCGTGTTACCACTTCTCTTCGTTCCTTCCTCGCGGAAAGAAACCTCTATGAGTATCTGCATTTTCTTTCGTAAAAAATGCTTTGTTGATCAAAACCACTTTGAATACTACGGCATTTCTCACTGTTGATACTCTTCGCTATAAAGGGCGAATCCCTTCACAGACTAACCCGGATCTTTTTATTCAAGATTGCTGCTTAAGCAATTCACCTGATCTACTCTCTCCCGGCTCATCTGCGCTGCTCAGAAGCCATCTTCATCTGTCTTCCATCCGTCCCTCTCAGCATCCGGCCAGACAGCCTTCAGGACTTTTCTGTAGAATCTGTTACAGACTACTCTCTTCCTCATCGCGTTTCGCTTATCACTGCTTTTCATTCCTTAAAAAGGGTAGCATAACGCGAATAGAATGTCAAGATACACCGCTTGTTGTTTTCTCTTTCGATTCCTCTGTTGCCCCGGCAGCATTTCCTTTCGCTTTCACTTTTGGAAATGTAATATCTACCCGGAACAGGTCGCCGTCCAGATACAGATCAAATGTGCCGCCCTGCATTGTTGTAAGGCTCTTCGCTATGGAAAGTCCTAATCCACTTCCCTCTGTACTTCTTGAAATATCTCCGCGGATAAAACGTTCGGTCAGTTCGTCCGCCTGAATGTTCAACTGATGTTCAGAAACATTTTTCAGTGAAAATTTCACCTTGCCATCATCTGTTTTCAGTGTCGCGTAAACTCTTGTTCCAGGCATTGCGTATTTGGCTGCATTTCCATAAATATTTTCCAGAACGCGCCACATTCTTCTTCCATCAACGTGCACAACAGCAGGTTCTGTCGGAAGATCTGTAACAATTGCCAGGTTTCTCGCCTCGAATTTTTCTTCGAGTTCGCCTTGTGTCTGCTGAATCATTTCTGATAGATCAAGATCCATATATTCCAGCGAAATATTTCCGCTGCTGACTTTCGATGCTTCTACTACATCTTCTGTCAGTGTCTTCAGCCTCTGTGCTTTCTCTTCCAGAATATTCAGATAATCCTGAACTTTCGGATCTGCCGGATCGGTCTGTCTTAAGATGCCGACATAATTCAAAATGGAAGTCAGCGGCGTCTTAATATCATGAGAAACATTTGTGATCAGATCGGTCTTGAGACGCTCGTTTTTCATTGCCTCAGCAACGGCTTTATTAAGTCCGGTTCCGATTCCGTTGATCATCAATGCAAGTGTTTTATTCTCTCCGTGCAGTCCGTCGATTGGAATCTGATAACTCATATTTCCGGCAGCGATCTCCTGGATTCCTTTTCTTAATCGGTTCTTCTCCATCACATTTGTAACCATGCAATAGAATAACACCGCATCAGCAATCAATAGCAGAATCACCAGGAAGAAATCTCTATCCCAGAGTGCAAAAAGCTGAAACAGGAAATAAAGAATCAAAAGTCCTGCGGTTTTCTTTGTAAGCTTCATATCTCGTAATATTTTTCCGATAAATATACCGAAGCTTCGAAGCAGACTGTTCTCCCACAGACTCTTTGCCTTAATTCTTCTTACCAGACTGAGATAACCGGCAAAGAAGCAGGTAAATGTAAACATTCCATATACAAACGCACCTACTGATTCTCCGAGACTTAAAGTCTGCATATATACATTCGGAACATAGGATGATGGAATAAATGTATTACTTTCCACAGCACCGTACGAACTACATAACCCTGTAATCCCATCAAATAAGATATGAATTCCATCGATTCCTGCTACAAAAAAGAAATAACTTCCAATCACCCAGACAAAAATAACAACTGCAGCGGCAATCTCTGTCTTCCAGGAATCAAACTTTAGCAAATGCAATTCTTCATCCTGTGGTTTTCTTCCGGTACCCAATGTCAGCCAAACCACTGTGATCAAAAATAGTACTCCGCTGAAAATCATAAAATGCAATGCTGCTTTCATATGTGGAATATTATTCTGATAATCAATACTGTTCTGATAGAACTGATCCTGAATCGGATATTTTATGTCAACCGCAACTGCAAAAACATCTTTCCACTTTGTTCCGCCGGAATAGTAACCATAAGAACGTGTGTTGAGCCATTGATCCGAGTAAGAAACGTTCATATTCGTCTTGAAATCTTTCAATTCAGGATAGATTACCATATATTTCACAGAGTTCTTTGACGCTGATTCTGTCATGTCTTCTATGCTTTTCTTTACATCTGCATAATTTGCATATTCTGCTTTATTTGTAGTAACCTTCTTTGTTGATTCATCTGCATACAGATAGGTAAAATTGGTATTCCCTTCTTCCAGATAAGCCCAACCGCCTTCATAATCCAGCCAGTCTTCATAGATTGTTTGCAATGCTGTGGCAATATTATCATAAACCAATGTCAGTCTTCCGTTTAACTGTGGATTATTATTTACAACCTGGAGTAGATTGTCCGCTCCGGCCGGTGCATATTTCTCAATCATAGACTGACCAAAGTTCCAGCAGTCTGTATAGAGCAGTTCACCATTTTCATCTGTAATCTGAAATGTATAATAGCCGGAAGTCGTAAATTCGCCTGCCTGCAGTCCTGCCAGGAACTGACCTCTGTCCTGTTCGCCCATCTGAAACTGAAGTTTTCCTGCATTTACAAGAGAAAAGAAATCATTCATATAATAATAGTAATAATTTCCGTCCGGTTTCTGGCAGACAATCACGCCATTCTGTTTGTAAAGATTGTCGTTATCTGTCCCACTGTAAGTCTCGCCCCAGCTTACCAGTTCTTCCATTGTGTACGTGACACCTGACAAATTTGTTTCTGAAATCTTGCCCTTCTTTGACAGTTCCATTACATCCACCAGTTTTTTGGGATTGTAGGCGCCGTCACTTTCAAAAAGATTCTGTAGATAAAGCTTCTCCTGCACATCGTACATATAGCTTTCGACCATCTTGCTGAATTCTTCAGATTCTTCAAAAGACTGTGTATTCATCTTTTGAATCTGTGACAAACTCATTCCACCCGCCAGTGTCAGGAGAGAAAGCAGATTTGTCACAAGCAATGCTCCGCTAAGAATCGCCACAACAAGAACGATTGTCCTTGTCACGGTCTTCCTGTACCATTTCTTCATTGTTAACCCTTTCTTTTTTGTTACTGTTCGCACTATGCTTTTTCGATTTTATATCCGACACCCCAGACTACTTTCAGGTAACGTGGATCTTTCGGATTGATCTCTATTTTTTCTCTGATATGACGAATATGAACTGCAACTGTGTTATCCGCGCCAATTGCCTCTTCATTCCAGATCGATTCATAAATCTGATTGATTGAAAATACTTTTCCCTGGTTCTTCATCAGAAGCAAAAGGATATTGTATTCAATCGGTGTCAGTTTCACAAATTCTCCGTCTACTGTCACCTGCTTGAGATCATCATTGATCTGAAGGCCACCTACCTTATAAATCGTCTCTTTTGGCTCCTGTGCTGTTCCTCCAAGCTCGTTAAATCGTCTCAGCTGTGATTTCACTCGTGCCACAAGTTCCAGCGGATTGAACGGTTTTGTAACATAATCATCAGCGCCGATATTGAGTCCTAAGATCTTATCGGTATCTTCTGACTTTGCAGACAGAATAATGATTGGCAGACTGTTCTTCTCGCGGATCTTCAGTGTTGCTCGGATTCCGTCAAGTCTCGGCATCATGACATCGATGATCAGAAGATTCACTTCCTCTTTCTCCAGAATCTCCAGTGCTTCGATTCCGTCATATGCTTTTAAAATCTGATATCCCTCCTGAGAAAGATAAATTTCGATTGCTTCTACGATTTCTCTATCGTCATCACATACTAATATTTTATACATTTTACATACCCCTCGATAATTGCTGACACCGATAACAGCGCAGCAACATAATTATCACATGATCAAGTTCTAACTATAGTATACATGATACTTGATGGTTTTTAAGAGATAGATTGGAAAAATATTAGGAATTTCTTAAATTGAATATTTCTAACTTGATACATCTTCACGTCTTAGGCAACACACTTAATTTACAATTTATTTAACTTATATTTATTGCACATCTTTTGCCAACGTTTTATAATAAGAAACCGTGAGCCGCTTTAGAACATAAGCAGAGCTGCACAAGAATGATTGCATTTGATACTAAAATCTCTTAGTATAGCTGCAATCTATCAATAAAAAGGAGTATAAATTAAGAATGATTGAATTTTTGAAATCCTTCCTTTTTGGAATTGTGGAAGGAATCACAGAATGGCTGCCGATCAGCAGCACCGGACATCTGATCCTTTTGAATCAGTTTGTGAAATTAAATGTTTCTGAAGAATTCTACAGCATGTTTGAAGTTGTTATCCAGTTAGGTGCGATTCTTGCCGTTGTCATCTTATTCTGGAACCAGATCTTCCCATTTGGTGCACCGGAAGGAAGTCACACTGTCAGACGCCGCCAGGCAAAACATGCACATAGAAGAAAGAAATCCGGAAACGGAATTTTAAGTTATGTGAAGATGGATATCATTATCCTCTGGTTGAAAGTCCTTGTTGCATGTATCCCTGCAATCGTGATTGGAATGCCGTTCAACGATTTGTTTGAGAAATGGTTTTACAATTACCCTTGCGTTGCGATTGCTCTGATTGTCTTCGGTATCGCCTTTATCATTGTTGAGAATAATCACAAGGGCAAGCCTGCGAAGATCAACAGTATGGACGAACTTACTTATAAGACTGCATTTTTAATCGGACTTTTCCAGCTGATCGCTGCAATCTTCCCTGGAACTTCCAGATCCGGTGCAACAATTGTCGGTGCTTTGATTCTTGGAGTATCCAGAACCGTTGCTGCTGAATTTACTTTCGTACTTGCGATTCCGGTTATGTTCGGTGCAAGTCTTCTGAAACTTGTGAAGTTCGGTCTGAACTTTACCGGAACAGAGGCAATAATTCTTCTGATTGGTATGGTAACAGCATTTGTTTCTTCTATTATCGTTATTCAATTCCTGATGGGATATATTAAGAAACATGATTTCAAAGTATTTGGATATTACAGAATTGTGCTTGGTATTCTTGTGATACTGTATGCGTTGTTTTTAGCGTAAAATTTCCTACTATTTTAAAAAGCTCCCAATAGAATTTCAGCTCAGATGTTTTCTGAAGCATGATTTTCTATTGGGAGTTTTTTATTTGTCAGTTATTACTGCTCTTGAAAAAATCCTTTCAATGCCGGATACAGTTTCTTAAATTCCTGATATCTTTCCTCGTACTTCTGCACCAGTTCCGGATCCGGTTCTTCTGTTCCTGTTACTTTCACAAGTTTCTTTGCAGCCTCTTCCACCGAATCAAATACGCCGCATCCAACTGCTGCCAGGATTGCCGCTCCATAGCCCGGGCCTTCTTCGCTTTCGATCAGATCTACTTTCATATTCATCACATTTGCAATGATCTTTCTCCACAGCGGACTCTTTGCTCCACCGCCGCAGATCTTTGTTCTCTCTGGATTCACACCGATGCTTCTTGCAACTTCCAGAGAATCACGCAGTCCGAATGCGACACCTTCCAGCACAGCCTGTGTCATATCCTCTCTTGTGCTGTCCATAGACATTCCGATAAATGCTGCTCTTGCGGAAGGATCATTATGAGGTGAACGCTCTCCCATCAGATACGGAAGATAGAACACATGGTTCTCGCCAAGCTTTGTGATTCCTGCCTGTTCTGCCGGATAATCTTTTGTCTTAAGGATCTCGTCCATCCACCATTTATTACAGGAAGCTGCACTGAGCATGCAGCCCATCAGATGATAATTACCGTCTGCATGGTCGAAGGAATGCAATGCATTGTTCTTATCTACTCCGAATTTTTTACTGGAAATAAATAATGTTCCGGAAGTTCCAAGGGAAATATTGCATCCACCGTCTCCGACCGTTGCTGTTCCAACTGCTGCCGCCGCATTGTCCCCGGCTCCTGCAATTACTTTTATATCCTCTGATACGCCAAGTTCTGCTGCAATCTCTGCTTTCAAAGTTCCAACGACTTCCCAGCTCTCATACAGTTTCGGAAGCTGTGCCTCTGTAATACCACAGATTTCAAGCATTTCTGCAGACCAGCACTTATGCTCCACATCCAGAAGCAGCATTCCGGAAGCATCTGAATATTCTGTGCAAAAAGAACCTGACAGACGGTATGCAAGGTAATCTTTCGGAAGCATGATCTTCTCAATCTTTGCAAAATTCTCCGGTTCATTTTCCTTCATCCAGAGAATCTTCGGTGCTGTAAATCCGGCAAATGCAATATTTGCTGTATACTCTGAAAGCTTCTCTTTTCCGATCACCTGATTCAGATAATCGGTTTGTTTTACAGTACGTCCGTCATTCCAGAGAATTGCCGGGCGAATCACCTGGTCTTCCTTATCAAGCGCAACAAGACCGTGCATCTGGCCTCCAAAACTGATTCCCTTTACTTGATCCTTATCAAAGCCTTCAAGAAGCTCTTTCAGCCCTTCCATACTCTGTGCAAACCAGTCTTCCGGTTTCTGCTCTGACCATCCCGGATGTGGGAAATATAACGGATATTCTTTTGATACGATATTCTTGATCTTTCCATTCTCATCCATCAGAAGAAGTTTTACTGCGGATGTTCCAAGATCTACTCCTACAAATAACATGTCGTTCCTCCTGTATAAAGACAGAGAGCCTTGCCGTTTCCGGCACGGCTCTCTGCCCGTTTTCTATGCTTATAACTTTCTATGTAATTAACCCCACGGATTCTCTGTTGGATATCTTACACCCTTCGGCTGATTGTATCCGATCTCTTCAACCGGCACACCAATGTATTTGAATACTTCGAACAATGCTTTTCCAAAGTGTCCGAAAGCAACTGCTCCGTGATGTGGATAATTCTTTTCAATCAGTACGTGGCGGTAGAATCTTCCCATCTCCGGAATGGCGAACACTCCGATAGATCCGAAGGATTTTGTAGCAACCGGAAGTACTTCTCCCTGTGCAACATAAGCACGAAGTACATTGTCAGATGTACTCTGCAGTCTGTAGAATGTGATATCTCCAGGTTTGATATCTCCCTCAAGTGTTCCCTGTGTAACCTCGATTGGAAGAGATCTTGCCATGATCATCTGATATTTCATTTCGCAGAAAGCAAGTTTGCCGGAAGCTGTATTTCCACAATGGAATCCCATAAATGTATCTTTCTGTGTATATGGGAATTTTCCTTCAATGCTCTCTTTATACATATCTGCCGGTACTGTATTGTTGATATCAAGAAGTGTTACTGCATCCTGGCTCACAGCAGTTCCGATAAACTCGCTGAGTGCTCCGTAAATATCAACCTCACAGGATACCGGGATTCCCTGTGCTGTCAGACGGCTGTTTACATAACATGGAACGAATCCGAACTGTGTCTGGAATGCCGGCCAGCATTTTCCTGCGATTGCAACATATTTTCTATATCCTCTGTGCTCCTCGATCCAGTCCTTCAAAGTAATCTCATACTGAGCCAGTTTCGGAAGAATCTCCGGTTTCTTATTTCCTGCTCCAAGCTCTTCTTCCATCTCTTTTACAACGGCCGGGATTCTCTCATCACCTTCATGTTTGTTATAAGCCTCGAAAAGGTCAAGTTCAGAGTTTTCCTCAATTTCAACTCCGATATTGTAAAGCTGCTGAATTGGTGCATTACATGCAAGGAAGTTTAACGGACGCGGTCCAAAGCTGATGATCTTTAAGTCACTTAATCCGACAACTGCTCTCGCGATTGGTTCGAACTCATGGATCATGTCAGCACATTCCTCTGCTGTTCCTACCGGATACTCCGGAATGTAAGCTTTTACTCCTCTGAGTTTCAGATTGTAGCTTGCGTTAAGCATTCCGCAATAAGCATCTCCACGTCCCTGTGTCAGATTATCCTGTGTCTCCTCTGCAGCTGCGACAAACATCTTCGGTCCTTCAAAATGTTTTGCAAGCAATGTCTCAGAAATCTCCGGTCCGAAGTTTCCAAGATAAACAACCAGTGCGTTACATCCTGCTTTCTTTACATCTTCCAGAGCCTGTACCATGTGGATCTCACTCTCTACAATACAGATCGGACATTCATAAACAGTTCCTTCACCGTATTTCTTTGTGTAGGCATCGATCAATGCTTTTCTTCTGTTCACGGAAAGGCTCTCCGGGAAACAATCTCTGCTCACTGCTACAACACCGATTTTCAATTCTGGCATATTACTCATAATAAAATCCTCGCTTTCTTTATACTTGTTATTATTTCTATCTTTCTCATGTTACGTTATCCACACTTTTCCTGTAATTTCATTTGGTTTTCCACACATCATGCAGAAACCTTGTGAATAACACGATCCTGATTCGGGGAAACCCCGGCATCCATTTTCAATCAGACTTCGACGTTCTCACCTTTTAATCCACAGAACGCACCTTCAATCTGTGCATCCTCATGCGCGATCAGCCATTTATTCATAGCTGCAAGAAGTCTATTTTCTCCCTCTTTCGCTGTTTCAAATGGAAGTTCTTCATTTGTTCCTTTCGGAAGAACTACTACACAGCGGAATCCACCTTCCTGCGCAGTACACGGTGCATAATGAAGTGTTGTTGCATACAGTTCTACACCGGTTCCCGCCGGAACAAGGAATGCTTCTACCTTGGCTGTATCATAGATATCACCGTCTTCAATATCCTGCTGCATTCCAAGAAGCAGAATCAGATCTGTCTGTGCGATATCAAGTTCTGAACTTCTGTGATATTCTAATGCATTCAGTTTATGATTGTCTCCATTGCAGTATCCGATCTGGATTGGCAGTCCGCCGAATCCTTTCTTGCAGATTTCAGTTGCTTCCGGAAGTGCTTCCAACTCTTCAACAGACGGTACATAGACAACGTCTTTCGGAAGTGGTGTATGTTCCATCTCTTTTAAGATCTTCTCAAAAGAGTATTCTGTGATGATCTTGCCATATTTTCGGAAAGATGCATCTGTTACATTCTGGATTTTCATGATGTCCTCCTGAATTTTCTTCTGTTTCCTGTTTCGTTTGTTTCTATGGTCATTTTACCAACTTAAAAAGGCATTATCGACCAAATAATTAGCCAAATAATGCCCATTTCTTATCTTTTCTTTCCGAAAGTGAAATCCATAAGATCTCTCCTTAACGTAAAAAAGCTGAGCACAAGTCTCAGCTTGGTCCCCAATGCCAAAACGACTTCGGGCAACTCTGTTGCATATAGTATATTCAAAAAATAAAAAAAATACAATAGTTTTTATTATTTTCCTCAAATGTGGGTTTACCAATTATAAATTGTTCCGTCGAATGTTCTTTGAACATTTTGAGGCTACGCCTACTGAGGTTCGGAAGATGCGTTGCTGGTCGCACGTAGAGTGAGCAGCAATATGCTCCTAATATATAGGGATTATTTTATTATTTTACCCCTTATATTTAGGGATTTTATGTGTTATACTATAGACAGTATTATATTGGAGGTGAAATTATGGATTTTGCAATTCAACATACATTATCTTCGAAAGACATAAAACTAATGCGAAAGCGTCTGGGGCTTAAGCAAAAAGACTTTGCCGCCTTATTAAATGTCTCGGTAAAAACAGTTGAACGTTGGGAACAAGCAGATGTTACCGTAACCGGTCCCGCTGTAACATTATTAAAGATTCTTTATGAAACACCTGAATGGGTCGAAGAATTACAAATTCCCACAAAAATTTATCCTCTTAGGCTATTTTATTACTATAAAAAAAGTCTGTGTACTGTAATTGATGTAAACGAACCCTCTCGAAAAATAGCCATTAAAAATTTTGTGAGAAATCCTATTTTTTGTGCATTTGGTGTCAATAATGCTCCTACATTCAGAGATTATGAAGAATTTCTTGAATCAAGATGCTTTCCACGAAGCAGAGATAAAATGAAGATTATATTACGGGATCTCGGACTACCTTTTTATGATCCATTCCTGATTATTCAGAAAACCAAAGGGAAAATGGCTGAGGATGATTTTTGGATAGAAATTGAACGATAGGTAACTTAAACGCTGGAAGGAGGTAAGATAGAGTGATTGAATTAAATATAAATGATATGAAAGCTACTGAACGTCATTCTTCAAAGGGAAATCAATTAAAATGGAACCCTGCGAATACTGAAACCTGGTATAAAGCAGATTATATTGGTTATGAAGGTTTAACAGAATATATGGTTTCTCACTTATTAATGCATTCCACTCTTTCTACAAAGGATTTTGTCTTATATGACACAGAAATACTTCGTGTTGGAAAAAAAGACTATTTAGGATGTAAAAGTTCAAATTTTCTTCCTGATGGCTGGCAATTATTAACACTAGAACGACTTTTTCATACACTTCACGGGAAAAGTCTTTATCAATCTATTTTTCAGTTTGGAGAAATAGAAGATCGAGCACAATTTCTCGTAGATCAGGTAATACAAATGACTGGACTAAAAGATTTTGGGAAATACCTTTGTACTTTACTCACTATTGATGCATTATTTTTAAATGAAGATCGACATATGCATAATATTGGAGTCTTACTTGATCCACTTGGCACTTACCATTACTGTCCTGTTTTTGATAATGGATGTTCTTTACTCTCAGATACAACTACTGATTATCCACTTGAAGAAGATATTATTGATCTAATTCCACAAGTCCAGGCAAAAACACTCTCTACGGATTTCTTAGAACAGTTAGATGCTGTTGAAAAATTATATGGTCAAAAATTGCATTTCGATTTCAATGGGCAAATAATAGAAACCCTTTTAAAAGAAGAAAAATTTTATTCAACAGATATAAAAATAAGAGTTCGCGACATTATATTACAACAAAGAAGATCTTACCAGTATTTATTTTCATAAGCAAAAAAGGAAGCGAACCGCTTCCTTTTTCACTCTCTCATTCTATTCCACGCCCCATCATTCCTTCGGTGGCAAAAATCCCTTACTTGTCTTCACGATCACTTTATCAAATACCATGAACATGGACGGCAGTACGAAGATTACAACTACCATACTGATCAGTGCTCCTCTTGCCATCAGGATACAAAGGGAACTGATCATATCAATGTTGGAGTAAAGTCCTACACCGATTGTTGCTGCGAAAAAGCTCAACGCACTTACCATGATGGACTGTGCGGATACGCGGTGCGCAGTTGTGATGGAATCGTATTTATTTGCGCCGTGGTTACGTTCTCTCTTGTAACGGGTTGTCATAAGGATCGCATAGTCTACGGTGGATCCCAGCTGAATGGTTCCGATTACAATGGATGCCACGAATGGCAGCTTGGTTCCCATGTAGTACGGGATACCCATATTGACAAAAATCGCGAACTCAATAACACCTACCAGGATAATCGGCAGTGAAATTGACTTAAACAGAAGCATGATGATCACAAAAATAATTCCGATTGATACTGCACTTACTGTCTTGAAGTCTTTATCTGTAATGTCGATCAGGTCTGCTGTCAGAGGGCCTTCTCCGATCAGCATTCCACCTTCATCATATTTATGAAGGATCGTATTCAGTTCTTTGATCTGGTCATTCAGTTCATCTGTTGCTACCTTGTATTCTGAGTTCGCCAGTACGAGCTGGTACTTATCATTCTTTAATGAACTTGTCACAGAATCCGGAATCATGCTTGCCGGAACGGACGGACCAATCAGGGAGTCAAGTCCAAGTGCCCACTTGATTCCGTCCACCTTATCCATCTCTTTCAGCATCTTGCCTACGTCCGCCGAATCTGTAGAGCTGTCTACAAGAATCATGTGCGTCGTATTCATGTCATAGTCTTCTTTCAGTTTCTCGTTTGCAATGATACTTGGAAGATCTTTTGGAAGTGTCTCATCCAGGTTATAGTAAACTCCTGTATGGTTATTTCCGTAAATAGCCGGGAATAACAGAACTACGAACAATGCCACATAGATAAGATATCTCTTTGTAACCTTATCTGAAATTCTTCCGATATCCGGAAGGAATGGTTTATGTTTTGTCTTCTCAATAATCTTGTCACAGCACAGAATCATAGATGGAAGAATTGTTACACAGGCAAGTACACCAAGGATAACACCCTTAACCATAACGATACCGATATCCTTACCAAGTGTAAATGACATAAAGCACAGTGCGATAAATCCGGCGATTGTTGTAACGGAGCTTCCGATCACAGAGGAAAATGTCTGCGAGATTGCATGTGCCATTGCACGGTGTTTATCTCCATTGTAACGGATCTGCTGTTCTTCATAACTATGCATCAGGAAGATGGAGTAATCCAATGTTACACCCAGCTGCAAAACTGCTGCCAGTGCCTTTGTGATATAGGAAATCTCTCCCATAAAGTAGTTACTTCCCAGGTTATAGACGATTGCGATTCCGATACTGAGCATGAAGAGGATCGGCACAAAGAATGATTCCATTGTAAGCCCAAGCACGATCATCGCCAGTACAACCGCGATCAGTACATAGAGCGGTGTCTCTTTCTCCGCCAGCTCCTTCGTATCTGTAACAACAGCCGACATACCGCTTAAGAAGCACTGCTCCCCCGCCAGAGAACGAATCTCGGAGATTGCCTCCATTGTTCCGTCTGAAGAGGTTCCTTCATCAAAGAAGATTGCCATCATTGTTCCGGTCTCAGAGTTAAATGCATCATAGACCTTTGTCGGCAGCATGCTCTTCGGCATACTGATATCTGCGATAGAATCATACCAGATAACCTCTTTTACATGGTCTACATCTTCAATCTTTGCTTTTAACTTCGATACATCCTTGTCTTCCATCCCATCGACTATAAACATCGAGAATGCACCGGTACCGAAATCATTTACCAAAATATCCTGCCCTTTCATCGTCTCGATGTTATCCGGCAGGTAAGTCAATACATCATAATTAACTCTCGTATGCAGATACCCTAATGCAGACGGAATCAACAATAAAATACTGAGGATCAGAATCGGCACTCTGAATTTTACTATCTTTTTTCCAAACTTTACCATCATATCCCTTTCGCTTCCTTCCTTATATTTCGTTTATGACCATTGGTCATTTTAATCCCTTCTTGAACTATACAATAAAAATGACTAACAGTCAATATATTTTGTACTGTTAGTCATTTTTTCTTTTTATTTATATTCACTTGGAAGCATCCCATATTTCTTTCGAAATGCCCTTGCCATTGCCTTGCTTCCGGAGAAGCCACTGCGAAGTGCTGTCTCGGTGATATTGTATTTTCCACCTTTCAGATCTTTCATTGCATATTCCAGGCGAATATTCTGTAGATAACTCTTATATGTGATTCCTGCATACTTCTGAAACATCCTCGACAAGTACGTCGGCGAGTAACCAAAAATCCTTGCCACTTCTTCCAGACTGAGCTCCTGTGCATAATTCTCTTTCATATAAGATGTGATTGCTGAAAGCTTGTTCAGATTCTTATTCTTCCTGACAAAAGCATCCTCAACTTCCGTCAAACGATACTCCTTCACCAGCAGATACAGAAGATGATAAAAAATACTGTTCATCTTCATGTCATATCCACACTGCTTTTCGCAATATGTCTTATACAATTCTTCCAGCAATTCCATAAAGCGTGCGTCCTTACGTCCCGGTTCATGCGTAAACCAGATAAACTGCTCACCCGTATAATATTTCTCAAATATTTTCAACGGAATCTGAAGAACGATCGTCTCATTCGGCAACGGAGAATCTACTTCATGAACCTCATTCGAATTCACGATCATAAATTCACCTGCTGTCAGATGCCAGGTCTTCTCATCGATTTTAAATTCCAGTTCTCCGCCACACACCGCAAAAATCTCAATCGATCTGTGCCAGTGCTTTTCTCTGTGGTAATGTCCTTCTCCGCCTTCAAACAAAAACAATTTAAAAGGAAATCCCGCTTCCGGAACGATCAATTCATGTGCAAACTGCATCTCTCTTACTCACCATATCTTAAGCTTTCGTCCACTTATGTACTGTATCTGTTCCCGGGCTGCACAGCTCCACTGTAGCTCCGTCATCTGACAGTGTATAGACATATTCCAGTGTTCCACCGGAGATCACCAGGTTCAGTCTCAACGTACCGTCTGTATTCTCTGCGACACAGTATGTTCCCTTCGTCTCTCCTGAAGAGCTCTTGATTACAAGCTTTCCGTCCTTCTTCAACTTATATTCATTTCCACTGTTATCTGTCCACTTCCCGATCAGTCCCTTCGCACGGTCATCCGTCAGATCCAGAAGTTCTGTATCCGCCTGAAGGAATTTTATGTCCTTACCACCATCCAGGGACTCCAGCACTACGCCATAGCCTGTATCATCTGTCGTAACCGCATACAGTTTACCTTCGTCTTCGCCGTCCATTGTGATCTTGATCGTAATGTTATTGTCCTCATCGAATCCACACTCGAAAGTCAGGCCTGCATCGTCCTTCGTTCCTGTTCCGTCTTCTTTCAGATCATAAACAGTGTCGGTACCAACCACTTTCCACTGCTTTGCCATAACTCTCTTAACAGAATCACTTGGAAGAACCGCGTTATCTCCCATCTGTTCTTTCATCGTACTGCTTGCTTTGTCCACTTCTTCTGTCTTAGATGCAGCCGGTTCCGTTTTCTTCGTATCTCCGCATCCTGTCATGCACAGTGTACTTGCCAGAAGTAATGCTACTATTAATCTTTTCATATTCTCTCTCCAGTCTTGTTACTGTTCACTCCCAATCAGGACTTACAGTCTTTAGAGTATCACAAACACGCTGTAAATTCCAGTAAAGTTAATACAATTTCACGGTTATTTCATTTTTAAGCGCACTCGTTTTCGTCTGTTTTTAACAAACTTTAATGCTTTCGCACTGTCTCACTTTACCTTGGCAACTTGTTTATTTTCTTAACATATGATACACTATTCACAATGTAAAATTATAGGTAACTTGGGAGGAAATAGATTATGATTATCTCTACAAGAGGGCGTTATGCTCTCCGAGTCATGATTGATCTGTCTCAGCAGGATCCAGACTCTTACACACCGCTGAAAGAGATCGCAACACGTCAGGAGATTTCTGAAAAATATTTGGAAAATATTTTAAAATCTCTTGTCACACAAGGATTTATCCTTGGACTTCGCGGGAAGGGCGGCGGCTACCGCCTGACAAAGTCTCCGGAAGAATACACGCTTGCCGCGATTCTTCATGCGACAGAAGGAAGCCTTGCGGCGGTAGCATGTCTGGAGGATCATGCACCGGAATGTGCGCGTGCCGGTCAGTGTCCGACACGTCCGATCTGGAAAAAACTGGATAACCTGATTGAAGATTATCTTGGAAGTATCACACTTGCTGACTTTCACGAACCAGTCATTCCATGCAAGATTGAGAAGTAGCATTATTTCAGGGGAATAGAATAACAGCTGTTTCAGACAATGAAAGTTCAGATCTACATAGAAAAAGATGGATAAGCATTGAGGGCATTGCTTATCCATCTTTTTCTGTTTTCTTTGTTAATCGTAACAATTTCTTTCACTGTTTTTTCACTGCTTTTTCAATCCGCTCCAACGCTTCTACAAGCGTTGCTCTCTGACAAGCCACGTTGATCCGCTCAAAGCCACTTCCCGGCTCACCGAAGATTGCGCCACCGTCCAGCCAGACCTCCGCCTTATCTTCTATCAGTTCTTTTAATTCCCTGTCAGAAAGTCCTAATGCACGAAAATCCATCCAGACGAGATAGGTTCCTTCTGTCTTTGTCACCTTGACCTGTGGTAAATGCTCTGCCATCCATACATGAAGGAAATCAATATTTGACTTCACATACTGCTTCATTGCCTGATACCAGTCTTCACCCTTTGTATATGCAGCGATCAGTGCAAAGATTCCGGGTGCACCGACCTGACTGTATCCTGCCGCAGTTACCTGATGCTGAAATTTCTCGCGAAGACCTGCATTTGGAATGATAATATTGGAAATCTGAAGTCCTGCAAGATTGAATGTCTTTCCCGGGGAAGTACATGTCACCGTAATGTCTTTATACTCCTCCTTCAGATCTACAAGTACCTGATGCTTTCCTTCAAATACGAAGTCTGCATGAATCTCATCACTTACAATGATCACATGATGCTTCAGGCAAATATCTCCCAGACGCTCCACTTCTTCCTTTGTCCAAACCCGGCTGACTGGATTGTGTGGACTGCAGAACAAGAATAATTTCACACCCTTTTCCACGATCTGGCGTTCAAAATCTTCGAAATCAATCTCATAAGATCCATTTTCCTTACGGACAAGAATATTCGCTGCCACCTTACGGTCATTGCTTTCAATCACTTCCCGGAATGGATAATAGACCGGATCCTGGATCAGGACATAATCCCCAGGTTCTGTATAAGCCTTCACCGCCATTGCCAGCGCAAAGACGATTCCCGGAGTCTTTGTGATCCACTCCCTGTCAATTTTCCATCCGTGACGGCGTTCCATCCAGGAACTGACCGCATCATAATACTCCTGGTCTGACTCTGTATATCCATAAATTCCATGCTCTGCCTGACGGATCAATGCCTCCTGGACAAAAGACGATGTCTTAAAATCCATATCAGCGACCCACAACGGAAGGATATCTTTTTTTCTCCCTCTTTCTTCTGCAAAATCATACTTCAGACTGTGGGTTCCTCTTCTCTCTACAGGCTGGTCAAAATTCAGATTCTTCTCACTCATTTTTACTCCTTTTATTGAAATGCCTGTTCCAGGTCTGCGATCAGATCTTCAGCATTTTCAATCCCAACAGACATTCTAAGGAAATCTTCTGTGATTCCAAGACGTTCTCTTATCTCCACCGGTACATCACCGTGTGTCTGGAGCATCGGATATGTGATCAGCGATTCTACACCGCCAAGACTCTCCGCATAAGAGATTAATTTCACACTTTCAAGAATCTTCCTTGTACGTTCCACCGTATCTACACGGAAAGAAAGCATACTTCCGGCTCCTGTTGCCTGTTTCCGGTTCACCTCGTAACCCGGATGATCTTCCAGCCCCGGATAATAAACTTCTGTCACTTCCGGTCTTTTTTTCAGCCAAAGTGCAATCTTCTTCGCATTCTCCTGCTGACGCTCCAGACGCACTGACAAAGTCTTGATTCCGCGAAGCACAAGGAAACTGTCAAACGGAGACAGACTACAACCGACCGTCTTATATGTATAACGCAGTTTTTCCGACAATTCTTTTCCTTTGACACAGACAAATCCTGCAAGAACATCATTGTGTCCTCCAAGGAATTTTGTTCCGCTATGTACGACAATATCGGCACCTAACTGCAGCGGTTTCTGGAAATAAGGAGAAAGAAATGTATTATCCTCAAGAATCAGTAACCCGAATTCATCCGCAAGCTTTCTCATCTCTGCAAAATCTGTGATTCTCATCGTTGGATTGCTTGGTGTTTCAATATAAAGTGCCTTTGTCTCTTTCCGGATGTTCTTTCTCACAAGATCAATGTCTGAAGTATCTACATAAGAAAACTTTAGTCCGCGCTTTTCACCAATACTTTCAAACATTCGCACAGTTCCGCCGTACAAATCTTCCGTACATAAAATATGATCTCCTTCTCCGAAAAGCTCCAGGCAGATTCCAATTGCCGCCATTCCTGTCGAACACGCAATACTGTCATCCGCTCCTTCCAGAGAGGACATTACGCTTTCTAATTCATACCGTGTCGGATTGCTCTCACGGGAATAATCATATCCTGTACTTTTCCCGATTCCCGGGTGTGCAAAAGTTGCTGTCTGAAAAATGGGAACGGAGACTGCTCCGTACGGATGCTCCTCTACAAATCCTCCGTCCCCGTGAATACATCGTGTTTCAAATTGATACTTTTCTGCCATGCTGTCTGTCTCTGCTCCTTACGTTCCTTCTCTGTTAAATATAGTACATTCCCTCAACGGAATCCTGATATCCTTCGTATGCATCCACAAGATCCTTAAGCGTCACATCTTCCAGAATCTCCTGGACACAATCATTGATCCGGTCAATGATCAAGTGCTGGATTGCTTCCTGATCTCCACGTCCCACATTATTTCGATCAACTTCATCTTCCAGATCATAAGTTCCTTCCAGTGCCTCCACGATCTGTGCAACCGTGATTTCTTTCGGATCTCTCTCAAGAAAATACCCTCCTTGGGAACCTTTCATACTTTTTACAATATGAGCCTTGCGAAGGGCTGAAAATACATGCTCAAGATATTGGGCGGAAATATCATTTCTCTGTGCGATACTTCCTAATGAAACCAGTTCTGTTCTTGAATTCACCGCCAGATCGATAAGGGCACGCAGCCCATATCTGCTTTTCTTTGATAATTTCAAACGCTTCTACTCCTTTCTTCTAAGCACTGTAGGAGCAGTTTTTTACTGCTCCTACTTCTCACAGATTTTTCTGTTTTCTCTGATTGTTATTTACTGAATTGCTTTGAATGCTTCATCCAGATCCTGAATGATATCATCAATATTCTCTGTACCGATGGACAGACGGATTGTATTTGGCTTAATTCCCTGATCCAGAAGCTCTTCCTCTGTGCACTGGCTGTGTGTTGTTGTAGCCGGGTGGATAACAAGTGATTTCACATCAGCTACATTTGCAAGCAGTGAGAACAGTTCCAGGTTGTCAATGAATTCCTGAGCCTTTGCAGAATCTCCCTTGATCTCAAATGTGAAGATTGATCCACCACCGTTCGGGAAATATTTCTTATAAAGTTCCTGCTGCTTCGGATCTGGATCTACAGATGGATGATGTACTCTCTCAACCTGTGGATGATTATTCAGATACTCAACAACCTTCAGTGCATTTTCCACATGACGCTCTACACGGAGGGAAAGTGTCTCAAGTCCCTGAAGGAAGATAAAGGAACTGATTGGAGAAATTGTTGCTCCTGTATCTCTTAAGAGAATTGCTCTGATCTTTGTAACAAATGCTGCCGGTCCGCAAGCTTTTGTAAAGCTGATGCCGTGGTAGCTTGGGTTTGGATCTGTCAGTGAAGGGAACTTTCCTGAAGCCTCCCAGTCGAACTTACCACCCTCGATGATAACTCCACCGATTGTTGTTCCATGTCCACCAATGAACTTTGTAGCAGAGTGAACAACAATGTCAGCACCGTACTCGATCGGTCTTACAAGATAAGGTGTTGCAAATGTATTATCTACAACAAGCGGGATTTTATGCTTATGTGCGATATTTGCGATTGCTTCGATATCAACTACATCTGAGTTCGGGTTACCAAGTGTCTCGATGTAAACAGCTTTTGTATTCTCCTGGATCGCATTCTCAACTTCTTCCAGATTGAAAATGTCTACAAATGTTGTTGTAATTCCATAATTCGGAAGTGTATGCTCAAGAAGGTTGAAAGATCCTCCGTAAATGTTCTTTGCAGATACGATGTGATCTCCCTGCTGAGCCAGGTTCTCGATCGTGTATGTGATCGCTGCTGCTCCAGATGCTACTGCAAGTGCTGCTGTACCACCTTCAAGAGCTGCGATTCTCTTCTCAAATACATCCTCTGTCGGGTTTGTCAGACGTCCGTAAATATTTCCTGCGTCTTTCAGTCCGAAACGGTCTGCTGCATGCTGGCTGTTGCGGAATACATAGGAAGATGTCTGGTAGATCGGTACTGCTCTTGCATCTGTAACCGGATCCGGCTGCTCCTGTCCTACGTGAAGCTGTAATGTTTCAAATTTAAAATTTCTGTCTTTTCTCTCTAATTTTGCCATTGGTTTATTCTCCTTTTTCTAATTCCTGTTTTGTATTCTTATTCCACAGCCGAAGCTGTTCGGAAGTTAAAATCTTACTCTGTAAAGAGTGGTGTAGAGTAGTATCTGTCTCCGCTGTCCGGAAGAAGTGCTACGATTGTCTTTCCCTTATTCTCCGGTTTCTTCGCATATGCAATTGCTCCGGAAAGTGCTGCTCCTGAAGAAATACCTACCAGAATTCCTTCTGTCTTTGCAAGAAGCTTTGCTGCTTTGAATCCTTCGTCATTGTCTGCTTTGTAGATCTCATCATAGATCTTTGTATTAAGGACATCCGGTACGAATCCTGCTCCGATTCCCTGAATCTTGTGCGGTCCGCCTTTTCCTTCGGAAAGCACTGGGGATGCTGCCGGCTCAAGTGCTACGACCTTCACATCCGGTTTCTGGGACTTCAGATATTCACCAACACCTGTCAGTGTTCCACCTGTACCAACACCGGCGATAAAGATATCAACATTTCCATCTGTATCTTTCCAGATCTCCGGTCCTGTTGTCTCTCTGTGTGCCTTGGAGTTTGCCGGGTTCACAAACTGTCCAGGGATGAAGCTGTTCGGAATCTCTTTCGCAAGCTCTTCTGCTTTTGCGATTGCTCCCTTCATTCCCTTTGTACCTTCTGTAAGTACGATCTCTGCTCCATATGCTTTGAGGATATTTCTTCGCTCAACACTCATGGTCTCTGGCATGGTAAGAATCGCTCTGTATCCCTTCGCTGCTGCGATCGATGCAAGTCCGATTCCTGTGTTTCCGGAAGTAGGTTCGATGATAACAGAACCTTCTTTCAGGATTCCTTTCTCTTCTGCATCTTCGATCATTGCCTTCGCAACACGATCCTTTACACTTCCTGCAGGATTCAGATACTCAAGCTTTACAAGAATTGTTGCTTCAAGTCCAAGCTCTTTTTCTAGATTCACAGGTTCAACAAGTGGTGTGTTTCCAATCAGTCCAAGTGTGCCTTTATAAATTGCTGCCATAGTCTATATCCTCACTTTCTTTATTAACCTACTTAGTTGGTGTGTTTTTGATGATTTGTATTATATACTTATAAAACCCATCTGTCAACTATGTTTTAATATTTTTCTATATTTTTTATTATACAATATCGATCGGAGATGTAAATGATCAAAAAATTTCAAAAAGAAAAAGCATGAACATTAAATGTCCACGCCCTCTCTAAATCTTATTTTATCCGTGATACTCTCCATTATACTGGATCAATGTAATATCTTCTACATTCGTGATCTTCCGGATCTTCTCCGTGAAATCAAGATCATTCTGACGGCAGAACACCTCAACCGCCATCTCTGTTTTCTCCCCACGCATCGTCTTAGACTTTATGAAATATTTCATCCTGCCAAAGCTGCGGATGATCTCATCACCGGCCTCATCTCCTTGGTAATGGATCACGGCAATATAGATTCTGCCTTTCTGCTGCTTATGATAAAACAGATAGATCATAAGGATCATAACCACTGCCGCAATCAGCGCCAACGGATACATTCCCGCTCCGGTCGTGATACCTGTCGTGATCGCCCAGAAAAGATAGAGCAGATCCATCGGATCTTTCACCGCTGTACGGAAACGAACGATAGACAACGCTCCGACCATACCAAGTGAGATCACAATGTTCGTACTGATCGCCAGAGTAACCATACAGGTAAGAAGCGTCATTCCGACCAAAGTAACCGCAAAGCTTCTGGAAAAGATCACCCCTACATAAAATTTGCTGTAAACCATATAGATCACCGCTCCAAGAAGCAATGCAATGATCAGCGAAATTGCCATCTTCGGTGCATTAAAGCTGTCAAATACGCCGGATTCCAGCACCGACTTCTTAATCATATCTTGTACACTCATAATCGTTTTCTCTCCTGTGTTTCATTCCAATATTCAAACCCATGTAAGTACTGTGACTTTTCATAACAGAGTATATATTTCGATACTGCTGTGAATTCCTGTGCATTTGGCGGAAGCAGATCACGCACGATTTGTGGAAGCATCTCTGTGAATTTCACTTCCATGACCAGCTTCCCCGGCTCCAGCACGGACATTGTCGGAAGAGACCGATCAAAGATGTCATAACTTCCGACCGCCGCACGCACATCACTGTCAAATGTGATCCTGACTGTCCCCTCGTCCATGATCCACGGTACACGGTCATAGTCAACGATCGTGCGCGGACGCATAAGATTACTGACGCATTCCACATAAAATTCTCTGCACAATGGATAGGGACTCTTTAATAAAAATTGATAATCCCCGTCAAGAATCCTGTAGAATTCTCCTTTTGTCAGCGGAGCGCTTTCTTTATAAATATAACTTCCGAATTTCTTCTTTCGTTCCAGTTTGATCGAACGGTCACTACAATCATAAATACGGATCCTATATTTTTTTCGCATCAGGACACCCGACTCTTTTTCCGCATAAGCACTGTTGAAATAATCTTCAAAATAGAGACTGCGGATCATATAACCATTTCCCTTTGCATTTGGATCTTTTTTCAACAAATGCTTCATCCTCAGCTCCAGCAATTCTTTCTCACTGGTACTGATCAGATATTTCCACTCATTACGGAAGCGTTCTTTTGATAAATCATTCTTCATAAATATCTTCCTCAACATTTTGTCCGCCTGTAATGTAGAAGCATTTCATACCATAGTTTTTCCCATCATCGGTTACATAATAATCAAATGCATCCTGCGTCTTTCCGGATTCGTTTGTCGCACGGACACGGACGAAATACTGTCCATCTGACGGAACTGTAGTTTCTGTTTCCGGAATTTGAATATTATCCTGACGAAATACAATCTCATTGAACTGATAGTCTTTCGCCAGTTCAACTGTATAAGTAATCGTCTCCGCATCAAAATCATAGGATGCATCCCAGTTCAGCTTCAAGGTATTTCCCTCGATTACCGGTGTTCCGATATAAAATGGCATTGACTTTTCCAGACTTTCCTTGTATAGTTCATAATTTTGTTCCACCTCGGAAGGGATTGCCGCTGCAACTGTATCATATTGAGCTTCAGTCAGCGGTGCATTCATCTGGTCCGGCATCTGATACAAATACTTCTGCGTCACTGTACGATATTTCTCTATCATACTGCTGATCCGCTCTACGCTGAGATAGGATCTCAGATCCTGAATTGCCGCATCAAGTTCCTCACGAAACTCCTCGGACTGCAGACATCTCTGAAAAAGAACATTTCCCCAGTAATTACTGATTCCACATTCCCAGCTTCCCTGATCGGAACGATTTTGAATACTATATTCCGTTCTCATAAATGATCCATCATTGTCCCACGCAATCAAATACCAGGTATTTGAATTCTGTGGACTATATAAATATGTATTACGGTTCTGCGTATCTACATTCCCGGTCAGGATCTGATAAGCCATCCAATACGTCAGATTTTCTCTGTCAAAATATTGATCTAGGATATTAGCAATCGATTTTGAATTATCATTCAGATCCGTAAGCATATCGATCAATTTCGTATGGTCAGAATCTCCCTTGATCTCCAGAAGCTTCTCAAATGCTGTCTGATCATAGGTGGGATCGTCTTCTTTTTTTATCACATCTTCCTGACGGTAAAACTCAAATGAATTGATCTTATACAACTGCCCATTTGAATCCATTCCATGATTCTTCATTCCTGTCTTGTTAAGCTGCTCCACCTGCGTATACAAACCATAATCCTGAAACTCTGCGCTGTTTCCTTCCGTAAGATCTCTCACGTATAAATGCACAAACTGGGTTCTGAGAGACATCAGCTGTGGGATTCCCTTCAAAAGATCATAAGACAGCTTATTGCGGAAACGCATTCCCTCTGTCTGGTGTTTATTCAGGTTGATCGTACGCTGTCCTCGCCAGGTTCCTTTATTCTTTTTCAGCTCTATCTTATAATTTTTCTGTGCATTACTGCTTGAAGTCTGCCCTCTGATCTGCACCGTCGCATTCGGCACATTTTCACCGTAACCAACCTCTCCACTCTGTGGACCAGACTCATCTCCAACCTGGAGGAGCGCCGCTGTCTGGTAACGGTCTACTCCCATCTTGTCATAATCATAAGCCGAATAACTGTTGATTTCCTTCCAGGTATGATTCGTACCCTCTGAAGAATTCCCTTGAGAAACGGTAAGATACATTGTCACAACACTCGTCTCGTCATCATTTTCATAGAGACTATCCTTATCTCGAAGATGAACGTCATTGATATCCTGTGTCTCGGCCTTTTCTATTGTTTCTTGTTGCTCTGTCTTTGTTTTTGATGCATTCCCCGTTTTTCCCGAAGCTGTACATCCCGTCAGGCAACAGGACATTCCTAATAAAAGGGCGCATCCCAGTGCAATTGATTTATAATTTTTCAAGCTCGTCTCCCCTTTCTATTTTCTCTTCCAGAAAACATCCTAACCGTGTGAAGAATCCCGTTTTATCTTCCGCCACGATTGGTTGTACACTCAAAATATAATACGGAAGTTTTTTTATAAAATATCCAAGACGCAGTGTACAGATCAAAAAGAACACTGCACTTCCCAGCAAAAATCCGAATCCATAGTACACCTGTGGGAAAAAGAAAGACACACAGGTAAATGTCGTCGTACACGCGGCAAACATTCCTGTTGCAAATAATGCTCCCTTGTAATCTGTAAAATAAAGTAAGATCAGCATCATTGTGTTAGCAATTGCATAGAGTCCATAGCCGACACATAGTGTCCTAAAATATCCTTCCATAAGATCATTAAATCCAAGCGGAAGATATGTCAAAAGCAGCTGTCCGATCGAAATAGCCAGTGCCGTTGTAAGTAGCTGCTTTAACGCCGTATATTTCAGCTCCATGTTTAAGACCTTTCTCATCTCATTTCCCGCCTGCAGAATATCCTTGATCTCTCCTTTGTCATTAAATAAACTATAATAATTTCGGTATTTCGGATAGAAATTCACTTCCACAGATACAACGAAATTAACGGTTGTAATAAGGATTGTCAAATAGGCGATCATTGCAGGTACATCATGATACGGCGCTCCATAAAACAATCCCTGAACATGTACACGGATCGGTCCACACCACATGATAACAAGATGTGCAAATAGTCCGATGTTCGTGAACAAGCCTGTAAACGCAAGCGGAAGGAACTGATC
>CAKRDD010000016.1 GCA_934309345.1 uncultured Mediterraneibacter sp. | reverse complement strand
GTAGAAAAGAGTAATGTGGGGAGCAACGATCTTATTTACCAGACAGTTTCCTATATATCAGCAAATTTTAAGAAGAAGTTTTCTCTGGAAGAGATGGCAAAAGATCTGGGAGTGAGCAAATATGTTTTATCCAGACTCTTTTCCAAAACATTCCATAGAAACTTTAATCAATATCTTAACGATGCAAGGCTGAACTATGCATGCCAGCGTTTGGAAAATACGAGTGATTCTATTACAAATATTTGTCTGGATAGTGGATTTGAAAGTCAGAGAACATTTAACCGAGTATTTAAAGAAAGATATAAAATATCACCGAGTGACTACCGGAGTACATGTCTGAAAGATATGACTGTAACAAGCTTAGCAAGTTAACAATTACATAAAAAGAGAAAATAGGTTGCTTTTTTTATCGTCAAAAGATATGATGTTAAAAGTAGCATTTACAATTTTGTAATATAAATGCATAAGTACAAAATACAAGGAGTAATCCATGAGAAAACTAGCATTAGATGATGATATTTTATTAGAAATTGAGAAACCTGCCCGTTATATCGGCGGAGAGGTGAATGCGGTGATGAAGAACGTGGAAGACATCGATGTGCGTTTTGCGATGTGTTTCCCGGATGTCTATGAGATTGGTATGTCTCATTTGGGGATTCAGATTCTTTATGATATGTTCAACCGCAGAGAGGATGTGTGGTGCGAGAGAGTCTACTCTCCATGGCATGATCTGGACAAAGTGATGAGAGAACAGAAGATTCCACTTTTTGCACTGGAGTCCCAGGATTCGATCAGGGATTTTGATTTCCTCGGAATCACAATTCAGTTTGAGATGTGTTATACGAACATTCTGCAGATCCTTGATCTGAGTCAGATACCACTGCATGCAAAGGACAGAACTTTAGACGATCCATTTGTGATTGGTGGTGGCCCGTGCACATACAATCCGGAGCCGATCGCAGAGTTCTTTGATATCTTTTATATCGGAGAAGGCGAAACAGCTTATGATGAGCTGCTTGACGCTTATAAGGAATGGAAAGGTTCAGGAAAGAGCCGCCGGGAGTTCTTAGAACGTGCAGCGCAGATCGAGGGTCTGTATGTTCCGATTTTTTATGATGCTGAATATAATGAAGACGGCACTTTGAAATCATTTACACCGAATAATGAATATGCACCGGCAACAGTTAAAAAACAGATTGTTATGGATGTAACGGATGCACCGTATCCGATGAAACCGGTTGTTCCTTTTATCAAAGTAACACAGGACAGAGTTGTTCTTGAGATCCAGAGAGGCTGTATTCGTGGTTGTCGTTTCTGCCAGGCGGGAATGCTTTACCGTCCGGTCAGAGAGCGAAATGTCGAGCGATTGAAACAGTATGCGCATGATATGTTGCAGAATACAGGTCATGAGGAGATTTCTCTTAGTTCATTAAGTTCCAGTGATTACTCTGAATTGAAAGAACTGGTAACATATCTGATCGATGAGTTTAAAAATAAGGGAATTAATATTTCTCTTCCGTCTCTTCGAATCGATGCCTTCTCTCTTGATGTAATGAGTAAGGTCCAGGATATCCGCAAGAGCAGTCTGACATTTGCACCGGAGGCAGGATCACAGAGAATGCGTGACGTGATCAATAAGGGACTGACAGAAGAAGTGATCTTAAACGGAGCAGGTGAGGCCTTCGAAGGTGGCTGGACGAAGGTAAAACTTTACTTTATGCTTGGACTTCCTACAGAGACTGAAGAGGATATGAAAGAGATCGCTCATCTTGCTGAAAAAGTTGCCCGGAGATATTATGAGATTCCAAAAGATCAGAGACATGGAAAATGTCAGATCACGGCAAGTTCCTCTTTCTTTGTACCGAAGCCGTTCACACCGTTCCAGTGGGCTCCGATGTGCAAAGCGGAAGAATATATGAGACGTGCACATCTTGTGAATGATGAATTTAAAGAACAGTTAAACCGTAAGAGTCTGAAATACAACTGGCATGATGCGGAAGTTACGGTTCTGGAAGGTATTATGGCCAGAGGTGACCGTAAGATCAGCAAGGCAATCGAGGAGGCATATCGTCTGGGATGTCTGTTCGATTCCTGGACGGAGAGTTTCCACAATGAACTTTGGATGCAGGCATTTGAGAACACGGGTGTTGATATTGATTTTTACAATCTGCGTGAGCGTGGGGAAGACGAATTATTCCCATGGGATTTCATCGATATCGGTGTGACAAGAAAGTTCCTGCGCAGAGAATGGGATCGTGCAATGGAAGAAAAAGTAACTCCGAACTGTCGTATGCAGTGTTCTGGATGTGGCGCAGCAAAATTTGGAGGAGGTGTCTGTTATGAAGGCAAGAATTAAATTTAGAAAATATGGTTCTCTACGATTCATCGGACATCTTGATGTGATGCGTTTCTTCCAGAAAGTGATGCGTCGTGCGGATATTCCGATTGCATTTTCAGGAGGATACAGTCCGCATATGATCATGTCATTTGCTAACCCGCTTGGAATCGGACTGACAAGTGACGGAGAATATTTTGATATTGAATTAACAGAAGCAGTCAACAGTGCAGATGCAGTCAGAAGGATGAATGAAGCCTGTCAGATTGAGGGGATCGAGATCGTAAGTATCCGCAGAATTGCTGAGGAGAAGAAAATGACAGGAATGACAATCCTGGCGGGAGCAGATTATCTGACATCTGTGAGAAAGGGAGCATTTCCGGAGGACTGGAAAGAACGATTTTCAGAATTTATGGAACAGCCGGAGATCCGGATCGTAAAGCAGACGAAACGAAGCGAGAAGGAAGTTGACATTAAACCGTTGATCTATGCATGGGAACTGCGAGGCGATTCTGTTTACCTGAAAGTGGCAGCAGGAAGTGTAGAGAATCTGAAACCGGATCTTGTAATGGAAGCATTTTGTCAGTTCCTTGGAATTGAACCGGACAGCGTGAAATTCCAGCATCACAGACTGGAAATGTATACAGACCGCAGTGAAGATGGATCCTTGATTCCATTAGAGGCAATGGGTGTTGATATGACAGGCGATGAGGAATGAGAAGAAACAGATGAAACGAAAAGTTTTGATAGAGAAAAAAGAAAATCATGTGTGGACCTTTTTTCTGGAAGAGGATCAGATCACTGAGATTCACTGTGTAAAGTCTGACGAACAGGAAAAGGTACATCAGATTGGCGATATATATGTCGCCAAAGTGCAGAATATCGTACAGAATATAGGGGCAGCTTTTCTTGAGATCGAACCTGGCGTTAATTGTTATTTTGATCTGAGAGATGCCCAGAACGCGTTCTTTACGCATAAGATTGGAAAGAAGCCACTTTGCATCGGTGATGAACTGGTAGTTCAGATCAGCAGGGAAGCTGTAAAGACAAAGGTTCCGACAGTGACCGGTAATATCAGTCTGACAGGCAGATATGCCGTTTTGACGCATGGTAATACAAGAATAGGTGTATCTTCTAAAATTGCAAAAAAAGACAGGGAAGCCTATAAGGAGCGCCTTCAGGAATATCAGAATGACCAGTATGGTCTTATTATCAGAACAAATGCGAAAGATGCTGCATTCGAGGATGTTCTTACAGAGATTGAACAGCTGAAAGCGGAATATGAACACCTTTTAAAATATGCGGCTTCCAGAGTGTGTTTCTCATGCCTGAAGTCTGCTCCACCGTCCTATATTACAGATCTGAAAAATGTCTATATGGATGGCATGGAAGAAATTCTTGTGAATGATGCAGAAATATATGAAAAGATTTGCAGCTATTTCAAGAAAGAAATGCCGGAGAATCTGGAACTGGTTCATTTCCATGATGACAGTGGTTATCCACTTGGAAAGATTTACAGTACAGAAACAGCGGTTGAACATGCCCTGGCAGAAAGAGTCTGGCTGAAACATGGAGGATATCTGGTGATCCAGGTAACAGAGGCGCTTACTGTGATAGACGTAAATTCCGGGAAAAATGTCCGTAAAAAGGGTGATGATGAGTCTACATTGAAGATGAATCTGGAGGCAGCGAAGGAAACAGCCAGACAGATACGTCTTCGTAATCTGTCTGGAATCATTCTGATTGATTTTATAAATCAGGATGAGGAAAAGAATGAGGAAACTTTATTAAAAGAATTCCGATATTTTCTTGCGAAAGATCCGATCCAGACAACATTAGTTGATATTACAGCGCTTGGTCTTGCAGAAGTTACAAGAAAGAAAGTGCGTAAGCCGTTACATGAAGCGGTAAGAGAGATAGAATAGCAGATGCATTTGCAGGTGGAACAACAGAGGAGATGCTGATATATGAGTAAGAAAGAACTGAAAACAAATGCAATGAGAATCTTGGACAGGAACAAGATCCCATATGAATATGAAACCTATGAATGTGATGAATTTGTCGATGGAATTACGACAGCGGATAAAATTGGTCTTCCGCATGAACAGGTATATAAGACGCTTGTGACGGTTGGAAAAACAGGCGGGCATTATGTGTTTGTTATTCCGATTGCGGCGGAGCTTGATCTGAAAAAGGCTGCGAAGTCAGTTGGGGAAAAATCAGTAGAAATGCTTCATGTAAAAGACATTACAGCTGTAACCGGCTATGTCCGTGGTGGCTGTACGGCAATCGGAATGAAGAAGCAATTTCCGACTGTGATCGATTCCAGTGCACAGCATCAGGAATACATTTATGTAAGTGGCGGGAAGATTGGAATGCAGATCAAATTGAAACCGGATGATCTGAAAAAGGCTGCACGGGCGGAATATGGAGAGATCACGTTTTAATTGATTATTATTAATGTTTATAAGAAATTCCTATAAGTTTTCTTATTTAAAAGTTTACAAGAACTGCGGAACACTGTATAATAATGAACCGATAATGCAGAAAGCAGTATTGTTACTGTTCACGGGAAACTCGAAACAGCAACGCAGAATTACATTGGAGGAATAGCGAGAATGAAGAAAGTAGTAAAGTTCGGCGGAAGTTCTCTTGCGAGCGCAGAACAGTTTAAAAAAGTTGGAAATATTATCCGTGCAGAAGAATCTAGAAGATATGTTGTACCGTCTGCTCCGGGAAAACGTTTTTCAGCTGATACAAAGGTAACAGATATGCTCTATGGCTGCTATGCAGCTGCTGAGAACGGTGAAGATTTCACAGAGAAGCTTGCAGCAATTAAAGATAGATATCAGGAAATTATTGACGGACTCGGTTTGAAGTTCTCCCTGGATGAGGATTTTGAAGTGATCCGCAAGAACTTTTCTGAAAAAGCAGGAAGCAATTATGCAGCATCCAGAGGAGAATTCCTGAATGGTAAGATTATGGCTGCATATCTTGGATTTGAATTTATTGATGCAGCAGAGGTTGTTCGTTTTGATGAGAATGGAGATTTCCAGTCCGAGATTACAAACGAAATTATGTCTGCACGACTTGAGAAGGCTAAGAATGCCGTTATCCCGGGATTCTATGGAGCAACAGAGAAAGGACGCGTAGTTACATTCTCAAGAGGTGGTTCTGATATCACAGGTTCTCTTGTAGCTCGTGCAGTCAATGCAGATCTTTATGAAAACTGGACGGATGTATCAGGATTCCTGATTGCAGATCCAAGAATCGTAAAAGGATCAAAATCAATTGAGACAATTACATATAAAGAACTTCGTGAGCTTTCTTACATGGGAGCAAGTGTTCTTCATGAAGATGCAATCTTCCCGGTAAGAAGAGCAGGAATCCCGATCAATATCCGTAATACAAATGCACCGGCGGATAAAGGAACACTTATCGTAGAAGCAACATGCTGTCAGCCAAAATATACTATTACAGGTATTGCCGGAACAGACGGATTCGCTGCGATCACAATTGAAAAAGCAATGATGAACTCAGAAGTTGGTTTCTGTCGTAAAGTGCTTCAGGTATTTGAAGACAATGGTGTTTCTATCGAGCACATGCCATCTGGAATCGATACAATGACAATCTTTGTCCACAAAGATGCGTTTGAAGAGAAAGAACAGCAGATTCTTGCAGGCATTCACAAAGCAGTAGATCCTGATCACATTGAACTTGAGTCCGATCTTGCACTGATCGCGATCGTAGGTCGTGGAATGAAGTCCACAAGAGGTACAGCAGGAAGAATCTTCTCCGCACTTGCTCATGCACATATCAATGTTAAGATGATCGACCAGGGATCCAGTGAGCTTAATATTATTGTTGGTGTACGTCATGATGATTTCAAGAATGCGATCAAGGCATTATATGAGATTTTCGTACTGACACAGATCTAAAACCAAGAAAGGTTGAAAAGAGATGAATATCTTATTTTTCCTGAAACCGAAAAGTGAGGTTGCTTTTATTTATGATTACAGCACATTACGCCAGGTTTTGGAAACAATGGAATTTCATAAATATGCATCCATTCCAATGCTGAATAAGGCAGGGGAATATGTCGGAACAATGACAGAAGGAGATATCCTCTGGGGAATCAAGAAGTATACGAATCTGAACCTGAAAGAGGCAGAGACAATCTTTATCCAGGATTTTCCACGAAAAGCAGATTATGAGGCTGTATCGGCAGATGCTGATATGGAGGATCTTCTTCAGAAAGCAATGAATCAGAATTTTGTTCCGGTTGTGGATGACCAGAAGAAATTCATTGGAATCATAACAAGAAAAAGTATTATTGAATACTGTTATGAAAAAATAAAAAAATTAGATGAACCCTATTGACAAATCTAAATTTGCAAGTTAATATATATGAGTATGCCGCACAACGAGGTATTTAAGTTCTGATTTCAGACACCATAGTTGGCGAGTAATGATAATAGGAGGTGCCATATGTACGCGATTATAGCAACAGGTGGTAAACAGTACAAAGTAGCTGAAGGCGATATCATTAGAGTAGAGAAACTTGGGGTAGAAGCTGGTGAGACTTATACATTTGACCAGGTACTTGCAGTTAACAACGACAAGATGGTTGTTGGTAACCCGACAGTTGAAGGTGCAACAGTTACAGCTTCTGTAATCGGTGACGGTAAAGCTAAGAAAGTTATCGTTTACAAGTATAAGAGAAAATCTGGATACCATAAGAAAAACGGTCACAGACAGCAGTACACAGAAGTAAAGATCGAAAAGATCAACGCTTAATCTGTTTCTGATGATTAAGGTAACCATTTATAAGACCGAACGGCAGGAATATGCTGGGTTTGATATGGAAGGTCATGCGGGATATGCAGAGGCCGGTGAAGACATTGTCTGTGCCGGAGTATCCGCTCTCGTGATCAATGCGCTGAATTCAATTGAGCGTTTTACAGATGATGAGACAAGCTGCGTTTCGGATGAAGATACCGGAAGTATTGAGTTTCGTTTTGACGGAACACCATCACATGATGCCACATTATTGCTGGATTCCATGATTCTTGGTCTGGAAGAGATAGAAGACAGCAATGACTACGAGAAATATATCGACATAATTTTCAAGGAGGTGTAATTACCATGATGAAAATGAATCTTCAGTTTTTCGCTCATAAAAAAGGAGTTGGTTCTACAAAGAACGGTCGTGACTCCGAGGCAAAGAGACTGGGCGCTAAAAGAGCAGACGGACAGTTTGTAAAAGCTGGTAACATTCTTTACAGACAGCGTGGAACAAAGATCCATCCAGGACTTAACGTAGGACGCGGTGGAGACGACACTCTGTTTGCACTTGTAGACGGTGTAGTAAGATTTGAAAGAAAAGGAAGAGATAAGAAACAGGTTTCTATCTATCCAGTAGCTGAGTAATCAGTTTTGGCTGGAAAGTTCCGACGGAATCTTTTCACTCGCATACATGGCAAAGGAAGCCTCAGACGTTTTAAAAGGTCTGAGGCTTTTTCTTTCAAAGAAATCTTTTATTGTCAGATGGTGAAGAAATTTACGCATATAAGATGTGAATAAAGATACAGAAACAGTTGTTGTTTATGGTATAGTATAGACAACAATATAACCGATTCCGGTTGTCAGCAGGATGCCGGATACAAATTAAGAGGAGAAAAATATGTTTGCAGACAGAGCTAAGATATTGATCCGTTCCGGTAAAGGCGGAGACGGTCACTGCAGCTTCCGCAGAGAACTGTATGTACCAAACGGCGGACCGGACGGTGGAGACGGTGGACACGGCGGAGACCTGATCTTCGAAGTAGATGAAGGACTGAATACTCTTGTTGACTACAGACATAAGAGAAAATTTGCTGCCGGAGATGGTGAACAGGGCGGAAAGCGCCGCTGTCATGGTAAGGACGGAAAAGACCTCGTTCTTCGTGTGCCGGAGGGTACAGTAATTAAAGAATCTGTTACAGGAAAAGTTATCGCTGATATGTCTGGAGAGAACAGACGTCAGGTTGTCTTAAAAGGCGGAAGAGGCGGACTTGGAAATCAGCATTTTGCTACTTCTACCATGCAGGTTCCGAAGTATGCACAGCCGGGACAGCCGGCAAGAGAGCTGGAAGTAAATCTGGAGTTGAAGGTAATCGCAGATGTTGGTCTGATCGGTTTTCCGAACGTTGGTAAATCTACATTACTCTCACGTGTTACAAATGCAGAACCGAAAATTGCGAACTATCATTTCACAACATTGAATCCAAATCTCGGTGTTGTTGATCTGGATGGAGCAAAGGGATTCGTTATGGCTGATATCCCGGGACTGATCGAGGGTGCATCAGAAGGTGTTGGTCTTGGACACGAGTTCCTTCGTCATATCGAGAGAACAAAATTAATGATCCATGTAGTAGATGCAGCCGGAACAGAAGGAAGAGATCCGGTAGAAGATATTCATAAGATCAATGCAGAGCTTGCAGCTTATAATCCGGAGATCGCAGAACGTCCGCAGGTAATTGCAGCGAACAAGACAGATCTGATCTATGATCCGGAAGATGATCCGGTTCAGCGCTTAAAGGATGAATTCGAACCACAGGGAATCAAAGTATTTCCTATTTCCGGAGCTACAGGGAAAGGAATCTCAGATCTTCTTTACTATGTGAGCAGCGAGCTTCAGAAGATGGATCAGAAACCGGTAGTATTCGAGCAGGAATACTTCCCGGATGATGAACTGATCTATGAAGATCTTCCTTATACAGTAGAACAGATGGATGGAATGTATGTAGTTGAAGGTCCGAAGATTGAGAAAATGCTTGGATATACGAATCTTGATTCTGAGAAGGGATTTGCATTCTTCCAGAAGTTCCTGAAAGATTCAGGTATTCTTGCAGATCTTGAGAGAGCTGGCATCCAGGAAGGTGACACAGTTAGAATGTACGGACTTCAGTTTGATTATTATAAATAAGGAGAATATTATGACTACAAAACAGAGAGCCTATTTAAAAGGACTTGCGATGACAATGGATCCGATTTTCCAGGTTGGAAAAGCAAGCATGAATCCGGGGCTTACAGAGGCAATCGCTGAGGCACTGGAAGCACGTGAGCTGATCAAGATCAGTGTTCTGAAGAACTGCATGGATGATCCGAGAGAAATCGCAGAGACACTTGCAGAGAGAACACAGTCTCAGGTTGTTCAGGTGATCGGAAAGAAAATCGTTCTTTACAAAGAAGGAAAAGACGATAAAAAGAAAATTCAGCTTCCAAAATAGTTATTATTCAGCTTCTGAGTTATTATATGATTCGGAAGCTGAATTTGAATAAGAGACACTCGCAGTGAGTGTCTCTTATAGTAGAAAAGGAACAGGTACAGACAATGAAGATTGGTATTATGGGTGGTACATTTGAGCCGATTCATATCGGTCATCTTCTTCTTGGTGAGTTTGCTTATGAAGATTTTGGACTTGATGAGATCTGGTTTTTACCGAATGGAAATCCTCCGCACAAAGAGACACTCGATACAGAAGAAGCAATGCATCACAGGATCGAGATGGTTCGTCTTGCAATAAAAAGTAATCCGAATTTCTCATTGAATCTTTCAGAAGCGGATACGAAGAAGCATTCTTATACGTATCAGACAATGCGGCATTTTAATGAGATCTACCCAAAGGATGAATTTTATTTTATTCTCGGTGCAGATTCGCTGTTTGCTTTTGAAGAGTGGAAAGATTTCAGAGAAATTTTTACGACCTGTACGATTCTTGCAGCAATGCGTGACGACAAAGATGCTTCAGCAATGAAGGGTCAGATACGATATCTCACAGAAGCATACGGAGCGCATATAGAACTGCTTCGCGCACCGTTGGTAGAGATTTCCTCCACTACAATAAGAGAAAGGGCAGCAAAGGGGCTCAGCGTGCGTTATATGGTGCCTGATGTTGTCGCGGATTATATCAAAGAAAAGAAACTATATATTTAAAGCATATTTTATCTGCACCCGTCAGAATGCAGAATGGCGGCGTGAAAGGCAGAGAGGAGATAGGATACGATTATGAAAGAAGCTTTCGTTGACATTAGAAAACAACTGGAAAAAAAGCTGAAGAAAGATCGTTTTGAGCATACAATCGGAGTTATGTATACAGCAGCATCTCTTGCAATGCGCTATCATGAAGATATCGATGATGCTATGATGGCAGGACTTCTGCATGATTGTGGAAAGTATGGTTCTGCGCAGGAACAGGTTGAGAGATGCCAAAAACACGGTATTCTGCTTACACAATCAGAGCTTGAGATGCCGGCATTGGTCCATGCGAAGCTGGGAGCATATTTCGCAGAGAAAGAGTATGGCGTGACCAATAAAGATGTTTTAAGTGCAATTACGTGGCATACAACAGGACGACCGGAGATGACAATGCTTGAGAAGATTATTTATATTGCTGATTATATCGAACCGAACAGAAAGATAATTCCTGGTCTTCAGGAGATCCGTGAAACTGTGTTTGTCGACATTGACCGTGCAATCTGTCTTTGTGCAGGGAATACGGTTAATTATCTGCGCAAGAATGGTAAGCCGGTAGATCCGATGAGCATTGAAACTTATCAATATTATAGCGATAAAGGAGAATAATGATGAATCAGTCAAAAGAAATGGCAAAGCTTGCATATACAGCCCTCAGTGATAAAAAAGGAGAAGATATCCAGATCATTGATATCTCAGGCGTGTCTGTACTTGCAGATTACTTCCTGATTGTAAATGGTAACAGTGACAGTCAGGTAAATGCCCTTGTGGATAATGTGGAGGAAGAACTGCATAAGGCAGGATATTCTCTGGTACAGAGAGAAGGAAATGCATCCGGAAGATGGGTGTTGCTTGATTTTGGTGATATTATTGTACATGTATTTGACAGAGAGAACAGACAGTTCTATAATCTGGAAAGAATCTGGAAAGATGGACGTCATGTGTCTGTTGAAGATCTTGAAGCATAAATAACGGAAGTTATAAAAAACTGGCAGAAGAGTAGTGGAGTACCACAATTCTGCCAGTTTTTTGTATTGATTTCTAATTAAAAATTCTATATTCGGTAATAAGATCTAATACATACGGATAACACCGATCACTTTACCAAGGATAGTGACATCTGTAAGAATGATCGGATCATATGCATCATTCTCCGGCTGCAGGCGGATAATACCTTCTTCACGATAGAAAGTTTTGACTGTAGCACCATCTTCAATTAATGCAACTACCTGTTCCCCATTTTCAGCAGATGGAGTCTGCTCAACAATAACATAATCACCACTGAGAATTCCGGCATTGATCATACTTTCACCTTGTACCTGAAGCATAAATGTCTGCTTATTCGGCATATATTCTACAGGAATAGGAAAATAATCTTCAATATTCTGTTCTGCAAGAAGCGGTTCGCCGGCAGCGACACGGCCTATGATCGGAATATTCACCATCTCTCTTCTTGTCAGATTGAAATTATCATCCAGAATCTCAATTGCGCGGGGTTTAGTAGGGTCTCTTCTTATGTAACCATTCTTTTCCAGTGTCTCCAGATGCGAATGAACGGAAGAGGTAGACTTTAAATTCACAGCCTCGCAGATCTCACGAACTGCCGGCGGAAAGCCTCTTGTTAAAATCTGGTCTTTTATATATTCTAAAATCTCTTTTTGCTTAGGAGTAATATTCCCTTCTGACATATTGTTCCCTCCGAATCTACTATAATTATAAGAACATAATAACACAGCATTTTTTAGAAAGCAAACATTTGTTGCGAAAATATGTTCGGTTTTATGAAGTAAAATGCTTGACAAACATTTGTTCGAATGATATGATTTAAACATCAAAGAACAGATGTTCGATACATGATAATAACAGGAGATTAGTATACAGTAAGCGAAAGAGAGGAAAAGAATTATGAAAAAGTATTCAGGAAATCACTCAGTAAATTCAAAGAAAAAACATGGTGTTATGCGTCATTCTGGTTTGGTAATATGCAGTATTCTTTTTATTCTCTGCAGCTGTATGTACTTTGGAATGTTCCGAGTTTCGGCAAAGGAAATAGATCATCAGAGAGCTACGGGTGCTGTTGAGATCTGTTATACAAGCAGATTAATTGAACCGGGTGACAGCCTTTGGAGCATTGCAGAAGAAACAATTACAGACGGATACGGCTCTGTAAGCGAATATGTAGAAGCGCTTAAGGTGATGAATCATCTTGATTCAGATACGATTCATGCAGGTCAATACCTGATGATCGCCTGCGAAAAATTATAAATGGTATCAATATACACCCTATGTATTGATATATACACTCCCTGAATCCGAAGAAGATTGCTATCTGCTTTCCAGAAATAGCGTTTTAAATAGCAGCAGATAGTCTCTTCGGATTTAATTAATACAAATCAATCTATACGACAAATACCGATTTTTCCAAAAGATGTAGACGGAAAACAGTACTTATGTTAAAATATATAAGAAATATGGGATTTTCAGTAAATTTGAATCTATAAAGGAGCTTTTAATATGGCAGAAACTTCTAACAGAAAAACATATCATGAACAGACATATATAGATAACACATTACGTCTCAGAGAGATCCTGAAGACATTGCCTCCATTTGCAAAGGATTATTTTCGTGCCGTGGAACCAACGACATCTGCGCGGACCAGGATTTCTTATGCCTATGATATCCGTGTTTTCTTTCATTTCCTTATGGAGAATAATCCGGTTTATAAGAATTATACGATCGAACAATTTGAGATACATGATCTGGAACGCCTGGAGCCTGTAGATATTGAGGAATACCAGGAATATCTGAAAGTCTATAAGAATGACGAAGAAAAATGTATCACGAACACAGAAAAGGGACTTGCAAGAAAGATGTCTGCGCTTCGCAGCTTTTATGGATATTATTTTAAAAGACAAATTATCAGTAAGAACCCTACGTTGCTTGTAGAGATGCCTAAGATGCACGAGAAAGCGATTATACGGCTTGATACGGATGAAATTGCAATGCTCCTGGATTATGTTGATCATGGAGGGGATAATCTTACAGGTCAGCGGAAAGCCTATTTTGAAAAGACAAAAAATCGAGATCTGGCAATTCTGACGCTTCTGCTTGGAACCGGAATCCGTGTATCAGAATGTGTCGGACTGGATCTTCAGGATATTGATTTCAAGAATAATGGGATTACTGTAACACGAAAAGGTGGGAATCAGATGGTTGTGTATTTCGGTGAAGAGGTTGAGAATGCATTAAAGACGTATCTTTACACGACCAGAAAGGAAACTGTACCACTTTCCGGCCACGAAAACGCATTGTTTCTGTCTACACAGAGAAAACGTATGGGCGTTCAGGCAGTTGAAAATATGGTAAAGAAATATGCTAGGGAGGTTACTCCGAATAAGAAAATAACTCCACATAAACTGCGCAGTACCTATGGAACGGCACTTTATAAAGAAACCGGAGACATTTATCTTGTCGCAGATGTTCTGGGACATAAAGATGTCAATACAACGAAGAAACATTATGCAGCGATCGATGAAGACCGACGCCGTCAGGCGGCAGGTGCTGTAAAGCTTCGTGAAGTATAGGAAGTAAAAAGAATAAGAATAGATAAAAAGGATACAGAAAGAATGCACTACTGCTCTTCTGTATCCTTTACATTATACATTTTAATAAATAAGATTAAACAATATTTCTGGCTTCTTTTTCAATACTTTCTTTTAGAAGAATATACTGCTCAATTGCTTTCGCTGTACCTTGTACTCCGAGCTCAGAACTGTTTAAGCAAAGCTCATAGCTGGCTGCATCGCCCCACTTTTTGTTCGTATAATAATTGTAATAACTTGCTCTCTTTTTATCCGTCTTATTGATCAGATCTTTTGCTTTCGCGTCCGTAAGATCAAGTCTTGTTGCAACACGACGAATACGATCCTCCATATCTGCACGGATGAAAATGCTGACAACATTTGGATAGGATTCAAGTGCATAATCTGCACAACGGCCTACCAGGACACATGGTCCCTCATCTGCAATCTTTTTAATTGCATCAAACTGTGCAAGAAAAACTTTGTGATTGATAGGCATCTCCGTGTATGTGTTGCCGGCATATCCCATAGAATATGTATCCATCACAAGAGAATATAGAAAACTGTTCGTTGGCTTTTCGTCATGAGTCTCAAATAATTCCTCACAGATACCACTTTCTTTTGCTGCACGCGCAAGCATTTCCTTGTCGTATAATTTAATTCCAAATGCTTCGGCAACGAAATGTCCGATCTCTTTTCCACCACTTCCGTACTGACGTCCGATTGTTATAATAGTATTTGTCTTCATAATAAGCCACACTCCTTTTCAAGTCTATGCGAAATCTTATGTATATTATAACCAAAAAGATGAAAAAAGACAATGTCAATTCACTATTTCCCATACTATTTCCTATACTTAGTTTTGTTTTCTTAATTTATTTAATAAATCTTCAAAATAGTCTGGCAAAGGTGCGTCAAATTCTATGTATTCTCCTGTAGATGGATGAGTGATACCAAGGATTTTTGCATGCAAAGTCTGTCCCTGGAGTTTATAAGGACATTTTGCAGGACCATAAATCTCATCGCCCAGAATTGGATGTCCGATACTGGACATATGAACACGAATCTGATGTGTCCGACCGGTTTCAAGCTGGCATTCAATGTAGGTAAAATTACCAAATCTTTCCAATACACGGTAATGAGTGACTGCATGTCGCCCATTTGGTGCTTTTGTACTCATCTTCTTACGATCTGTAGGGTGCCGACCAATCGGAGCGTTTACAGTGCCTGTATCCTCCTTCAGATTGCCGTGTACGATAGCGTGATACTTTCTTGTGATAGAATGTTCTTTTAATTGTTCTGCAAGAATCTGATGGGCTTTATCGTTTTTACAGATCAGAAGGGAACCGGTTGTATTCATGTCAATCCGATGGACGATTCCAGGACGGATTACACCATTGATTCCCGACAGGTTTTCTCCACAGTGATATAGAACCGCATTGACCAGCGTATGGCTGTAATGTCCCGGTGCAGGATGTACAACCATTCCTTTTGGTTTGTTAACGACGAGAATGTCATCATCTTCATAGAGAATATCCAAAGGAATATTTTCAGGCTGAATATCAAGTGGTTCCGGGTCAGGGATCTGAAGAATGATAGTATCCCCTGTTGTTAACTTGTAATTCGCTTTAACCGGTAATTGATTTACAAGAATTTTTTTTTCTTTAATTAATTTCTGGATATAAGAACGGGAAAGGCTCTCTATTCTCCCGTCAAGGAATTTATCGATCCTTTCCCCTGTAATATCCGCATTAAAATGAAGTTCTTCCATAAGCTTTTAGAATCCTTCCTGTTGTGCGTTTTTATCTGTTCTTAAAATTTAAAAACTCAAAATCGTTGTCGTCCTTATAATAAAATAAAATGAGAACAACAAATAAAATACATGCAATTACAACATAGCAGTCTGCAACATTAAAGATTGGAAAATCAATCAGTCGGAAATAGAAAAAGTCAACAACATAATCAAGTTTCACACGATCGATCATATTTCCCACAGCTCCGGATGCAAGCAGTACAGCACAGATACGCAGTGGTCTGTAATGTGGTGTAAATGGCATCTTCTGGTACAGATACAAAATAACAGCAAGTATAATAATACCTCCGACTACAAACACAATCTGTCGATTCTGCATAATACCAAATGCAGCTCCGCGGTTCTCAAGATAGCGAAGTTCAAAAACTCCGGAAATCAAAGAGAAAGACTCGAGACGGCGTAAAATAGTAGATGCAAGATATTTGGTCCATTGGTCAAGTGCTAATGTGAGCAGAAACCCAATGGCAGCGAAAAGATAACTCTTTGTCTTTGTTTTTGTATTATTCATGAGTCGATAAGCTCCTCTTTTCTAAGCTTTTTAGATTATACATATTTCTGAATAGTTACACTGATCCGATTCTTTTTCGTGATTTTCCCCGCTTCCTCAAAACGGAACTTACCTAATCCGCGTACAGAGATAAGATCTCCTTCTTTTACCTGATATCCATTGCTTGTAATCAATTTGCCGTTTACAAAGACCTTTGCGCCTTCAATGAGTCCGGACAGTTTACTTCTGGAAGAAGAAAATGCAAGTGGAAGTAGGCTGTCTAAGCGAACAGATGAAACAGTTCCTTTTATCTGCTGGAAATCAGGTGTGTAGTTTATCATATCTAAGTTGATGACAGAACTATCTATAACAGTGTGGCGAACCCGGGTTAAGTCTTCTGTTACAACAGATACAAGGTCCTTATTGATAAAAAGAAGTGCTGAATCTTCTGTCACAAGAATATCTCCGGTTTTTGAACGGTCAATCCCAAGATTTAATATGGAACCAAGAAAATCCCTGTGAGTCAGGTCTTCGGAAAATCTTTTATTTTTTGGTTCTATTTGCACAGCACAAAACGGATAATCAATCTCTTTCGGAGTAATATCAGATACCCCATAACGCAAAGAAAGAGCCTCAGGGATAAATGCAGCCATCTGACGCTCCGCCATATCATACCCGCCAAAGAGGACATATCTTGAATAAAGCTTGTTCTTTGGCAGGGTATGCAGGATATTCTGATCATTCAGGTTAAGAAAATCCGAATATGTAACAATTTCACGTTCAAAAGCAATTCTGGAAAGTTCAATAAATCTGTGTTCCAAAAGCTTTGTTTCTTTTTTCTGATTTTCTTTTATCATAATAATTCTAAAATCCAGTTCCTATAGTTGAAGTTAAATTCTAGTATCTTCCACGAACACTTGGTGTTTCCATAGATCCACTGAGAAGATCCTGAAGATCACCGGAAATATCAACATTTGTAGGTGTAACAAGGAAGATATAGCTGGAAATCTTCTGAAGATTTCCGCTGATCGCAAATGCTGCTCCGGAAATAAAATCAATAATTCTCTGTGCGATCTCAAGATCCATACCTTCTAAGTTAAGGATTACAGTACGGCCTGCAAGTAATGTCTCTGTGATCTCACGGGAATCATCTACAGAAGTTGGTTTTACAACGCATACTTCCATGTTTCCGCCGTGTTTTGCAGCAGGACGCATTGGTGTAACCTTGCTAGAAGCAGAAGGCTGAAACGTCTTATCTTCATCAGCATCAAAGTCATTGAAAGATTCCTCTTTATTATTCTTCTTACCGAAGAAAGAACGACGCGGTTTTTCCTCGAAATCACCGTCATCTGCAAAATCATCATCATCATAAAATTCATCGTCATCATAATCGTCATCATTTAACTTCATGATGTCAAGAAATTTATCAAATACACCCATTTTTACACTCCTATCTTGTCCCCTTTTTCAGGTGGCGCTCTTTTTTATTCATACGATCCAACGAAAAAATGATACTATTCAATTACTGTTCAAAAATATTGTAAACAGTAACTCATTCATCAGGTTAATAAATTAAGTCAGATATTATAGTTCCTTGCACCAAAGATACCAGTTCCAACTCGAACCATAGTTGCTCCCTCTTCTATGGCAACCTCGTAATCATTGGTCATTCCCATTGAAAGTATGTTCACATAAACATTATCAATGTTTTTCTCATTAATGTCAACAGATAATTTATGTAAATTTGCGAAAATTTGACGATTTTCTTCCGGATTATCGACAAAAGGTGCAATTGTCATCAGTCCGCAGACCTTGATATGTTCGAAATTTGCAATCTTTTCAATAAACGGGAGAACTTCTTCTGTTTTAAGTCCAAACTTACTTTCTTCCTGAGCAACATTTACTTCAATTAAAATATTAGCTGTAAGATTATGTTTTGCAGCTTCCTTTTCAATTGTCTCTGCAAGCTTGACAGAATCGACAGAGTGGATCAGATCTACTTTATCAATAATATATTTTACCTTATTGGTCTGCAGATGTCCGATCATGTGCCAGTGGATATCATCAGGAAGTGCATCGTATTTGGCTGTGATTTCCTGCACTTTATTCTCACCAAACACACGGACACCGAGATCATAAGCTTCCTGAAGCATTTCTATCGGTTTTGTCTTACTTACGGCGATCAATGTAACTTCTTCCCGCTTGCGTCCGGCACGGTCACAGGCTGCCTGAATCTTTGCTTCTACTTCTTTTAACTGTGTTTCTAGCATAAGTTATCTCTCCTTTTTTAAATTTGTTTATCCTCTTTTGAATTTTGTATCCAATTTTCAAAGGGCTATAAAATCAAATCACTGAAATACAACATCATCAGAGGAAACACCGGCTCCGTTTTGTACGATATGATCGTAATTTGAAAGCCCGTAAGAATCTCCTTCCTGAACAATGTAATATTCGTCGCTTTCACATAAAATGGATACTTTTTTAAAAATAGCGTATCCTTTATTGATATTGTAGACTCCTTTTAATGGTTTTTTTGTTTCAATCGTATAAGTATCAGAAGAATCCGGCTTTACAATCACTGTTCCGGATTTCAGCTGATCTCGACTTAAATAAACTTCTCCATCATCGGAGGTGTCATAGATATCAACAGCCTGAAATGAGGCAGTTCCTTTTGAATCCAAAACCATAACACCTTCTAAAGAGCTGTTACCTCCGTTTGTAATGTAATCCTGAGGAATTACAAAGAACTGCTCTTCTACTACGGCAGATTTTGGAATCTTCAGGCCACACTCATCTTCTAAGATAAGTTCTATGTTCAGAAAACGCTCTGATGCATAACGAATCATAGAGTTGTCAAAGGTCAGAACACCATAGAAATTCCCATCTCGTTCAAGAACAGAGAAAGCGGACCACATCTTTTCACTGTCTTTATCTATGCGGACCTGCACATTCTGTAAATCAGATTTCTGAAATTCTTTTGCAGTGTCTTTTTTTAAAGGTATCACTACGGACCAGTTTTCACTGGTAATCAAGCGGTAAGCCGGTGAACCGCTTGATATCTTCATCTGATCGGTAAGCTCAGTTACTTTATAATTTGTTTTATTAAAATTATCTGCTGTAAAATTGTCAACAGTTAAGGACTCTAAACCATCAATCGTATAGGAAACAATTCCATCCTGTCCGGCAGAAGCGGTTGTGACAGTTTGTCCGCTGCTCTCAATTACAGATGCAAGCTGCGCAGTTTTAGTTGTGCGGTATGCATTTTGCAATGTATTTTGCAGCTCATTCTTTAAGGTATAGATACTTGAAAAGTTGGAATTGTCATAGTTTTCATTGAATGTCTGAAGTTGTGTCACAAGTCCTGATTGAACATCGGGACTAAGATCTGCAGTTGAAGATGATTCCGTAGATGAATCATCAAAATTCAAAGCATTCTTTGAAATTGCATAAACAGGTGCGCCATATTTGACTTTGCTGTTTCCATTCTGATAATAATTAATGTAGCCGTCTGATTCTGCATTTACAGTTGTTTCCTGGCGGATGATCAATCCGGTATAGGTATTATCCTTCACAATACTGCCCTCCCGCACTTCATAAATAGAAGGCTTATCTTCTAAAAGATATGCGGTAATAGTAACAATAAGATAAATAAATACAACTGCAAACAGAAACATTCCAATATTAAATTCTTTTTTTGCCTTATATCTTTTTATATTTACAGACTTGTTTTTTTTCTTTGCCAAGATAAAAATATTACCTCCTGTCATTTCTGCTTTAACTTTGTTAGTATATCATTTTTTTGTGTATATTTCCAGCCTTTCAGGGGAAGAATACATATTAATAAATCAAAAGAGCGTTACTGAAAACAGGAAACGGTAAAGGAGAATATTACATGAAATAAGATAGAAAAAAACCATGCGGACAGATTAAAAATGAAAGCTTCTAATTTGTTGCTCTGTGCCACATGGCTTTTTCGTATCGGTTTTTCTTTATTCTGTTTTAGTTGTTTCTCCAGCCTCAAGAAGCCGGTTCATCTCCTGGTAAAGAAAACTCTTATCTTCAGCCCCCATAATAATGGAAATATAAGGATTCTTTTCCAGATCTTCGCTATAAAGGATCACACAGCATCCTGCTTCATCTGTGGTACCGGTCTTACCGCCAAATACACGAATCCCTTCAGGGGCATTGATCTTCCCTGAGGAATAATAGTTGGTTGGGACTACATCAAATGTTCTTGTTGTACCATCTGCTCCGGTAAGATTCATTGTATAAGAATCCATGGAAATAATGTTCATAAATCTCTGATCCTGAATGCAGGCATTAAAGATCAGATACAGGTCATATGCTGTTGTATAGTGGTTTTCATTATGAAGTCCGTGAGGATTCACGAAATGACTGCCAGTGGCACCAAGAGCTTTCGCTTCTGAGTTCATAAGCTCAGCAAAAGCTTCTACACTTCCGGAAATATGTTCAGCGATAGCAACACCACAATCATTACCTGAACGAAGTAAAAGACCACATAATAAATCATAAAGTGTCACTGTATCACCAGGCTGCAGGTTGCAGACTACTTCATCAGAGGCAAAGCTTGAAACACTGTCAGAAACAGTTACAATGTCATCCATATTACCGTACTTAAAAGCAAGGTATGCAGTCATAAGCTTTGTTGTACTTGCAGGATATAATTTATCATAAAGTTTATATCCATATTCAACTGTTTTATCATTTAGATTGAATAATCCTGCGGCATGAAGAGAATCCTCATTATCAAATCCAGTGAGAGCCACATCATCAGCAGCGACGCATAAATCATCAGCAAACAAACTTCCTTGGTATAAATTAGAGCTATAAGTGGCTGTCTCATATGTCCGGACAGGATCACCACCATATTCTTTGTAATACCAGACTCCGCCGATAGCTCCGGACAATACAACAATAAGACATATGACAGGAATAAGTATGCGGCTGACAGAATGCCGTTGCTTTTTTCGTCTTCTCTTCTTTTTATATGGTTTACTCATATTATCGATACATCTCCCGCCAGTCAAGGTCGCCTCTGTCAAGAGCAAGGATCAATGCTTCAGCAGTTGCGATATTTGTTGCGATCGGAATGTTATAAATATCACAAAGCTTAACAATGTCATTAACATCCGGTTCATGTGAGTGAGGTGTCAGTGGATCACGGAAGAAAATCAAAAGATCCATCTGATTGTGTTCAATCTGTGAGCCGAGTTGCTGTTTTCCTCCGAGATGTCCAGCAAGATATTTGTGAATGCTTAAGTTTGTTACATTCTCGACCAGTATACCGGTGGTTTCTGTTGCATATAAATTATGCTTACTGAGTATCCCACGGTATGCAATGCAGAAATTCTGCATCAATTTTTTCTTCGCATCATGCGCTACTAATCCGATATTCATAGTGGTATCCTCTCTTTACTGATATTTATTAGGCTGTAAGCCTACATTTAATACAAAACCGATTCCCATGAAAAAACATACTACGGAAGTCAGTCCATAACTGACAAATGGGAGGGACAAGCCTGTATTTGGAAAAATCATTGTAGCTACACTGACGTTAATAAAGCTCTGGATTCCAATCAGTGAAGCAACGCCTCCGCAAATGATCCGCCCTCCTGTATCTTTGGCCTTCAAACCAATTAAGATACACTCTATCACAATTAATAATAACAAAATTATGACTCCACAACAACCCACAAATCCTAATTCTTCACCAATTATTGCAAAAATAAAGTCTGTTTGCGGCTCAGATACGAAATTTCCGTTCTTAACGGATGTTGTTGCGTCATTATCATACCCTTTTCCGGTCAGCTGTCCGGACCCAATTGCCATAACGGAATTTAACTGCTGGTAAGATTCGTCATCGGCATACTTTTCAGGTTCCAGCCATGCAAGGATACGTTCCTGCTGATAGTCTTTTAAGAACGGCTGGTTTGGCTGTATTGCAACAACAAGCAGTATAATGATCGTCGGTATTGTGATTACAAGAACGGTTCCAATGAGTTTGTAGCTTAATCCTCCAAGGTAAAGAAGGACAGCAAACAATGCGGCAATACAAATTGTTGTAGACAAGTTTGGCTGCTTGTAAATCAATGCAAGTGATGGAAGGATTAAAGCAATTGCCTGAATAATCGTTTTGGGTTCTTTAATCTTTTGCTCTCGTTCCATTAAGAATTTTGCAAAGAACAGAATCATAAGGATTTTTGTAAGGTCGGAAGGCTGGAATTGTGTAAATCCAAGGTTCAGCCATCTTCTCGCGCCATTTACTTTTGTTCCAAAAACCAAAACAGCCAGGAGCATAACAATATTCAGAGCATAAAGCGGCCAATATAGGTTTAAAATCCATTTATAATCAATGAAAGAGATAATAAACATAACAATCAGACCAAGACAAACGCCCATAATCTGACGATTCATTAAATCAGGTCTTGCACTTCGGACCATAAGGATTCCGACCAGTGAAATCAGAGTGACCAGAAAAACCAGACTGATTTTATAATCTCTAATATTATAACGCTGTTTCAAATTAGTAAAAAATGATTTCAATGTTTTTCTCCTGTATATTTTATATGTATATCCGTGCGTGTTATTTTGACATCAAATTGTTCCGGGGAGATTTCTATGTATTTAGAAATCGTCTGATATAAATCCGATGTCAGAAATTCTATCATATCGGGTGTACATTGAATTCTGTCAGTAATTAGCAAATTTCGCAACCTGTCTTTTGCAATTGTAACAGAAGGTACACTCATAATGTGACCTCCTAGTTCTTATGAAAAAGACTGGAGAGTTTACTGCGAAGTCCGGGTTTATGATTAAAATCGGAAATCGGGACTTCTTCTCCTAACAGACGTCTACAGATATTCTGGTAACATTTTCCGGCTAAGGAATCTTCGCCGACTACCGGTTCTCCCTGATTGGTTGCAACAACAACAGACTCATCATCCGGGATGACTCCAAGCAGATCAATCGCAAGAATCTCCGTGACATCCTCTACAGACATCATATCACCTCTGCGAACCATGTCAACGCGCAGACGATTGATCAGAAGTTCATTTTTCCGGATTCCGGAAGCTTCAAGTAATCCAATAATTCTGTCAGCATCACGAATTGAGGAAACTTCAGGTGTTGTAACAACAATGGAACGCTGTGCGCCTGCAATTGCATTTTTAAAGCCCTGTTCAATTCCTGCCGGACAATCTAAAAGAATGAAGTCATAATCATCTTTTAGTTCGTCAATCAGTTTTTTCATCTGTTCCGGTGATACGCTTGTCTTATCTTTTGTCTGGGCAGATGGGAGCAGGTACAGATTTTCAAATCGCGTATCTTTGATCACTGCCTGTTTCAGACGACATTTGCTTTCAATGACGTCAACAAGATTGTAGACAATGCGATTTTCAAGTCCAAGAACAACATCCAGATTTCGAAGTCCGAGATCTGTATCAATTACAAGAACTTTTTTTCCTGCTGAAGACAGACCAATTCCAATATTCGCTGTTGTTGTTGTTTTTCCAACACCGCCCTTTCCCGATGTAATGACGATTACTTCACCCATGTTGAATATTCCTCCTATTTCCCATGCTTATGTCTTTCCAAAGATTTATTCTATCAGTGGATCAAGGTAAATTCTTTTTCCGTCAACAACTGCAATTTGCGGTCCGTTGATGGAAAGGCTGTCCTGATAGATCAGTTGACGTTTTGCTTCAATATCTCCGATTACAAGTCGCTGTGGCTGCATGGAGAGAGCAATGATAAAAGCATTCCTGTCACCGGCAGCTCCCGCATGAACAGATCCATAGAGAGTACCGAGAATGATAATATTTCCTTTTGCAACTACTTTAGCTCCGAATTCAACATCTCCTAAGATCACAATGCTGGATTCAGATTCAAGAAGCTGTCTTCGCTTTAATGTTCCGCGATAGAATTGTCCATCTGATTTTTCACGTTCAGATAAACACTGTGCTACCGCTTTTTTGTAGATCAGTTCCTTGCGTTCATCATGATCAATGATACAGATAATCTCAAGGTTTGTCGTCTGCGTAATAACCTGTATTAACTGCTCCTCTTCGCTGATGGAAAGTGTCCTTCCGCTAAATGAAACTGCCATCTTTGCATTCTTGAAAAAATCAGCAGATTGTCGGAATTTCTCTTCTACAGCTTTCAAAAGATCCGGGAATGGGAGTTTGGCATTAAGCCGCAGCTCTATACCGGAATGACTGCTTTTTATTGTTACCAGTTCACTCATGATCCCATCCCCTTTCGTTATCTTAATTAATCACCGGCTCCTGCAGTTCCTAAAGAAGAAGCATATCCTTGAAGCAGTTCATCGGCGGATTCTGGATTGAAGTACACTTTTGTGATATCTCTTCCAATTTCAGCTGCATAGGTAGAAGCATATCCATTTGCAATGCGGACAGCAATTGAAATTTCAGGTGAATCTGCCGGCGCATAACCGACAAACAGAACATTATCTGCATGTATCTTACTATACTGGGCAGTTCCGGTTTTTCCTCCCATGGAAATATCCATTCCGGCGAAGGTGGAGCTGCTTTTCACCATGCTTTCCATTCCATTGTGTACCAGATCCCATGTACTTGAGCTGATCTCATCCATCTGATTTATAACTTCCGGAGTATAATCTTTGATCAGTTTTCCATTCGAATCGGTTGTTTTATCAATGAGAGAAAGACTGTAAACAGTTCCTCTGTTTGCAACAGCTGTCACATAACGGTTGATCTGGCTGACAGTATAGTTGTTGGTACCCTGTCCAATGGCAGATCGAACAGAGTCAGAATCAGAAATCTGAGGTTGTGATTCAGGAATTTCGATTCCGGATGTCTGATCAAAGCCAAACATTTTTGCATATTTTGCCAGTTTTTCAAGACCGGTATCACTGTCATAGTTACCATTCGAGTCTTGTCCAAGACGATAACCAACTTCATAGAAGAAATCATTACAGGAATGCTGCAGTGCACCTACTACATTCAGACTTCCATGAGCACTTGGATAAACCCAGCATTTTGGACTTGGTGTGATCTTGTCAAATACACCTGTACAACTGATATAGGAGTTTCCGTTAATTACTCCTTCTGTCAGACCGGCTACGGAAGAAAGCATTTTATAAGTAGAACCCGGTGCTGTCTTCTCCTGGGTCGCTCTGTTGTAGAAGGTACGTGACATACCCATGCTCAACTTCACATAATAAGAACGATCCATTACGTTTGAGAGACGATTATTGTCATATCCAGGGTAAGAAACACATGCTAAAACTTCTCCGGTATTTGGATTTGTTACAACTGCACCAGCAGAACATGGCTCAAGTGCCAGTTCACCAGGTGTAAGCTCAAGGCTTTCCAGCTTGCTCTTGATCCAGGAAAAAGCATTTGTCTTTCCGTTGAGTAATCCGTTATATGTCGAGTCATCCATAGGAAGAATACCCTGTTCATATACGATAGCACAAACTTGTTCACCAGTAACACTACCTGATTTTATAAGATATTTGTAGAGAAGTTTGTCGAAATTACTGTCATCTGCTAAATATTCTTTTAAATATTTTAAAATCTCCTGATAAATCTCTTCTGAACTGGAATAAGAACTGCTTCCAAGTTTGGAAGTATCGATCCAGTTTTTAGAAATCGCATAATTCAGGTAAGTATATAAATTGATTGTCTCATCTTTTGCCCATGCAATATAAGTAGCATCATTCTTATCAATCTGATCTGACATAAGGATGCCTGTATTTTTTGTCAGCAGGGTATCACAGATGTAATCCATATATGCTTTCATTTCATTGGAAAGATCTGTATATGCGCTGGCCTGTGAGTTCTGAAGTTCTGATTCGAGCTCGGAAATCGTCGCCGTCTTCTTTTCCTGAAAAATGGAATAAACCTGCTGCTCGGCAGTTTTTGCATCACTGCTTGAAAAGTGTCCGGAATCGATGACGGAATTTCCAATCAGATTATAATATGCATCACTGACCGGGATGATCAGATTCTTAGAGTCATCTACACTGGATGTATCGTATTCCAGAACATTCTGTAGTTTGGATAAAACAATTCCGGCAATCTTCTCTTCCAGAAGTTTATAAGTACTTTCCTGAAGATTTTTATCAATCGTCAGATATACATCATTTCCGGCTTCAGGATCTTTCCGGCTGACAGTATCAGTTACACGTCCGAGGTTATCTACATACACGGTTTTTTCACCTTTTGTGCCCTGAAGGACATTGTCCATGCTTTGTTCAATGCCGGCCTTTCCTACAATATCAGACAGAGAGTACTTTTTCTTTTCATCCTTGTCCAGCGCATCGTATTCATCCTGGGAAATCTGTCCGGTATATCCGATAATAGATGCAAAATACATTCCATCGGTATATTTTCGGATAGAATCTTCTGAAATGTCAACACCGGTAAGAACGTCCTTATTCTCCATAATTGCTGCTGCTGTTTCGTCACTTACATCGGATGCAAGAACTGTATCAATATACTGCTGATATGCATTTAATGCCATTGCATAACGCATGTTGATGATCTTTAAAATATAAGCAGGCTCTAATGTGCTGTCATCAAGGCCATATCCATATTTTTCATCGGTACAAAGATAATGAATGATATCTGCTGCACTTTGGTTCTGTTGCTTTTCTGTAAGCTCATCTATTGTTCTTTTTCCATAGACATCTGCAATAAAACGGAGCTTCTGGGTATCGCTTGACTGTGTAAACTGATAGGTTCCGGAGGAATCCAGGATGATACCAAAACTTGAAACAACAGAATCTCCATTTGATTCTACGATAGAAAGAACCTGATCCAGGATTTTATTTAATGCCGCATTTTTTTCAGAACGTTTATCTGTTGTGATGGAGTTTTCAACGGTTGACAGATTAATTGTCACGGAATAAGCCAGCTGGTTGTAAGCCAGCAGATTTCCATTACGGTCATAAATATTTCCGCGTGTTGCTGCAACGGATGTCGTCCGGCGGATAGAATATTCGTAGTTTTCAAGATAATCAGACCCTTTTACGATCTGAAGATAGAATAATCTTCCGATCAGGATGGAAGAACTGACACAAAATATAATGATCAAAGTAACGAGTCTTGACTGCATCAGGTAAGCTCCGGCTTCTTTCAGACGGTCTAAAATATTTCTAAACAAATTTACTTGCACTCCTTTTTTCTTCTGCTTCAAGTTTGTGGTTAATAAATAAAATCAGTGGGTATACTCCCAGTGTGATCACGATTGTGTAAATCAGTTCAGGAACGATGATGCGGTTGAGATAATATAAAAAGTTAAAATCACTTCGCAACATGAACATGAGCAAATAAATGATGATACCGTAGAGAAATTCGCTGACAGAAATCAAAAATAACGGCAGCTTGATATCTTCATCAAAATAAAGCTGTTCAAATAATCCGTTTACAAAACCGATCACCAGGTAAAGTAATGCATAAAATCCCAAAATTGTACCAAACTGAATATCTGTGATAAGGCCGGCAAAGAAACCGACCAGCATTCCTTCTTTCTGTCCACGCATAAAACCAAAGGATGCTGTGACAATCAGAATCAGGTTCGGTTTAATTCCGGCAAGTTCCAGATGATTGAATAAGGTACACTGGAGCAGATATGCTGCAAGTACGATCAGTACAGTTACAGCAACTCTTTTAAATTTCATTAATTTCATGAGTATTCACTCCTATTCGCTCTGATTGGATCCAACCAAATCCGCTTTCGTTGTTGTGATAACAAGAACTTCCTGAAGATTTTTAAAATCTACAGCCGGTGTAATATATCCGGAACGAGTCAGATTGTTAGAGTCGACCGTTACTTCACTGACATATCCGATCAGGATTCCCTGCAGGTATTTATCACTAATATAAGAAGTGACGATCTGGTCTCCGACGGAAACCGTATTATCATTGTTTTCCATCTGACCAAAACGAATCTGGTTATCACTCATAAGTGACAGATCTCCACTTACGATACAACGGTCAGAAGTAGAAAGTACCATTGCACTTACATTACTTGAATCATCGATAATAGAACGGACTTTTGCCCAGGTTGGACCAACTTCTGTGACAATGCCGACAAGACCGCTTCCGGCCATTACGTTCATATCTGCGGCAATACCGTCTTTACTTCCTTTGTCAATGGTAAATGTACTGAACCAGTTTCCGGAATCTTTCCCGATTACATGCGCAGCAGTTTTTTTGTAATCCGCATAGTTCTTGTCCAACTGATATAATTCCTGCAGTCTCTGAAGCTCATAACGTTCTTGCTGCAGATTGTTATTTTCTGTAATCAGAGAGTCAACCTGTTTCTGAAGCTTTGTATTTTCTGCGCGTACCTGTTTCAGAGTTTGGAAATTGTCTTTCATATCTCCCATCCAGCCACCAATCTGATTGATTCCCTGCTGAAGAGGGATAACGGTTACATTTGCAACAACTTTAAATGGACCTCCTACTTTGTCTGAAAAGGAAGATAACAGCATCATAAAAATGCAGAAAACAGAAAGTCCTATAAGTAAATATCTGTTCATAACAGAAGTCTGATTCTTCTTTTTTTTCATATTATCTTAACCACCTATAATCTTCGTCTAACATGGAGTAACTTAATTTTCTATACAAGGTCTTATTCAGTATGATCCTCTGCAGACCTTTGACGGCACAGAGTTCAGGGTCTGTTTTCATGTGAACCGGCAGACCGATACTTTCTTCCAGATAAGTAGAAATCCCTCGCAGATTAGCAAGTCCTCCAGTAATATAAATCCCGTTTTTATTAATATTTCTCCGGACATCGGGAGGCGTACGGTCGAGCATGGAATGAATGGCCTGTACACATTCTCTCAAAGGTTCTTTGATCGCTGCCCGTACAAGACTGATTGGAATGTCAATGTGCGACGGACCGCCGCGCATCATATCTCTGCCGTATACAGTAAGAGTACTTCCGGTGGACTGGTCAAAAACTCCAAATTCTTTTCGCAGCCGTTCGGCAGTCGGACGGCCAATTATAAAATCTTTAGAATGACGGACAAGATTGGCAATTGCACTATCCAGCTGTTCGCCACCGATCTTAAGCAGACGGTTCATAACAATACCACCGTAGGAAAGAACGGAAAGTTCTGTTGTTCCTCCACCTAAATTGGCGATAAAAGCTCCTGGTTCTTCCAGAACATCAATCCCAAGTCCAAGTCCGTCTGCAAGACCGCGCTCTACAATTCTTACTGATTTTGCTTTCGCTTCAGAATGAAGCACAAGATCATAGAAAGCCTTCTTTTCTACTTCTGTGACATCTGTAGGAACAGCGATCACATATTCTGCCCCACGGATAAACGGACGCTCTTCCTTCAAAAGATCTCCGAGAAGATATTGCATGTCATCAAAACGGGCAATGACACCATTCTTCATCGGAAATATGATCTGTATATTTCCCGGAGCCTTTTCATACATCTCATAAGCATCGTCTCCGACAGAAAAAATATATTTTTTATCTTTCATGGCAATTACATTCTTGGCATGCCATATGCGGTCTTTTTTCTTATCAAAAATCTTGATATCATAAGTTCCAAGATCTAACCCATATACATTCCTGGCCATAAATACACCCCATCCCCTTATCTATTTGCAGATTCTTGAGAAAAGAATCCTTTCTCCCTTAAACTGAAATAACAATTATCTCCAATAATGATGTGATCGAGAAGTTCTATACCGATCAAAACCCCTGCTTCACGGATGCGCCGGGTTGTCAGAAGATCTTCTTTGCTTGGTGTCGGATCTCCACTCGGATGATTATGCAAAAGAATAATGGATACAGCATTCTTCTGCAAAGCTTCCACAAACAGTTCTCGTGGAGAAACAAGTGTGGAATTTATGGTTCCTGTTGAAACATCCATCTCACTGATCAGCCTGGATCTGGTATTCAGAAGCAAAAGCTTCATTATTTCCCGTTTCTTATGCCGAAGATCTTCCATATAATAACGTGCAATACTGTCCGGAGAGGAAAAATCCAATCCCAGTGAGGCTTCTGCTTTCGCCATACGTCTTGCAAGTTCTGCCAGACAAAGAATCTGGATGGATTTTACCTTTCCGATTCCTTTGATCTTCAGCAGTTGTTCCATAGACCACTGTGGGATGCTGAGAAGTCCTTCAGAGCCAAATGGTGGATGCAGAATCTTCTGGGCAAGTCGGAGCGAATTCTCCCCTTTCGTTCCGGTACGAAGTAAAACAGCTAAAAGTTCCACATCTGTCAGATGTTCTGCACCGTACTGCTCACATTTTTCATAAGGACGGTCTTCAAGATACATCATTTTGATTGTTTCTGTATTTCTATTTTCCATGTTAATCATATCACTGCGATGACATAATACAACGATTCATTTTAGCACAGTTTCAAAAAAGTGTATAGAGAAGATATCAAAAAACCACAAATTTCATAAAGGATTAAGATTTATATTTTTGAATGATTGCCTCGGCGACCTTCATTCCGTCCATCGCTGCGGAAGTGATTCCACCGGCATATCCGGCCCCTTCGCCACATGGATAGATCCAGTCACAGGAAGCACAGACAAAGTTCTCATCCCTTTCAATTCTTACAGGGGAAGAAGTTCGGCTCTCCACACCGGATAATAATGCATCATTATCTGCAAATCCATGAATCTTATGATCCATTGCTGTGATTCCATCCTCAAGCGACTGTGCGATTTCTTCCGGAAAGATACCGCGTACATCCCCAAAGACAGAAGCCCCTTTCATGCAAGAATGAACCTTACCATAAGAAGTTGTGATCTGATTTTCTTTAAAGTCACCAAAACGTTGAACAGGAACTCTTCCCTGTCCTGCCTGATAAGCTTTTTCTTCTAAGCTGCGCTGGAAAGAAATTCCGGCAAGCGGATGGTCAGAAGCAAAGTCGTCCGGAGTAACTGTGACGATTACAGCACTGTTTGCATTTTCTCCGGCACGGTCATGATAGCTCATTCCATTGACTGCAAGACGATGCTCTTCAGAAGAAGCATTTACAACATATCCGCCCGGGCACATACAGAAAGTATAGACTCCTCTTCCATTGTCCAAGTTCTCGGTCAGTTTATATGCTGCTGCCGGAAGATCATTTCCCCGATCTCTTCCATATTGAGAATGATCGATCAATGTTTGTGGGTGTTCGATACGGATTCCGACGGCAAATGATTTTGTGCGCATCGGAATCTGATGCTTATAAAGCATTTCAAATGTATCACGGGCGCTGTGACCGATCGCAAAAACGGCTGCTCCGGCAGATACTTCTTCTTCTGCGGAATTCTCTGAGAGGTGAACAATTTTCAGTGTTTTTGATGTCAGATCAACATCTGTGACCTGTGTATGAAAACAGAATTCACCGCCAAGCGAAATGATCTCCTGACGCATCTGGCTCACAACATCAATCAGGACATCTGTACCGATATGCGGCTTATGCGCATATAAAATGTCTTCGTCAGCTCCAAATTTTACGAAAGTTTCAAGTACAAAGCGGTTACGTCCTGTCTTATCTTTTACAAGTGTATTTAACTTTCCATCTGAAAATGTACCAGCGCCGCCTTCACCGAACTGGACATTGGAAGAAGGGTCAAGCACACCGGTCTCCCAGAAACGATCCACATCCTTCTTACGTTCTTCTACACAGGCACCACGTTCAAGAACCAAAGGACGGTATCCTTCCAGTGCGAGCAGATAAGCGCAGAATAGTCCGGCAGGACCGCTGCCGATGACAACCGGACGGGCATTCAGACTCTCTGTTCCGTGAGATGGAATCTGGTAATGCTTCTCTTCTACTTTCTGGATGTTTCCTTTACAATGCTTTAAAACAGCATTCTCATTGGAAACAGTGACATCAACCGTATACACATAGAACAACTCGGGTTTTCTGCGTGCGTCTAATGACTGACGGTGAATCCGATAAGTAAAAGAATCCCCATTCTTTAGATGAAGTGTCTTTTGTATCTTCTTTTCAAGAGCTTCTTCCGTGTGTGGAATCTGCAGTTTCAGCTGATTAATTCGTATCATTTATCTATCCTTTCTTTCAGGAAATCTAATATTAAAGTATATCATCCGGATATTGGTTACAAGTTAGCAGCAGGCAATTATGCAGATGCGGCAGACTGTCCGGCAACATAACCGCTTGCCCACGCCCAGGTGAGATTATACCCACCACAGATTGCATCTACATCGATCAGTTCTCCGGCAAAATAAAGCCCGGGAACAAGTCTGGATTCCATTGTTTCTGGATTAATCTGTGTCGTATCAACGCCGCCACAGCAGATCTGTGCCTGTTCATAAGAATTTGTCTTAATTACAGGTGATTTGAATTCCTTGATCATCCATGACAGCCTCTGAATATCTGCATCTGTAAAGTCGCCGCATAGCTTCTCTTTCTTGATCTTGGTAAATTTCAGCCATACAGCGGCCAATTTTTCATGAAACAGGCCGGTAAAGAACTGTTCTGCTGTTTTTTCCGGCTGGCGGTTGGCACGTTCTTTCAGAAGAATTTTTACTTCATCAACCGAATATTCTGGAAGAAAATCCAGCATGGCAACAACTTCCTTCTGCTCATATAATGCTTTCGATGCATAGCGGCTGATCTGGAATACCGGAATTCCGGAGATTCCGTAGGCGGTCAATTGGAGTTCACCGGTATCGGCAGCAGTTAATTCACCGTCAACAAACAACGAAACTTTTCCCTGTGCACGAACGCCTGCAATTGCACGGAAATGCTTTCCGGTACAATGTAAAGCACAAAGAGCGGGAAGTACAGGAATTATCTGATGTCCAAGCTGTTTGGCTAAAGCGTATCCGGAACCGTCAGAACCGGTGGAAGGTGCGGCTTTTGATCCATTGCAGAGAATCACCTGATCTACGGTCAATGAACCCTGTGAGGTCTGCAGGAAAAATCGCTCTTTTGTTTTCTGTATTCCGGTGCAGGAAGTCTCTGTACGCACATCAATTCCAAGACGGTAAACTTCTTGTTCCAAAACATCACGGACTGCGCTTGCCTGATCGGAGAATGGATACAGATATCCATTTCTGTCTTTTGGATAGATTCCAAGTTCTCGGAAAAAAGCAATGACTTTTTCTGCCGGAAACTGATCCAGTACCCGCGTGATAAAGTCAGGTTGCTCCGAACGATAACAGGAAGCGTCCTGGTAAGTGTTTGTATAATTACACCGGCCATTTCCTGTCACTAATATTTTCTTTCCCAATCTATCATTTTGCTCCAGAAGGAGAACTCTCGCTCCTTTTCTGGCAGCGAAAATGGCGGCCATCATTCCTGATGCACCGCCACCTATAATTGCAATTGTGTTCATTAAAATTCATATCCTCTTACTTTCTTAGCAGATTACATCTGTCTGAATTTTAACATAACAATTCATTCAACTCAACTGAATTTTCGATAGAATTCTCTCGAAAAATTGTTTTACAGAAGTTCTCTCACACGCTCGATAGAAAGAACGCCTGCATCAATAACGCTCTGCAGTGATTTGAGAATACCAAGTTTTGCATGATACCATGTGAGTCCACCCTGGAAATAAACAGCGTATGGAGGTTTTACTGGTCCGTCTGCACTTAATTCAATGGAAGAACCCTGAACGAAAGCACCAGCTGCCATGATCACATCGCTGTCATATCCCGGCATTGCCCATGGTTCCGGGCTTACATAACTGTCTACCGGAGCAGCTGCCTGAATTCCCTTACAGAATGCAATAACACCTTCTGCTGATCCAAGTGTAACCGCCTGGATGATATCATGACGGGATTCAGAACCGTTCGGAATTACCGGATATCCTAAAGCTTCGTAGATATTTGCTGCAAAAGTAGCACCCTTTAAAGCACCGCATACAACAGTTGGTGCAAGGAAGAATCCCTGATAGAAGGACTGTGTAACACCAAGTGTAGCACCGACTTCTTTACCGAGTCCCGGAGAAGTCAGACGATAAGCACAGTTTTCGATCAGATCAGCTCTTCCGGCAACATATCCACCGATTGGGGCAAGTCCGCCACCCGGATTTTTGATCAGAGAACCGACGATCATGTCTGCACCGACATCACTTGGCTCAATACGCTCAACGAATTCACCGTAACAGTTATCTACCATACAGATGACATCCGGGCGACGCTCTTTGATAAATGCGATCAGTTCGCCGATTTTTTCTACAGAGTAGCTTGGGCGTGTCTGGTATCCTTTGGAACGCTGGATCGTTGCCAGTTTGATTGTTTTATCTTCCAGAGCTTTTTCAATCGCAGGATAATCAAAATATCCATCTTCCAGAAGTTCTACCTGTTTATAGGAGATTCCATATTCTGCAAGAGAGCCGTTAGATGGACGGATTCCGATTACTTCTTCAAGTGTATCATATGGTTTTCCGACCGGAGATAACAGTGTGTCTCCGGGGCGAAGATTCGCTGCAAGTGCAAGCGCAAGCGCATGTGTTCCGCAAGTGATCTGCGGACGTACGAGTGCAGCTTCTGTATGAAAAACAGAGGCATAGACATCCTCTAAAGTATCTCTTCCCTGATCATTGTATCCATATCCGCTTACATAGTTAAAGCATCCTTCACTTACGCGGTTTTCCTGCATGGCATGAATTACTTTTAACTGATTGTATTCAGCGTTTCTGTCAAATTCCTCAAATCGCTCTTTTAATTTCTCCTCTGTCTTCTGTCCGAACGCCCAGACTTCTTTGCTGATTCCAAGCTGTTCGTAAATTGTTTTTGTAGTTGGTGTATTCATTTTTCTTCTTCTTTCTTTTTAAGTTTTTTATCGTTTGATTTACATGGCAAAGCTGCATTTTATCTAAATGCAGCCTGATGTCCTAATGAATGATTTCTTTTTCCTTTAAAACAGTGAGCATCTGTTGGATCAGTTGTTTATCTTCTCTTCCAATCTCACTTTTATCAAGCCAGATGACATCTCGTTCTCTTCGAAACCAGGTCAGCTGCCGCTTGGCAAAATGTCTTGTGTCTCTCTTAATAATGCGTACGGCTTCTTCCAGAGGATACTCTCCTTCAAAATAACCAAACAGTTCTTTGTATCCAAGTCCCTGCATCGCAACACTTTCTCTTTTAAGTCCGCGCAATCTTAATGCATTGACTTCCTCAAGAAGTCCTTCCTGCATCATCAGATCAACACGTTGATCAATCCGGTCATAGAGAATCTTACGATCATCTGTCAGCACGAAATACGCAGAGTTATAAGCAGATGCTTTCTCACGTTCCGTCTCATTGTGCTCAGAAATCTTCTGTCCGGTCTGCTGATAATATTCCAGCGCACGGATCACACGTTTTACATTATGAAAATGAATCTGTTCCGCAGATTCCGGGTCTACTTTTTCAAGCATTTCATGAAGATATTCTGCACCCTGGGTTTTGGCAAGTGCTTCTAATTCTTCCCGATAAGCAGTATCGGCATTATTTTCTGTGAAATCAATGTCGTAAAGTAATGCCTGAATATAGAATCCTGTTCCGCCGACAACGATCGGAATATGTCCCCGCTGATAGATTCCTTCCATTGCTTCTTTTGCCATCTGCTGAAAGAGAACAACGTTAAAATCCTCAGACGGATCAAGAACATCTACCAGATGATGCGGTACACCGTCCATCTCTTCCGGACGAATCTTGGCAGAGCCGATGTCCATCTCCTTGTAGACCTGCATAGAGTCAGCAGAAATGATCTCTCCGCCGATCGCTTTGGCAAGTCCGATGGAGGCAGCAGTCTTCCCGACAGCAGTTGGTCCGGTCAGAATGACAAGCGGGCGTTTGTTTGTCTGTTCCATCTATATTTCCTCGATTCCTTTTATACAATTCGTTTAAATTTCTTTTCCAGATCACGTTTTGTCATGGCAATGATTGTCGGTCGTCCATGCGGGCAGTGATATGGATTGTCCAGTGTCAGGAGTTCGCCGATCAGTTTGTCTACTTCCTGTGCAGAAAGACGGTTATTTCCCTTTACAGCAGCCTTACAGGACAAGGATGCAACCTTCTCATCGATCAGCTCCGGTGTCATAGAAGTAGAAAGACCTTCGGTCAGATCATCGATCATCTCCATCAGAAGTTCTTTCTTGGCAATACTGAACAAATTGTCAGGTACTGCACGGACTGCATATTCTTCCCCACCAAATGGCTCAATCTCAAACCCAATGCGTGAAAAACGGTCCATATTTTCATTCAGAAGCTGCGCTTCCTGCATGGATAAGCTTAAAATGATCGGTGGACTTAAATATTGTGAAGTAAATTCTCTGCTTTTCATTTCACGCAAGGTACGCTCATACAAGACGCGTTCATGAGCCGCATGCTGATCAATGATGTAGAGATTATCTTTGAATTCTACGAGCCAGTAGGTGTCAAAGACCTGGCCGATCAATTTATATTCTGCACGGATATCTCTTTTTAAGAAATTTTCTTCAAAGAGATCCATCTGAGTGCCTGTTTCTGGATCTGGTTTTGCATCAGTTGCTTCACAATCCGGTGTTGTGTCTGCACTTGTGGCAACAGTCTGTGTTTCAGCAGCTGGTTCGGGCTTCTGAACTGTTGCCGTTGTTTCCGGTGCAACTGTCTTATCTGCTGCTTCAACGGCGTATTTAACATGTTCAGCAATCTTGTCTTTCTGTTCATCTGCACGGAAAATCTCTTTCCGGTCTGCGACTTCGGCGGAAGAAGAACGATTATGGTAAGAAAGTACGCGCTCCTTCATCTTACGGATAAAATAATCCTCATCTTGAACATCATCCTTAACCGTTTCCCTGGATTCTTTGATCAATTCCGCAGCTGTTACTTTTTCATTCTCCTTACGCGGACGAAGAAGAAACGGACTGCCGGTATCCTCTTTATCTTTGGTCGAAGCGGATGTGAATGTCTTTTTCACTCGCTCCGGTCTTTCGGCTTGTCTCTCCGGTTGCTCTACCGGATCAGGAACCTCTGCTTTCTGTATCAGTTCCGGTTCCAACAGGGTTCTGTGTACAGCCTCAAAGACGGTATTGTAAACCTCCTGCTGTCGTGAGAAGCGAAGCTCCATCTTTGTCGGATGCACATTGATATCTACATTTTCTCCGCTCAGATGAAAATGCAGAACTGCAAATGGAAACTTGTGTTGCATTACAAAATCACGATAAGCGTCTTCCACGGATTTGGAGATCATTGCACTTTTGACATAACGACCGTTTACGAAGAAATTCTCAAAGTTACGATTTCCTCGTGTGATGATCGGTTTGCCGAGAAAACCTGTGATATGGATTCCGTTTTTCTCATAATCGATCTCAATCAGGTTAGCCGCTACGTCACGGCCATAGACATTGTAGATCACATCTTTCAGTTTTCCATTTCCGGAAGTACGCAGTTTTTCCTGTCCGTTATTCAAAAACTGAAAAGCAACTTCCGGATGAGACAGGGCAAGGTGCATCAAGAGATCCTGCACATGTCCGGCTTCTGTCATTGGTGTCTTTAAGAATTTTCTTCTGGCAGGAACATTGTAAAATAACTGATGAACGAGGAAGGTTGTTCCGTTCGGTGTACCGGTATCTTCCAAGGATACTTCTTTTCCACCTTCAATGACATAACGGGTACCAAACTCTGCATCGGCTGTCTTTGTGATCAGTTCCGTCTGGGTAACAGCTGCAATACTTGAAAGAGCCTCTCCACGAAATCCCAAAGACGCGATGTGAGACAGGTCTTCCACTGTCTCAATCTTGCTTGTAGAATGGCGCAGAAAAGCGCGTTGCACTTCATCCTGCGGAATGCCACAGCCATTATCTGTAATACGGATGAAGGAAATGCCCCCATCTTTGATCTCTATTTTTACAGAAGTTGATCCTGCATCAATCGCATTTTCAACGAGTTCCTTTACAATTGAAGCAGGACGCTCAATCACTTCACCTGCGGCAATCTTATCAATTGTGATCTGGTCTAATACATGAATGTGTGGCATATTTCATCCCTTCTTTCTACCAACGGTTCTTCAGCTTATTCTGTAACCGGTAGATTGTATTTAAAGCATCGATAGGTGTAAGATTTCCGACATCGATATTTTTCAATTCATCAAGTACGTCATCATCTTTTACAGTGTCAAACAGAGACATCTGTGCCATATCGACTTCGTCATATTTCTTTGCCTTACTTTTTTTCTTTGCAGTATGTTCCTTTGCCGCGATCTCACTGACGCGGTTTGTAATGTCCTCATCGCTGAGTTCTTCTACAATTTCCTTCGCACGGGAAATGACAAGATCCGGTACTCCGGCAAGCTTTGCAACCTGGATACCATAACTCTTGTCAGCACCGCCTTTTACGATCTTTCTTAAGAATACGATGTCATCTCCCTTTTCTTTTACAGCAATACAATAGTTGTTGACATTATCAATCTTTCCTTCGAGTTCTGTCAGTTCATGATAATGTGTAGCAAATAAAGTTTTTGCTCCCAACAGTTTGCTGTCGCTGATGTATTCTACAACAGCCCAGGCAATTGACAAGCCGTCAAATGTACTTGTTCCGCGTCCGATTTCATCAAGAATGAGAAGACTTTTTGAGGTTGCATTTCTTAAAATATTGGCAACTTCGGTCATCTCAACCATGAATGTACTCTGTCCGGAAGCAAGGTCATCGGATGCTCCGACTCTGGTGAAAATACGGTCGGAAAGACAGATGTTCGCGCTCTCTGCCGGGACAAACGATCCGATCTGAGCCATCAGTGCGATCAATGCAGTCTGACGCATGTAAGTTGATTTACCTGCCATATTCGGACCTGTGATGATTGAAATTCTATGTTTCTTATCATCCAGATAAGTATCATTGGCAATAAACATATCATTTGGAATCATTCGCTCAACGACCGGATGACGGCCTTCTTTGATATCAAGGATTCCTTTTTCATTAATTTTCGGACGGACATAGTTGTTGCGCTCTGCAACAAGTGCAAGAGAACTGAACGCATCCAGTGCGGCAACTGCTTTGGCAGTCTGCTGGATTCTCTCCACCTGTCCGGCAATCGTTTCACGGACTTCACTGTAAAGTTCGTATTCCAGTGCATACAGCTTATCTTCTGCACCAAGGATCATGTCCTCAAGTTCTTTCAGCTCCGGTGTGATATAACGTTCAGCATTCGCAAGGGTCTGTTTTCTTGTATAATAATCCGGGACAAGATCCTTGTAAGAATTCGTCACTTCCAGATAATAGCCGAATACTTTGTTGTATTTTATTTTCAGGTTTTTAATACCTGTTTTTTCTCGCTCATCATTTTCAAGTTTTGCAAGCCAGTCTTTTCCGTCCGATTTCGCCCGGCGAAGCTTATCAACTTCTTCGTTATAACCGTCACGGATAATATTTCCCTCTTTCATGGCAAGCGGCGGATCCTCACGAATGGCTTTCGTGACGAGCTCGCAGAGATCTTCTAATGCATCCAGATCTTCATAAATCTCTTTTAAAAGCGGTGCCTGCAGATCCTGTAAAATATAGCGGATCGGTGGCAGCATCTCCAGAGAACCTTTGAATGCGGTGAGGTCTCGCGGATTCGCAGAACCATAAGTGATCTTCGTGATCAGACGCTCCAGATCGTAGACCGGAGATAAATATTCTCTGATCTCTTCACGGGCAATGGCCTGATTTTTCAGTTCTTCTACTGCATCCAGTTTGCGGTTGATCTCGGATTTATCGATCAAAGGCTGTTCTACATTTTTGCGAAGCGTACGTGCGCCCATTGCGGTACGTGTTTTGTCAAGAACCCAGAGAAGGGAACCACGCTTCTGCTTTTCACGTAAAGTCTCGCACAGCTCCAGATTTCGACGTGTAGAACTGTCGATCAGCATATATTTTCCTGTGATATATGGTGTAATATGTGTCAGGTTGGAAAGTGAATTTTTCTGTGTCTCAAATAAATAGATCAGCAGCGCTCCGGCACTGATGATTCCACAGTCATAATCAGCAAGTCCAAGCCCTGCAAAATTCTTTACTTTGAAATGCTCAAGCAGCTTATCTTTGCAGACAGCATCATCAAAATACCAGGAATCGAGAGAATAAATCGTGATCCCAAGCTTGTCTCTCATCGCATCCAGATCCATACCGCTCATATAGAACGCTTCGTTGCAGATGATCTCAGACGGACTGAATTTATAAATCTCATCCATCAGACGACTGCTGTCCGGAAGTTCTGTGACAAAATAATCTCCGGTAGAAATATCTGCGATTGCAACTCCATAGCGGTCTGCAATATAGACGATACACATGATGTAATTATTCTTCGTTTCATCTAATGCCTGTGTATCCAGATTCGTTCCGGGTGTAACAATTCTTACAACCTCACGTTTTACGATCCCCTTCGCAGTCTTTGGGTCTTCTACCTGTTCACAGATTGCAACTTTGTATCCTTTTGCAACAAGACGGTTCAAATATCCTTCCACGGCATGGTATGGGATTCCGCACATCGGGGCACGTTCATCCAGACCACAGCTTTTCCCGGTCAGTGTGATCTCAAGCTCTCGGGATGCAGTCAAGGCATCGTCAAAGAACATTTCGTAGAAATCGCCGAGGCGGTAGAATAAGATACAATCCTTGTACTGCTCTTTCGTCTCGCAATAAATTTTCATCATGGGCGTCAGCTTATCTATGTCAATATTTTCCATCAATTTCTCCTTAGTTTTCAAGGGTTTTCTAAAAACTCTTTAGAATGTAAGTTCGCAAATCATTCTAACAAATTTTAACATGAATTTCAAGCTGATGTTGAAGATGTTGAGAACGTAGAAATGTATCATTTTGTCGGAGTACCTATATCGCAATGTGCGAAGAGAGCGAACTGAAGAATATTCGTTTAATATTATTGGGTTCGCTCTCTTCTTTCAATTTGAAAAAAATATTATTTCATTTTTCATAAACAACTTCTAACTGTCCGGCATCCATCTCGCATACCGTATCACACAACCATTCCATTTCCATCACATTGTGTGCAGCTAGTAGAATAGTTGTTCCTTTTTCTTTCAATTCAACAAAGAGTTCGCAGACATCCTGTGCGCCTCTTTTATCCAATCCATTGAATGGTTCGTCTAAAATTAATAATTTTGGCCGCTCCATGATCGCCTGTGCAATTCCAAGGCGTTCCCTCATCCCGAGTGAATATTGACCTACTTTCTTCTTAGAAAACGGATCAAGACCAACTCTTGCGATTGCATCCCGGATCTCAGTATCTCCTATTTTTCGATTAAGTTGTGCAAGGCGTTTTAAATTTTCATACCCACTGATATATGGAAGAAATCCCGGACTCTCGATAATCATTCCGGTATTTTCCGGAAAATCAATATCTTTTCCAATTCTTTTTCCATAGACATATACGCTCCCTCTGTCAGGTTGAAGAAAACCGCAGATGCATTTGAACATTACTGTTTTACCGGAGCCATTAAATCCCATGATTCCGTGGATTTTTCCTGCCTCAAAGGTATGACTGATTCCTTTTAATACTTTTTCTTTGCCAAAAGATTTTGTTAGATTTTTAACTTTCACAGCAGCTTTCATAATTTTCCCCTTTCTTATTCAGTCAGGATTCATCAACCTGAGAAAATGTAAAATTATATCGTTTGATACATTTTCTCGAGATGAAAAGCAAAATGCATATCATTGCAAGAAATAACAGGATACTTATTTTTATTTGTGGTAAATAATCATATCCGAAATTATGCATTGGAAATGTTGCGTGATTTAAGGGCGATAACCATCCGCAAAGAACATTTGCCCGATAGGAAAGCCCACTACCCAGATGAAAAACTTTTTGAAAAATATCCGGAGTCAGAAGAATTCCATAAAGATTTATCAAGAGTGCACCAACAACGCCTCCGGCTCTTCCCTTCTGTAGATTTAATACAAGCATGACTGAAGTAATAAATAACGAATAAAAAAGCATAAGAAATACAACACAGATTGCACATTTATATGGTGTTGTCATTTCCATTGTCTTTATTGATACAGGAACCGTAAGATGATTATTACTTCCATATCCAATGCTTGCAGCGGTCTGGCTCCATACATTTCCAACGTAAGCCCAGGGACTTGCAATTAGAAGTTCTGTCAGGCAGAGGAAGACGGTATAAAGGCAAGTAGCCAGGATCACATATAGGATCTGACTTGCCATCCATACGCTTCGCTTTGTCCGGATCAGCCAATAGGGCGTCATCTGATTTACAAAAGGCATATCTGCAAATAATAACAGCAGTAAAAGGGATGAAAGCATCACAGACTGCGCATCACCGAAGGTCCAGATCAGTGGCTCGAACATTTGCACCGGTGTCTGGAATGTCTGTGCCTGCTCTAAAATCTGATTTGTCAACATCAGACAAAGTACAAATCCTAATGCAAATGTCATCCAGATTCTCGGATTTTTGCCCCAGTCAGAGAAATTCCTTTTTGTTAGAAGAAAGATTTGATGAATGTCCATTTTAAATTGCGATTTTTTCATGCCACCACTCTCCTTACCACGCATTTACGCAAAGCCAGTACCAGAAGACTGCTGATCAGAAGCAGAGCCAGAAGGCAGAATCCGTTTCCATAATATGCCGGGCTTACCCACTGCTTTGGACTGAGGAAAAAATAATTGCGGTAATATCGTTCTTGAAACACTGTTAGTACATAATATAAAATAAATGGAACAGCACAGCTCAGATACTTATTTTTAGTTAAAACTGCCGTCAGTGAACCGCATAAAGACCACAATGTTCCATTTAGAAAAAGTCGGATAAATCCAATTCCTGTGATACTTATTACCTCTGATATATTTTGCAAAGTATTCAGAGTCGGGATATTTCTACAGATAACTATAAAAACAACCAATGCAATTCCTGCCGCTGAAACGGAAATGGCACCACCTGTGAATGCGACTCCAAAACTTTTCATCCAAATATAATTCCTTTTTCCTATTCGGTTAATAAGAAACCATGCATAGCGGCTGTGTAATTCTTCCTGTATATCTGCGGCTGTTGCCAGAGGAACCAACAGTGGAAAGAAAAGCAAGGCTTTTTCTGAAGTGATTGCATAGTTGAAGGTGCATAACCAGGCTTTCCCTTCTGTTGATCCGCCGAAAGAGATCAGATGATTTCGATAAGGAAGTGCAACAATCAAAAGAACCGCACACAATGCCAGTACAGAGATATAAAATCTTCGGTTTCCAAAGTCATATTTCAATTCTGTTCTGAAAAGATGTCTTCGTTTCATATTCTATCATCTCCAATAAGAACCTATTCTTCCGCCGTCTGTTGCATTTAATACAATGTAGTCGGTCTGATATTCTTTTTTTCTTCCGGCTGTTCCAAGTTCGGCAGTTGTATCTATACTCTCGCTTATAGTGAAAAACCATGCCGGAATCAGCCAGGCATTTTGTGGATTCTTATATGCCGGTATATAAGTATATCCCAGTTCGACAGTTGCAACATCATAACCAAATACCGTCTTGTTCTCTGCAGGCTGACTGGAAGGGTAAAGATATTTCACCTGATCGATCAGGCGGCTTTCTATTTCATCAAATGCAAGAAGTTTTACATTCTCTGTAACTACCCTTTCTTCCTGACTCATGCCCTTCCATTTGAAGGAGCGAATCCCATCTTCTGTCACTACAATATAAATCTGCTCTACCGGCATGGAAGGTGCATATGCAAATCCACTATCATCTGAATATCCGGATTTATCCTGATTTATTTTTAATCCGGAAACAGAAGGAACGTAAGTAAGCTCATAACCTGTTTTTCCAAGATTTGGATCAGCATTCCATAATGCTTCCTGTAGTTCTAATATAGTGGCTTCCGGATAATCAGACTGTGCATACCAGAGAATTTTGTCTGATGACAACAACTGCATATTTTCGAGGTTCAGATCTTTCAGAACTTTTTCAGCTTCATCTTCTGCTGTCTCTTCTAAGAGAGAGGTTTCTTCCATCTGGTCTTTCAGTGCTTGTAGTTTTTCCATAAAAGATTCTTTTACGCTTCCTGCAGGAACTCCATATTCGGCTGTGAGATTCTCTCTTGTCAGAGAGTTTTCAATAGTTGCCAGTTCAATCCCATTTCCTTCTGACCAGGAGAAAATACTATAATTTCCTGCTTCCGGATCGTAAGTTTCTGCATTGATCGTACCTTTTGCATCTGCACCAACCGTTGCCTGGAAATGAATTTCCATTTCATCCTGCTTTGTGGTATCCGGAAGAATATCATATCCGTAAGCTTCCAGTGATTTTCTTTTTGCTTCATACGCCGGATCCGTCTTTTTTGATGTGTACTCAATCTGTCCAATTTCCTGCAATGGTGTCTGTTCCGGTGCAAGAGGAAGAACTTCTTCCACTGACTTTTCAAGCCCTGTTAAATCATACTCCACACTGTTGTCTGCATAGAATCCTTCCCTGTTCTTAATCTTATCTAAGAGGTTCTGATAGTATTCTCTGGTAAGTTCCTGTGTCTGATACAAAATCTCTCCACCTGCAAAATAAGAAATCAGTTCTTTTAATTGTTCAAGCTCCAGTTTTTTCTGACTGACTTCAATCACCGGAAGATTTCCTGTCGTAACAGATTCTAATTTCTGATCTGCGTGAAAAACTCCGCGGTCATTACTCCATGTTACTGTTGTGTCCCAGTGTTCCGGCAGATCCAGTGTCTGCGTCTCTCCATCTTTCAAAGGGTCTGCAATTACATCCTCGCTTAATCCTCCGGCCTTACTGACAACTGCACTCTGATCTGGTGTCTTCTGACATCCCGTAAGTAACAGACCACAAGTAAGACTGACTGTCAGAATCGATGGTAAAATGATTTTAGTTCTCTTTTTCTTAATTGTCATGGCATCATTCCTCCATTTCCATTCCTGTTTGTGTGATACGAATTTCGTATCCTGAAAATTTGGAACAGGTTTTTTTCTTATATTCAGTTTAATCTTGTGGTGAAAGTACTGCAAGCGGATGGCCTTCAAGTACTGTATTACTGGACATGAGTATTTATAAACTATGAGAAACACGCTCTGCGAGTTTCTCAAGTTATCGCGGCAGTCGCCAAGGTCTCGTGCAAGCACGGACTTTGGCTCGTTGCTCGCATAAATCAAAAAATGTTATTGAAACAACAAACATTCCATCCTCCATTTCATAGGCCAGATCTCCATCATATCGTGTAACAATCCGTTCCACACTTTTCAAGCCATATCCATGAAGAGATTTATCCTGCTTCGAAGTCAGAAAAGTATGTCCTGATTTGGCAGGAAGCTTATCGGTTCCATTCTTAATTTCAAGAAACAACATTTGCATATGCTGCTCAATCTTTATACTGATTTTCTTACGTTCTTTATCAGTCACTTTCTCACAGGCTTCCAGGGCATTGTCTAGCAGATTCCCAAATAGTGAACAGATCTCTCTTTCTTCCATCGTCAGACTGGATAGTGGTGTTACATCCAATTGGAAATCAATCCCTTTTTGTACTGCCAGGATTCGCTTTTGCCCAAGAATCAGATCCACTACATGATTTCCTGTATAAATCTGTGGATTGATTTTTACAAAATTTCTTCTGATTTCATCTACATAATTTTCCAGTTTTTCATATTCCTGATTTTTTACATATTCACTGATCACAAGATAATGATTCTTTGTATCATGAACGAGTTCTTTGTTCTGCTCGATGGAAGCTCTTATTTCCTCATACTTTTGCTTCTCCATCTCTTCTTTCATCAGAAGAAATGTATTTTGTCCCGTTATGTTTCTGTTTTTCCATATAAGAAATGTCATGACGATGACAAGCACGATCATAGTAAGAAAACTGATGAGACTTCCTTTTAAGACATCCTGAATCACTGGAATTCCAGCTGTGGAGTACAGTAGTCCATACTTTAAAAGTTTCTGATACTCCAGAACGAGTGCTGATAACAGTACACCACATAAAACAAATACCCATTGAAAGGCTTCTATGTCTTTTTTCTTCTTCCAGCTTCTTATTTTGAAAATGATAAAAAAGGAAATAATTAATAACAGGCTTTGTATCACACAAAATACTTCATTTTCATGGTAACGGAAAAATAAAATCTGAGGGTTTTCTGCCTGATTCCCGTAAATAAATGCTTGAAGGTAGTAAATGATATATAAAAATAACGTCATTGCTGCTTCATACATAGATGCGATCCCTGTAAGAAGAATCAGTTTCTTTCGATAGGCAAGGAAACTTCCCAAAACCAAAATCAAAATCGTCAACAGGTATCCATAAGCACTAAACACAGATCTTTTGACCCATACAGAAATAATTGTTGAAGTGCCGATCAAAACAAAATAGAGAATCCATTTATCTTTCGTTTTCAGGGTCTTTCTGTCTATAACTGTTCCGAATAACAGATAATAGAAAAGAAATGTTTCAAGAAAATTCAGTCCAATCCATATTCCAAGTGTATCCATTGTTACGAATTCCTCCAGTAGAGATTGATTTCTCGCTTTACTTCTGCAAGTCTTGCCTTACTTACCGGTACTTCATATCCCTTTTCGAGATAGATGGTGTCTCCGCTTACTCTGCAAATCTGCTTTATATTAACAGCGTATCCACGTTCCACCAGAAGAAATTGTTTATTATTTAACATTTTCAGTGCATTTTCCAGAGAAGTTCGTTCCCTCACAACGCCTTGGGTAGTAACATAATTTACATACTTAGCACCTTTGGATTTATACAGATAAAGAATATCCTTATAAAGCAATTTCACCTGTTCTGTACCGTCTTTTATAATACAGAATTCTTTCTTTTGTTTTTGTAGCTTTTCAATAAGCTGTTCAGCAACTCCGGGAAGACGAAATTCTAGATCCTGTTTCAAAATATACTGATATGCTTCGATCCGATAACTTTCTGCCGCATATTCTTCATAAGATGTGATGAAGACAATGTACATGTCAGGGCAAAGCCTTCGAACCAATTTCCCCAGCTCCACTCCATCCAGCTGTTGCATCTGAATGTCTGTAAATAAAATATCCGCTGCTTCACCCTTCTGAATTTCCTCGAAGAAACTTTCGCCTGATGCATATAGTTTAATCTCTACTTCGTATTGTTCCTGTATATTTTCCTTTAGAGTCCGGAGAATTTGTTCTCTTGTCTGTTCTTCGTCGTCAACGATTGCAATTTTTATCATAAGTTGAATTCACCTCGCCTCACATAATCAGTACCAGTATAACATACTTCAAACACGCATTCATATTATGGCCATAAAATATATTGGTTTGGGACATAAAAAAATGAAAGGCTCCTTCAGGAGCCTTTCAGACTACGGACTTTACAAGTTTCCGTTTTCATCTAGAAGATATATAGCAAAGACATTTCCAAGTTGCAGAGGATAACTTTCCTTGATGATGCCATCAAATACAATACGAATATGGTCACCGGCATTCAAATCAGGGAGCTCACCACTTTCTACTATATTCGTTGTTACAGAGAATTCTTCATCAACAGGAATACCACTATCAAAGGATTCTGAACATTTTACCTTAATTGATTTTTTCTTTACTTCAAGAACAGTTGCATCAAAATATACTTGTTCTTTTTCCTGACTTGAATTCAAATCTGCTACAGCTCCTTGTTTACTATTGAAAGTGACAAATTCATCCCACAATTCATCGAAATTAACAAACTCATAATACTTTTCATCAACACCGAAATAATGTCCCGGACAGAGTGTAACTACGTCTTTTCCTTGGAAATAAAGCTTATAGTAAGTAACTGCTCCACTTGATAATGCTTGATTTTTATCAACTTCATCACCAAGCTCAACTTGATTCAGCAAATGGACGAACTCTTTCTTTTCCTGATCAGACAATGTATAGGAATAATTTCCATCTTTCCCACCTGTTGTGCCAGAAAGTTCGATTTTATCAATTTCAGACACATCTATAGTTCCAAACTCAATAGCAGAATTGGTGGTATTTTTTTGACAGCCGGACAATAGAGTTACCGTAATCAGTATGAATGATAGGATCATTTTTGAAACTGTTTTTTTACATTTTGTGTTAAACATTTTTCTCCCCCTCCTGCTAGTGTACTGTCTCATTGTTCTTTATTTTATCAAGTTCGGCAAAGTATTTTCGCCATTTTCCCTTGAATTAATTATAACATGAACAAGTTCGCTTTTCACTCGTTATTTATCATGATACGGATAAATATGTATCATCTCATTTTTTAATTCACTCCATGCCTTTAATCCTGATTCAGATGTTGTGAAGAATTCATTATTTTTCACTTTACTATATGGAACATAAGTATTTTCTTCACTAACTGGTAAAATTATATTTGAGATATCTTCATAGCAAAATAATGGTACAATAGGATATTGATCACATACTTTATATACAGAAACTGTCTTGTCTAATGCATCTATCTTTTCCGATATAAAAACCAGATAATCGCAGTTTAATTTAGGTGTATTAATAAATCCCAATTCCGCTGTTTTCAAGTCTTCGTCTACGATGATACTCCATCCAGCCGATATATAAAACTCATCTCCTGGCTCAATTCCATCTCCGGCATATACTTTCTGAACACATATTTTTTGGCGGCTTGTTCCAAAAAGAAATTCTACATCATTAATGAATCTAACTTTTAATATGATCGGAAGTTTTTGCAGATTTTTTTTCATATCCTCACATACTTCTACGGCAAGATCTCCAGGGATTTCCGCAACTTGGAGTTTATCCATATAGTTTTTTTCTCTCGTTATATCCGTATAAGTCTGGCGCTTAACTATACCTAAAATACATGCAGCAATGAGGACTAACATTGTAATTACGATTAAAATACGCTTTTTCATGCCTCTCTCACCTCACTACAAACAATTTTCCCTTTATCAATTCTATAAATACAATCTGCAAGAATTCTGATATCTTCCTGGTTATGACTTGCAAGAAGTATTACCGCACCACGTTTCTTTTCTTCCATGATTAGCCGGCGGATTGCTTCCACACCAGCCTCATCCAATGAATTTGTCGGTTCATCCAACATTATTACATCCGGTTTTTCCATAACTGCCTGTGCGATAGCAATCCTTTGCTTCATTCCAAGAGAATATTTCTGATAGATTCTACGATCATCTGGATTAAGTCCCACTCTTTTTAATGCATATCGAATTTCGTCATCACCAATTTTACGATTTATACTTGCAAGATATCTTAAATTATCCATACCTGTCATGTTTGAATATAGTCTTACATTTTCTAATAGAATCCCCAAACTTGGAAGGACTGAAAAATCACGATGTAATACTTTTCCATTCCAAGTAATTCTTCCGGATGTCACGGACATTAAGCCTGACAATGCACGAAAAAGCATCGTTTTTCCAGAACCATTTGCACCAACAAAACCGTAAACTGTGCCATTATGTAATTCTAAATTAACATTTGAAAGAATTGTTTTCTTGTGAATTATTTTACTGATGTTCTCTGCTCTTAATTCCATCTTAATCTCCTTCCTCGTTTGCATTTACAATTAAAAATTCATGCTGACTCACGAGATATATTCCGACAATTACTGAAAAAATACTGATTGCCAGCATTGTAACAAGTGTAACTTTAAAATCTAATCTAATATATGCTGCTTCTAGCGGATTTTTCAATTCTTCTATGGTTCCTGTATGCCACCCAATAACTAGATGTGCTATTGGATTTGCGTTGAGAAAGATTTTAGTAAGAGTTAAATTTGATTCAAATATTTGTACCAATTCCAATAAGGCAGTCATAAAAATTTGTATACCAACAATCCATATAAATGCATTATTACTTCCGTATTTAATTGATATAAGATTAATGAGTAATGAAACAGTAAAAACCCATAAGGAGTAAACAATAATGTGAAATACCAGTAAGAAGAACCCGAAATGGTCTGGTTCTATCTGGTAGCGTAAAAAGGTCACACTCATAGCTGCAAATATTTTTATAATCTGATACCCAAAAACTGCTACTGCTACTTCAAGCACTTCTCTTATGTACCAACGTGATCGATTCGGTGTCCGTGAAAAGACATAAACACTTGCTGTACAAAAATGACGATATAATTCTATTCCTATATATAGTTCAAACATATAATCCGGAAGCATTCTTATGGTGAAGGATATTAGATCTTTAAATGCTGGCGTAAGCGGGAACGCTCCAGATGAACCACTCAATTGAAGTATTGCTTCAGATACTAATATTCTTCCATCATATGGATTGATGAAGACAAATGAAAGAATTCCGCCACTCAAAATTCCAGCTATAAGTACTGGAATAATTTTGTTCCTTATTGTATACAATCTTTTCGTCCTCCTATAGATATCCCCAAAAAGGTCAAAGCAACAAGAGTTGATATTGACAATAAAAAATAAATAATATTTTTTGGCTCATCATTAAATAATGTGAAATAGTTGTACCATGACAATCGGAAAGCTAATCCTTTGTTAAACAAGATTGTCGACACAATTTCTGTTACATTCAGCAAAAGAAAAACCGGAAGAAAGAGGAATACTCTATATCGAAACCGAAAGACTGACGATACGGCTACTGTAAACGCAGCGAGGAGTCCGGAAAAAAGACCTAACAAAATGGTTCCCACCATAGCACTAATATATGGAGAAGATAGAAATATCTTGCTGAACAAATAATTTTCCACACTTGCCTTATAGGATGGATCGTAGTAACTCCAATTGCTTAAATCTCCTTGTGCATTTAAAGGAAATGCTAAACAATTCAATCCAATTTCAATCATAAATGGTAAAGAAAAAACAAGAAATGTGACAATATATGCTGCTGTCATTTTACTAAAATAATATAACTTATTTCCCATACGTGCAGCCAGAATAATATGCTGTCCTGTCTGTTGTTCTTTTGCCATTGAAAAGCCAGCAGGGCATATCACTAACAAAGGATATAATTGCAAAAATCCAAACAGCAGATCAGCACCAATAATACTTCTATTCCAGCTTAAAAGAAGCAGTTTCATAGGATGATACATATTTATAACATCCATTCCCTGGAACATTAAAACATTAGAGATAAAATTAGTCAAAATCATTACCAGAAGAATATAGAATACAATCAGAGCATTCTTCTGTCGTAGCATGAATTTAACCTGTGAAGCTGTCACTTTCAAAAACATTTCTCTACGCCTCCCTTTGACATACCATTATATAGTTGCAGTTTTTAGATTCCTTTGAAATATTATTTTCGGAGTCCTATAATCGTTTATACTATGTAAGTTACCTACATAGTATATTTTAATTATATATTATCATATTTATATATTATGTACAATCTGTTTTTGACATATGATATAATAAGTACAGTACAATCTAATTATTTAATCATGAGGAGAGTTTATTTGACGTGAATAGCCGTGATAATTTTAAAAAAGGGTCTTTGGAAATGTTGATTCTGAAACTTTTATCTATACAGGATTTCTATGGTTATCAACTAACACAATTTTTAAAAAAAGAATCTAATGGATTAATCAATATTCAATCAGGATCCTTGTATCCTACTTTATATAAATTGTTAGATAATGGATATATTTCAGAATATACAGTAAAATCCGGAAAGAGACAAGAACGTATTTATTACCATTTAGAAAACAGTGGAAAAGAATACTTGTCAGAACAAATTGATACTTATTGTGAAATCACTGCAGCAATAATGAATATTTTAAATTACGAAGGAGATGGAACAACGAATGACTAAAAACGAACGACGTTATCTAAGACATGTCTCTTGTCTACTTCCTGTTAAAGGAAAAGATGAAAAACAATTTTTGAAAAATATAAAACAAGATCTCCATGAATTTACTATATTGCATCCAAATTCATCCTACCAGGCACTGCAGGATGAATTTGGTACTCCATTAGATGTTTCATGTTCTTATCTTTCTTCCCAAAGTCCCACTTTTTGGGTTAAAAGAACAAGGTTGAAAAAACATTTCTTTCGAATTGTATGTGTTTTTTCTTTGAGTATTATTTTCGGATTATGTATATACACAAACTATCTTATCAGTGAATACTACAAAACAATGGATCAGGCAGTCGCAGGTTATACTGAAACAATTGAAGTGGATGATGAGGAGATAATACATAATGAGGAATAAGAAAATTTATTTAAAATCTGTTGAATCATTTTTAGTTGGAAAGAGAACGCATAGAAAACAATTCCTGAAACAGCTCGAATCGGATATTGATGAATTTCTCTATACATTTCCTAATGCTTCTGTAAAAGACCTTCAAACAGAGTTTGGAACACCGGCAGAAATATTGTATGAATATGCCAGTACTCTGGATGATAAGGAAATTATCAAATGTACCAGTGTAAAACGTCTCTTAGCATATATTATTACTTTTACAGTTCTGGCTGTTCTGATATTCTGTATTTTTAATGCTGTTTGGTGGAATAAGACTACTCAGGATTTACACCAAAAGGATGCATGGGATAAGCAGATTGTCTCTACTTTGGACAAAAGCTATTATTAAAAAAGAAGAAAGAACAAATAGTCCCAAAAGGTTGATGATTTTTGGGATTTATTTGTTCTCTTTTTTCCTTATTTACTATCGGATGGGGCATCTGGAGGGGCACTTCCCTGAGGTTTCTCCATGCCTGCGTCAGGCTGTCCGTTCCCTGGTACGCCTTGCATATCGCCACCTTTCATGTCTCCTCTTTCTCCACCATTGCCAGGCATTTCTCCCTGAGCGTTGCCTCCATAAACCAGACTATCCATGGTAACGCTCTGCTCTGCTGTTCCGGCTGTTATAGTATAAGTTTCTCCCTGTTGGATTTCCGGGGTGCTTATGATAATGGAAGAATATTGCTTTTCTGCTATCCAACTGAGAAGTTCAGTACTACTACTGTCAAGGAGTGAAATCTCTGTATTACCTTCCTGTTCATCAACATTTACCATAATAACACCCTGCGTTGAAGAAGAATCAAAATTTTGTGCCATACCAGAGGAACCGGATGCTGCAAATATGCCACCGGTTATCTGGGCACTTCCATTATAATCTAAGCTTCCATTTCCATTATTTGTAGGACCTGAAACATAGGTTTCTCCACCGGAAATCATGATATCTCCATTGGAATCAATTCCATCTCCGGACGCATTTACATGAAGCACACCACCAGAAATTTGAATATAGGCACCTTCTGTGGTTGCAAACGGGTCGTCTCCACCCGGGGATCCTTCAGAACTACCACTATCGTTCCCGCCGGCAGCATTGATTCCATCATCAGATGCCACCACAGTAATTTCACCGCCAGCAATATCGATATTCAATCCTTCGATCCCCTCATAACTTTGCGTAATGTCTATCTTTCCATCAGAAATAGTCACATTAGAAGCTGCATGAATTCCATCATCTCCTGCTGATATCGTATAAGTGCCTCCTGCCATATAAACGAACCCGGAACTGCTATCATCTTTATTCTCTGCATGGATACCATCTTTCCCTGATACAATAGTATAAGAGCCATTGGCAATGCGAACGCTGTCCTTTCCTGAAAGTCCGTGACTCGCACTGGTGATTACATAAGTTCCGCTTGTGAGAACGAGATCATCTTTGGATACAATTCCGTGTCCTTCCTGTGCTGTAACTGTAAGGGTTCCCTCTCCATTCAGGGTCAGGTCTGATTTAGAAAATATAGCTGCATCGATATTATTATCATCTATGGCGGTATAGGAACTTCCGCTATGCTCTAAGGTATTTTCTGTTCCGGAAGCTGTGGTAACGAATACCTTATCCGCCGAGCGAACATATAATGCAGCGGATTGATCGTTAGAGATGCTTGCTCCGTTAAGAACAATCTGAACTTTGTCGGTATCTTCTGCTTCTACAATAACCATTCCGTCAGACAGAGAGCCTGAAAGAATATAGGTTCCTTCGTCTTTGATTGTTATGGTATTTTCCGTAATGGACACTGCATCGGACTCACAGCTGGAACTATTGTCAGCCAGAGAAATAGTGATGCTTTCGGATTCGTCATAGCCTACTTCTTTATCACGGTCTGAAAACATATCGGAAGCATCTGTTTCGGTGACAGAAGAACTTGTCGTAGTAGATGATTCTGTAGTTTGCTGTGTCGTATTTCCAATCTTTGTGTTACAGCCGGATAGCATCAAAGCTCCCATTGTGAGAAATAATATAATTGTTTTTTTTCGCATCAGTCATCGCCTCCTGAATTCTTATAATTCTCCGACTATAGTTTCCTGTCTGCACATCGTAATTTCCAGGTTGCCGTTTCTGCACCGAAGAGCGTCAATCAGTTCTTTTTCTGTTGCAGGATCTTTTAATGTCAAGTTGTAAGTCAGCTTAAACAAGCTTCCCATATTTGTAGTTTTAATCTGCAGAATTTCATAATCTGTTGTATATTTCTTTAAGATCTTGTCAAATACTCCGCTGTAGTCTAAATCTTCCGGTATCGTGATATGTAAAGTTTTGTAACATGCTCCGTGCTTTCTCGTTCCAAAATCCAGACGATTATACAGAAGCATGATACTTCCAAGAATTGCAGCAGATAGCAAAGCATACGCAAGATATCCCATTCCAGCCACTAAACCGGAACACATGGCAAGAAAAATCGCTCCGATTTCTTTCGCAGACCCAGGAACTGAACGGAAACGGACAAGGCTGAATGCTCCGGCAACAGCCACACCGGTTCCTACATTTCCATTAACCATCATGATCACTACACAAACCACTGCCGGAAGCAGCGCCAGTGTTGCTACAAAGCTTTTCGTATATTTTGTTCCATACATATAAGTACCGGCTAAGATCAGACCGATCACTAAGGCACATCCCACGCATAATAAGAAGTCCGAAATAGAAATCACACTGGTCATATTAGTATCAAAAATTCCCTGAAATAAAGTATTAGACATTGTTGTTTCCTCCTTGTAAAGATTCCGCAAGCATACGCTGATAAGCAGAACCGTATTTTGAAAATGATGTTTTGTATAAATGCTGTTTTGTAAGTACTTCACTCATCCAGAGTGGAATTCCTCCGGAAGTTTTAATTTCCATCAGTGTCTGATCATTTCCCAGTAAAGAAAATCCATAGATTTCGCTGCCAAGGGAAAAATCATTTCTCCGATACAGGATATTTTCATCAAAAGTTACACGAAAATCACTGCCGTCCAGAGAATAATAAGCTTCCCTTTCATAGGATAAAAATACGGATGGATGAAGATTTTCATAATAATCACGGAAATATTGAATTTCATTTCCAATCTGTGAATGAACCGGGAGCGGTTCGCCTGTCTGAAAACTGTCCATAACTTTCTCTTCCGGAAGCTGAAGTCTTCGCTTGTAGACAACTGATTTATATTTTTTCTTAATCTCTACAAATACCGGATCAGATTTTTCTACGGGTTTATAACTCCGGATCCGCAGCTTTTCTTTGTACACCGGTTTTTCCAGAGAACGCCGGATCAGCCGAAACGTATCCGTATCAAAATAAATATTTCTTATGACGGTTCTTCCGTAATCATCCAGCTTCATATAAGGCTCCATTGCCAGAAGAATCTGCTCTTTTTCCTGCCTGTTCAGCAGATATTTCAATTCATAACGCTTGAAAGTCATTTGATAAGCCATTGTGTTCCTCCTGTTTTTGTATTTTACATACATAAAATACTCCCTTAACCTTAATTACACTTAAAAAAACTTAAGTTTGGAAAAAGATATAAAAAAAGCCCGTATCAAACATTATGTTTGTACGAGCCTTGTAAAGCTGTTATGTTGGAAAAACCACGGTAATCTTTAATGATTTTTCATCTTTTGTCTCTGCGCTTATCTTCCCATGATGGGACTCCACAGTTGCGGCAGCAATGGAAAGTCCCAAACCATATCCTCCGGTCTGAGAATTTCTGGAGGCATCGGTGCGATAAAACCGGTCAAACAAATGAGAGATCTGTTCTTTGGAAATAGATTCTGTTGTATTAAAAACAGACAGGTAAATACGATTTTTCTTCTTTTCTAAAGTGAGTGAAATAGTTCCGTTTTCGTTTGTATATTTTACTGCATTGTCAAGAAGAATTGCTATAAGTCCACGGATTGCTTTCTCATCTCCGTTCATAGAGATCAGAGGTTCAATCTTGCTGTCCAGATTAATTTGTTGCACTTTTGCCGGAGCCTGAAAGGTATGGCATACCTCTTCTACGATATCTGACAGCGGAAATTCTATTTTTGTGCCTGTGCTTACACCTTCCTCCATTCGAGAAAGCATAACAAGAGCATTGGTCAGATCGGCAAGTCGGCTTGTCTGTGCCTGTATATCCTGCAGCCATTCGTTTTCACCAAAGTCCATTTCTAAAATCTCTGCATCTGCATCAATAATGGTCAATGGAGTCTTCAATTCGTGTCCTGCATCTGTAATGAATCGTTTCTGCTTCTCGTAATTATCGGAAAACGGTTTTACGATACGTGCAGACAAACAAACCATTAAAATAAATACAGATAAAAGACCTACACCGGATACGGCAAATGTTGTAAGTAAGAAGTTATGAAAATTGTTTAATTGCCGTCTGCAATCCAGAAAAATAATGCGCATCCCATCGTCAGAAGAACATTTCCAATATCTGTAATCATCCAAAAATCCTTTTTCGGTTCCTTTGCTCCATACTTCTGAAGCATAGTTCACAGCTGTTTCTGTATCGATAGATGCAATCTTTGAAGTATCTGTTAAAATAATCGTTCCATTCGCATCAAATAAAACAGAAAAATATCTGGATTCGTAGGGGATTTCCGCCGACATCCCAGGAGGACCCTCTTTTTTTTCTCCCGGATCCATTTTCGGGAAAGTTCCTTCATTTTCATCCAAGATTTCAAGAATTCGGTCAGCATCCTTCACGATCTTCTTATGATTTATAATACCTACAATTCCTCCGATTACAAAAAGGACCAGGAAAAGAGAAACCATAGAAGTAGCAATCAGTTTAATACGAAGTTTTTTGATCATGTAAGCTCCTCCAATGAATATCCGGCATTTCTTGTTGCTTTAATCTGAATGTCTGCGTGGAGAGCTGTTAATTTCTTTCTTAAATAAGAAATGTACACCCATACTACATTGATCTCTGTATCGCTGTCATATCCCCAGATCTTTTCTAAAAAACGCTCCGAAGAAATCAGTTGATGAGGGTTGGACATCATAAGTTCCAACATTTGGAATTCTTTATTCGCAAGGCGGAAACTTCCCTTTGCTGTAGAAAGCTCAAAGGTTGCCTGATCTAATGTAACATTTCCAAAAGTAAGTTTAGAAGTTGTCTGTGCTGCCTGTGTTCTTGTAATAGCACGGATTCTTGCTAACAGTTCTTTCGAATGAAAAGGTTTGGTCAAATAGTCGTTCGCTCCGGCATCCAGTCCTTCCACTTTATCATCAACTTCTGATTTTGCTGTCAATAATAGAATCGGAATCAGGTTTCCCTTTTCGCGGACTTTTCTCAATACCGTAAGTCCATCGACCTTTGGCATCATAATATCTAAGATCACTCCGTCATAATTATCTGTTTCCAAATATTCTAAAGCACTTTGTCCGTCGTAAACAGCGTCTACAGAATAATTATTTCTCTCCAGAATGGCTGTCAGCGCCTTTGATAATGCCTTTTCATCTTCAGCTAATAATAAGCGCATGTGTAGTACTCCATTTTTAGTGATTCTCTAGTCTTCCCATATAGTAAAATCCTTTACATTCGTCAAGGTGAACATCAACCAGCTGACCGATCAGACTTTCATCCCCAGGGAAATGGACGAGCAGGTTGTTGCTCATACGACCTGTCATCAGGTGATTGTCATGTTCATTGACACATTCTACAAGAACTGTCTGTACCGTTCCCTCATGAATTGCACATTGTTCTGCGGAAATTGTCTGAACCTCATGTAAAAGACGATTGAAACGATCCTTTACAACGTCTTCCGGAATCTGATCTTCCATTACTGCAGCAGGTGTTCCGGTACGTTTTGAATAAATAAAAGTAAACGCGCTGTCGTAACGGACTTTTCTTACAACATCAAGGGTCTCCTGGAAGTCCTCTTCTGTCTCACCCGGGAAACCGACAATAATATCTGTAGTAAGTGAAATATCAGGAACTGCTTTGCGGATCTTTTCAGCAAGTGCAAGATACTGTTCTTTGTCATAATGACGGTTCATAAGTTTCAGAATCCGACTGCTTCCGGACTGAACCGGAAGATGCAGATGTTTACAGATTTTTTTTGATTTACTCATCACTTCAATCAATTCATCTGACAGATCCTTCGGATGTGAAGTCATGAAACGGATTCTTTCAAGTCCTTCAATTTTTTCAATCTCCTGAAGAAGCTGCGCAAATGTCATCGGTTCTTCAAGATTCTTTCCATAAGAATTGACATTCTGTCCAAGCAGCATGACTTCTACAACACCGTCTGCAACAAGACGTTCGATCTCCCGGATGATTGCCTTCGGTTCACGGCTTCTTTCACGTCCACGTACATAAGGTACAATACAGTAACTACAGAAGTTGTTACATCCAAACATGATATTTACACCGGATTTGAATGGATATTTTCTTTCAACCGGAAGATCTTCAACAATCTTGTCTGTATCTTTCCAGATATCAATGACTGTTCTGTCAGACTGTATTGCAGATGTTAAAAGTTCTGCAAATTTGTAAATGTTGTGTGTGCCGAAAATAAGGTCAACAAAGCGGTAGCTCTTTTTTAGTTTTTCAACAACTTCCGGTTCCTGCATCATGCATCCGCAAAGTGCGATCATCTTATGTGGATTCTTTTTCTTAATGGAACCAAGTTGTCCAAGACGTCCATAAACACGAAGGTTTGCGTTTTCACGAACAGTACAGGTATTGTAGATTACAAAATCCGCTTTCTCTTCATCCGTTTCTTCTGCATACCCAACCTTCTCTAAAATACCAAGCAGTTTCTCAGAGTCCCTCGAATTCATCTGACAACCAAATGTCGTCACACACGCAGTTAATGGACGCCCCAGTTTCTCAGACATTTCAGCAACGTATTCTTTTGCTTTTTCCATAAAATAATACTGGCGTGCAGGCTCTTCCAACGGAGCATTCTCCACCAGCTTTACATTTTCAATTATTTCTTTCATTCTCATTTCCTTTATACAAACTGATTGCAGGATGCATCATAAGCATAGTCAATCAGATCTAATTTATCTGTAAGTTCTTTTTTATTCACTTCCATCTCTTTACATAACTGATCCAGTGATGGATAAAAATCTCTGAGCTTTGTATTTATGACGCTCAGAAGGATGACAGGATCCTGTGGTAAATTCTGTAACATGATCCTAGTTTCCTTTCTTGTTCATATATTTTTCGCCATACTTCTCACCAAGATTAACAATACTTCCATCTTTTTGTTCCATGTCAATATTGTTCAGCTGGCTTCTTAAGTTCACCCGGATAAGTTCCATATATTCTTTACGAAGAATCTTCTGTTCTTTCGCTTCTTCCGGAGTGAGTCCCTCCGCTTTTGATTTTTTATATAATTCATTGATACGATCAATCTTCTTTTGTTCCATTGTCTATATCTCTCCTTTTTCTTGTTCCGTTTAATGTTGCGATATTTTTTACTGTTCACTCCCGTGTCAATCACTCCGCTGATTGACACGGAGGATGCGTATTTTGACTTGAATGCATCTCGCCCCATCGCCAAAGGCGATTTAAAATGGCGAGATGCGTTGCTGGTCGCACCTCGTGTGAACAGTAACCGATATTCTTTCCGCTGACTCTGTATTATACACGATTCTGTGCACTTCGTCCACTTTTTTAACTGGAATAATTCTCAAGAAAACCATACAGTTCTTCCGCTGACTTAAGATAGATCCCATTTTTCAAATCCTGTTGTACTTCATCCGGCAGATTATTTACGGATAGGCTGGTTGTTTCGTAAAGGGTTGTCCCATCTTGCAGATAGACCGCAACATATCCATGCAGCTCTTTCAGATAATATGCATCATCTGAAACAGACTCTCCTTTGGCTGAACTGCGTCTGGTCTGAATGGAATCATTTTTTTCATTTTTCGTCAGTTCTATAGCCTTTTCCTTTTCCAGTAGATTGTTGTAACTAACCTGATAACCTGCAATCAAACATCCGGTAATCAGAAATAAAACAGAAAAAAAGCCAATCATGTATTTTTTCATCGCAAATCGCTCCTTTTTTCATACAGTATTGGCTTTTTTATTTTTTTTATTCTTCTACTTTTACGGCTGGAAGCAGATGGAATTTCTTAGAAATTCTCAGGATACGTCCACCCATTGGAAGATCAAGGATATCATCTTCAGAAAGTGTTCCGATCTTCAACATAACAACCGCATAAACAAGTATTGCTACAATCAGTGAAATGCATACTGGAATTACACGACCGCCGATCAGTGTATCAAACAGTCTGAATACGCCGAAAGTTACAATGCCCATCACTGCTGCTGCAGCGAAAGGTTTTCCGAAAGTGCTTACAAAATCGATTTTGAAACCGCTGACTTTTCGAATCTTGAGCAGGTTCAAAATACTCATTGCAAGTGCAAATACAATATTTCCACCCACCAGTGCATAGACGTTCATCTTGAATACAGTCATCATCAGTACAAATGCTACCAGATGAATTCCAAGAGCTGCTGCAGCATTCTTTGCGGGACTCGTCATGTAGTTTAATCCATGAAGAATGGAATTCGTTACAGAGGAAAGTCCATACAGTACAACAACGATAGCTCCTGCCATCAACAGACGCGCCGGTGTTGCACTGGAGTCATTGTACAGCAGAACCATAATTGGGGAAGCAAGTACAAAATAACCGATACAACTTGGAATAGCAATTACCATTGTAAGACGTAAAGTCTGGTTAATCTTACTGTGAACCTGTTTCTTTGTACCAGCTGTAACAACAGCTGTAAGACTTGGCACAAGAGATGTTCCAAGTGCGTTCGCAATTGCCATCGGGACATTAATCAGGGTGTCGTATTTACCGGTGTAAATACCCTGAAGAGCCATATATTCTTTCTCTACATAGCCTTGTGACTCCATAACATGATTAAAGATTGTAAGGTCGATAATCTGGTTAATATTATATACAGCGGTACTGAATACAACGGGGATTGCTGTTAAAAGTAATGCTTTCAGAAGGAAAGAATAACTTTCAACATTCTGGGTGCGGTCTCTTTTAAGCTGTTTGCGTATTACATTTTTATATAAAAAAATGACAAACAAAAGAAATAACAATCCAAATAAAGAGCCGACAACCGTTCCAAGTGTACTTCCGGCAGCACCGTAAGCAGGTCCGAGAAGCTCCTCTCCGGATTTTTCTCCTGCTTTTGTTCCGATACCAAAGAGAACACTTGCGCCGACAATACTGATCACGGCATTAAATACCTGCTCAATGATCTGTGAGATAGCTGTTGGAAGCATTGTTCCCATTCCCTGGAAATATCCACGGATAACAGCCATGACTGCAACGATCAGAAGTCCCGGGGCAAGAACCCGCAGTGCGTAAACGCTAAGTGGAGATTTCATTAAATGTGTTGAAATCAGTCCTGCTCCCAAAAAGATTGTCAGCGAGATGAATAATCCAACACCGATTGCAAAAGCAAGTGAACAGATAAATGCACGGAATGCATTTCGTCTCTGACGCTTTGCAAGTCGGATCGATACCAGCTTGGATACGGCAGTCGGAAGGCTGAATGATGAAATCATCAGAGCGATTGCATAGACCTGATAGGCATATCCATAAAATCCGTTTCCTTCATCTCCTAAAATATTCGTCAGCGGAATCCTGTAGACTACGCCTATGATTTTTGTAAGTACAGCTGCTGCTGCAAGTATCGAACCCTGGACAATATAATCATCCTTTTTCGTTCGTTTTTTCGTTGTTTGTGCCTCAGTTTCAGACATAACTATAACTTCCTCCTAGTGTCCCATTCCTTAAAATCTATTTAATATATGTATCCTATCAGCGGAAAATACCGACTTTTTCCATGATTTCTTTCTGTTTCGCTTCCATGACAACACGTTCTTCATCAACCATGTGATCGTATCCAAATAAGTGAAGCATACTGTGTGCAATCAGGAAAGCATACTCTCTTTTGGGTAAATGTCCATATTCTTCAGCCTGGGATAACACTTTTTCCTTTGATATAACGATATCACCAAGCATCAATTCTCCGGATTCCGGATTAAAAGCTTCCGCACTTTCTTCATCAATTACGGAAAAATCTCCCGGCTCTTCGTATTCGATCATAGGGAAAGAAAGCACATCTGTCGGGCGGTCAATTCCACGTTGTTCCAGATTCATTTCGTGAATCTGGGCATTCTCTGTTAAAAGAAGATTGATCTCTGCTTCATAAGGACAGTCTGCAAGTTCTAATGCAGCGTCAATAACTAATGCGGCAATCTCTTCTGTATCAAAGTCTAACTTTATATTCCCCTCTTCTTCGATAAAAAGACTCATCCTTTTTTCCTCCTGTTTTCTCTCGGTCTGGACGATTTTTTCTCATAGTCCTCATATGCCTTTACAATTTTCTGAACTAATGGATGTCTTACAACATCTTTGCTTGTCAGCGTACAGATGTTGATCCCTTCCAGATCTTTTACAACCTTTACAGCAACATCAAGTCCGGATATTGTTCCGGATGGAAGATCTTTTTGCGTAGAATCACCTGTAATGACAACTTTGGATCCAAAACCAATTCTTGTTAAGAACATCTTCATCTGGGCCGGCGTTGTATTCTGTGCTTCATCAAGGATGATGAACGCATTATCTAAAGTACGCCCACGCATATATGCCAGAGGAGCAACTTCAATCAATCCTTTCTCAGAATTCTTAAGAAAACTGTCAGCTCCCATGATCTGATAAAGCGCGTCATATAAAGGTCTTAAATACGGATCAATCTTGCTTTGCAGGTCTCCCGGAAGAAATCCAAGCTTCTCTCCGGCTTCAATTGCCGGGCGCGTCAGGATGATTCTGCTTACTTCTTCGCGTTTGAATGCTGTGATTGCCATTGCCATCGCAAGATAGGTCTTTCCTGTTCCGGCAGGTCCGAGACCGAAAGTGATCATTCCATTACGAATTGCATCAACATATTTTTTCTGACCTAATGTTTTAGGTTTGATTGGTTTTCCCTGTAGTGTATGACAGATCAGATCTTTATCAATAGAAACAAGAGCTTCTTCCTGATCTTCAAATACGAGCGAGATTGCATAGTCTACATTCTGTTCCGTAATCGTATTTCCTCGTTTAGCAAGTTCCACAAGCTGTGTAAGTACACGCTGGGCTTTCTGTGCAGCAATTGTATCTCCTACAATCTTGGTTGCACCGTCACGTGAAATCAATGTGACATGAAAAGTTCTTTCTATTTTCTTTATATAAGTATCAAACTGGCCAAATACATTTATCTCGTATTCAGCCGGAATATCAATGATCAGTTCCGACAGACTCATCCGGTTCGTTCCTTTCTAAAGTTATTCTTTCGGTCTCTGTTTCCTCTTCAATCTGCTGATTCAGATAGAGCGTACCTGAAGCCGTTGCCTTTTCGGCAGATATATATATCTTAACATTTTTTTCATTAATTTGAATACCCTTTTCCTCTAAATCTTTACAAAAATAGCGAAATCGACTGCTTAAAATTGTCTGCATCTCTTTTTTCGTATATTTTATTTTCTTGAAGCTGTATTTTTTTATTGTTTCATGCCCATAAAAAACAGGAAGTGAAAAATTTTCTCCCAGTTTTAACTGATGCTCTATACAGAGTTTTTCAGAAGTGTCAGATATTTTTGGTTTCCATGTTTCTAACCGGACAGATCCGATTTGAATAAATCCGGACTTTTTTGTTTCTTTTGTATATACTTTTTTATTATGATAACAGGAAATTATATCCAGATAAGAAATCTGTGTATCAGCGAAAATATCTGCATCGGCATGCGTATATTGATATCCGGTAATTTCACCACTGTCATCCAGGATGTCAATCCGTCCAGATACAAGTAAAGTTCCTTTCGTTACAGAATCCCCGATATGTACCTGGGGAATGCCGGTGCGTGTAATTAAATTTGTAATGATTCCATCAGTAGAAGCAATCAGATCAGCAGGTAAAGAATCTGTCTGAGTAGATGAGATGATAGGAAGCGCATCTTCATTTTCTTTTATCTGTATTTTTAACCGGCTGCCATCAAGAGAAGCAGATACCCAAACGATATCATTATATTCCTTTCGAAGGGCTTTGACAATCCCCTGACAATCTACATTTTTCTTTTGCATTCCAGGATAAATCCCCTCTTCTTTCAGAAACGTTGTCAAGGTCGTGTCGGTCCATCTTTTATTTCCCTGAAAATGAATATCCCATAGAAATTGCGAGTAACAATCGATTAGAAAAATGCATAGGAAGATGCTGATAAAGAATAGTTTTCTTTTTCGGTAGCGATAAAGAAAAAAAGGAAAGCCATACCGTTTTTTTAGTATGACTTTAGTATGTGTTTTTCTGACATAAGGACGAATCTTTCGAAAATCAGATAAACTCAAGTATAATTCATAATTTGTTCCGATCCGGGTTAATCCCCAGAATCGGATGCGGTGATAACAGCAGAGATTCAGAAATCGTTCTGGGGAGTATCCTTTGATCTGAATCTTCACATAACCGGACAAGTAGCGGATCAGGCAATGAATCACCCCGGATTCCTCCCCTCAGTAAATTCTAAAGATGATAATGTTCCAGATACTTTCATCTCATCATTTGTGTAATATTGAATCCGGAGTCGTTTTCCCTGGATCCGGATCTGTCCTGCCCGCGTCTGCACACGGATCAGTGTATCTGTGTATTCAATAATGCCTCGATAATTTTCAATGCATAATTCATTTCGGCCTAAAATGGTTATAACAGAAGCATTCTGAATCACATCTTTTGGGAGATCCATTGCGGATATCATCTTTTCTTTGATCTGCTCTCTGTTCATTGAAGTTTTTTATATAAAAATCCTTTGTCATCAGTATATGAATGCATCACGATGTCCTATACCAGTCGTTTTCTGTGACAGATTTCTATTTATGATAAGGTTCACCGTTGATGATTCGATAACTTCTGTATATCTGCTCCAACAGAATGACCCTCATCAACTGGTGTGGAAAGGTCATCTTGGAAAAGCTTAATGCATAGTCCGATCTTGCGAGCACTTCTTTGCCTAAACCAATGGATCCGCCAATGATAAATGTGATATGGCTTGTCCCCTGAATTCCAAGTTGATTGATTTTTGCAGAAAGTTCTTCAGAACTAAGAAGCTTTCCGTTAATCTCAAGAGTGATCACATAGGCATCCTCTTTTACATATTTCATAATACGTTCAGCTTCTTTATCGCGAATTGTATTTTCCACGACATCACTTGCATGGTCAGGTGTCTTTTCATCAGCTACTTCTATAATCTCCAATTTGCAGTATCGGCTTAATCGCTTGCTGTATTCTGCAATTGCATCTCGCAGATATTTTTCTTTTATCTTTCCTACGGTTATTAATGTAATCTTCATTTTTCTGTTCTTTCTGAATAAATTTTAATCATACATGCTTGTTAACTGTTATTTTGATAAGCTGTCAGCAATTTCGTAAACATAGAGTTCGTGAAGAGCTCTTGTTGCGCAAATATATTCCGCCTGATTTTTAAGCGGATTTTCTTTTGCACCGCGAAGTGCGAAAACCTGGTCAAATTCCAGCCCTTTTGCAAGATAAAATGTCGTTACTGTGAGGCCTTTCTTAAATGCGGAACTGTTACGATCTACATAAGATACGTTGATACCACGCAGTTTCAGGAGACGGCTTAAGTCAAAAGCTTCTTCTTCTGTTGTTGTGATCAGGGCAGCAGTTTCAAAGTCTCCCGGACATTTTAAGTGACAGACAAGTTCATCAAGCAATTCCGTGTCTGTGTTAAATGTCTTTTCTACGACTTCTTTTCCATGGCGGTCCAGTAACTCAAGATCAGATACTCCACTGACTTTTTCCGCATACCGGGCAATTTCTAATGTATTCCGGTAACTCTTTTTGATTTCAATCGTTCGGATCTCACGTCCAAGTAATTTGGGAAGAAATCTCAATACATCCTGTTGCTTTGTATCCAGGGTCTGTGCACGGTCTCCAAGAATTGTCATTCTGCAATGAAACAAGGATTCCAGAATGGTGTATTGCAGATAAGTGTAGTCCTGCATTTCATCAATGACAAGATGCTTAATATTCTTATGAGTTGAGTTCCCACCAGAAAGACGATATTTCAGATAGAGCATAGGAAATACATCTTCATAAGGGAGCTTTCGTTTTTCGTACGGAACTTCCGGCAACAGATCACAACCACAGTCATCGAGTATCCAATTATAAATGGTGTAAATATCTTTCGTTGTGTACATCTTGTCGAACTTCATCTGAAGCATCTCCTGATCATCCTCTGAAATATTTCTGCCTTTCAGAGTTTCCCAGGAATCGATAAAATAGTCTTTTACAGCGTCCATACGTTTCAATAACGGAGTCTCTGTGAATTTATAATAGAACAATTGGATCAAGTCTTCTTCTGTCAATGTCATTCCACGGAACTCAATTTCTTTGAATTCCATCAGACGATCTTCCAGAATCGCAAGAAAACCTTCTATCTCACCAATAAAATCTTTGGATTGTTTCCAGTCAAAACGATTCTGAACTGCTTCATCCGGAAACTTCATCCGACGTTCCAAGTGATCATAACGATCCTCACAGTCTGCTGCGACACCTTTTCGAAGCTCTTTGTAGGCGTAGAGATCAAAACTCATCTCACGGATATTCTCTTCTCCTAATTCTGGAAGAATATGTGAGATATAATCTGCAAATACGCTGTTCGGTGAAAGAATCAGTATGTTGGATGATTTCATATTGTCGCGTTCATGATATAAAAGATATGCAATTCGGTGTAAAGCAATCGAAGTTTTTCCACTTCCGGCAGCCCCCTGGATTACAAGGATCCGATCTTTCGTATTTCGGATAATTGCATTCTGTTCTTTCTGAATCGTGCGGACAATGTTTTTTAGTTTCACATCACTGTTTGTTCCAAGTTCTTTTTTCAGAATATCATCATCGATCTTTGTATCACTCTCAAAGGCATAGACAAGTTCTCCATTCTGGATCTTAAACTGCCATTTTGAAAGGATCTCTCCATCCAGTCTTCCGGCAGGAGCCTCATAGCTTGCCGGTCCTTTATCATAATCATAAAATAAACTGCTGACCGGAGCTCTCCAGTCGTAGATCAGAGGCTGCATGCCTGTTTTTTCGGCAAAATTTGCAATCCCGATATAAAACGGTTCCGGTTCATCATCACCGTCATATAAAAAATCAACTCTCCCGAAGAAAGGTGCGTCCATCATCTTTTCAAAACGGTGCTTTAACTGAAGTTTTTCATTATTGGCGTTGACCTGATGCAGAAGTGCCTGTTGATTATCGTAATCTTCGTAACCATATTCATCCATCTCTGTATAGTTTTCCCAGTAATATTCCTGCATGCTATCAATCTCTTTCTGTCCATCAGAGAGAGACTGCCCTATTTCTTCCAGTCGTTTTTGTAACTTTATCTCAACATCTTCAAGGAAGCATCTTCCATCAAATCGATTGTCATTGCTGTTATAATTCGTCATATGTTTTATGTTTCCTCCAAAATAGATTTTTCTATTGTCTCGTAAATATTCAGTGTATTATTTTAACATACTTATTGCATGCTTGTCATTAGATTTAAGGCAAAAATATCAGGAATAAAGGATTTGAAAAGAACTTTGGCTCGTTGCTCGCGTAAATGAAAACCGGCAGAAAATGATATAATTACATTTCCTGCCGGTCGATTATTTTTATAGTTTATTATTTATTTCTCAGATATTCATCGATACCTTTAGCACCTGCTTTACCAGCTCCCATAGCAAGGATAACTGTAGCAGCTCCTGTAACAGCATCTCCACCGGCGAATACGCCTTCTTTAGATGTCTGTCCATTCTCTTCTTCTGCAACGATACATTTTCTGCGGTTTGTCTCCAGACCTTTTGTTGTAGAAGAGATCAGCGGGTTCGGTGATGTACCAAGTGACATGATAACTGTATCAACTTCGATGTCGTACTCAGATCCCTCAATCTCAACCGGACGTCTTCTTCCGGATGCATCTGGCTCACCAAGTTCCATCTTGATCACTGTCATGCTTGTGATATTACCGTTTTCGTCAACGTTGATCTTCTTCGGATTTGTAAGAAGATCGAAGATGATTCCTTCTTCTTTTGCGTGATGGACTTCTTCAGCTCTTGCCGGAAGCTCTGCTTCACTTCTTCTGTATACTACATGAACTTCTGCGCCAAGACGGAGAGCTGTTCTTGCAGCATCCATAGCTACGTTACCACCACCAACAACAGCTACTTTCTTACCTGCAGCGATCGGTGTGTCGTAATCCTCACGGAAAGCTTTCATCAGGTTACTTCTTGTCAGGTATTCATTTGCGGAGAATACTTCGTTTGCATTCTCTCCCGGAATTCCCATGAACATTGGAAGTCCGGCACCGGATCCAATGAATACTGCCTCGAATCCTTCTTCTTCCATCAGCTGATCGATTGTTGTGGATTTACCGATAACAACGTTTGTCTCGAATTTAACACCGAGCTCTTTTACTTTCTCGATCTCTTTCGCAACGACTTTCTGTTTTGGAAGACGGAACTCAGGAATACCATATACAAGTACTCCACCGAGTTCATGTAATGCTTCGAATACTGTTACATCGTATCCGAGTTTTGCAAGGTCTCCGGCACATGTAAGTCCGGACGGGCCAGAACCGATAACGGCTACTTTATGGCCGTTCATAGTCTCAGCGCCTTCTGGTTTGATATCGTTCTCAAGTGCATAGTCAGCAACGAAACGCTCCAGTTTTCCGATAGAAACAGGCTCGCCTTTGATTCCACGGATACATTTTCCCTCACACTGGGATTCCTGCGGGCAAACACGTCCACAGATAGCCGGAAGTGCACTGGATTTACCAATGATCTTGTAAGCTTCTTCAATATTTCCTTCTTTTACCTGCTGGATAAATGCCGGAATGTTGATGGATACAGGACAACCCTGGATACATTTTGCATTCTTACAGTTAAGGCATCTTGTAGCCTCTTCCATTGCTTCTTCTTTGTTATAACCGAGACAAACTTCTTCAAAGTTTGTTGCACGTACTTTTGGATCCTGCTCTCTTACAGGTACTTTTTTCATCATATCAGCCATTATTCGTCACCTCCACAATGTCCGCATCCGCCGTGATGTGTATCGCCTTCCTGAAGCTTCAGCATTGCGCGTCCTTCTTCAGATTTGTACATCTGGCTTCTCTTCATTGCCTGATCAAAGTCAACAAGGTGTCCGTCGAACTCTGGTCCGTCAACGCATGCAAATTTAATCTCATCTCCAACCTGAAGACGGCAGGCACCACACATACCTGTTCCGTCTACCATGATCGGGTTCATGCTGACGATAGTCGGAATCTCAAGTTTCTTTGTTAAGAGACAGACGAATTTCATCATGATCATCGGTCCGATCGCAACGCAGACATCGTACTTATTTCCGTTGTTTACAAGTTCTTCTACCATAGTTGTAACCATTCCTGCGTGTCCGTAAGAACCGTCATCTGTACATGGGTAGTAGTTACCTGCAACAGCTTCCATCTGATCTTCAAGGATCAGCATATCTTTTGTCTTGGAACCAACGATAACATCAGCATCGATTCCGTGTGCTTTCAACCATTTTACCTGTGGGTAAACCGGAGCAGCCCCAACTCCACCGGCTACAAACAGCATCTTCTTATTCTTAAGGGACTCAAGGTCTTCATGAACAAATTCAGAAGCGCATCCGAGCGGACCTGTAAAGTCACGGAAACTGTCTCCTGCTTTAAGTTCTCCCATTTTCACTGTAGAAGCTCCAACTTCCTGGAAAACGATTGTGATTGTTCCTGCGTCTCTGTCATAATCACAGATTGTCAGCGGAATACGTTCGCCTTTCTCGTCCATTTTAACGATGACAAACTGACCAGGCTGACAGTGACTTGCTACACGTGGTGCATGAACATCCATCAGATAAATCTTATCAGCCAGTTTTTCAGCTTTTAATATCTTATACATGTTTCTCCTCCTTGTAAATAAATCGACGTTATTATTTAACAAATATGCAAACAATAACAACTCGCTCTTTGTTAATAATACGACAATTCAGCCATGAATTCAAGTAAAACATACGGGTAGACACACAATTTCATGCATCTACCCGTATTGTTTTAAGACAAGTCTCCCAAGATTAGATCATTTTATAAAAAATAACGGGAAACCTGTATTGCTTTTCTGTTTTTAGAAATCAACTTCTGTTCCGTAGTATGTACATGTAAGAAGTTTAGCCATAGCAGCCGGATCGATTGCACGTGGGTTGGATCCTGTACAGGCATCTCCTACAGCCAGTTCTGCAATCTTGTCAACTTTTTCTTTGAATTCTTCTTCATTGATTCCGAAGTCTTTCAGAGTCTTAGGAATGTTCAGTCTTACATTGAACTCATCAATCTTCTCAACAAGGCTGTTGATCAGAGCCTGCTCAGATGTTCCGGCAAGTCCCATTCTGCGTGCGATTTCAGCATAACGTTTTGCAGCTACAGCGTCTTTGGCGTTGTATTTGATAACGTATGGAAGGTAAATTGCATTAGCACATCCGTGCGGAATATGTCCTGTAGAGAATGCAGCACCTGTTTTATGAGCCATTGAATGAACGATACCAAGTAATGCATTAGAGAATGCCATTCCTGCAAGGCACTGTGCATAATGCATCTGCTCTCTTGCAACCATATCACATTTGTAAGATCCTGGCAGATAATCAAGAACCATCTCAATTGCCTGCAGTGCAAGTGGATCTGTGAAAGGTCCGTTCAGTGTGGATACATATGCTTCAATTGCATGTGTAAGAGCATCCATACCTGTATATGCAACCTGTTTAACCGGGAGTCCTGCAACAAGGTCAGGATCAACGATTGCAACATCTGGTGTGATGTTGAAGTCAGCCAGTGGATATTTCACACCAGTCTGATAGTTTGTGATAACTGAGAATGCTGTAACCTCTGTAGCTGTTCCTGAAGTTGTAGGAATTGCTGCAAATTTAGCTTTCTGTCTCAGTTCCGGGAAGCTGAATGGTGTGATCAGGTCTTCAAAGGAGATCTCCGGGTACTCATAGAATGCCCACATAGCTTTCGCTGCATCGATTGGTGATCCACCACCCATAGCAACGATCCAATCCGGCTCGAAAGCACGCATTGCTTCAGCACCTTTCATAACAGTCTCAACTGACGGATCTGGCTCAACACCTTCAAACAGCTGAACTTCCATTCCGCCTTCTTTCAGATAATTAACTGCTTTATCCAGGAATCCCTGACGTTTCATAGAACCGCCACCAACTACAAGAATGGCTTTCTTTCCTTTCAGGTTCTTCAGTTCTTCAAGACATCCTTTTCCATGATAAATGTCTCTTGGTAAGCAAAATCTACTCATAACAAATCTCTCCTTTTTTATGTAGTATTGTTATTTTTTTAACAGATATTATTATAACTCTGTATACTAAAAAAAGCAACCCTATTTTGGAAAATTTACATAATTTTTTCCAAAAACAGGGTTGCTTTATAGTTACTTTACACAGTTCACTTAATATGTAGTAATATAATTTCTTGTTGTCACTTCCGTTGCTTTTCCATTTTTATCGTTCACGAGAATTGCTGAAAAAGTCGTTTGTGAATTTTCTGGCATATCAATCGGGTCAGTATATTTCTCAGAGGATGTGGTTGGAGTTGAACCGTCCATCGTGTAGTATGCCGTATATCCATCCGGTACCGTAATCGTGATCTGAGTGGCTGTACTATATTGTCCGGTTGATGGAGAAACTGCCGGAGCGTCTACAAGTGGAAATTCAATGGAATATTTCGCACTGGAAACAGCACTTGGTATTCCCTTTTTATTAACAGCAATTGCACGGATCTCTGTGTCACCTTCGGACTGAAGCAAAACAGCTTCTTTGTATTCTGTACTTGACTCCGTCGGATCAGAACCATCTGTTGTATAATAAATCGTTCCGCCTGTAGCAGATGTTAATGTTACCTGCTGTACTTCATCATAGGTTCCTTCTTTCAAACTGAATTTAGGAGCAGATGAAACATAATCATTCATAGCAGATAATACATTCTTATCTTCACAATCCTGCAGGAGATCAGAAATCTTATTCGGCTGTTCTGTTTTCTCATAGAATTTTACTGCAGCTTTATAGAGATTTACATTCGACGGTTGTGTCTCCAGTGCGTTGAGATAGACGCTCTCTGCACTGTCCAGATCATCCTGGGCAACATAGATATTAGCAAGTCCAGTATAAGCCTCTGCTTTTGATTTATCCTTTATAATTGCTCTGTTAAAATAATTCTCTGCAGAAGTATAGTTACTATTCTGCAGTGCGGCATTCCCTTTTTTGATCATGCCTGTATAGGAATTCTGATATCCGATATAAATTCCGACACCAACCAGAAGAATGAGCAGGAAAAAAACCGTAAGTAATTTTTGGCGTTTTTTTCTGGCAGCTTCTTGTTTTTTGATCTGCTGCAGGCGTCTGCTTTCAGTAGATGTCCGGCGCAGATTCTCTGTTGACTGACGGGCATCCTGATAACGCTTTGCATCTGTTTTCTGACGTTGTCTTTGCGCTCTCTGGCGCCGTAGCTGCTCTCTTCGCTCTTCTCTTACTTTATCCAGTTCCGCCTGGCTTAAGACGCGTGTGGAATTAGGATTCGATCGTTGATTTTGTCGATTTCTATTTTGTTGGTTTTGGCTCACATTCTGTTTTCGGACTACATCTGCCTGGATCTGACGTGTAGCTCCGGCTACTGAGCCTTTCACTTCGCGTGCGAGTACGTCTTCCAGAGGGTTATAATCTGGTACAATCTGTACTTCAGCACCGCATACGGGACAAATCAACTGATCGTCTGGTATATTTGCTCCGCAATGTGTACACCTCATTTACAAGTTCCTCCTACTTACGAACTGTTTCAACACAATTATTCATCAGCATTGCAATTGTCATTGGACCAACACCACCCGGTACCGGCGTGATTGCAGAAGAATGAGGTTCAACATCCGCAAAATCAACATCTCCGCAAAGATGGTTCGCTTCATCACGATGCATTCCTACATCGATGACAACAGCTCCCTCTTTGATATATTCAGATGTGATAAAACGCTCTTTTCCAATTGCAACAATCAGGATATCTGCTCGTTTTGCTACTTCTTTAAGATCTTTTGTTCGGGAATGTGCAACGGTTACAGTTCCATTTTCACGAAGCAAAAGGGCTGCCATTGGTTTACCGACAATATTGCTTCGTCCAATGATCACACATTCTTTTCCTTCAATCGAAATATTGGATCTTTTCAAAAGCTGAATGATTCCGACCGGAGTACAGGATAAAAATCCTTTTTCTCCGATCCAGAGTCTTCCAACACTTACAGGATGGAATCCATCTACATCCTTATCCGGTGAAATCGTACGGATGATCTTATCTTCATCAATATGATCCGGTACCGGAAGCTGTACAAGAATTCCGTTTACGCTTTCATCTGCATTTAACTCTTCTACTAACTTGATCAGTTCTTCTTCCGAAGTCTCTTCCGGAAGTTCATATGATCTGGATTCTACCCCGATATAGGCGCATGCCTTTTTCTTGTTTCTGACATATACAGAAGAAGCCGGATCACTACCCACCTGAATAACAGCAAGGCAAATATCAATGCCTTCTGCCTTAAACTGTGTTACTTCTTCTTTCAACTCATCTTTAATCTGCTGAGAGATTAATTTACCATCTATCAACTGTGCCATGTGTATCTCCTTAATTAATTATCTAACTCCATGAAAACAATTGGCATTGCCGGTCAAAAAATACTATGACCGGCAGCCAATCATAAAAAACTTTAGAAAAGTCCGGTGATCTTTCCGTCATCTGTAACGTCGATTCCGTTTGCAGCAGGAATTTTTGGAAGACCAGGCATTGTCATAACAGCGCCCGTCAGTGCGACAACAAAACCGGCTCCTGCACTTACATATACCTCGCGGATATGAATGTCAAAGTTTTCAGGTCTTCCAAGCTTTGTAGCGTCATCTGAAAGAGAATACTGATTCTTTGCCATACAGATCGGGAAAGAACCAAATCCCATAGATTCAATCTTGGCGAGCTGTTTCTCAGCTGCAGGTTCATATACAACATCATGTGCGCCGTAAATCTCCTGTGCGATTGTACGGATCTTGTCTTTCAGAGAAAGCTCATCATTATAAAGCGTATGGAAATCACTTTCTTTTGTCTCAAGTGTCTCAAGAACCTTCTGCGCAAGATCTAAACCGCCTTCTCCGCCTTTCTCCCACACTTCTGAGAGGGCAAACTCGCATCCGCGTTCACGACAGAATTTTTCAATAAATGCATTTTCAGCATTCGTATCTGTTACAAATGAATTCAGTGTAACGATTACCGGTACACCGTATTTCTGAATATTTTCAATATGTTTCTCAAGATTTACAATACCTTTTGCAAGCGCATCCAGGTTCTCTTCTGCAAGGTCAGCCTTCGCAACGCCACCGTTATACTTTAATGCACGTACTGTTGCAACTAAAACTACTGCGTCTGGTTTCAGACCTGCCATACGGCATTTGATATCAAAGAATTTCTCAGCGCCAAGATCTGCACCAAATCCGGCTTCTGTAACAGTGATGTCACTTAACTTCAGAGCCATCTTTGTTGCACGTACACTATTGCAGCCATGTGCAATGTTTGCAAATGGACCGCCATGTACTAATGCCGGTGTATGCTCAAGTGTCTGGATCAGGTTTGGCTTGATCGCATCTTTCAGAAGTGCAGCCATAGCGCCCGTTGCCTGAAGATCATCTGCTGTAACAGGTTCTCCTTTGAAATTGTAGGCAACAATGATTCTTCCAAGTCTGCGTTTAAGATCAGCAAGATCATCTGCAAGACAGAGGATCGCCATGATCTCAGATGCCACTGTAATGACAAAATGATCTTCACGGACCATACCGTCTGTTTTGCGTCCAAGTCCGACAACAATATTTCTGAGAACACGATCATTCATATCGACACAACGTTTCCATACAACCTGTCTTGGATCAATACCAAGTGTATTTCCCTGCTGGATATGATTATCGAGCATTGCTGCAAGAAGGTTGTTTGCTGAAGTGATCGCATGAAAATCTCCTGTAAAATGCAGGTTCAGATCTTCCATAGGAACGACCTGGGCATATCCGCCACCGGCTGCTCCACCTTTGATTCCGAAACATGGTCCGAGAGATGGCTCGCGAAGTGCGATCATTGCTTTTTTTCCAAGTTTTGCAAATGCCTGTCCGAGACCTACAGATGTTGTAGTCTTACCCTCTCCGGCCGGAGTAGGATTGATTGCTGTTACAAGTACAAGCTTTCCATCCTCGTTATCTTTGATTCTGTTCCAGAGTTCATCGGAAAGTTTTGCCTTATATTTTCCATAAAATTCAAGTTCATCTTCTGAAATACCGGCCTGTACCGCTACCTCTTTGATGTGTTTCATTTCTGCTTCCTGTGCAATCTGAATATCTGTTTTCATCTTTCCCTCTCCTTTGTATCACTTTTGGTGTTTTTAGATTTTACGAAGTCTGATTCTGCATATATTCTGCAAATTCTTCTTTTGTCATAAGCACTTTTCTTGGTTTTGTTCCTTCCTCCGGACCTACAACACCGGCTTCACATAGCTGATCCATAATTCTGGCAGCACGGTTGAAACCAATCTTGAACATCCTCTGAAGCATACCAATCGATGCTTTTTCCTTGTCGATGATCAGATTCCCTGCATCTGCAAAATAGACATCCCTGCTGTTCTCGCTGTCCTGCTGTCCCGGAAGCATTCCCTGACCCGGAAGATCTGCGCTGCTTGAAATCTGTTCTTCTAGTTCATTACTGTACGAGGTATTTCCGTTCTTGTCAATCAAATAATCAACAACTTTTTGAACTTCTTCGTCCGAAACGAAAGATCCCTGCACCCTGACAGGTTTTGGATATCCGGATGGATAAAAGAGCATGTCTCCCTTTCCCAGGAGCTTTTCAGCACCATTCATATCGATAATTGTTCTTGAATCGACACCTGATGATACAGAAAAAGCAATTCGGGAAGGCATGTTTGCTTTGATCAATCCGGTAATAACATTTACAGATGGTCTCTGTGTTGCAAGAATCAAATGAAGTCCCGCTGCTCTGGCCAACTGTGCCAGACGACAGATAGCACCTTCTACTTCTCCCGGAGCAACCATCATAAGATCAGCAAGCTCGTCAATGATAATTACAATCTGAGGAAGCTTTTTCTGAATCTCCGGTCCGGTTTCCCCATGCTTGACTTTTTCATTAAAGCCCTTTAAATCACGTACATTGTACTGTGCAAAAAGTTTGTAACGCTTTTCCATCTCAGCAACTGCCCAGTTCAAAGCACCTGCCGCCTTTTTCATATCTGTGACAACCGGAATCATCAGATGTGGAATTCCGTTATATACACTTAGTTCCACAACTTTTGGATCGACAAGGATCAGTTTAACATCATCAGGATCTGCCTTATAAATAACACTCATGATCAGAGTGTTGATGCAGACAGATTTACCGGATCCCGTTGCACCTGCAACAAGAAGATGCGGCATCTTGGCAATGTCAGTCACAACAACCTTTCCGGCAATATCTTTACCAACTGCAAATGAAATTGGCGATTTACTGTTTTTGAACTCTTTTGACTCCAGCAGATCTCCCAGCATAACCGCTGTATTTTCACTGTTCGGAACTTCGATACCGACCGCGGCTTTACCAGGGATTGGAGCTTCAATTCTCAGATCTGCAACTGCAAGATTTAGCTTGATATCATCTGCAAGTCCAACAATCCGGCTTACTTTTACGCCCTGTTCCGGTTGAAGTTCATATCTTGTAACAGATGGACCACAGCTTGCGTTTGTTACATGTACTCCAACTCCAAAATTCTGTAGTGTCTGTTCCAGTTTTAAAGCCGTGGCACGAAGGTGTTCATCCGAATCACCGCCGCCTTTCTTCCCCTTCTTTAACAGATTCAGCGGAGGTGTATGATAAACCGGCCGTGGCTTTTGCTCCTGTTCCCGTATGGTCTGTTCTACACTGGCTGTCTCTGCGGCAACCGCCTGCGCGTCTTTTTTGCTGCTTTTTCTGGAATGCTCCTGTTTTATCTCCGGGTTATTTTCAATCATAGGATCCGCAGCCGGATCATGTCCAGAACTCATCTCGTTTTCTTGTCGGGAAGCGGGTGTCTGTACCGGTTCAAGGTGCAGTGCATCGTCAAACGGAATCTCTTCCTGTACATCCATTGCCGGTTCTGCTCTGTTAATGACAAAATGATCTTCAAAGGAATCTGTCAGATCTTTTGAATCCGGCTCTTTCTCCGGGACAAGTTCTGTCATTTCAGGTGATTTTGGAGTCCGCCCAAAGCCACCAACAGGTGATTCTTCCTCTGAAAGAAGCGTTGTGGCGAACGTAATACCTGATGCTTTAAGGTCTGTCCGCTTTGTGCGTTTCTTTTTCTCACTTGGAGAAGATGCATCTGCCTGTAAAGTTTCGACTTTTTCTCTTTGCTTCAACGCAAGTGCCTCTTTGCGGGCATCCCGCTCCAGTGTACGGATCTCAGCAGTTTCCTGATGTTTCCGTTTCACTTCCTGGTAAGCTTTCTTTCCATGTCTTCCAAGTGGAGCTAATAAAGAACGTTCTGTTACCAGAATGATACAAATGATTGAGAAAATGATCAAAATAACATAAGTACCTGCCTCTCCGATCAGTGGACATAAAATACTGATCAGAATTCCGCCAAGTAATCCACCCGCATTTTTATCAGCACTGGAATCTTTGTAGTAAGATAAAACAGATGTCCCGGCAGTATATGGATGAAACATCAATTCTAAAATTCCACAAAGGAGAATGACCAGAACAATTGCGGCACCTACTTTTATGTAAGCATGAGGATTTCCTTTATTGGAAATATAAAAAGCAACTGCTCCGAAAAATACAAATGGAAATAAATATGCCATTGCTCCTACAAGTCCAAATCCTACAGAAGAAATTGCTCCTCCCGCTATGCCACCCATACCAAAATTACTCAGGATAAGAAGGATGCAGATGGCAAGGGAACCCAATAGAAGAATCTCTGAACGGATTTCCTGACTTTGTGCTGTATTTATATGATTTGAAGTTCTTTTTGTCTTACTGCCAGAACTTTTCTTTGTGGAGGCAGAAGCTTTTTTTGCTGTCGATGTTTTCTTAGTTGTTGCATTTTTTGCTGCTTTCGCTGTGTTGTTCGTAGAACTTTTTTTCGTATTTGTAGATTTTGCAGCCATCTGAATCCCCCTTAATTATTATACCATTGTACTGATTCAATCAAACGATAGATTGAATACATACTATTTCAAGTATAACATCAATTAAAATTCATGTCATTACAAAATTTCTTTGATCAGATGCCATTTTTTTGTTCTATATTTACATTTCCGAAGGTTTTTCCCGTTTTTCATCAATCAATTCATAGAGTTTTTTAAATGCCTGGTGAATGCCTCCGACTTCGTCGATGATCCCTTCTCTTACAGCTTCTTCTCCTTCTAACAGTGTTCCTACATCTTTTACAAGCTGCGTAGGGTTCAACATCAGATCAACAAGACGTTTTTCTGTGATTTTAGAGTGTGCAGCAATAAATCCGGCAATTCTGTCCTGTGTACGTTCCATATTTCTCAGGCTCTGTGTCACACCGATAAAAGTACCGTTTGAACGAACCGGATGAACAACCATGGTTCCTGTCGGTACAATAAAGGAATAATCTGCCGAAACAGCAAGAGGACCGCCAATAGAATGACTTCCACCAAGAACAAGAGAAACGGTTGGTTTTCCCAAAGAAGCTATCATCTCCGCAATTGCAAGTCCAGCTTCCACATCTCCACCCAGTGTATTTAATAAAATGAGAACCCCCTCTACTTCATCGCTTTCTTCAGCTTCAGCCAGTTGTGGGAGTAAATGTTCGTACTTTGTTGCTTTTGTATTATTTGATACTGTTTCATGTCCTTCAATTTCACCTATAATTGTCAGAAGACGAATTTTGTAATTCTTTTTATTTTCATTTAACATTAACGCACCAAATTCTTTGATTTCATCTGATTTTTGCTTTTTTTCCTCGCTCATATAAATATGCCTCCTGTTGAAAGTAAATAAATACTATTACTAGAATGCACAGAATACGGGGAAAATATGTATTGTATCCAATTCTGCATATCAATCTCCACAATTTAGGCAAAAGAGCTAACTACTGTTTAAAACCTACAATTCGGATACAAAAAACAGGAGGTATGGATACAAAATCATGGGAATCCATACCTCCTGAATCATATGTTATTTATATTAATCTTCCAGTGCCTGTTCTACATCGGCAATCAGATCTTCAATATTCTCAATTCCAAGACTGAAACGAATCAGATCTGGCTGTACACCTGCTTCCAACAGTTCCTGCTCATTCATCTGTCTGTGTGTATGACTTGCAGGATGAAGTACGCAGCTTCTTGCGTCTGCTACATGAGTTACAATCGCAACCAGTTTCAGTTTGTCCATCATCTTAACTGCTGCTTCTCTTCCGCCCTTTAATCCAAAAGTAATAACACCGCATGTTCCATCCGGCATATATTTCTGAACAAGATCATAATCCTTGCTTCCCGGAAGTGATGGGCAGTTTACCCATGCCACTTTCTCGTGTCCCTGGAGATACTGTGCCATCTTTACAGCGTTCTCACAATGTCTTGGCATTCTCAAATGAAGACTCTCAAGTCCAAGGTTCAGAAGAAATGCATTCTGTGGAGACTGGATCGATCCAAGATCTCTCATCAGCTGTGATGTTGCTTTTGTTATATAAGCAGCTTTGCCAAACTTTTCTGTGTATACAATTCCGTGATAAGTCTCATCCGGTGTTGTAAGTCCGGCAAACTTGTCTCCGTAAGCAGCCCAGTCAAAGTTACCGCTATCAACGATTGCACCGCCAACACAGGCTGCATGTCCATCCATGTATTTTGTAGTTGAGTGAGTAACAATATCTGCACCCCATTCAAAAGGACGACAGTTGATCGGTGTTGCAAATGTATTATCTACGATTAACGGAACATGATGTGCATGTGCAGCTTTTGCAAATTTCTCAAAATCAAAAACAGTCAATGCCGGATTGGCGATAGTTTCTCCAAAAACAGCTTTTGTATTCTCCTGAAATGCCGCATTCAGTTCTTCCTCTGTGCAGTCTGGGTCTACGAAAGTTGCTTTCACACCCATTTTACGGATTGTGTGAGCAAACAGATTGTATGTACCGCCATACAAGGCAGACGCGCATACGATATGATCACCTTCTTCAGCAATATTCATAATCGCATAAAAGTTTGCTGCCTGTCCGGAAGAAGTCAGCATTGCTGCTACTCCACCCTCCATATCACAGATCTTTGCTGCCACTGCATCATTCGTCGGATTCTGAAGTCTTGTATAAAAATATCCGGACTCTTCAAGATCAAAAAGTCTTCCCATCTGATCACTGCTGGTGTAACGGAATGTTGTGCTTTGTACGATCGGGAGCACACGTGGTTCACCGTTTCCCGGATTGTAACCGGACTGTACGCATTTAGTTTCCATCTTGTAATTACTCATCATTGTCCCCCATTTCTTATAACTGATTATTCGTTCCAGTTATGATATACATCAATTTGGTATTCATTGATACAATTTGTGATTATATGATAGCATTTTCTATCACCATATCATGAAACCTGAAATTTTAGCGAATTAATCTAATTTTCTCTGTAGTTAGTTTTGTTTTATCCATATATCTTGTTAAACATGTACAAATAGAATGAACTTCTTTTTTTGATAAGAACTAAAAAATCAATCAAAAATAGTATCCTTTTACGTGATATTTTCATCCTTAAATAATGGCAAAATTTTTCATTTACGACCAATTGATTTTTGCGAAAATTTTAATGTTTTGAGCGTATATGGGATTTTGTTGTTCCTACATGAACAATATTATACCTTTTAAAACTTTAAAAATCAACCTTTTATACTGGCAAAGTATGATTTTAAACACATAGACTCTTTACAACTTTCCGTCTTAAAGCTATCGGGGCGGTTTAGCTCTCACCCCCCGGACCGACGAAATTGCTCAAGGTTTATGACCTTAGGATAATTTTCTTATAGTATTCTCTTCTTTCCCACGAAGGATGCATGATTCACACAAAATTCTCTTTATGTTTTCAATTTTTATAGGCTTTGCCAAGTGAGCATTCATTCCTGCTGCCAGACAC
>CAKRDD010000015.1 GCA_934309345.1 uncultured Mediterraneibacter sp. | reverse complement strand
AGGGTTGTTGTTGTCTATTGTTCAGTTATCAAGGTTCTTTGTTTGTGTCGTTCTTTTCAAGCGACAGCTTTTATATTTTATCAAAAGCTTTTGTCTTTGTCAAGAACTTTTTTATTTTTCTTTTTGCTCTTTTCGAGCTTTCCTTTACTGTCTCACGCGACAGCCTATTTAGAATATCACTTTCAGAACTCTTTGTCAACAACTTTTTTGATTTATTTTTCAATCATTTCATTGATTTTTAAATCTTCCAGTTTCCTTCCGATCAAGAATGTCCCGCCTCCGCGTCTTCTTTTATCTTCCGTAACTTTGTTGTTTTCCCTGCTGTTCCTCAGCGACGAATGTTATCTTATCACAGGCGTTTTTAATTGTCAATGTTTTTTCTATATTTCATGCAATTCAGACTATTCTGACAATTTATCTTTCTTTAACGCCATATAAATCCTCTTGCTTATATAAGTAGATAACCGTATAATCATCTTATTCTACTATAATTAATATCAGGAGACAGACCAATACAATATGTTTCATTATTATATGTTCAACAAACCTTTCGGCTGCGTCACTGCCCGCCGTGATAGCCTTTACCCAACCGTTATGGACTATTTTTCAGAATTGAACAATGACAATTTAAATCCGGTTGGACGATTAGACAGAGAAACAACAGGACTCCTCCTCATTACAGATGACGGAGTTTTCAACCAGAAACTTACACACCCTTCTTATCATAAAGAGAAGACCTATCATTTTACAGTTCTCGGTGATTTAACCGAGAATCGGTGCCAACAATTAGAAAAAGGAATCCTCTTAAAAGGATCCCCTGTTCTGACTTCTCCTGCGAAACTAAAAGTATTTCATCAGGACATTCTTTCTAATATAATCGATACTTTGCATCCGGAAGTACAGAATGCCGTATGTAACAACCTCCCAACTCATCCGGTCACTTACGGAGAAATCACGATCAGTGAAGGTCGTAAACGACAAATCCGCCGCATGATGAAAGCAGTTCATTGTTGCGTAATTGAATTAAAACGTATTTCTATAGAAGATATCATTCTCGACGAGACACTTTCTCCCGGAGAATGGAAAGAGATTTTTCCACTATAACAGGAAAAATCTCTTTTTTATCTTCGTATATCATTTAAATCCAATTATAATCTCCACCGGTAATTGCCAGGCTCAGAAGTGAATCCATCTTCTCAACTTCCTCTTCTCCTGTAATCTTCTCCACCAACACAGCTGTATCCTCCGCTGCTTCCAAAGTTTCATCCGGTCCAATTTCATAGTCAATATCCATCCCGCAATCCGGACAAGGAATTGTATTCATTGTCTGCAGTGATAAAAATCGACTTCCACATTTTTTACATTCATAATATCCGCACTCTTTTGTGCCATCTGGTACATAATACATAATTTCTACCTCACTCTCTTCATCTTACAAGTATTTTTATCTTATCACTCACATAAGAAGACCGCAAGCAACTTATTTCGTTGCACAGCCTTACCCCTTCCTAAGATTCCTAAGATTTGTAATCAAAAACCGATTGGTTTTTCTTGACAAACTCAACTTTTTTATGCTATATCTACTATAACTCTTTGCACTGCATATAAATCTACAGTACAAACTGAGCAGACCGTGATATCTTATCATGGAGTCGGGTCGCAGATGCGACAGTGGAATCTTTCATCCGCGGGACAGTAGTTGCTAATACTGATTCGTGGGTGTTTTTTATTTTAAAACAATTCTTTCATTTCCCCACATATATTTAGTGCCATAGAGCTATCTTTTAATTGTTTTATTAAATTGGAGGTAACACATATGGAAAACAGCACAATGAAAACCGGAAATCCCGTCGCAAACGAAGAAGATTTCCAAAAAGTAGCCAATAAAGTCTCTACTATTACAATTATTGGGAACGTTGCACTATCTCTGCTCAAACTTTTTGCCGGAATTGTTGCACATTCCAATGCGATGATCAGTGATGCTATTCATTCCGCATCAGATGTATTCAGTACATTTGTAGTTATTATCGGAATCAGACTCGCATCAAAAAAACCGGACAAAGAACATCCTTATGGACATGAACGCCTAGAGTGTGTAGCTGCAATCGTCCTTGCGATTGTTCTTCTCATCACAGGTCTTGGAATCGGAATTGAAGCATTCAAAACGATATTACAGGGAAATTCTGACAACATACAAACACCTGGTATCTTAGCACTGGTTGCCGCTATAATTTCAATTGTAAGTAAAGAAGCAATGTACTGGTACACCAGATACCATGCCAAAAGAATCGATTCCAGTGCACTGATGGCAGATGCCTGGCACCATCGTTCCGATGCATTTTCTTCCATCGGCGCATTGGTCGGAATTGCCGGTTCAAGACTCGGATTTCCAATCATGGACTCCATTGCCAGCTTAGTGATTTTTGTATTTATCGTAAAGGCTGCTTCCGATATTTTCAAAGATGCAATCGACAAAATGGTTGACCACTCCTGTGACGAAGAAATGGAGACTCAACTTCGCAACTGCGTAATGCGCAATCCAAATGTTCATAATATTGATGTTCTTCGAACTCGAATTTTTGGAAATAAAATCTATGTTGATGTTGAAATAGCTCTGGACGGATCCATCACGCTTCAGGATGCACATGATGTAGCCGAAAAAGTGCATAACGATATCGAAAAGACTTTTCCTAAAGTAAAGCATATCATGGTTCATGTAAATCCTGCAAAATTATAAATAACACGCTTTAGAGAACGAGCTTTGCCTTTCCATGAAGAAATCCCCGTCAATGACGAGGATTCCTTCAACGACTGGAAGTTCCTGCCTAAAATTCATTTAATCATGTTCTTTAATATATTGAAATACCTTTTTGTCACTCTTTGATTTTTTATACCATCCAATACATACCATTATAATTCCAACAATAATAACCGTAGTTCTTACCGATGAATTCGGTGAAAATAAGCAAGATACAATAATTCCGGTTCCAGCACCTGTAAAAAAATCTACAACAGATTTTTCGTGCTTTATTGTTCCCATCACTCTTTCTTTATCTATAGATTGTACCATTTTTGAATCCTCCTTTAATATTATTATCCAAAAATAATGTTAAAAGTAAAGCAATCATCACATTACATTGCATATATAGTTCCGCAAAGATTCTTTGACAGGTGCTTTTTTCTCTCTTTTTGAAACTTTTTATACCATAAATTCATCTAATAAGTATCAATCAGTCTGGAAAAATGATTCTTGGAGTAATGATCGGACTTATAGATATAGTAGCATTATTAATGCTGATTCCACGGACAAAAGGACTGAAACAAAAAATGGATGGAGACGGGAAAAGTCCCCGTTTGCTAAGTAATCGAAAACATGTTATACAGTTTCATCATTTTTATATCATGTTTTGAAATATGGAGTTTCTCTCTGAATTCAGGAGTATCATTTTGCGGTTCTTTGGTAATAAGAACTTTGGTAGCAATCGGCATCATTGGTCGGGAAGAAATCCCATAAAAAAGTCCCCATTTTATCTTAGCATCAAGGAAAGAGGCAAGTACAGTAATGTTGATTTGTTCCATTTCAGTATCTTGATTTTGAAGAATAAGATTACTCATAGCATCATAGTGTTTCAAGTAGCCAAAGTAAGTGTTCTCACAGTTCTGATAATGCACATAATCTTCAATATTCATATACAGCATAATTTTATAAGTTCCTGGATTCGATGGGGTCAGGACATCTACAACACATCGGTTGACAGAATTATCACGACCATCATAATAATAAATATAAAACTGGGAAACATCCCTAAAAAAAGCAGGGGCATTACTCAATGATTTTTTTGGAACTTGAGCGGGTTCACTGTAGAGCAGTTGTTCTACATGGACACCAAGCGCTTCGGCAATTTCATAAAGTGTAACAATATCAATTGTAATCTGACCGTTTTCATATTTGGAAACGGTTGCTTTACTTTTACATAGAATATCTGCAAATTCTACAAGAGTTAGTCCCCTTTTTTTTCTAAAGAATTTAATCTTATTTCCAATTTCTAAAGGTAAATTCGTCATATTTTACAATCCTCGGTTTCGTTAAAATAGAAATTCATATAAAAAAAATAAATACTGGAGATATTTGTTTTTATTATTACATAAAAACAGTAAAAAGTCTATTTTAAAGAGAATAAACATGTAAAAAGTTTCTTCTAAGTAGAAAAACGGGATTTTGAACAGGGAGAACTAAGGTGTTATGGTGTAATTACAATAAAACAAAGGAGAAAAAAGGATGAAAACAGAATTAAAAAGATCATATGATTTCGATGAAATCATCGAGAGACGACATACCAATGCACTGAATACTGATGGATTTCGCAGCTATATTTTCCATGCAGGACCAGAAAAAAAATTCCCCTATAAAGACGAAGAATTTGTCCGTATGTGGGTCGCTGATATGGAATTTGCAACACCACCGGAAATCTGTGAAGCGATGAAAAAGCGTATAGATAAGAGAATTTTTGGATACAGTATGGTGTTTGATTCGGATTATTATAATGTATTACAAAAATGGTGCAGAGAAAAATATGATTGGGAGTTTCCAAGAAAAGAGTTATGTTTTTCAAGTGGAATCATCCCAGCACTATATGAATTGACGGAAGATCTGCTGAGTAAAAATGAAAAGATGATGATTGTTACACCGGCATATGGATATTTCAAACATACTGCAGAATATAACAATGTAGAATTGGTGTGTTCAAATCTGAAAATTGATGGAGGAGAATTCACAATCGATTTTGACGATTTTGAAAAAAAAGCGTCTGATCCACACATGAAGCTTATACTCTGGTGCAATCCTCATAATCCGACTGGAAGAATGTGGACAGCACAGGAATTAACTAAGGTAGCGAAAATTGTTGAAAAATATAATCTATGGATTATTTCGGATGAAATTCACTGTGATTTGATTAGAAAAAATAATAAACATATTCCAATGGGAAAAATCATGAAGGACTATAAAAAATTGATTACTTGTATGTCTGCAAGTAAAACATTCAATATGGCTGGTTTGATGTTTTCAAATATTATTATTCGAGATGAAAAGCTTAGAAATAAATTTCAGGAAAAAGATAAAAATGTTGGATTTGTAAATCCGCTTTCAGTTGAGGCTCATAAAGCGGCCTATGAAAAGTGCGGAAAATGGTTGGAAGAGTTGAAAGATTATCTTGATGATAATTTTCAGTTTTTGAAAGATTATCTTCAGGAGAACCTTCCAGAAGCTGTATATCAGATTCCGGAGGCAACCTATCTTGCTTGGGTAGATATGAAAGTTTGTCTTCCAGATATCGAAAACTTACCAGATTTTTTTGCAAATCGAGCTGGAGTATTACTGGAAGGCGGAGATGATTTATTTGTAGGAAATGCCAATGGATTTATCCGTCTGAATATGGCAATGCCAAGAGAAACAATTAAGAAGGGACTTGATCGTATGGTTCAGGCAATACGAGAATACCAAAATGAAAAATAGGAAAAGTACAAAGAAAAGTTTGGAGGATACAGCATGAAACTGATGGATGAAGTAATGTTACAGGAAAAAAGGATGATTGCTGACAGAAGATATTTGCATGAAAACCCAGAACTTAGTAATCAGGAATATCATACAACAGAATTTATCCGGAAACGGCTACAGGAGTTTGGTGTAGAAATAGAAAATCTTAATCTGAAGACGGGAGTCAGTGCTCTGATTAGAGGAAAAGGGAATGGGAAGACAATCTGCATTCGCCACGATATTGATGCTTTGCCGATTCAAGAGCAAACAGGATTGGATTTCAGTTCCAAAAATGAAGGAGTTAGTCATAGCTGCGGTCACGATATTCATATCGTTACGGCATTATATAGTGCTAAGATTCTCCAACAACACAAAGATGAACTAAATGGAAACGTGAGAATTGTTTTTCAGCCTGCAGAAGAAAATGTGACAGGTGCGAAAGAAATGATTGCGGCGGGATTGATGCAAAAAGAACCATTAAATGATATTGTAGTAGGTTTACATACGCATCCACAAACGCCGGTCGGAAAAATTTGCCTGAAAAAAGGACCAATGGAAGCTGGAAACGATTATTTTAAAATTACAGTGAAAGGAAAATGTGGTCACGCGGCATATCCTCATAACTGCGTTGATCCTATTGTGGTAAGTGCTTATTTGATTACAAGCCTTCAGACAATTGTTTCAAGAGAAAACATGGCCGTACATCCGGCAGTTGTTACAATAGCAAGTATTCATGCTGGAAAAACCTACAATTCAATTCCGGGAGAGGTTGTAATGCTCGGCAGTATGAGAAGTTTATATCAGGACTCGAGAGAACACAATCTGGAGGCTTTGAGACGGATTACAAAATCGGTCTGTGAGTCTATGAGAGCGGAGGGGACTGTGGAGATTGCAGATGCTTCTCTTCCACCAATTACAAATGATTCACAGGTTGTAAATGATTTAATTCAAGTAGCAGATGAAATGCTTGGAAAGGGACATGTATTGGAATTTGAGCAGCCAAGTATGGGATCTGACGATTTTTCAGTCTTTTTAAATTATAGCAAGGGAGCTCAGTTTTTCCTTGGTACAGCAAATGAAAGTGTAAACAGCAAATTGGGCTTACATAATGGTAAGAATATATTTGATGAGAAAAGTCTGGTGACAGGAGTTGCAGTACTGACCGGATATGTAATGAAGTCGCTAAGAGGTGGAACATTATGAATGAAAAGAAATGGAATTTAAAAACAATTGTGTTATATGGAATTAATTGTGTGGTAGGAAGTGGAATATTCCTCCTGCCTGGTTCGGCATATCAGTTAATGGGACCATCAAGCTTGCTGGCATATCTTTTTGTCCTGATTTTGGTAATGTCAGTAGCACTGTGTTTTGCAGAATGTGGCAGCATGTTTGAACAGTCAGGAGGGCCGTATCTGTATGCAAGAGAAGCTTTTGGTGATTTTTTTGGATACGAAGTCGGAGTCATGAAATGGATTGTTGGCATTATCGCATGGGCAACAATGGCAGTTGGATTCACAACAGCACTTTCAGCGATTTTTCCAGCGGCAGCGGATCCGTTCGTAAATAAGGCAATTGCAATTGGAATTATTACCGTATTAAGTATAATCAATTTATTCGGTGTGAATATTATGGCTTATTTAAACAATATTTCAACAATTGCTAAAATGATACCGATGGTTATATTTGTGATAGGAGGTCTGTTTTTCCTGAAAGGAAGTAATTTTACTCCGTTTTTGAAAGATGGAATGAATATGAATTCTATTTCTGCTGCAGTGATTACAGTATTCTATGCATTTACTGGATTTGAAAATGTAGGTGTGGCTGCAGGAGATATGGAAAATCCAAAGAAAAATGTGCCAAAAGCACTAATTATTTCCATGTCAATTGTTTCTGTTATTTATTTTCTGATACAATTTAATTGTATTGGAACCCTGGGAACAAATCTTTCAGGAACATCAACACCAGTTGCAGATGCAATGGGGACTTTTCTTGGAAACAAGGGAGCGTTACTTGTTACACTTGGAACACTGATTTCTATTGCAGGATTGAATATCTGTGGTTCTTTTAACACACCACGTTGTGCCCAGGCACTTGCAGATGGAGGTCTTCTTCCGAAGACATTGAGTAAATGTAATAGAAGAAAAGTTCCTTATGTGGCAGTATTTATCACGGGAATGTTAGCTGTATTACTTACATTAACTGGAAGTTTTACAGAGCTTGCTGCAATTAGCGTGATTAGTAGATTTAGCCAGTACATTCCTACTTGTCTTGCTGTTATTGCACTGCGAAAGAAAAGTGATGGAAAGAAAGATGGATATAGGGTTCCATTAGGATATACATTTCCAGTGATTGCGATTCTCGCAAGTATTTGGCTGATATTTCATACAGAGGTGTATAAACTTATTGCAGGACTTGGAGCAATGGTTGTTGTTGCGCCTATCTATTTCATTATGAAAAAAAGAAAACGTGCTGAATTGAGCTAAGATAGATATATCTCCTTTAGGTGGATTGGTTGATAGTTTTTCGCAACTCTATTTTACCATAAACCTTGAGGAGATATTTTATTTTTAAGATTAGATAATATACGAGAACATTTCTGTTCTTGCTTTTATTATACTCAATCATTGAAAAAAATCACCGTCCCCACAGCTCCTATGTCTGTAAAAACAGTGATTTTTTTTCAAATAAACACTATCATATATAATGGTAACGTGATTATTCCGTCTTCACTTACTCCTATATTCCCATCTACGAACTTATACCCCAAACAAATATCTTTATTTTTTCTCATAAGTGACTTCAATGAGTTGGCTCGTGTATTTCCACTCTTAACTTCTATAGGAACTACTTTCCCATCTTGCTGGATAATCACATCGATTTCCTTTTTTGATGTTTCGTTTTTATAAAAATATAACTGATACCCTTTTTTATAAAGAGCATCTGCTATTGCACATTCGAAGATACCTCCTTTTGAATTTCCTGATAAGGTATTTTCTACAATATGCTGCTTTAATGAGAAATCCTTCATTGCCATTAGAAGTGATAAATCTGTCGTATATGCCCTGAAGAAATCATCTCTTGCATAATCACCCAAATCAAATCTAATGTCGGTCACGCGTTTACATAAGTGTACCATATCTGCACGAAGCAGCCACTCAACGCTCGAGAAAAATTTCTGTGCCCTGCCGCCATGCTCAACTTCTTTATATTGAAATTTATGGTTTTCTTTATCCAATAACTGCTTTGCAAGAGAAAGATAACATTTCTCTGCTTTTACCTTTTCTTCCGCAGTTGCATAGTGTGCAATATCATACTGATATCCCTGTAAAAGATTCCTTTGTATCCGGTCAACTTCCCTGAAATCTTTTGTATCTATATATTTCTGCACCGCTTCCGGCATGCCGCCTATTGCAATATATTGTCTATAATAACTCATCATTTGAGAATTGATTGCTTCTGGTATGACAGACTTTGATTCAAAATAATCCCTGAGTTTCTTTATCATATCGTCAGAAATTCCCATTCCCCAAAGAAACTCTTCAAAATCAATTCCGTACATTCTCAAATAATCAACATACCCTACCGGATAAGAAGATGCACGTTTATAGTCTATTCCAAGGAGTGATCCTGATACAATTACATCATATCTGTTATCTAAGGCCCAAAATTTGAGCGAAGTGATTGCTTCCTGGCACTCTTGAATTTCGTCCAGAAAAATCATCGTTTTCCCCGGAATGATCTTCTTTTCAGGAAATCGGAATCGCATAGCCATAACCATATTATCAACCGTAAGATCACCGGAAAAAATATCCATCGCCGAAGGCATCTGCTTAAAATTGATTTCCACAAATTCTTCATAATTCCCTTCTGCAAATCGTTCAATTATATACGTTTTCCCTGTTTGTCTGGCTCCCTGAACTACAAGACATTTTTTTTCCTTTGAATTAACCCAGTTTTTAATAGCATCTGCCGCTTTTCTCTTTAACATAAGACACCTCAAATCAATAAATTGTATATCAACATTTTAGAAACCACAAATGTAAGTCTATCAACATTTTAGATTGTTATAATCGTATTATAATCAACATTTTGGAATATTATACCATCAAAGAAAATATATGAAAAGCCTGATTCAAAAAACACGCCAGAACTTTTTTATTTCCAGCGCACAAAAAAATCACCGTCCCCACAGCTCCTATGTCTGTAAAAACAGTGATTGTTAGTGCGCGATCAGGGGTTCGAACCCTGGACACCCTGATTAAGAGTCAGGTGCTCTACCAACTGAGCTAATCGCGCATTCTTTTGTTTTCGTGTCTCGTGTTCCTCAACACAAATAGTATTATATATCAGTTGTTGCCGGAATGCAACCCCTTTTTTCAAATTTTTTCATTTTTTTCAAAATTATTAATTTCATATACAATTCAGACGATATCAACAACGTTTATTCTTTCTCTCGTCTTTGTGGCAATATCCCCTATTCAGAATTCGATATACCTCCTCGAAGGATCTGCAAATGCAGACAATCCTTCGATTCAGTCTCTGATGGCAATAACACAACTCACTGAGCCCAGCTTTCCAACATTTTCCCCGTCTCATCCTGTTCTCCTGTGAATCCCACTCTTTCTATATAATATATGAAACTTATTTGTTACTGTTCACTCCCGTGTCAATCACTCCGCTGATTGACACGGAGGATGTGTGTTTTGACTTGAATGCATCTCGCCCCATCGCCAAAGGCGATTTAAAATGGCGAGATGCGTTGCTGGTCGCACATCGTGTGAACAGTAACACTTATTTTCTCTGTGCAATCAGTTTATTGATCGGATTTCCTTTTTCTGAAAACTTTTGCTCATACTCTGTCATAATATTTCCTTCATTCATCTCTTCCTGATGATGCAGATCATAAGTATAAGCAATCAATGCCCATCCGGCTTCTTTCACCTGTTCCAGAGAAAAGTTAAAAAGTTCTGTATTATCTGTCTTAAATTCTACTCTTCCGCTTTCTACGAGAACTTTCTCATATCTTGCGAGAAATTCTGTAGATGTCAATCTTCGCTTCGCATGTCTTGCCTTCGGCCACGGATCTGAGAAGTTCAGAAAAATCTTATCCACCTCTGAAGGCGCAAACACATTTTCAATCTCTCTTGCATCCATACAGATAAAACGGATATTCTCAAGAGTTTCAAATTCTTCTGTATCATATTTTTCAAGTGCGCGGAGCAGAACGCTGGAATAACGCTCAATTCCTATAAAGTTAATCTCTGGATGTGCCTTTGCCATATTCAGAATAAACTGTCCTTTTCCCATCCCAATTTCAATCTGAATCGGCTTTTCGTTACCAAACACATGATTCCAGTTCCCTTTCTGTTCTTCCGGTTTCTTGATCACCGTACGATGTGCGTCGATCACGCCATCCGCTCTTGGTATATTTCTTAATCTCATTAATTATAATCTCCTGATATTCTCTGACAGATCCGTCACATTACCGATCTGCCGGTTTATTTTTACACATGCATTATCATAACATGAATTAATCTGTCTCACAAGCAAACAGATTCCAGAAAAGCTTGTATTTTTCGCCAAAAGGTGTATTATAAAAGATATTATGAATTTCTAACAAAAAAGGAGGCTGGTTATGGACTCTATTATAAACAAATTGACGGAGATTGAATCCGCCGCATCTGCAATCGTGCAACATGCAGAAGCCGAAAAATCCGCATTAGATGAAAAATATGACAAAAAGCGGATGGATTTCGACAAAGAGCTTGAAGCTGATACGCAGCAGCGGATTCGGGAAATTCGTGACAAACTGGAATCGGAGACCTCACGCATCTTATCCGGGCAAAATCAGGAGAGTCAGGATGAACTTGACGCCCTGCAGAAGGAGTACGATGAAAAGCATTCTGATTATGCTCATGAGATTCTCCGGCGGATCACTGAGGTGTAGCCTATGGGAAATCTACTGGAATACAGTGGTATCGTAACGAAAACCCGGGCGATGGAAGCCAAACTCCTTACCCCGGCGCAGTTTGAGGAAATCGCTTCTCTGCACAATGTTCCCGAGGTAGTTGAATATCTGAAGAAAGAAACTGCTTATGCAGATATTTTGGAAGAGCTCGCCCCCGAGCAGCTTCACAGAGGAAGTATCGAGAAGATCCTGACTCGTTCACTTTACCGCGACTACGCAAAGCTTTATCGCTTTTGTGGGCAGAAGCAGCGTAAGCTTATGAAGCTACGCCTGAAATCTTATGAAGTCGAGCTGATCAATTATTGTTTAAGGATTGTGATCAACCATTATCAGAAACCTTTTGATCTTGATTACAAACGTCCTTTCTTCGATCGATATTCTCAGATATCAATCGAGAAACTGATCACCTCACGCACCACAGATGAACTGATCGAGACATTAAAGGAGACAGAATATTATGAGCCTTTGAGGAAATTAAAGGATTCTCCTTCTGTCACCCTATATGACTACGATCTGGCATTGAATCTTTATTATTTTACTACTCTTTGGAAGGCACGGAAAAAGGTGTTAAAAAAGGAAGATAAGGAATTATATCAGCGGGACTGTGGCACTCAGATCGATCTGCTCAATATGCAGTGGATCTACAGAGCTAAGAAATATTTTAATATGAAGCCTGCTGACATTTACCAGCTGATCCTTCCGATCCACTATCGTCTGTCTACTGACCTGGTCAAAGGAATGGTCGAAGCAACAACATTAGAAGAATTGCAGACACTCTGCAATCAGACACCTTACGCCCGCCGCTATGAATCCACTGAGCAGCTTACTATGGAGCAATTGTATTCAGAATGTCTCCATCATCTGTACACTATTGACAGAAGGCGGAATCCATACTCCATCGCTGCTGTCAACACTTATCTCTTCTTAAAAGAAGAAGAAATCAAAAAGCTGACTACCGCTCTGGAATGCATCCGTTACGGACTTACACCGGGTGAGACGTTAGCGTACGTTGGAGGTAGAACCCAATGATTGTTAAAATGAAATTTATCAACATTTCCGGTCCGAGGGATGATATCGACCGTGTCACAGACTTGTATCTCTCACGTTATGAGATCCAGCTGGAGTCTGCACTGTCCGAACTCAAGACAGTCGATAATCTTCGCCCGTTCGTAGAACTTAATCCGTACCGGGATGTACTTGCCCAGGCAACCCAGTTCGTCGGCTATCTTCCGAATGTAGATGATGTTACACCGGATGAATCTTTAGGTCTTGACGACATGTTTGAGGTTGTTCGCAAAGCCTGTGAAGATTATGAAGGACTGCAGGCAAAGAAAGAGAAAAAGAAAGCGAAGATTGAGGAGCTCCGTGCCAAACAGCAGATACTCTCTCCGTTCCGCCCCCTCGACTGTGATCTTCACAAGGTCCTCGGATATCGATATATTACATATCGTTTCGGACGGATCGCGCTGGAATCTTATCACAAGATGAATAAATATCTGATGGATGATTTAAGTGCAATCTTCGTTGAAGGAGAAAGAGACGAAAGCTTTGTATACGGTGCTTACTTCGTTTCTCCGGGAGAGGCACAAAAGGTAGATGCTGTTTTCCGTTCTCTTCATTTTGAACGTATTGAACTGAAAGATGAATTTGAAGGAACTCCGGCTTTCGCATACCAGTCACTGGAACGCGAGATTGCACGGATCAATCTGGAGATCCAGGATTTGGATAAAGAAGCCGGCGAGATGCTGTCTGACAGAGCTCCACAGCTCATTGCAGCGAAAAATCGCCTGGAGGAACTTTCCAAGAACTTTGACATCCGTAAGATGGCTGCCCGGATGAAAGACAGCCAGGATGATTCTTACATTCTCTGCGGATGGATGGCAGAAGATGATGTAGAGAAGTTCTTAGAAGAAATCAAAGATGATGACAAAGTCTTTGTTGTTGTCGAAGACGACCATGACGCATACTTCGGCGAACCGCCAACAAAGCTGGAAAACCCAAAGCTGTTCAAGCCATTTGAGATGTATATTCAGATGTATGGTCTTCCGGCTCACAATGAGATGGATCCGACTATTTTCGTAGCGATCACATACTCCTTTATTTTCGGAGTTATGTTCGGAGATGTCGGACAGGGATTGTTACTTCTGATCGGTGGAGCCTTGATCTATCACTTTAAGAAAGCTCCGCTTGCCGGAATTATCGCAACTGCCGGTGTATTTTCCACAATCTTCGGATTTATGTTCGGAAGTATTTTCGGATTTGAAGACATCATTGAACCATTGTGGATACGGCCGATCGATCATATGACCACACTGCCATTCCTCGGTAAACTGAATACAGTATTTATCGTTGCAGTTGCATTTGGTATGTTCCTGATCATCGTAGCGATGGTCCTTCATATTATCAATGCCGCAAGAAGCAAAGATATTGAAAGTACCTGGTTTGATCCAAACGGTGTTGCAGGGCTTATTTTCTACATTGCCGTTGTAGTAACTATCGTTCTCTTCATGACAGGCAACCCTCTTCCAGGTGGTATTGTCATGGGTATCATGTTTGGTGTTCCGCTTCTTCTCATTTTCTTGAAAGAGCCTCTGACCCGCATGATTGAGAAACGTGCCGACAAGATGGAAACAGGCCCTGGAATGTACATCGTACAAGGCTTTTTCGAGATGTTTGAGACATTACTCAGTTATTTCTCGAACACAATCTCCTTTATCCGTATCGGTGCATTTGCTGTCAGCCATGCCGCTATCATGGAAGTTGTTCTTCAGCTGGCCGGTGCTGAAAGCGGAAACCCGAACTGGTTCGGAGTCATCTTCGGCAACCTGTTCGTATGCGGATTCGAAGGACTGATCGTAGGTATTCAGGTACTTCGTCTGGAATATTATGAGATGTTCAGCCGTTTCTACAAAGGAAGCGGACGCGCATTCGATCCATATACTAAAAAGAAAACAAAATAACTGCCAGATCACAAATTTATGGCAGTTATAAAATGTATAGAAATCAGGAGGATTCCACTATGAGTTTAGCAACAAAAATCATCTTTATCGCAGCACTTGTTTTAAGTATCATCATCCCATTCGGATATTATCTGATCGGTGAAAAGAACAAAAAACGCTATAAACGTACCATCGGTGTCAACGCATTTTTCTTCTTTGGCGCATTTGCTATCGCATCCATCATGATGCTTGCAGGCCCGGCAAATGTACAGGCTGCTGAAGCTGCCGCATCTTCCGGTGCTACAATCGCAACAGGAATGGGTTATCTTGCAGCCGCACTTGTTACAGGTCTTTCCTGTATCGGTGGTGGTATCGCCGTTGCAAGTGCAGCCAGCGCAGCACTTGGAGCAATCAGCGAGGATTCCAGCGTTCTTGGTAAGTCCCTGATCTTCGTAGGACTTGCCGAAGGTGTTTGTCTGTACGGACTGATCATCTCATTCATGATCTTAGGAAATCTCTAATTTCTGATTTTCAACAGAAAGGAGCCGCCTATGAAAATGTATCTGATCAGTGACAATGTCGACACTTACACCGGAATGCGTCTTGCCGGTGTAGACGGAGTTGTCGTCCACGAACGGGATGAGCTGAAAAAAGCTCTGGAAAAAGTACTTTCTGACCCGACTGTCGGCATTGTTCTTCTGACTGAGAAATTCGGTCAGGAATTTCCGGACATTATCGACACTTTCCGACTGGAGCGAAAGATGCCTCTATTGATCGAGATTCCTGACCGCCACGGAACCGGTCGTCAGAAAGACTTTATCACCTCGTATATCACTGAGGCGATCGGGCTGAAATTATAAACGCAATTATATCATGAACTAAAGGAGGGATTCCTCTTGACTCTGGAAGAAAAAATCGCACACCTGCAGGCTACATCCATGGAGCAGGCCCGCTTAGAGGGAAATGTCATCATCGACACCCATCAGGCTGCCCTGGAAAAGGTTTTCGAAGATCATAAGGCTGAAGCCACAAGACAATCAGAGACTCGCATCAAGGCGGAAGCTGCCAATGCGAAGCTCTCACTGAACCAGGCTCTTGCCAAGTCCCAGCTGGAGATCAAGCGCCGTCAAAGCAAGATCCAACAGGAATTAAAAGACAAGATCTTTGAGGAAGCAGAAGCGTTAATCGATGAATTTATGAAGACAGAAGCTTATGACGATTTTCTTATCAAATGTATCCGCAAAGCGGTGGCTTTTGCCGGAGATGATGAGCTGACGATTTATATTAATGCAACTGATGAAAAGAAACGTTCTGATCTGGAGGATGCTACAAAAGTACATCTGACGATCAGTGCAGAAGATTTCCGGGGCGGTGTCCGTGCTGTCATCCGTTCCCGCAATATTTTGATCGATAATTCTTTCAGCACACAGCTGAAAGAACAGTATGACAAATTTGTATTTTTAGGAGGTGACGGCATTGCTTAAGACAGCGAAAATTTACGGCATCAATGGTCCCGTCATTTATCTGAAAGGCAACACAGGATTCCGTATGTCTGAGATGGTCTATGTCGGCGAACAGAAGTTAGTCGGCGAGGTCATTGCACTGGATAAAGATATGACAACCGTTCAGGTTTATGAAGAGACAACGGGACTTCGCCCGGGTGAGGAAGTTGTCGCCAGCGGAAGTCCGGTATCCGTAACACTTGCACCCGGTATCCTGAACAACATTTTTGATGGTATCGAACGTCCTCTGGAAGATATCGCAGAATCCTCCGGCGGTGCATTTATCACGCGTGGTGTCAGTGTCGATTCTCTGGACCGCACAAAAAAATGGAAGACACATATCACTGTAAAGCAGGGGGATTATCTCCACGCCGGTGATATTATCGCAGAAGTTCCTGAAACACATGCGATCACTCATAAATGTATGGTTCCTCCTGAAGTAGAGGGAACTGTTCTTGTGACTGTTGCAGACGGTGAATACACAATTGACGAACCTCTGGTTCGTCTGGAACTTCCTAACGGACAGGAGAAAGAGCTGACTATGACTCAGCACTGGCCGATCCGTACTCCGCGACCGACTCATCACCGTTTCCCGGCATCTGTTCCGCTTGTTACCGGACAACGTATCATTGATACCATGTTCCCGATCGCAAAGGGCGGTACCGCTGCCATCCCTGGCGGATTCGGAACCGGAAAGACAATGACACAGCATCAGATTGCGAAATGGGCTGATGCAGATATCATCATCTATATCGGATGCGGTGAGCGTGGAAATGAGATGACTCAGGTTCTGGAAGAGTTCAGTGAACTGACTGACCCTCGTACAGGCAAACCTCTGATGGACCGTACTACACTGATCGCCAATACTTCCAACATGCCTGTTGCCGCCCGTGAAGCCAGCATTTACACCGGACTTACTCTGGCAGAATATTACCGTGATATGGGCTACGATGTAGCGATCATGGCCGACTCCACTTCCCGCTGGGCTGAAGCTCTTCGAGAACTTTCCGGACGTCTGGAAGAGATGCCTGCCGAAGAAGGTTTCCCGGCTTATCTTGCATCCCGCCTGTCTGCGTTCTATGAACGCGCCGGAATGATGCATAACTTAAACGGAACAGATGGTTCTGTTACGATCATCGGTGCTGTCTCCCCACAGGGTGGTGACTTCTCCGAGCCGGTCACACAGAATACCAAACGATTCGTCCGCTGCTTCTGGGGACTGGATAAGAGTCTTGCCTATGCAAGACATTTCCCGGCCATCCACTGGCTGACCAGTTACAGTGAGTATCTGAACGACTTAAGTCACTGGTATCAGGACAACGTATCTCCGAAATTCGTTGACTACCGCAACCGTCTGATGGCACTTTTAAATCAGGAGAGCAGTCTTCTTGAGATCGTAAAACTGATCGGAAGCGACGTACTCCCGGATGACCAGAAACTTGTCCTTGAGATTGCCCGTGTGATTCGCCTTGGTTTCCTGCAGCAAAATGCATTCCACCCGGATGACACCTGCGTTTCTATGGAAAAACAGTTCCTGATGATGGATACGATCCTGTACCTTTACAAGCAGGCCCGCACTCTTGTCACAATGGGACATCCGATGTCCGTACTGAAATCTGAGAACATTTTCGACCGTGTCATCGCAATCAAATACGATGTTCCGAATGACCGCCCGGAAATGTTTGCACAGTACCACAGAGATATTGACGCTTTCTATCAGCACGTACTTGAGAAAAATGCATAAGGAGGGACCAGCATCATGTCTATTGAATATCTTGGCTTAAGCAGTATCAATGGCCCTCTGATCGTGTTAGAGGGCGTACAGGATGCCTTTTACGATGAGATTGTGGAATTCGTCGTAGACGGCACAGAACGCAAAATAGGACGTATTGTAGAGATCTATGAAGACAAAGCGGTAATCCAGGTCTTCGAAGGTTCCGAAAATATGTCACTCAAAAATACACATACAAAACTGACCGGACACCCGATGGAGATTGCACTCTCTCCGGATATCCTTGGTCGTACTTTCAACGGTATCGGTCAGCCGATCGATGACCTTGGACCGCTTGTCTCTACTTTAAAAAGGGACGTAAACGGACTTCCACTCAACCCGGTCCGCAGAGAATATCCAAGAAACTATATCCGCACCGGTATTTCCGCGATCGACGGACTGACGACTCTGATCCGCGGACAGAAGCTTCCGATTTTCTCCGGGAATGGACTTCCGCACGATCAGCTTGCCGCACAGATCGTAAAACAGGCTTCTCTCGGAAGTGATTCTGATGAAAAATTTGCGATCGTATTTGCCGCTATGGGTGTAAAACATGACGTTGCTGATTTCTTCCGCAACACATTCGAAGAAAGCGGTGTAGCCGATCACGTAGCAATGTTTTTGAACCTGGCAAATGACCCGGTTGTAGAACGTCTGATCACACCGAAGGTTGCACTGACAGCTGCGGAGTATCTGGCATTTGAACAGAATATGCATATCCTCGTTATCCTTACCGATATGACTTCTTTCGCAGAAGCAATGCGTGAGGTTTCTTCCTCAAAAGGAGAGATTCCGAGCCGTAAAGGATTCCCGGGATATCTGTATAGTGAACTGGCAACGATCTATGAGCGCGCCGGTATTGTACAGGGCGTAAACGGATCTGTAACACAGCTTCCAATTCTTACTATGCCAAACGACGATATCACGCACCCAATCCCTGACCTGACAGGATACATTACCGAAGGACAGATCGTACTCGACCGTCCGTTACATGGACAGTCAATCTACCCTCCGATCAATATTCTGCCATCCCTTTCCCGTCTGATGAAGGACGGTATCGGAGAAGGCTTTACGCGTGAAGATCATCAGGATCTTGCCAATCAGTTATTCTCCGCTTATGCAAAGGTTGGAGATGCAAGAAACCTCGCTTCCGTTATCGGTGAAGATGAACTTTCACCGCTGGATAAGAAATATCTGGAATTTGGTATCGACTTTGAACAACATTACATCGGACAGGGCGTAAATGAGAACCGTACAATGGAAGAGACTCTGGATCTTGGATGGAAACTTTTAGGAAAACTCCCAAGAGAAGAGCTCGACCGTGTTGATACGAAGATTCTTGATAAATACTATAAACCTGCTGTAGAAGACTAGGGAAAGGAGGGAGCTTCATGGATCCACGTACATTTCCAACAAAGGGTAATCTGATGCTGGCCAAGAACTCTCTTGCACTTGCCCGGCAGGGTTATGATCTGATGGATAAGAAGCGTAACATCCTGATTCGTGAACTGATGGATCTGATTGAAGAAGCACGCACTATACAGGAAGAGATTGACTCGACATTCACTTATGCTTATCAATGTCTGCAGCGTGCTAATATCGAAAATGGTATCAGTATGGTAGAACAGCTTGCCTATACTGTGCCGATTGAAAATTCCATTACGATCCAGACACGAAGTATCATGGGAACCGAGATTCCTCATGTGAAATATGTACCGGACGCCGGTCAGCCGACCTACGCCTTCAGTACCACAAAGGAATCCATCGATATTGCCCGTGAGGCTTTCCGTAAGGTAAAAGACCTTACAATCAAGCTTTCCATGGTTGAAAATGCTGCTTACCGTCTTGCAAGTAATATCAAGAAGACGCAGAAACGAGCAAATGCACTTCAGAATATTACAATTCCAATGTATTCGAATCTGGTCTACTCGATCACCAATGCACTGGAAGAAAAAGAGCGTGAAGAGTTCACGCGTCTGAAAGTGATCAAGAGAATGAAAGAGAAAAAAGCCTCCGGTTAACGGGGGCTTTTCCTTTCCACAGGATACTATTCTCAGTATGCCTGAATTTTCATATTGTAACAACGATCTGATATTCTTTTTCAAAAGTCTCTCCGCTCTCTACCTTATTAATTCCAGGCTTCTCAGAGATTTCTTTATCAAATCCAATATTATCGCATCTTCCCATCCATGGTTCCAGGCAGACAAACGGTGCGTCTTTTACAGACCAGATTCCATAGCTTGGGAATCCTTCTGACTTAACTCCCACATACGGAGTTCCGTCTTTATGACAGATCCATGCTTCTTCAATCTGCGTATTATCAAAGATCAACGCATCATTTTCAAAAAGTTCTTCTGTCAACGGATATGTCTCTTCATTCAGTTTCATCTCATGCAGTTCCTCCGGATCAGGAGCCATTTCTTTCATATTGATCAGACAATACTTCAATTCATCTTTTCCAGGGAACTTCAGAATATAATCTGTCTTTCCTTCCTCGTTCTTTGCAAAGCGGAAAGCCGGATGCGCTCCGATTGTGAAATAAATTGTCTCATCAGACGGATTTTTTACTTCCCATTTTACATGGAGTACATTTTTTTCCAGTGTATAAGTAATGAAAAGTTCAAAATCAAATGGATAAACTTCCTTCATCTCTTCTGTTGATGTCAGAAGAAAGGTTGATATTTCTTTGCCTGCATGAATACATTTGAACTCACTGTCTCTTGCAAATCCATGCTGTGATGTCGGATACTGTGTGCCGTTGATCTTCACTGTGTTCTTATAGGTTTTTCCCACATTTGGAAATAGCACCGGTGAATGACGTTTCCAAAATTTGGGTTCTGCATCCCAGAGAAGATCTGTACCTGTTTTCTTGTTATACAGTTTTGTCAGCTCCGCACCATGCTCAGCAATCTCTACGCTGAGCACATCATTCTCCATTTTAATCATGCTTTTTGTTCCTCCTTTATTCCCCTTTAATTTTTTTCGGACTGCTCTACCTGTACGCAATTGTCTACCAGATAATCCAGTACTTTATCACGAAGGATTGCATCTTTCAGAACATCTTCTCCTACCTGCTCTTTGTAAGTATCCAGATCTGCTCCTGCCTTGTCCGCATACTCCTGCATTCCTTCTTCATATTCCTTATCAGACGGTTCCAGTTTTTCTTTCTTTGCGATCAGTTTTACAGCCTCTTCAAGCTGAACAGCCTGTTTTGCAGAGTCCTCAATTTTTTCGTTAAATGTATCTTCTGTCATATTCAGATAAGTTGTAATGAAATCACTCAGCTCTACTCCATACATCTGTGCGATCTGTGTATAGTAGTCATTTGCCTGTTTCACCTGCTCGTCTACTGCACCGTCAGGATATTTATTCACCTCTATCTGATCCAGTAAAGCAGTCTGTACTTCTTGTTTTAACTGTGAATTACTTGAATCGTCCTGCTGATCCTGAAGAGAATTTTTCACCTCTTCCTTGTATTCATCAACCTTCTTGCTGCTTTCACTATTATTTGCAACCCACTCGTCTGTAAGCTCCGGTGTTACTTTCTGATAAATCTTATTCAATACAATGTGGAAATTCGCCGGCTTTCCTGCAAGATCAGAACTCTGATAGCTATCTGGGAACTGTACTGTAATATCAAACTCTTCGCCGGTATTATGTCCCACGATCTGATCTTCAAATCCCTGATAGTCTCCATTTGCTCCAATGAATGAGCCAGATCCAAGTTCCAGATCATATCCTGTAGCTGTGCCACCGTCAAATGCGACTCCATCAAGAGTTCCTGTGTAATCAATATTTACCCAGTCTCCGCTCTGTGCCGCGCGGTCTGTTACATCCTGTTCTGTCGCAGCAGCTTCCAGTCTGGACTGTATCTCCTGCTCTACAGAATCATCGGACACCTCGTTCTTGGCAACCTCTGTTACTTCAAGTCCTTTATATTTGTTCACTGTCACATAATCATTAGACAACTTACCGCTTCCGCATCCTGCTAAAGATGCTGTCATCAGAACCGCTGTAAGAACCGCAATCACTCTTTTTTTCATTTTCCTGTTTCTCCTCTTTTATCTTTTATAATCTCTTTTTTATTTTTTTGTCTTATCCACTATAAAAGTGGTGACAGTAATCTGGAAAACTGTTCCTTGAACCGGATCAGTAAAGTCCTCTCTTCATATATCTTTCGTGTCACCTGCGTACTCATCGTCATATCATTCTCAAAAGCTCTTTCCAGCCTCTGCACTGTGCGCTCACTATAGATTGTTGCATTCACTTCAAAATTCAGGCCAAAACTTCGGATGTCCATATTCGCTGTACCTACACAGGCAACCATGCCATCTACTGATAATGTCTTTGCGTGAAGGAATCCATTATTATAGACATAACATTTTGCACCTGCTGCAACCATCTCCCCAATGTAAGAATATGTTGCCCAGTAAACAAATGGATGATCTGGTTTGCATGGGATCATAATTCTGACATCTACCCCGGATCTGCTTGCAATCTTCAATGCATCCAAAATGGACGCATCCGGTATGAAATACGGTGTCTGTATATAGACATGATCTCTTGCACTGTGGATCAGATGAAGATAATTGTCATGGATTGTCTTCGTCTGTGAATCCGGTCCACTTGAGATAATCTGTACCGGATCAAATCCATGCCTGTCATACTGCGGAATCTCAAACAAATGATCTTCCAAAAACAAGTTCTCATGAGCTGCATAATTCCAATCCAGAACAAACCTCACTGCAAGAGATGTGACCGCTGCACCTTCAATACACAAATGTGTATCTCTCCAATAACCAAACTTTTCGTCTTTTCCAATATATTCCCTGCCTACATTGAAACCACCAACAAAGCCAACCTTTCCATCAATCACAACAATCTTTCTGTGATTTCGATAATTCACACGCATCTGAAGCTGTCCCAGAATCGCCGGGAAGAATTCTGCGACCCGAATTCCTTCGCATTTCAGCCTGTCCCAATCTCTTTTGTGCATGGTACGACATCCCATACTGTCAAACAAAACTCTGACTTCTACACCTTCATGTGCTTTCTCAATCAATACCTTCTCTATATCCTGCCACACTTCATCATTCCTGATAATATAATACTGTACATGGATATATTTCTTCGCACGTTTCATTTCCTCGATCAGTGCATGAAACTTCTCTTTACCATCTGTATAAATACGGATATCATTATTATCTGTCAGAACTGCCTGTCCGGCCTCCAGATTATAAAGCACAAGATCCCGGAACCGGTTAAGTGCCGGACTCGTCATCTTCAGCTGCCTGTGATAAATGGTTTCCTCCTGCCTTCGCACAGCGTATTTCAGCTCACCTTCAATCTCCTTTGCCTTAAACATCTTATTCTTGTGATAATCCTGACCTATGATCAGATACAGGATAAATCCGACAATCGGAATAAAATAAAGCAAAAGCAACCAGGTCCATACTGCCTGCGGTGATCTTCTTTCAAAGAATACAATAATCAGAGATAAAAGAATATTAATGATAACGATATTCTTCATAATAAAATGAAAAACCATCACCACTGTGTTCCATATTGTCTCTGCCATTCAACTCTCCCTTTCTCTTAATCAACGTGAAAATATTATTGCTCACTATACCCCATCACATTCTTCGGACAGCGCTGTTATCCCTATCTTTCTGCAAACAATAATAAACCACCATAATACATAGTATACTCGGTTTACGTCTTAAAAGTAACCCCAAATTGTAAAATTGTCCCCTGTCTGCTTGCACTTTGTAATAAAGAATGTTACAATATTAAATGCGAATTAAGCGGAAAATAGTATATAGGAGGGTTTTATCGTGAGTACACCTATGATAATCATGCTCATCGTCCTCGTAGTTCTCATCGGGGTTTGCGTAGCACTCTATTTCTTCGGAAAGAAAGCGCAGAAGAAGCAGGCTGAACAGCAGCAGCAGATGGACGCAGTTGCGCAGACCGTCAGCATGCTCATTATTGATAAAAAGAAGATGAAGCTAAAAGATGCAGGACTCCCGGCCGTTGTTCTTGAGAATACACCAAAGTATTTAAGACGTTCTAAAGTACCGGTTGTAAAAGCAAAGGTTGGACCAAAGGTTATGACTCTGATGTGTGATGCAAAGGTTTTCGAAGTTCTTCCGGTGAAGAAAGAAGCGAAAGTCGTTGTAAGTGGTATCTATATCACAGGCATTAAGAGTGTCCGCGGTGGTCTTGATATTCCAGAGAAAAAGAAGAAAAAAGGATTTTTCTCAAAGAAAGAAAAATAAGAGTTTAAAAAGGCAGTCACTTAATGCGACCGCCTTTTTTCATGCTTTCAAGAATGCCTCGGCATTCTTGCTGCGAGGTGCGCGTCATGCAATTGCATGACATACTTCTACTGCGCACCTCTGCAATCCTGCCGGAGGCTATATCATCTGGGGGATTGACTCCCAGCTGATTATATTTTTTTCTTTTTCAAATACATAATTCTTCCAAAAATTACGCTACTGGATAAAATTAATACTATAAGCCATATCATTATATCACCGTTATCTCCTGTCTTTGCATCTTTGGAATCATTTTTTCCCGACACAGCTGATTTTATCTGCTTACTGTTATCCACTTCTGACTTCATTGAACCATTATTCTCTGAATTTTCCGTTTTTTTCAGATCACTCTCATCTGGATATACAGGTTCTGTCGGATTGTCCAATCCTTTTGCCGGAATCTCCTCTCCTTTCACTTGATATCCACAGATCTTACAGCTTTTATCACCTGTATAGCCTGTTTCAGTATCTGTTGCATCCTTCGCATTTTCCACCAACCAGTCATGATCTGCCTGGTCGCTAATAGCTCCACATTCACATTCATGCCAATGCGTATTTTCATCCGATTTCCACTCTGTACCATATCTATGAGAATGCTTTTCGTCTACTGTTACCGTAATATTCAGTCTCTCGCTATATTCCATTCCATCCTTATATGCCGCAATACGAAACTTTGTATTCTCCGTAATTGTAACAGGCTCTGTGTAAATCTGGCGATTTGCACTGTTCTGACACGGACAGGAGTCATCTGTCGTATAATAAATCGTCACATCGTCTTCGGCAGAAATTGTAAGCTTTTCGCCACCTTGTATTGTTATATAGTTTTCCTTTGGTGAATCCTTAGTAAACTCCGTGATTCCAATTGAAGCTGTCGGTCTGAGTGGACGATTTTCTTCCATAGCAGCACGAAGAACAACCGTTTTCGTAAGACTTGTTCCCTGCACCCGGAATGTAATATTACTAGATCCAGGTAATAATGTCTCGGCATTGAACACAACTTTACCCTCTGCATCTGTAACTGCTGATTCTGTTGATAATTTAGCAATCACATTATCTGAAAGCTCTGCCTCTACAGTAACACCTTCCATGTAATTACCCTCTGAATCTTTTATGCGAACTGTTGTTTGCAGATCAGATCCTGCTATCGCCGGAATAATGCTGTCATAATTCAGAATAATCTCAGCCGGACGGACAAAAACTGTTAAATCACCACTGCTATATGGCGCAAGCGCTTTACCTGCGTAATTCTGTGCACCTTTTAAAGTAAATGATACGCTACCACCAAGAACAAAACCACCTGGCCTTGTAATATGCAGTACCTTTGAATATCCATTCTCTGCAGACTGCCATGTACCAGTCATTCCATCAGGTAATATGATATCCTTTGAAATATCCATATACTGACTGAAAATCACCTCGATATAATCGGAATACGCATTCGCAAAAAGGACTTCTGGTGCTTCTGTAGATACCATTGCTGTCTTGAGATTCATTCTCGGCGGTGGTACACGCATCCATTCCGTAGACGCCGTTTCATACCCTTTCTTCTCAAATCGAACCTGCCACCAGCCAACCGGAACATCCCAGCCATACATGCCATCAGCATCCGTATTCTGTGGATTAATCTGCTCATAATCTGCTGCATTCCATATTTGCGCATTCGTACCATTCTGATCATCAGCATACCATACAGTAGCCGTAACATCAGAGAGCGGGTTACTTTCTACAGCCTCATAAACAACACCTGACGGATCCATGATCGGCTTAAGCAAATTTCTATGATACGCATTCTTCATAATTTTTTCCATATCCGTATCACCACATTTCTTCATGCGGTCTCTCTGCAGAAGCCATAATTTATCCTGAAGTGCTTGGATCTCAGCCGCACGTCTTTCGCCTATAGAACAAGAGGCAATATCGATTGTAAGAGAAACTCCATCGTTTATATGCGATTTGTCAACTACTCCAAATCCTGTAAGTAATGCTCCCACACTTGAACTCCCTATAAAGCGCGAGCTCTCCGCATTGAATAAAATGCGAAGTGTTTCAGCGGTATGACGCTCTCTCATGATTGCATTAGAGCACAGATGCTTGTCTTGATAACGCGCTTCATACAGTTTTAACTCATCGATATAGCCTTGCATCTCGTCTCGACGAACATTCCATGTTTCCACTGCTTCTGAATCCTGGATTGCATTATTGGATCCGATCACAGCTCCAAAAGCAGTAAACAAATGATTCACTCCATTGAGTATTGCTATTGGATTTCCTGTAAGTACATCTGGATTTTTTGTAATATATCCTACAAAGGCTTCATAGGTAAATCCAAGAGCTGCAAAGCCATTACTATAAGCCGCCTGCCATGTATTATCTCTGGCTTCTTCCGCAAAATCAACCCTATTTCCTTTGCTGTCGACATAAGTAACTCCTCCTGCATCCTCTCCCCGACCGCGGCCTAGTGCTCTTCCATAAAGAGCTGCTGCATAGCCTGTCTCTTCTTCCTCTGCTTCTTCGCTCTGTGTCTGGATTGCATTATCTTTAATTGCCACAAAACTTCCGTCACTTTCTTCATATACCTCAAAGCCCTCTCCTCGGAGTTCCTCAGCGGTTTGCGTATTTTCACTGATTGTCACACCCAGTTCGGCGCAAACCTCCTCAATAGAATTGTATTCATTTATATTCTTTTTAAGACCAAGGCCTTCTGAAAACGTCTCGCATGCTTCATCTATGGCTTTTTCCATGTTGTAGATGACTGTCTGGGCTTCTATATCAAGTCCTTCAAACCACGCCTTATTGGTTTCTGATACTCGATATTGTGCTCCAAATATATATTCTGAAGGATTGTCAAGTTCCGGCACAAGTCCTTTCAAAGGATCCTCTACAGATTCATTTATTGCCTCTATTGTTTCCTGTCTGCTCTTCTGTCTTTCGTCTGTTTTTTTTCGAATCTGATCTTCTGTTTCTGCATCATATGTAAATTCTTCTTCATTTCCTTCCCAATCAATGGCAAATTTCGTCGGAATCTGTGCTTCTGTAACCACACCGCTCTTATCAGAAGGAAGATACATCTCTCCGGCAAATCTATATCGATGCTCTGTTTCCCCTATATCCTCCGTTTTAAGCAGCTTCATAGAAACATCCTTTACACTTCCATCGAGCATTCCAACGTATGTAACTACATTTTCAGGTTCTATCTCACCAACGAAGGTCGCACTGATCGTCCAATAGTTATCCTTTTCTTCGTTGAGCACATACCAGTAATGGGACGATGAATCTGTTGGATTCTGAGCAGCATCATATAGACATCTGCCGTTATAAACAGAATTGCTACGATTTGTCTGGTAAAAGTTCCATGTCTCTAATCCAACTTTTTCTTTCGAAACAGAATATGTCACATCTTCAGACACAGAATCCATTCCGACCTTAGCTGTTAATTTAAACACCTGACCAAATGATGCTGTTTTCGGAAGTTCATAATCAAATGTAATATTTCCTCGTTTATTCGTAGTCCCCGTAGCAACAATCTCTCCATCCAAAAGTAATGTAACTTCACTTCCTGAGCTTGCTGTAACCTTGACTGAATTGCCCCTAAGACTTGTAAGTCTTTGTGAATATGGCTGAATCGTCATCTTTTGCATCTGGAATGTTGTACTTCCTATCGGTGCTGTCATTCCTTTCAGTGAAGCCGCAGCTGAAATGCTGTGCATTCCGTTTTTTTTGCAGACCATGATCAGATAGATCATACCTTCCTTTTCTGTCTTTTTAACAGAAAGCGTATTTCCGGATATGCTGTAATCTGTCCCCTCTTTTAACCGGGACGTCGCAGAACAGACATATTTAACTCTTGCATCCTCCGGCAAAAGAACAGAAAGAATTCCACTCTTACTTCCGGCAAACGCATAATTCACACGTACTGTGTAATCCTGCTCCGTACATGCCACCTGCGTTTCACACACGACTGCACATTTTTCTCTCTCCAGAATCCCATCAACACTCGTTTTAAGCTGTGGTACCGTAATTTTCATCTCTGATGTCTGATTATCAGAAACATCTACTGCCACCTTTGCATAATCCTTTTCTTCACTGAGTCCAAGTGTTTTTAAATCTGCTTCCGTTGCAACTGATGAAAAACTATCATTCGCATTATATGCTATGACCGTATAGTTCCCAGCCTTCAGGCTGTTTATACGACAAAATCCATCCTTCGGAATAATGCTGCTTTCCACAAGTGCATCATCACTTCCAAAGACAAGCACATGATTGTCTCCCGCGAACTCACTGTCCGCTGTAATATCAAGTTTTCCCCAAGGTGTTAATGGAAGAGAAAACAATCTTTCTGAACGGTTCGCAGTTACGCTGCCACCTGTATAGCAGACTTTATCGGCATTTATCGTTAATGTCAGCTTTTCTTCTGTAACAGTATCTGAAAGAATGATATATGGATACTGAAGATGAAAATCTGTACCCTCCGTTAATTTTCTGCCATCTGCTTCCAATGAAATGCCAAGATTCTGGAATCCATTCAGTACAGCATCTCCAAAATCCACCTGCATCGTTTTGTTCATCGGAATCTTATCTGCATCCATAAATGTAATATTCCCCAGATCCCAATTGCTTTTGATCGGTGTCTGAATAAAATATTTGTTATAATATCCTTCCATAGCGACTTCAACAGACACTTTTGAGCCGGAAGCTGCCGCCACTTCAAACCTGTTCTCGGTAAGTGTGACCGGAATTTCTGCGTCATCCTGGTATAGTTTAACTGTTGCACCAGATGGAACCTTGCCACTCACTGTATAGAACACTTCTTTATCTAATGGCACAAAGGTATATTGATTCTGTTCTAAAACCATCTCATCCTTAACTGCCTCATAGAATCGTTTCAACATCGAAGGATTTCCATTTGAGTCATTCTCATAAGCTCTGATAACTACAACTGTACCCGATGTACTATTAAAAGGATTTTCATAATTCTTTCCATCAATATTTACAACTTCTGCATATCCATCCGTTGTTTCGGTAAGACTGAAATCAGGATTCTTTATCTCAATTGTAATCGGCATGTTCCCTGATGACTCACTCCAAGAACAACCATCAAAAGCTCCCTCACGGATTTCTCTTACCGTTTCCGGTATCTCAACAGTTTTATCCGCCAGACCATCATTATGTGCAAAAGCGAATTTCCCAATACTTTCTGTTCCCGGCAAAATAGTAAGAGATGAGAGACCTTCTAGATTATTAAATGCCAAGTCTTCAATCTTTCGGATATTTGCCGGAATGATCAGACTATCAAAAGCACATCTTGAAAACGAGCCTTCACCAACTGTTGTTACTCCTGGAAGTGCCAACGCTTTATTCACTTCCTCTGCTGAAAGTGATGTACACCCGTCAAATCCATTAACTGTAGTAAAAGCCTCATTTGAAGGCCATTCGATGCTGGCAAGTGAAGTGCAGTCAGAAAAAGCATCTTTTTCAATTGTTGCCAGGCTATTTGGTAAGCTTATCTCTGTAAGAGCATTCTTATAAAAAGCAACAGCAGCAATTTTTTGTACTCCACTCCCAAAATCAACCGATGTCAGTTCGTTACAGTCACAAAAAGCTCCAGCACCAATCTCTGTAATTCCATCTGCCAGTTTCACAGAAGTAAGATCTGTCCAAGAAAAAGCATAGTCTTCAACCACGCTCAATGAAGTCTCAGATAGATCAACACTTTTAAGATTGCTTTTCGAAAACGCATACTCTCCTAGCTTTGAAAGCGAAGATGGAAATATTACCTTTTCAATGTCTGTATTTGAAAACGCATACTCTCCAATGCTTGTAAGAGAAATGCACGGCGAAAGATCTACTTCCAGAATTGAATAACTGCTCTCAAACGCACGATCGCCTATCTCTGTAAGCTGTGTGCTGCTAGAAAAATCTACATTTTTAAGAATACTATTATGGCTGAAAGCATAGCGTTCAATCATCTTAATATTCTCTGGAATCACTACACTTTCAAATGCACACTCACTAAATGCACTATGTCCAACCGTTGTTACGCTTGGAAGTGCCAGTGCTTCATTCACCTCTTCTGCCGGAAGTGATGTACACCCACAAAACCCATTTATAGTAGTAAAGTTCACATTATCAGGCCAGTCAACACTTGTCAGCGAGGTGCAATACTCAAAAGCTCCTTCATCAATCTCAGTCACACTATTAGGCAGGCGAAGGGCCGTTATAGCTGTCTTTGCAAATGCTCTGAATCCTATACTCTGCACACACTCCCCCAAATCAAGCGCTGCAAGATTTTCGCAGGAATTAAATGCATCTGAATCGATTGCTGTTACCACTTTTCCCTCAATCGTATCCGGAATCACCACCTCTGTAACAGTCTCATCGCAGCCAGTGATTAAAATCGTGTCATCCTCCATCACTCGATACTTCACATTACCACCTATAGCTTCAAACGTCCCTGTCGTTTCGTCCTCTGCAAAAACGTTTGCCGGAAGAATGCCGATCAATAGACACATGGACAAAAGTATCGCTACAAACCTTCTTTTTTTAATTTCATTCAAAAACCTCCCATCCTTCTATTCTCAGCTTTCATTCATGAACGCCTCTCACATTCATTTCAAAGAAGTAGTCATATCTGTTCATAACTGAGCCAATTATGAAATGATTATAGTTTAAAACAGATTTTAAATATATAAGAGAAGTCCGCCATTTTCCCCAATACAGGTGGCGGATATCCGCCATTTTTCAAATTTCATAGAGCTCTGCTATTATTTGCTTTCTTTGTTTGTTTTTTTGTTTCCCTCTGAAATAAAAGCAAAAAAATAAGTGAAAGACCTTTCTCCAAGATAAACTATGGAGAGAAGCCCTTCACTCTCTTAATAAGCTTTACATTTTTTTATTTTTTCTCACTGCCTCATATTTTTTCAGCTCATCCAACGCCTGGCCACCCATCAGATACAGGATCACTGTATTGAATACCGTCATCAGCCCGATCCCGACATCGCCCAGATCCCATACAAATGTGTACGCTGCGATTCCTCCGATGAATAACATCACAAGTGCGAGCACTTTATATGCTGTCTGGGATGCCCAATTGTCTCCAAACAGATAAGCCACATTACTTCTTGCATAAAACAGAATTCCAAGAAATGTAGAAAAACTGAACAGGAACAGCATCACTGCGATAAAAATCACCCCTGCTTCTCCAAGATGATATCTCATCGCTGTCTGAAGCAGTTCCATTCCTGTAAGTCCCTCGATCTGATCCTGTGGAACAAGCAACATGATCATCGCTGTACAGCTGCAGATTACAATTGTGTCGATAAATACGCCCAATGCCTGAACAAGTCCCGCCTTTACCGGGAGATCACACTCTGCCGCAGCCGCTGCACATGGAGCAGATCCTGAACCAGCTTCATTTGAGAACAATCCTCTCTTCACTCCGTTCATCAAAACAGCTCCAAAACCACCTGCTGCCACCTGACGGATTCCAAATGCTTCCTCAAAGATACGTGAAAACACACCCGGTATACTGGACAGATTCGTAAGAATCAAAAATACAGTAATCAGGAAATAACACACAGCCATAACCGGAACAACAACATCCAGAACCTTTACTGTTGCATTCTTTCGAAGCACGATCACTGCTGCCAGAACCACCAAAATCACAGTTGTATAAATCGGCGGAATAGAAAATGCATTTTCAAATGAAGACGTCACTGAATTACTGATCACCTGGCTGATGCCACACCAGCAAATCAATCCTGAAATTGCAAACAACACCGCGATCACTGAATATCTCTTTTTCTTTCCCTGATGTTCTTCCATGTAGTGATGGATATAATATGCCGGACCTCCGCGGTATCCTCCATACAACGGATCTTTTTCTTTATGAAGCTGTGCAAGTGTCGCCTCAACAAATGCTGTGGAGGAACCGATCAGTGCCGTGATCCACATCCAGAACACTGCTCCTGCTCCGCCGGCTGAGATAGCTGCAACAACACCTACCAGATTCCCCATTCCCACGCGGGTTGCTGTTGATACGATCAGCGTCTGAAAATTAGACAGCCCATCCTCTTTTCCCTTCTTACTGTTCAACGATCTTACCATCTCCGGAAAAAGACGGATCGGAAGAAATCTTGTACGGATTGTGAAATAAATTCCTGTTGGAATCAACAGAATAATCAGAAGTGATATTCCCACACTTCCGCCGCCTGGAAGCGGTATCTGGAACAGATCGCCCCATAAAAACGAATATATTTTCTCGATCAGTGTTATCACCATCATCTTGTCCTCTCATTCTTATCTTCTTCATTTTCCCGCCTGCTTATTCAAGAATGCATCGGCGTTCTTGTAGCTTAACTAAGCACCGAAAACTTTCCACTGTCCTTGGAAACAATATTCATCCGTATCTTACAGTCTGCCATCGGTTCATGATTTACGTCCAGTTCATAATCGATCTGAACTGCTATCTTATCTTCTTCAAAGTCAACCTGAAGGCATCTCGTATTCACTCCGATCAGCATCTGTCCATAAGGTGTCTTATAAAATGTCTGATTCTTTTTATTTTTCTCAAAGATCATATGAGAATTTGAAAGACCACTTTTCACGATCTCTACACATTCATCTCCATTAATCTTAATTCTGTTCTTGATCACTCCGGAAGTTCCTTCTACAACTTCCTCATAGACAATATAATGTTTTCCATTCTTCAAATAATACGTTGCCGGTGTCACAACTTCGATTGCCTCGTTCTCATCTTCCTCTACATCCGGAGTGACCGCCACAATCTCTTCATGCATTCCGGAAATACTTACCAATACATCTTTTGTCATAGATTCTTTCTCCATAGAAAAGAATCAGGAAGATTTCGTTCCGTCAGTCTTTCCGCAACCAACGTGCAAGCACGAAATAACTTTCCTGATTCAGAATTACTAATTAATACTCTTCAATATTTACTACATTCGTTGTCGGAACATCAAATGGCATTACAGTATTCGCAAACTTCCTGAACTTCTCAGCCGCATCACTGACATAGAAAGAATACTCACTATGGTGTTCTGTCGTCTCATCATTTGCCATCTCTTTTTCTTCCAGAAGCCGTTTCAGATCCATTGCTGTCTCATATGCGGGATTCACAATCTGAATCTTATCCCCCATATATTCTCTGATCTTGGATCTGAGAAGCGGATAATGTGTACAGCCTAGAATCATTGCATCAATATCTGTATCGCGCATGGATTCGAGATAATACTCAATAATCTCTCTTGTCACAATATGTTCTTTGAACCCCTCTTCCACTAACGGTACGAAAAGAGGACAGGCTTTCTCGATCACTTCGATCGCCGGATTCATCTGCTGGATCACTTTCGTATACATTCCGCTCTGCACCGTCGCTTCAGTACCTACCACACCGACTTTTCCATTCGTTGTCGCTTCTACCGCCGCTCTCGCTCCCGGAATGACTACTCCGATGATCGGAAGGTCAAACTCATCCTTCACTGCATCCAATGCAAGCGCACTCGCCGTATTACATGCGATCACAATTGCTTTCACCTGCTTCGTCCTCAGGAAACGAATAATCTGTTCTGAAAAACGAATGATCGTGTTTTGTGATTTACTACCGTATGGAACACGCGCCGTATCCCCAAAGTAAACAATATTCTCATACGGCAGCTGTCTTGATATCTCCCTCGCTACTGTCAGTCCTCCGACTCCTGAATCAAACACACCGATCGGTGCCATCTTTTTATTCTTCATGTCCGTCAAAGTTCTCCCCTTAATCTATCCTTACCAGTTATTTTTATCTTATCGCAGATACACAATTCAGCCATGTAACCTTCTTACAAAGGCTGCATGGCTGAATGTTATATTTCATTACCAGTCATCTGGTAACCATTGCTATTCTATTATAATAACTCAAAGAAATATTTGCAATGCTATTTCACATTTTTACAGAGCAAGAGTCTTCGCTACATCGTACTGATATGCCGGAATTGTCTTCTTCATAGCAAGTGCTTCTTCAATGTCAAAATCAGTAAACTGTCCGTTCTTGTATCCTACAACACGGTTTGTCTTTCCCTGGCAAAGAAGGTCAACTGCCATAGCTCCCATTGTAGAAGCATATACTCTGTCCTTACATGTCGGGCTTCCACCACGCTGCATGTGTCCAAGAATTGTTGCTCTTGTCTCAATTCCTGTAGCATCCTCGATTCTCTTTGCCATATTGATAGAATCTCCAACACCTTCTGCATTGATAATGATGTAGTTCTTCTTACCACGTTTCTTGTTCTCAAGGATATCTTCGATCAGTGCTTTCTCATCATAATCCTTTTCCTCTGGCATGAGAATCTTCTCTGCTCCATTGGCGATACCACACCACAGTGCAAGATATCCTGCATCACGTCCCATAACCTCGATGACACTGCATCTTTCATGAGATGTAGATGTATCACGAACCTTATCGATTGCTTCCATTGCTGTATTAACAGCTGTATCAAATCCGATCGTGTAATCTGTACATGCGATATCAAGGTCGATTGTTCCTGGAATACCGATTGTATTTACACCAAGGTTTGCCAGCTTCTGAGCTCCTGCGAAAGATCCGTCTCCACCGATTACTACCAGTCCGTCGATTCCGTACTTCTTGCAGATCGCAGCTGCCTTCTGCTGACCTTCTTCTGTACGCATTGTCTTACAACGGGCTGTCTGGAGAACTGTACCTCCACGCTCAATGATATCAGACACATCACGTGCTGACATATCAATGATCTCTTCTTTCAGAAGTCCATGATAACCTCTGCGGATTCCGCGAACCTTAAGTCCTTTTGCAAGTGCACGTCTTACTACCGCACGGATTGCTGCGTTCATTCCCGGAGCATCTCCTCCACTTGTCAGGACACCGATTGTACGGATGCTGTCTTCAATTTCATCAAGATATTTTTCTTTGTCGACTGTTTTATTTTCTGCCATGTTTTAGTCCACCCTTTCTCTGAAATGTCTGATTACTGCCAAAACCAATCATTGTCAATTTTTTATCAACTCCGCCAATATTCTACCTTATTTAGAATATGTTTTCAATAGGTTTTTCAACTACTTTTATTCTCTTCTCTCCAAAATGATTCATCAATCTGCTTAAAATTTGTTCATTTATACCGATATTCCTGTTTTTCGGCAGTTTTTTCACCGCATGTTCCTTCGCACAGTAAATTATAACTTCATCATCTCCGTCTGAATCTGCCAGATATCCATAGACAATCTGTTCCTCATCCAGAAATGTCGCCTTATCAGGAAACTGAATCCACAATTCCTTTTTCGTCCGTTCAAATGGGATAATTTTCTCACAGATCATCTTACTCGGCTTATCGTCTTCTTCTGAAACTCTTCCACGGACAAATACCTTACTGTCTACTTCCAGATAGTCTCTGTTCTTTTCATAATCTCTTGGAAATACAACAACTTCTACTGTTCCCAGAAGGTCTTCTACCGTGATAAATGCCATCATCTGATTTGTCTTTGTATGCTTTATTGTCTTCTCCGTGATCATTCCGCCAATGATTTCTTTTGCCCCATCATGCACTTTTGTATGACCGGTCTCTTCATCCAGCTGAAAGTCTGCCGTTGTCGCAGAAATGGATTTCTTCCACTTCTCCTCATACGCCTCAAGCGGATGTCCACTGACATAAATTCCAAGCACTTCTTTTTCAAATGCGAGAAGTGTTTCTTTGGAGTATTCTCCCACATCAGGCATCCTGATCTGAAACTCTTCTTTCTGATCTTCGCTCACCAGATCAAACAACGTCATCTGCCCAACCATCGAGTTCTTTTTCTCCTGAGTTACATGATCTACAATCTGTACATAGATACTCATGAACTGCTTTCTTGTTCCGCCAAGCGTATCCAATGCCCCCGCCTTGATCAGGTTTTCAATCGTGCGCTTATTCAATACATTTTTTGCTGAAAGACGTGTAATAAAGTCTTCCAGATTCTGGAATAATCCAAGTTCTTCTCTGTCTTCCACGATTGCCTTGATCACCGGTCTTCCGATGCTCTTGATCGCGGCAAGTCCATAACGGATATCCCCGCCGTCTACAGAGAAATTTGCTTCTCCTTTGTTAATGTCCGGTGGCAGGATCTTAATATTCATCTGACGACATGCGTAAATATACTCAGATACCTTTGACGGATTATCAATGACTGATGTCATAAGCGCTGCCATATATTCTACAGGGAAATAATATTTCAGCCATGCAGTCTGATAAGAAACCACTGCATATGCAGCTGCATGAGACTTATTGAACGCATATTTTGCGAAATCGATCATCTCATCATAAATCTTATTCGCAGTCTGCTCATCAATTCCATTCTTTATACAGCCAGGTACGCCGGTCTCCTCATCACCGTAAATAAAGATCTTTCGCTCTTTCTCCATGACCGCGGCCTTTTTCTTTGACATCGCACGGCGCAGAAGGTCGCTTCGTCCAAGTGAATATCCGGCAAGATCACGCACGATCTGCATAACCTGCTCCTGATAGACAATACATCCATAAGTCGGTGCAAGGATCGGCTCTAACTGTGGACAATCATATGTGATGGAAGAACTGTCATTCTTTCCTCGGATGTACTGCGGAATGAAATCCATCGGACCTGGACGATACAGCGAGATTCCGGCAATGACATCTTCCAGATTATGCGGCTTCAGTTCCTTCATGAACCCTTTCATTCCGGCACTCTCAAGCTGGAACACACCATCTGTCTTACCGGTTCCAATATAATCCAGGACCTTCTGATCATTGTAATCGATCTGATTGATATTCAGTTCCGGCTGTTTTTTTCTTGCAAGCAGCACTGCATTCTGAATTACCGTCAGTGTACGAAGTCCCAGGAAGTCCATTTTCAGAAGTCCAAGTTCCTCAAGTGTCGTCATGATAAACTGCGTTGTGATCGTTCCGTCCGCTGCCCTTGAAAGCGGTACATATTCATCAACCGGTTTCTGACAGATCACAACACCGGCTGCATGCATGGAGCAGTGTCTTGGAAGTCCTTCCAGGCGCTTCGCCATATCAATCAGATTTGTCACCGTCTCATCCGTATCATATAACTTTTTCAGATCCGGATTCATTTTCAGAGCTTTATCAATCGTGATTCCCAGTTCCTGCGGAATCATTTTAGAAATAGAATCCACATAAGCATATGGAAGATCCATTACACGTCCGACATCACGGATCACACCTCGCGCCGCCAGCGTACCGAATGTAACAATCTGTGCCACACAGTCTTTTCCATATTTTCTTGTAACGTAATCAATAACCTCCTGACGTCTCTCATAACAGAAATCAACGTCGATATCGGGCATGGACACACGTTCCGGATTCAGGAAACGCTCGAACAGCAGCTGATAGCGGATTGGATCGATCGTCGTGATCTCAAGACAGTAGGATACAATACTTCCCGCGGCTGATCCACGTCCCGGTCCTACTGAAATCCCATGGTCTTTCGCGTATTTAATGAAATCCCACACGATCAGGAAATAATCTACATATCCCATCTGATGGATTGTTTCCAATTCATAAGACAAGCGATCTTTCAATTCTTTTGAAGGATCACCATAGCGTTTCTCCAAGCCCTCATAACAAAGCTTCTGCAGATACTCCCAGGAAGTATAACCTTCTGGCACATCGTATTTCGGAAGCTTTGTTACACCAAATTCAATCTCGACATGACAACGATCCGCAATCTTCTGTGTGTTCTCCAACGCCTGTTTTGCATATGGGAACAGACGTAGCATCTCTTCTTCTGACTTCACATAATACTGTCCGCCATCATATCGCATACGATTCTCATCTGCAAGTTTCTTACCAGTCTGAATACAAAGCAGAATATCATGCGGCTTCGCGTCTTCTGCATAGGTATAATGAATATCGTTCGTAGCAACCAGCTCAATTCCTGTCTCTTCCGACATCTTGATCAGCTGTTGGTTGACAAGTCCCTGTTCCGGTATGCCGTGATCCTGTAATTCCAGGAAGAAATTTCCTTCACCAAAAATCTCCTGATACTCTAAGGCTGTCTTCTTCGCCTCTTCATATAATCCCTTCGTCAGGAATCTTGCCACCTCACCTGCAAGGCAGGCACTTAAAGCAATAATTCCTTTATGATATTTACGCAGAAGTTCCTTGTCTACTCGCGGTTTATAATAATATCCTTCCACAAATCCTTTCGAGACGATCTTCGTCAGATTCGCATATCCTTCCTCATTCTCTGCCAGGAGCACAAGATGATAATATCTGTCTTCGCCTCCTGTAATCTCGCGATCAAAACGGGAATTGGGAGCCACATAGACCTCACATCCGAGAATCGGATTGATTCCCTGCTTCTTTGCTTCCCGATAGAAGTCGATCACACCATACATAACGCCGTGATCTGTAATTGCTGCACTGTTCATCCCAAGTTCTTTGACCCTGGACACGTATTCTTTTATCTTATTCGATCCATCCAGCAGACTAAATTCTGTATGGACATGCAAATGTGCAAAACTCATAGTTCACCTCAATGATCAAATTTTAACTAAGAAAAGGGAAGGTTCTGACTTGATACACAGGTCAGAATCCCTTCCCTTCATTTTACACTCTTTATGGAAATTTTTAAATGTTAAATCTTATTTATTTCCACCATCCATCATGAACTGGATCAGCTTATCTGTATCTTCTTTCTCGTAAGCGATAACTTCCAGCTCTGGGATCTCTCCGTTAGAGAAGATATTAGCCATGGATACATACTGGGAAAGTTTGGACTTCAGGTTCAGTCTGTCTCCCTCACCTGTTACTAACTCTACTCTTCCTTTACAGGAATCTACTACCTTAAAAAATCCTTCAACATCTGTAATATTCTGAACTTTCATTCTAAATACCCCTTTCTTTTTAAAAATTTATTTTGATTTTACTTCCTAAATTTATCTAGGAATGATATTACTTATCAATTTCTCATTCCTATTGTTATTATAACGTATTTAGAGCATATTACAAGTAGGAAGAATCACTATTTTTCTTATTTTCAGCATATAGAATCTCACACTTTTTTCTATTTGAAACAACACTTCCTACAAGTCATAGTCACTTTCTCTAACACGTAACGGTTCGCATACAGATTGCTTTTACAAACTATAAATACCATCCTCTTTGATCACGATTTTCTTCTGTTTTAAAAGTCTTCCAACCGCACGTTTGAACGCAGCTTTACTCATTCCCATCTCTGCTTTAATGCGCTCCGGATCTGCTTTATCTGTGAATGGAAGTTTACCCCCACAAGTCTCAATACATTCCAGGATCAGTTCTGCATCTTTGTCCATCTGCTCCGGAATCTTCCCACGGACACTCAGATCCAGTTTTCCATCCTCTTTGACTGCTGCCACACGTGCTTCAATCTCCTGTCCCGGATACATTCTTCCATACATCTCTCTCTTTGGGATCAGTGCAGAATACAGATTGTCTACTGCCACGAAAGCTCCCAGCTCACGATTCACCTCATAAACTGTTCCGGTTACAACATCATCCTTTTTATAAGGAGAGTCTGTCTGCAGAAGGTGATAGATCTTCATTGTCGCGCAAAGTCTCTCGCTCTTATCTACATAAAGACTTACCAGACAGCGGTCGCCCTTTTCTACCTTCTCTGTCTGTTCTTTGAATGGAAGGAACAGGTCCTTCTCAAGTCCCCAGTCAAGGAAAGCACCCATTCTGCCCACATCTGCTACTGTCAGGACAGCCAGCTGTCCAAGAGTGATCTTTGGCTCATTCGTTGTTGCGATCATACGGTCGGAAGAATCTTTATAAAGGAATACCTCAATCGGATCTCCCAGTTCGATTCCGTCCGGAACCTGTTTCTTTGGAAGAAGGACACGCTCCTCGTCACTTCCAAGGTATACACCAAAATCTACCAACTTTACTACCGTAAGTACCTGTTTTACTCCTAATCTCATCTTTTCTCCATTCTGCCGCTGGCTTACGCGGCCCGTTTTTTAATATGTTTTCTATACCTTAAGGTATTTTCTATACTGTTGTCAATCGAATCTCATCAATTTCTTTGTTTGATATTTTTTTAACATATCCTTTCTATGAATTGATTTACTTTTCTGAATTATGTATAATTACTTCAATATGAATGTAATTTTATCATATATATGATGTCGGGGGCAAATGTCCCTGGCCTGTCTGAGGCAGTATTTTTAAGAGAGGATATTAGTATGAGTGCACAAAATCTTACTTTATTGACAGACCTGTACGAGCTTACAATGATGCAGGGATATTTTGAAACACAGGAAAATCAGACCGTTGTATTCGACGTTTTCTTCCGTGATAACCCAAACAAAGGCGGATATTCCATCATGGCAGGACTGGATCAGGTCATTGACTATATTAAAAATCTGAATTTTTCTTATGAGGATGTTGATTATTTAAGAGGGCTCGGATTATTCAGCGAGGATTTTCTTCATTACCTGAGCGGATTCCATTTCAGCGGAGATATTTATGCGATTCCAGAAGGAAGCGTCATCTTTCCAAGAGAACCACTTCTGAAAGTCGTGGCTCCGATCATGGAGGCCCAGCTTGTTGAAACAGCAATCCTCACGATTCTGAATCACCAGTGTCTGATCGCTACGAAGGCTTCCCGCGTTGTTTACGCAGCACAGGGAGACGGTATCATGGAGTTCGGACTTCGTCGTGCCCAGGGTCCGGATGCTGGTCTGTACGGGGCAAGAGCTGCTGTGATCGGTGGATGCGTCGGAACTTCCAACGTGCTCGCCGGTGAAATGTTTGACGTACCGGTTATGGGAACCCATGCCCACAGCTGGATCATGACATTCAAAGATGAATATACTGCATTTAAAGAATATGCGAGATTATATCCAGATGCGTGTACACTGCTTGTTGATACTTATGACACCTTAAAATCAGGTGTTCCGAATGCCATCCGTGTCTTTACTGAGATGCGCGAAGCAGGCATCAAACCGAAGAGCTACGGTATCCGCCTTGACTCCGGTGACCTCGCTTACCTTTCCAAAAAGGCGCGTAAGATGCTGGATGATGCCGGATTCCAGGATGCTGTCATTGCCGCTTCCAACGACCTGGATGAATTTCTGATCCACGATCTTAAGATGCAGGGCGCTGCTATTTCGTCCTGGGGTGTCGGAACGAATCTTATTACATCCAAGGACTGCCCGTCCTTTGGCGGTGTGTATAAACTGGCTGCTATCCAGAACGCAGAAGGCGAATTTCAGCCAAAGATCAAGATTTCTGAAAACATTGAAAAGATCACCAATCCTGGAAATAAAACCATTTATCGTATTTACGATAAAGAGACTGGTATGCTGCGCGCTGATCTGATCTGCTTTGCTGATGAGACATTTAACACGGAAGAAGATCTTCTTCTCTTTGACCCGAATGCTACATGGAAGAAAACACTTCTTCCGGGTGGAACCTACACAATGCGTGAACTGCTTGTTCCGATCTTCCAGCATGGAGAATGTAAGTACGAATCCCCATCTGTAAAGGAGATTGCAGAATTCTGTCGTCAGGAGAAAGAGACTCTTTGGGATGAGACAAAACGTCTCTTCAATCCACATAAGGTATATGTAGATCTTTCCCAGAAGCTATACGATACCAAAACTAAGCTGCTGAATGAAGCACATCATTAATTACTGTCGTTGTATGTTACCAGTCGTATATAGTATAAACAGTGACATATTACACGGAATGGAGTTTTAATTATTATGAAATACCAAGTGATTGTACTTGATCTCGATGGTACACTGACCAATTCAAGAAAAGAAATAACGCCCCCTACAAGGGACGCTCTGATTGAAATCCAACAAAACGGAAAGAAAGTTGTCCTCGCCAGCGGCCGCCCGATCAACGGTGTCGCACCTCTGGCAGAGGAATTACATTTGAAAGAGTACGGCGGATTCATGCTCTCCTTTAATGGTGCGAGAATCACCCGCTGTTCTGACAATGCAATTATTTATAATAAGGTTATCCCACAGGAAGTTATCCGTCCGATTTATGAAACGGTAAAAGAATATCCTGGATTAGACCTCATCTCTTATACGGATAAAGTAATCCTGTCCGGTATCAAGAGCAATAAATATACAGAAAAGGAAGCCGCCATCAACAGTATGGAGATCTGTCCGGTTGAGGACTTCCCTGCTGCACTTGATTTCCCGGTCAATAAAATACTTATCCCAGGTGAACCTTCCATCCTGGAAGACCTGATGTCGAAGTTGCAGAAACAATACCACGGGCTGCTCAACATTTACCGTTCTGAGCCATTCTTCTTAGAGATCATGCCTCAGAACATCGATAAGGCACACTCTCTGCAAAAGCTTCTGAACAGTATCGGACTCACTGCCGATTCCATGATCTGCTGCGGAGACGGCTTCAACGATTTGTCTATGATCGAATACGCCGGTCTTGGTGTAGCAATGGAGAATGCCCAGCCAATCGTCAAAGATTCTGCGGACTTTATCACAAAGTCGAATGACGAAGACGGAATTCTCTATGTTGTAAACCTGTTTATGAGAGATTGATCTTTTTCTCCGGAAGCTGTGCAAGAATCACAGCTACAAATACAAGTACACATCCAAAAAGTTCTCTTGGAGACAACTTTTCTCCAAGGATCACCCAACCGGCAAGTACTGAAAATACAGACTCCAGACTCAACAAAAGCGAGGCAACTGTCGGGTCTGTATTTTTTTGTGCTATAATCTGCAAAGTATATCCAACTCCACAGGACATAATTCCCGCATATGCGATTGGCTTCCATGCCTGTAGTATAGAATACATTTCCGGATGCTCACACAAAATCATTGGCACTGAGCAAAGAATTCCACAAACGAAAAATTGAATGCTGGACATCTTCACTCCATCCACCTTTGATGAAAAATGATCGATCACCAAAATATGAAATGAAAAAGCAATAGATCCTAGTAAAACATAAAAATCCCCTTTTGCAATGGAAAATCCTGATGTCATGCATAAGAAATACATACCAATCACAGCAAGTACTACACCAATCCACACTTTAATCCCTGCTTTTTTTCCAACAACCATGCCTAAGATTGGAACGATCAGAATATATAATGCTGTGATGAATCCTGCTTTTCCTGCTGTTGTATACTGGATTCCGATCTGCTGAAGAGAACTTCCAAGCATAAGAAAAATGCCACAACAAATTCCACCGATTGCAAGCGTTTTTTTATTTGGTTCAACTTCTTCTATTTTTGATGTATTCCTCTTTTTCTGCTTATCTAATACATAAATCAAGGGAATCAGCACAATTCCTCCAAGAATACTTCTGACACAGTTAAATGTAAACGGTCCAATATAGTCCATTCCAACACTTTGTGCGACAAATGCTGCGCCCCAGATCAGTGCCGTCAGCAGAAGTAATACATTATTTACGGATTTCTTTTTCAATACTTTTACCTCTTTCACAATTTTAGTCATTCTCTAGTATACAGAAAAATCTGCCGAATGGCAGATTTTTCTTGATTTTTTTACTTTTCTTAATAGTGCATAATTACCGGATCTCCCACCTGGATCAGCTCATACAATCTTCCTGCATCCGAATAGCTCATATTGATACACCCATGAGAGCCTCTGTAGGTATATACATTTCCTCCAAAACTGCTCTGCCATGTTGCATCATGGAAACCAACACCGGAATATGTCACTCGCATCCAATATTTCACCGGTGTCTCATACTCTCTTGTTCCATCCGGTCTTAAATTACCGCGCAGTACTTTATTCTGCATTCGCTCCAGAATCGTATAAACTCCTGCCGGCGTACTTCTTCCGCCTTTCGGAAGTCCGGTCACCACATCTGCTGACATCAGAACTTCTCCGTCTTTGACATACCACATTTTCTGATTCGTCAGATCAACTTCCGCATAAGTGGAGCCCCAATCCTGCGCACCATGCGACGCCGCAGTCTTTCCTTCCACATAAACCGGCTCACGGCTTATTGTTTCTCCGCTTTCAACATTCGCAAGAAGTGTCTCATACTCTGCCGTTTCATTAATCTCCCAACCGTAAGTTCCACCTGAAACCTCGGTTGCTCTTCCATCCGGTGTAGTGAATTGCCTGGTCTTTCCTGCAGTATCATACTGCTGTGCAAACTGTGTTACCCATTCCTGTATTAGTTCCGGGTGAAATGTCACCACATAATTCTCATCTGCTGTCACCCATTGTGAAATAATAGATTTATCAACCACAACCGGAGTATCCAGTCCCATCTCGTAAGTTACACTTGCATTCAGGTATGCATTCATCGCATCGCACGCCTGCTGAACTTCCGGTGATTCTTTTGTATATGCAGGCTGAACATAACATCCTGCTTCGTCAAGATCTAACTGCTCTTGCAATCCCTCTATCGCTTCAACTACCGCTTTCTTCAATGCACCTGCATCTATTGCTGTTCCTTCCGTAATATCACCCGGCACAAACTTTTCTCCATCAAATACCGGCATGGAAGATATTGGCTGTACCTGTTCTGTTGTCATAGCTGTCAGACTTGCAATCTTCGCATCTAATGCTTTCTCATCATAATCTGCACTTGCCGTGATGGACAATCCTTTTCCCTCTCCCGACCATGCTGCCGGCCACAGGAAAACTGACTGAGCTTTTAATAGTTTATCAATCGCTCCATTTTCTTTATATTCAACAGAGATCTCTTTTCCTGTAATCCTATCAGAAAGTCCCGCATGTTCTGTAATCTTCAATTCATACTTCTTAACTTCTGATTTCAGATAATCTGCCACATCTTCTTCCTTAGCATAAGAAAAATCTTTCCCATTGACTTTTGTATTCGGAAGAAAATGACTCATAAAGTACAAAGCAGTTCCTATGTACCCTATAACCAAGACTCCTGCAACTATTCCGAGGCTGATCCATAGCCATTTTTTCTTGTTGTCCCCCATCAAACACCTTCTCCTTTGTAATTCTTTTTTCTAATCGATCAGATCATTCTGGAATCTCGACAAATGCTCATACGGCAAGATAAGTCTTCCTCGAAACAATCCACACCCATCATTGATCAGACTGTTATTCACCGCTGCAAACATATTTACATCCAGCTTTGCCAGATCCAATCCCAACAGCTTCATCCCACGTTCATATGCCTCATCAAAATAAATGCACTCCCCTTTTGGAATCGCATTTCTTCTGGCGCGCTCTTTCTCTTGTTTTTTCTCATATCCAAGATGGTTTGCCGGACCAATCTCTGCAATATCATCCATTTGCTTTGTACGGATCTGAACTTCTATATAACTTCTGGAACAGTTATCATAGAATGTAATGTGCAGTGACTGGTATTCATCCGGCTGGCTGTCTGAAATATAATCTCTGTAATATGGTCTGACATTGTCATCCATGAGTGGTGAATGACTTTCCATCACACCATTTGCCGGCTCCGCTGTAAATCCTCTCTCCTCAAGAAAGCCAGGAAGTACATTTGCTATTCCGTACAGGCACTCCAACTCTGCAATCTGACGTTCTTCTTCGTTTTCATAATGACATTTCGGCATAGAAATCACGATCCGATATGCAATCAAGTCACGAAAGCAGCTAAGGCTGCTCTTTAGCTCTGCCGTTGTCGGATATGTTCCGTGCTCTCTATAATAATCTGAAATATATTTCACGATATAACCGTTAAATTTCTCTTCCGCACGAATCAAAGACTTGATTCTTCCCTTTACTGTAAATGCCAGATATGGATATTCTTTTGTCATATATTTATAGAATTCCCGGATCTGCTGTGACTGAGTTGTAAGGAAATCATTATGCTCCAGAAGTTCTCTGATCTGAATCAGGAAATTACAATGAATCAGGTCAATTTCATTTTTTGTCTTTCGCGCATCTTCTCTTAAATCTGTAATGTAATTCTGCAGTACTCTGAAAATAGTATCGCCGGAGTACAGGTAATCATTTAAAGTTATCATAAGGTATCCCTCCACCAAAATGTGATATCTGTGTTTTTCTTCACTCATTTCATTCAATTTTACTGTTCACACTACGTAAGGTCAATAACCTTATTATAACAATCTCTTGCGGTAACTGCCAGTCGTGAAGCTTTAAATGATACCTTTCTTTGTTTTTTAGATAAATTTTATAAAAATTTTCTAAAAACCTTGAATTTTTTATAAAAAATCCTATAATGTAGGTAGGTTGAAAAGACGCTAGCATTTAAATTTTCTGGAGGTGTTTGTATGATTAGTTTTATTATTTGTTTAGCGTTACTTATTGGCGGATATTTTGTTTATGGAAAGGTGGTCGAGAACACATTCGCACCTGATGACAGAGAAACTCCTGCTATCAGAATCAATGACGGTGTCGATTATGTCGTAATGCCACAATGGAAGTTATTCCTTGTGCAGTTACTTAACATCGCCGGTCTTGGACCTATTTTCGGTGCCATGCAGGGTGCTTTATGGGGACCGGTCGTATTTCTCTGGATTACATTCGGTACAATCTTCGCCGGAGGTGTTCATGATTATTTCTCCGGTATGCTTTCCGAGCGAAATGACGGAGCGTCCATCTCTGAAGTATGCGGAATTTATCTTGGAAATATTATGAAAAATGTAATGCGTGTCTTCAGTGTAGTACTTCTGGTCATGGTCGGTACTGTATTTGCAGTCGGACCTGCCGGTCTGATTGTCACCTTACTGGGGAACAAAGGTGTCTCCGGACTTCTGGCAAACCCGGAATTCTGGCTTTGGATCATCCTGTTATACTATTTTATTGCAACCTTTATTTCTATTGATAAGATCATCGGACGTATCTATCCACTCTTTGGTATCTGTCTGATCATCATGGCTCTCGGTGTTATCATCGGTATTTTTACAAATCCGGATTATACAATTCCTGAAATCTGGAGTCACTTTACAAATATGCATCCGGACGGAAAACCAATTTGGAGCTTCATGTTTATCACCGTAGCCTGCGGAGCTATTTCCGGATTCCATTCCACGCAGTCTCCTTTGATGGCTCGTTGTATGAAATCTGAAAAACAGGGACATTTCGTATTCTACGGTGCAATGGTAGCAGAAGGTGTGATCGCACTGATCTGGGCTGCTGCAGGATGTGCCCTTTACAAGGTAACAGGCGGTCTCAACACAGGTTTGAGCGAAGTTCTTGCTAACGGTCAGTCAGCCGCTATCTACGACGTATGTATCAAGACAATGGGAAGTGTCGGTGTAGCATTGGCAATGATCGGTGTTATCGTATGCCCGATCACTTCAGGAGATACTGCATTCAGAAGTGCCCGTCTTGTACTTGCGGACTGGTTCAAGATCGATCAGAATAAAATGCAGAAACGATTGGTTCTCTGTGTACCGCTTCTGGCAGTCGGTGCTTTTGTAGGACATCTTGATTATGCCATTGTATGGAGATATTTCAGCTGGACGAACCAGACTTTAGCAATGATCGTTTTGTGGACAGCAAGTATGTACCTGTTCCGTGAGAAGAAGAATTACTGGATCACAGCGGTTCCTGCAACATTTATGAGTGCCGTTTCTATGACCTATTTCTTCTGTGCAGATGAATGCCTTGGATTCTCTACAGCAGTTGCATATCCTGTAGGAATTATCCTGGCAGCATTGTTCCTTGGAATCTTTATCTGGGCAACAAGAAAACCTGCCAGAAAACAGGCTTAAGACTATAGGACTGTGAAAAACAGATAGATATCCGTTTTTTCACAGTTCTTTTAAAATATACAAATGAAATGAGATGATATTATGCTGAAACCAAAACAACTTGGAACTGTAACGATTCCGGATACCGAATTGACAAATGACAAAAAGAACTGCAGAAAAATAGGGCCTTGCGGTGTTGGGAAAAAAGCACTCTATTTAAACAGTTTTTATTTTGACAGACGTTATTACATCCCAATTTCTTCAGTAGAAAGAGTCTTCAAAAGAATTGCTATGAGCAAAGGTGGTTTTACAGGAAAAGGTGTATTCGGAACATTATCTTATCTCGTAGTTGTATATGAAAACGGAAAAGAAAAGCAATGCAATTTCAAGCATGAAGAAGATGTCGACCGGCTTTTGGCTTATATTGAAGAGAAATTTCCTCAGATTCCGCTGCACAGCAAAGAAGCTGAACGAAAACTGGAAGAAAAGAGAAAGTGGATGGAAGAAAAGCAACGCGAACGCATTCTTCCTGACGAGATTAAAAAACGCCTTACTAAGCTTGAACGTGCAGAAAATTATCTGAAAAAACAATCTGATTACTATATGGATCTAAGCTTGTCGGCAAAGAAAAAACGAACCTATGACAGAAGCAATCCAGCTTATAAATGGGTTGCACTCGCTATCGTGATACTTGGCATCGGGGCATTCCTTTATGGAATCTACTCCCTCATGACTCACGCCGGATTCGGTATGTATTTCTTATTATTCGGATTAGCTGCAATTTTCCTGTTCGCAGGAGCGAATGTATTACCGACTTCCAAAAATAATAAAAAATATATCGAAAATCAGCTGGAACGATCCATCCAGCAAATGGAAGCCTATATCCAGAAATATCCTGACTTTCCGGTTCCAGCACATTACGCACATCCGGTCGTATTAAAGAGAATGCAGGATATCATGAAGGATGGCCGTGCACAAACGATTCCTGAAGCACTCACGGTTTTAAAAGATGATTTGAAAGCTCTGAATTCTAATGTAACCGTTGAAAAAGAAGAGTATGATGAAATCGTTGCAATCAAGCCAATGTTTCTGGTAATGGATTATAAATAGTTTTTCACCTGGTTTTTGCCCTCTCAAAAGGAATAGCAGCTGTTCTCACAACACACTTGTTAGACAGCTGCTATTCTTTTCCACATTCCTCTCATTTTATAAGAAAGTTATTCACATTTTACTCTTTAATTGTTCCCTTTTTTACATTTTCCTGGATAATCTGATCTACAACTTCAAATATTTTTTCCGATCCAAGTCTCGTCTTCCTCTGACGACCATAAACCTGCTCAGCATACACTCCATGCTCTTTCCAATCATTTCCACCGTTGCTGTTATTCAGCATCAGCGGCTGTAGATTATCCATTGCATGTGCGAACTTAGATTCCGCTGTTTCAAATGCCTCGAACTCATCAAAAAGAGAAATCAGCTCTTGTTTCTGATCTTCCGGAAGGATTGAAAAAATTCTTTCCTTCGCCGCATCTTCTCTTGCTTTCTGAGTTTTCAAACCTTCTGTATCATATGCATACGTATCACCCGCATCGATCTCCACAATATCATGGATCAGACACATCAGCATTACCTTTGCAATATCCACCGATTCGTTTGAATGCTCTCTGAAAAGATATGCCATGATTGCCATATGCCATGCATGCTCCGCATCATTCTCCCTTCTGCCGTGTCCGGAGAGATGCGTCTGCCTCAGAATATTTTTCTCTTTATCTATCTCCAGTGCAAAATCCAACTGTTGTTTTAATCTTTCATCCATTTTTCAATCTCCTTGTCCTGTCTTTTAAGATTCAGATATTCTAATAAAAGAATAGCACATTTCCCGCTTTCATAATACGGAAAAAAGCAAACTCCGAAGAATTTGCTTTTTTCCGTATTATTTCTCAGATATTTTTATTTCAATTCATCCAGGATAGATGCTCCTATTGTTCCTTCTGGCATCTTTACATCAAAGTTATCTGCAATCGTTGCTCCGATCACTGCAAATGTATCTGAATCCGGCAGTTTTCCGTATCCTTCCATAGATGGAGAATATGCAAAGAATGGAACCATTTCTCTTGTATGATCTGTTCCCGTGTGAGTCGGGTCATTTCCGTGATCTGCTGTAATGATCAGAAGATCATCCTCTCGCAATCCCCCAAGGAATTCTCCTAACTTCACATCAAATCGTTCAAGTTCTTCTGCATATCCTTTTACATTTCTGCGGTGTCCCCACAATGCATCAAAATCTACAAGATTTACAAAACACAGTCCCTTGAAGTCTCTCTTTGATATCTCAATTGTCTGTTCCATTCCGTGAACAGAGCTCTTGGACTTGTTTGATTCTGTCAGACCTTCTCCATCGAAAATATCAAAAATCTTACCAACTGAAATCACATCATATCCTGCATCTTTGAGTGCATTAAGTGCTGTTCTTCCATACGGTTTCAGAGCATAATCATGTCTGTTACTTGTACGCTTGAACTCGCCTTTTTTCTTTCCGACATAAGGTCTTGCAATAACACGTCCGACTTTCCACTCATCTTTCATCGTGATATCACGTGCGATCTCGCAACAACGGTAAAGTTCATCCAGTCCGAATGTCTCCTCATTTCCGCAGATCTGCAATACAGAATCTGCAGATGTATAGACGATCATATGACCTGTTGCAATCTCTTCTTCTGCAAGCTCATCAAGAATCTCTGTTCCGCTGGCGCTCTTGTTTCCGATCACCTTATGTCCTGTTCTCTTTTCCAGTTCATCAATCAATTCCTTCGGGAATCCTGTCTCTGTAAATGTCTTGAACGGTTTCGTAATATGAAGTCCCATCATCTCCCAGTGTCCGGTCATCGTATCCTTTCCGGTACTTGCTTCTTTCAGGAAAGAATAGTATCCCATCGGTTTTTCTACCGGTGCCACCTGTTTGAGTGGATGCAGATTAGCAATTCCGAGTTTCTGAAGGTTCGGAATATGAAATTCATCCACAGACTCTGAAATATGTCCCATTGTGTCTGTCCCTGCATCCCCATATTCTGCAGCATCCGGCATTGCTCCTGCACCGAATGAATCGATTACAATAGTAAAAATTCGATTATATTTTTTCATAAAAGTCACACTCCATTACATGTTTACAACAACTTTTGTAACAAGCTCCTTAAATGATTTTGCTACACGGTCTGCTGTCTCCTGTACTTCTTTGTGGTTCAATTCAACTTTTGAAATTCCTGCAGCCATATTTGTGATACAGGAGATTCCGCAGATTTCCATTCCCATATGGCGCGCTGCCATAGCTTCGCATGCTGTACTCATTCCAACTGCATCTCCGCCCCAGCTCTGTGCGAGTCTTATCTCTGCCGGTGTCTCATAGTTCGGTCCTGTAAACTGGACGTAAACACCTTCCTGAAGCTCTATACCACAATCAGCTGCACACTTACGGATCACATCCTGAAGACGCTTGCTGTATACTTCACTCATGTCCGGGAATCTCGTTCCAAGTTCATCTATATTCGGTCCGATCAACGGGCTTGGAACTCCTGTTGTAATATGATCTGTGATCATCATGAAATCACCGGCTTTATAACATGGGTTACATCCACCTGCCGCATTTGTAAGAAGGATTTTTTTCGCCCCAAGCATTCCCATCAGACGTGTCGGAAGAACAACGTCTGACATCTTGTATCCCTCGTAATAGTGAACACGTCCCTGCATGATCACAACCGGTGTATCCTCTACATAACCAAATACGAAACGCCCTTTGTGTCCTTTTACTGTAGAAACCGGAAATCCTTCAATCTCTGTATAATCGATGGTCTGCTCAATCTTGATCCCATCTGCGAAATCTCCAAGTCCGGATCCGAGGATCAGTGCTACTTCCGGTTTAAAATCTATTTTCTGTCTTACACTTTCAAGACATGTAACTAATTTCTTATACATCATTTCCACACTCCTTTTCTTTGTTTTATAGACTTGAAAACGGGTAACATTTCATGTAAATACTTATGCGCCATAAGCTTCCCTTATTATCCTATATAATTTATCTTTTACATGTTCTTCCGTAAAAGCCACATCTGCCGCATTCTTCATCAAAAGATAGATTTCTTCCTCCCGGATTCCATACATTTTCTGAATAAATCCCAGTTCCTTTGTCATGGTTGTATCACTGACTGTTCGATTGTCCGTATTGACCGTCACTTTTAAACCACCATCCAAAAACTCTCTGATTGGATATTCCTCCGGCCCTGCTACTGCTTTCGTCTGCAGATTGCTGATTGGACACATCTCAATTCCGATTCCTTTTCCGGCAAGTTCTTTGATCAGATCACTATGTCCTCTCATTGCGATTCCATGACCAATTCTTCCTGCCCCGGCTTCCACGGAATCTATGATATTCTGTACACTTCCACACTCCCCTGCATGGATTGTGAACGGCATCCCAATCTTGTGGGTGTTCTGGAACAGATTTTTAAACTCTGACATAGGATAGGAGGCTTCCGCGCCTGCAAGATCTGCTGCGCACACTCCGAAGCCAAGATATTCTCTTGCTGTGCGGATCATCCGCCAGTTCATTTCTTCACTGTGATGTCGCATTGCGCACACAATCAGACCAAACTCAATTCCGAAATCTTTCTTACCTCTTTCAAGACCTCTTAGAACTGCTTCGATCACTTTATTGCAATTCATATCTTCTGTCTCTGAAAGAAGCGGTGCAAAACGAATCTCAGAATAAATGACGTTCTCCTGTTTCATACTTCTGAGCACATCATATCCGGCTTCCTCAAGACCTTCTTCATCTCTTAAGCATTGCCCCGGCAGATCAAACTTTTCCAGATATTCTGCAAGACTTGTGCAATCATTTGACACACTCAGCTCTTCTCTTCTTACCGATCTTCCAAGTCTCTTTTCCACAAATCCCTGACTCAGTGAGCCATCCAGATGACAATGTAATTCCACCTTTGGCAGTTTTATAATTTCTTCTCTTAGCATTGTTTGCCCCCTTTCTTTTTCAGCTCTTCATCCGGTGTAATGTATCCTCTCTGTACATTATACCAAATTTAATGGTCCAAACCCAAGAGGCATCAGCTCTTCTAAAGTATAAATTTCATATCGTTCTTTATCCACTGCAAGAATAATCTGAAATGTCTTCGGATCACAAAATTCCATCATAACCTGACGGCATACACCGCAAGGTGCAGTGTACCCGGTCAGGTTTCCGTCTTTGCCACCGACAATGCAGATTGCCTGAAAGTCACGAACGCCTTCGCTTACTGCCTTAAAAAATGCAGTTCTCTCCGCACAGTTTGTCGGTGTGTAGGATGCATTTTCTATATTGCATCCTGCATAAATCTCTCCGTTTTTTGCAAGAAGCGCCGCTCCAACTTTGAAATTTGAATAAGGTGTATAGGAAAACTTAAGTTGCTCAATCGCTGTATCAATTAATTTCTCAACCATAATCTGTTCCATAACCTCCACCTCTTTTCTTTCATATGCTAGTACCAGTTTTCTTATTTATTTTCCTGATCTGCTTTGATCAATTTGCGGATTGCTTCAACAGCCACCTGGATTGCCATGTCTGTATCATGAGCAACTGGATTTTCAAGTCCAAGTTTCTCTCTTTCCTGATTTGCAACAACAAGAAAACAGGAACCTGCTCTTGCTCTTAATTTAGATGCACAGATAAACATTGCCGCTGATTCCATCTCAGATGCAAGGCATCCCATCATCTTCCATGCTTCCCATTTATTGATAAGTTCATATCCTACTGGCATTTTTTCCGGCTCATGTTGTCCGTAAAATGCGTCTTTGGACTGAACAACACCTGTATAATGTGTGAAGTTTTTCTCTTTTGCTGCTGCAACCAGTGCATTTGTGACATCAAGATCTGCTACTGCCGGATACTCGATCGGTGCATATTCTTTGGATGTTCCTTCCATACGGATCGCACCAGTTGCAATTACAACATCACCACTTTTAATCTCTGTCTGCATTCCACCACATGTTCCGATTCTTACGAAAGTATCTGCTCCACATTTATACAGCTCTTCCATAGCGATTGATGCAGACGGACCACCGATACCTGTAGATGTAACGCTTACCTTTACTCCATCCAGTGTTCCTGTATAAGTAATATACTCCCTGTTATCTGCTACCAGAACCGGATCATCAAAATACTGTGCAATCTTAACGCAGCGTTTTGGATCTCCTGGCATGATCACATAACGTCCAACTTCTCCTTTTGCTACCTGAATATGATATTGTCTGCTCGGATCTTCTGAATAATTTTTCATGATTTTCCCACCTCTCTACCACTTCATATCTTATGCCATTGAGGGCACAGCTACCTTGAACAGTGACTGTAAAAGCGCTTGACTTCTTTTAATAATACTTTACTCTAATATCTTATAAAACTCAAGCCACCTATTCATTACATGAAATAAAACCCGACAAACTGTTACTGTTCACACGATGTGTGACCAGCAACGACAAACTTTCAATAATTTCGTTCGAAAGTCCCTTTTATTAAAAAAGGGGTAGTCTCCAAACAAGAAACTCGTTATAATAGGGGGCAGAAAATTGATGGAGGAATTCAAAAAATGAATAATGTAATTGAGATGAAGCACCCACTGATTCAGCACAAAATCTCCAAATTAAGAGATAAAAATACTGGAACTGCTGAATTTCGTGCGTTGGTAGAAGAAATTGCTATGTTAATGGGATATGAGGCTTTAAAAGACCTTCCATTAGAAGATGTTGAGGTTGAAACACCAATTGAGAAATGTATAACACCGCAGATTGCAGGAAAGAACTTTGCTATTGTACCAATCTTACGTGCCGGTCTTGGAATGGTAAGCGGTCTTCAGGCTTTAGTCCCGACTGCAAAAATTGGTCATATTGGTCTGTATCGTGATGAAGAGACACATGAACCACACGAATACTACTGTAAGCTGCCGAGTTCAATCTCGGAACGTCTGATCGTTGTTACAGACCCTATGCTGGCTACAGGTGGCTCTGCTGTTGCTGCTGTTGATTTTATCAAACAGCACGGTGGGAAGAAAATCAAATTCATGGCTATCATTGCTGCTCCGGAAGGAGTAGAACGTCTGATGGAAGCGCATCCGGATATTCAGCTGTACGTAGGACATATTGACAGAGAACTGAACAAAGATGCTTACATCTGCCCGGGACTTGGGGATGCCGGGGATCGCATTTTCGGAACAAAATAAATAGATTTTACAAAACAAAAAGATATCGAAGCACACTTTCATTTTCCGTTTGCCTCGATATCTTTTTTATCTGTCCCTGGCCGAACAGATTATTTGGCTTATATTTTATGGTATATTTTTACATGGCAGTAAAATCGGTTTAATTTCTGATTTCATAAATCCGAGTCGCTTTTCAGGCATGAGCGACCCTGATTTTTCGAGTAAACTTTAATGTCCTGGCACGACTTATTTAATAAAGCTTACGTGTTTGCAAATCTCTTCGATTGCTTTTTCTTTTCTTTCGTTGAAGACTACTTTATTCTCTTCAAACAGGTTACGTCCCTCTGTGTCAATAGATACGATCAGTGGTCCGAACTCTTTTACACGGCAGTGCCACAGTGTCTCAGGCATTCCAAGGTCTCTCCACTGAGCATCAACGATTTCCTCAACTTCTGTTGCTGCAACAACAGCATTTCCTGCTGGGAATACACAATGGATTGCTCCGAATTCTTTACATGCACGCTCTGTGTTTTCTTTCATTCCGCCTTTTCCGATGATTACACGGACACCGGACTCTTTTACGAATTCATACTCGAATTTTTCCATACGCATACTTGTTGTCGGTCCTACAGAAACCATTTCAAATTTATCATCCTCAAGTGGTCTGATGATCGGGCCTGCGTGGAAGATTGCTGCATCTTTTACATCAACCGGAAGTTCACGTCCTTCTTCAACAAGTCTTCTGTGTGCAACGTCACGACAAGTTGTCATGCTTCCGTTCAGATAAATGATATCTCCTGCATGAATATCTTTGAGATCCTCAGCTGAGATTGGTGTTGTTAAAATCTTTTTTCCATCTTTCATTTCCAGCATTATAATGTCACCCCCGAATGTGTTGTGATTGTGTAGTTAAGGTCCTTATCAAAAACAATGTGTCCGCGTCTGTGTGACCAGCATCCAACATTAACAGCAACTCCGATTGTGGATGGATGTCTTGCTGTATTCTCAATGTGAACTCCCATAACAGAATACTTTCCGCCCATTCCCTGTGGTCCAAGGCCGATCGCGTTAATTCCATCTTCAAGCAGCTTCTCCATAGATGCTGCACGTTCGTTTTCATTGTGGCTTCCAAGCGGTCTCATAAGAGCTTTCTTGGAAAGTAATGCTGCTGTCTCAACAGATGTAGCAACACCAACACCAACAAGCAGCGGAGGACATGCATTCAGTCCGTAAGATGTCATAACATCAAGAACAAATTTTGTAACTCCTTCGTATCCTTCGCCCGGCATAAGAACCATAGCTTTTCCTGGCAGTGTACATCCGCCACCTGCCATGTATGTATAGATTTCGCACTGATCACTGTCCGGTACGATATCCCAGAATACTGTCGGTGTTCCTTTTCCTACGTTCTTTCCTGTGTTGTACTCATCAAATGTCTCAACACTGTTATGACGAAGCGGAGCTTCAAATGTAGCTTTCACAACTGCTTCTTTTAAAAGTCCTTCCAGTTCTCCAATAAGTGGGAAGTTTGTTCCACATTTTACCCAGAACTGTAATACTCCTGTGTCCTGACAACTTGGTCTGTTCAGCTCTTTTGCAAGAACCTGGTTCTTCTGCATTGTCTGATAAATAACCTTTGAAAGCGGGCTGTCTTCTTTCTCTGCCAGCTCGTCAATCTTTGCTTTGATGTCATCCGGCAGTACTTTACCAATATAGGAAACAAAGTTCGCCATATAAGTAGTAAGCTGCTCTACCTGTGCTTTTTTATCCATTTTTAGGTCTCCTTTCATTACTGCTGCAATTTCCAGTAACTTTTGATGATTAGGTTAGTTTATTGTTTGTTTTATAGTTTCTTTTATATCTCACTCCAACAACACGCCTTCTTACGGGAAGAATGGAAATGCGATTGGAAGGATAATCATACTTACAACTGTTGCAATGAGGATCAATGGGAATCCTGCTTTTACATAGTCCATAAACTTGTATCCGCCGGCTCCGACTACCATTGTGTTCGCTGGCATTCCGATTGGTGTTGCATATGCGCAGGAACCACCGATTACACATGCCATCAGTACCGCTCTTGGATCTGCTCCCATTCCCTGTGCGATTGAGAGACAAATTGGAACCATCAGTGCTGTTGTTGCTGTATTTGACATGAAGTTTGTCATGATACAACACAACAGGAATACAACAAGTGTCAGAATATATGGTGACGGGTTCGCACCCAGTGCTCCGATTACTTTATTGGCGATCACTTCTCCGGCTCCTGTCTCCTGAAGAGCTGCTGCAAGGGAAAGTGTACCACCAAACAGGAAGATTGTCTTCAGATCGATGGACTTAAGTGCATCCTTTTCTGAGATAACTCCTGTGAGGATCAGAAGCAGTGCTCCGATTCCACCAGAGATGCAAAGCTTGATACCGATTTTATCTTCAAAAATCATAGCCAGCAATGTAAATACCAGGATGATCAATGATAACCACTGTTTCCATTTCGGCACATCGCTGAAATCTTTTGTTGTATCAAATGCTCCATCATCTTTTACATCATGACTTGGAAGCAGCTTGTAACCGATTGTTGCGTAGAAGATAATTCCTACGATCAGGATCGGCATACCAACAACTGCATACTCGAAGAATCCGAATTTTAGTCCGATTTCACTGAGTGCACTCTGTGCGATCAGGTTTCCTGGTGCACCGATCAGGGAAAGATTTCCTCCCATGGCTGCTGCAAATACAAGCGGCATCAGAAGTCTGGATCTTTTGTATCCTGATTTTGCTGCAATTCCGATAACTACCGGAATCAGAACCGCTGCAGTTCCTGTGTTTGACAGGATTCCGCTCATCAATCCTACGATCACCATGATCGCAATGATCAGCATTCTTTCTGTCTTGGCGAACTTTGTAACAATTCCTCCGATTTTATTCGCCATTCCTGTTTCAAACAACGCTCCTCCTACGATGAACATTGCCACAAAAAGGATTACGTTGCTGTCAATGAATCCTGCAAAGGCTGTTTTCACGTCTAAAACCCCAGTCACTACAAGGCCGATACAGACAATCATTGATGTTACTCCAAGCGGTATCTTTTCTAATACAAACATGATTACCGCAAACAGGAGAAACAGAAGAGTTATTGTTGATGGACTCATATGTTTTCCTCCATTCCTTCGTTTCTTTTTTCTTTTACTTCCTGACTTTTTCAAGTCTTTTCAGCTATTATTTTTAGCTTCGCTTTAAGTAATTTCCGGCCGTTTTGATTACCTCTTCGCTATGGTTGTATTATAGAAAATACAATCGAAAATGTACATTCTGAAAAAAATATGGTACTATAAGAAAAAACTATGGAAACCTTTGTTACACAACGATTTGAATATAGTCATTGAGAATCGTTCTCATTCTTTTTTTGAATGGAAAAATACTTTACAATATTGATTCTTTACAGATAGGAAATGGAGACTTTTACAAATGAAACTGACACAACTCGAATATTTCTGTGTTGCTGCAAGATACCACAATATCACTCGTGCATCCAAAGAACTTTTTGTTACCCAGCCTTCGGTATCTAACGCGATCAAAGCTTTGGAAGAAGAATTCGGCGTGAATCTTTTTTATAGAAATAATAATAAACTGACTCTGACACCGGAAGGTGAAAAGTTCTATCGAAATGCCGAAGAACTTTTGGCTCATGCAGATGCAGTCAGATCTGAACTACACGAACTCCGCAAACAGATTACTCCTGTCCGCATCGGAATTCCACCAATGCTTGGAACCATTTATCTGCCGGATATGTATCTTTCTTTGAAGGAAGAATTCCCTGATGTGGATTTTCGTTTATATGAATATGGATCGATCAAAGCCTGTGAACTTGTTCTGGAAGAGAAACTGGATCTCGCGATTGTAAATGCGGAGCAATCTGCGATTGATAAATGCAACCTTCATATTATTGATAATGAAGATCTACTCTTCTGCGTATCAAAGGATCATCCACTTGCAGAACAATCCACGCTTCTTTTAAATATGCTGACTGACGAACCCTTGGTTTTGTTTAACACTGATTCTGTTCAGGTTATGACACTGACCCGTCAGTTCAAGGCTGCAGGAGTAAACCCGCACATTGTTCTGAACACCAGCCAGATCACAACACTGATCAACATGGTAAAGGCAGATAAGATTGGCTGCTTTTTATATAAATCCATGGTAGATATGTACCCTGATCTTGTCGGAATACCTGTCTTTCCGGCAATCGAACAACGTATTGGCGTAATCTGGAGAAAAGGAAAATATCAGAATGCTGTGACTGAAAAGGTTATTAGATATTTGAAGAATTATTAATTCATTATACTGATTATTTTACTTGACAAACTCCGATAAAAAATCAAAAAATTTTTAAAGGCGGATACATTGTACTGTACCCGCCCCTTATAGATTCTAATTCTCTTTTTCTGAATTGTTTTTACCATGATTCAAACACAAAGACTCAATCCGTGACTTATAACATCTTTTGAACTTTCAAAAGTTAGATATAGAATATCTGATTAATTGATAAAATACAATGTGTTTTTTGTTGATACCTCAACTTTTTTGTTGGTAAATTGTGGATAACTTTTTTCAGAAGATAATATACCGGCAAAACATATTTTGCGCAGACATCTATCGCCTTCCAGGTTTGTACAGCAATAAAGGAGTACTATCCGGCGAATTATCTTCACAAAAACAGTACTCCTTTTTAACTTAATTCTTTTTAATCAAGAATCGTACATTTAATTTTCTTTTCTATAATTTCTGATCACCAGATACTCTCCGATTGCCAGCAGTAAGAAGACTGCCACATCCGCACCGATGAAGATCTTCACCCATCCAGGTGTTCCTGTTTCTTTATCCATTGCATTTGAGTTGGCAACTGCATAGAGATTCTCATGCGCCGCTTCTCTGAGTGCAATTACCGTTCCTGCCTGGTCTGTGTTCTCGATCAGTCCGTCTCCACCTGTCATGGAAAGTCCATGTGTCAGTCCTGTACGGATACCACGGTTCAGATCCATATAGAAGTCAGCCAGTGGATCCATGGCATCTGTATCAACCGCACCGTGGAATCCCCACTCATCACGAAGTACACTCTGAAGCAGAGATGTATTATTTCCTGCCCATCTTGCACCAATACTGTTGAAGGATGACATAACTGCAAGGCTCTTTCCTTCTTTGAAGGATTTCTCAAAACCTTTCAGATAAATCTCACGGATAGACTGCTCTGTTGCCCATGTGCAAAGTCCATTTGTACGGTTTGTCTCCTGATCGTTCATTGCAAAATGTTTTACATAAGTCATAACACCCTGCTCTGTTGCTCCTGCAACCTCATTTCCACCAATGAAACCTGACAGTGTTCCGTCTTCTGAATAATATTCAAAGTTTCTTCCGCTGAATGCAGAACGGTGAATATTCATTGCCGGTCCATACCATCCAGTTACACCAAGTTCGTTACACTCTTTTCCAACCTGCTCTCCACGTGCTCTTGCAAGATCTTTATTCCATGTAGAAGCAATCACAACTGCTGATGGGAATGCAGATCCACTGATGCTGGAGTTAAAATTACTGCTGATTCCAGCAGGTCCGTCACAGTCTGTTGACTCCGGTGAATTTACAGAATCAATGGCGATCATGTGGAATCCACCATCTTCTACCATCTGTGCCATCTCATCGACTGTCAGCTGATCAAGAAGATCCTCCCATTTTGCATCATCGTAATCCAGACCTTTCATATCCTGAATCGTCAGTCCATTGTCTGCACCTGTTGTCGGCATTTCTGCATCTACATCGTCATAATCTGCTGCATTATATGTACTCTTTGCAGTGTATACTTTCATCTCATCTTCTGTCATCTCAACATTTTCCGGAGCTTTTGTTGCTTCGTCATAATTAGCAAAACCATTTTCTCTGCTTAAGTAAGTAACCTCTCCTCTCGCATCATCAAACTGGTTTGTCGCTGCTACTTCATCTGTAGAACGTTTTCCATCATTTACATCATTGTAAATAACGTCTTTGTCAACAGATACTGTCTTAGAATCGATTACCGTATGAGAGTCACTGTTCAGTGTAATCTCATAATCACCATGCTCAAGCACATAACATCCATTTGTCTGATCATCATAAGATGCCATATCTTCATAATTGAAAGAAATCTCCAGTGTCTGGGACTCCCCTGGCTCAAGAAGATCTGTCTTTGCAAATTCTACCAGATTTGTACTTGCCTTCTCAATTCCACCATTATAATACGGCGGTGTATAGTAAACTTCTGCTACATCTTTACCGGCTACGTCTCCGGTATTCTTCACTGTAACTTCCAGAGTGATTTTATCTCCATCATCCTGCATATCAGTGATAGATTCATCAAATGTTGTGTAAGACAGGCCATATCCAAACGGATACTGAACCGTTGTATCATAATTAATCAGACCTTCAACTGCTGCTGTCTCATAGAACTTATATCCTACGTAAATTCCCTCTACATAGTTTACAAATTTTGCTACATTATCTGCAGATCCTGTAATTTCTTCAGAATTTGCATAAGTAAAGTTTCCATAGTTGTTGCTTGTCGGTGTTGCTGACAGATCATAGACATAAGTATCTACCAGACGTCCGGACGGGTTGATCTCTCCACTTAATACTTCACCAAGTGCATTGAATCCTGTCTCACCTGCACCACCGCACCATACAGCTGCCTTAATGCTGTCATACTCATCTAACCATCCAAGTTCCATCGGATTTGCTGCATTTACTACGACATAAACATTTTTAAACTCACTCGTTACGCGATCAATCATCTCCTGCTCACGGTTTGTAAGCTCAAGATAATTCTTGTTTGTGTCAATGTCATCTTCATTTGTAGAATAGACAACATCTCCACCCATCTGTGTCTTGTTATAATCACACTCTGTTGAATACTTATTCGGAAGATCCATTCCCTCTCCACCAGAACGTGTCAGTACGACAAGTGCTGTATCTGAGAAATCTTCTGCATTCTCGAAGATATTCTTCTCATCATACTCTGCCATTGTCGGCTGCGGAACTGTCCAGTCAACTTCACCCATTCCTACAACCGGACGGTCTGCACGATAATCCGTGTAGAAATCTGTCAGCTCATCATTGAGTTCAAATCCTGCATTCTTTAATCCATCAAGCAGAGAAACTGCTGATTCCTCGTTCACACTTCCCGATCCTGTTCCACCATAGGTCGGCTGTGTGCTTCCCCATCCAAAAACATTCAACTTTGTATCTGTACTAAGAGGAAGCGCATTTCCTTCATTTTTAAGAAGAACAATTCCCTCTCCTGTAATCTCTTCTCCAAGATCAAGTGATGCCTGTCTTGTCTCATCACTTAATCCTTTAGAACCTGTCAGTACTTTATTCAGCAATGAATATTGAATATCAAGACAAATCCAGTTAGCAGCTACTAAAACTGCAAGGATAACTGCAAAAACGGACTCCCAGCGGATCAGTTTTTTCACCTTCGGTGCCTTCTTCATCACTGCCACACTTACAACAATCGCCGCAATGATCACAACACCTGCGAGAATTAATGCCGGTGCGCATGCTTTGATTGTGCTGTACACATCTTCTACCGATACTGCGACTGCTCCGCCGAACAGCATATTCATGACCTGTCTGTAGATCAGAAATGCAATCACTGCGATAACAGCTACAATGATCAGCGGCTTCAGCCATTTGTTACCATTGTTTTTCTTTTCTTCCATCATTTACCCTCCTGTTTTTCTGTTGTAACTCATTCCAGACATTTCCTTTCTGTTTTCCGGCAGACTCTGCTAACAGAAATTTTGTGTTACAGTTTACAGGAAACCTGTGCCCCGTAATATTTTTGCTGTTTCGTTACGTGTATTTCATATTTACCACATTCAGTTTTGTATTTCTACAGGATGGGCACGGAGTGCGCATATATGGTATGAGGTGCTTCTCTTGCGCATTGACAGTCTTCCGTTCTCATCGCATAATAAGTATAAGAAAGTTTATGAAATGAATGAAAAGCAGAATTGATAAAGGGGGATTATCATGTCCATAATCACAGCCGCCATCTGCGAAGATGAACCAGCAGTTCTCGACTACCTTCACAGACAGCTGAAACAAGAATTGACATCCGATGGAAATGATTATCATTTTGACTGTTTTACACAGGGAAATGATTTATTACAGAAAATAGAGCAGGGGAGTGACTACCAGTTATTTTTTCTTGATATCGAAATGCCTGGAATCAATGGAATCGAGGTCTGCCGCAGGATCCGTTCCAGAAATGAGAACAGTCTGGTCATCTTCATCTCCAACAAAGAAGAGATGGTCTTTCAGACCTTTGAAGTGCAGCCCTTCCGCTTCATTCGCAAGAATCATTTCCACGAGGAGCTCCCTGCCCTTGTTCAGGGAATCCAGAAAGCTCTTGCGCGGAAAAAGGGAATTATGCTGACATTGGAGGAAGAGCATAGTAATGCCGTTTACTCTATCAATATGAACGATATTTTATACATTGAAGTAGTTGGAAAATACTGCGAAATCACAACGCCGGAGCAGACACTGACCATCCGCTATAAGCTGAGTGATCTCGCGGAACAGCTTGCCGGCTATGGCTTTCTCCAACCTCATCGCAGTTACCTGGTGAATTGCCGTAGTATTTTCAGTATTGAGAACACTGAGCTTGTGCTGGACAATGGAATGCGGATTCCACTCAGCCGTAAGCGCGTCAAAGAAATCAAAGAACAGTTTATGAACTTTATGAGGAGTGAAAGCTAATGCATGATCTTTTATTTTGGACAGAATCTATCGTTACCTTTTTCTTTCTGACCTGGACATTGTCCGAGACACTGACCTGGCGTAAAGATCGCCCGGTAAAGATTCTGTCTCTTCTGATTGGAGCTGCTTTTTTTGCTTTGGTCTATAAACCTTTTGAGACTCCGGATGGCCAGTTCTGGCTGTACTGGTTTCTTATGCTTATTCTGGGAACCTTGTATGCCATCGTATTCACAGCCGATCGGACAATTGTCCGTTTTACCGTATGTATTACATATCTTTCCTGGATCACACTGGCAAAAAGCTTGATCTCTGTAGTTTTTGAGATATTTTCTCTCAATCCAGAAGGTTCATCTGAATATTTTGTGTTTTATCCACTTTTTTGTATCATTATGCTATTATGTTCTCTTTTCGTCCAGGCACACCCACTGCATATTCCAAATGATTTTCCCTGGAAATACTGGATGTGCATGATCCTGACTCCGACACTGATCGCAATTACTACAAACTTTTATATCCAGCGCCCAGCCCGGGATTCTCAGAATGATGTCATGACTGCAATCATGTTTTTCCATCTTCTTCTTGCAAGCATGCTCTCTTACTATTTATCGTACATCATTACAACAACAAATGACACACTGTTTGAATCTCGTATCATGAACCAGAAACTGGAACTACAGTTGAATCATATGGAACGTTCAAACGGAATGGTAGAACAGATCCGCCGTGATAAGCATGAGATGAAAAACGTATATTTCTATATCCAATCTTTGTTAAAGTCCGGGCAGACAGAAGAACTGGAAGAGTTTGTTGATGATAAACTGGTACATCGTTTTGATGCATATGAAGAGTTCCACACGGGAAATGAAATCCTTGATTTTCTTCTAACACAAAAAGTGAGCGAGGCAAGAGAAGAACAGATTCACGTTATGACCAATGTACTTCTTCCTTCTTCATTGTCTATCGAGGAAAATGATCTCTGTGGCCTGCTGCTTAATCTTCTGGATAACGCGATTGATGCAAGTAAGAAAGAAAAGGATGGAGACATCCACATCTCCATCCATCAGGTAAAAAATTATCTTGAAATTGAAGTAAAAAATAAATGTTCTTCTGATATTTTAAAGAACAACCCTCTGCTTCACACAACCAAATCAGATAGTCGGAACCATGGTTTAGGCCTGCGAATTATTGATTCTATCGTAAAGAAATATAATGGAATCAAAAACATACAGATGGAATCTTCCTACTTTATCGTTGACATTATGCTACAGAATCAGGTTCATTGACGATGATAAAGTAGCCGATGCCGTAAAAGCTGCTGTAAAACTTGGCTACAGACACATCGACACAGCATAGGCTTACGGTAATGAACGTGGCGTCGGCGAAGGTGTCAGAACCTGCGGTGTTCCAAGAAAAGAATTATTCGTTGTATCTAAGGTTGCAACTGAACATAAGACCTACGAAGAAGCAAAAGCTGGAATTGATGAAACGCTTAAGAAGATGGGGCTTGACTATCTCGATATGATGATCATCCACTCTCCACAGCTATGGATACAGGTCAACCAGTCCGATGACAGATGTATCGAGGGTAACCGTGCCGCATGGAAAGCTCTTGAAGATGCTTATAAAGAAGGAAAACTGAAAGCAATTGGTATTTCCAACTTCCAGATTGAAGATATTGAAAATCTTCTTCAGACAGCTGAGATCAAACCAATGGTAAATCAAGGCCATTGCTGAGAAATATAATTTTACTTATTACCGCTGACCCAAAATCAATAGAATATATTACCGGTTATAAATACTATAGCACTTCATCTTAGCATATAATGTTTCATATATTTTTATAAATGCTTATTGACTTTTTGCTTTAACCTTGATAGTATATATCTACAAAGAAAGTTTACCGCTGACCAATATGCGGTATATAAATGGTTGGGTTGAAAGTTTACCGCTGACCAATATGCGGTATATAAATGGTTGGGTTGAAAATTTAGTCCTTCACCATAAGGTGGGGGACTTTTTTTACCTCATATATAAGGAGAATACGAATGAAGAAGGCTGGATTTTATATTATTAAAGATAAATTTTTTGAAGATATGTCAGATCCATATCTTAAGGGAAATAAAACAGGAAATCGACCACATTACTATTGTTTTGAAGATTCTTCCACCGGCGTATTTTGGATGATTCCATTATCCAGCAGACTCTCCAAATATAAGAAATTAATTGAGCGCAGAGAAAGAACTGGAAAATCCTGTGATATTATACATATAGCCAAGTTGGATAACAATAAAGAAAGTGTATTTCTTATTCAAGATATGTTTCCAATTACCGAAAATTATATTGAGCGTGAATATACAATCGCTGGAAATCATTTTACAGTAACAAGTGATACTGTTGCTAAAGCAATTGATAAAAAGGCTAGAAAAGTTCTTAATTTATTGAAACACGGTGTGAAATTCACTCCAACTCAGCCTGATGTAATAACTATATTAGAACATTTAAAAAGTGAGTAGACTTTCACCTCTACTCACTTTTTTACTATCTTCTGTTCATATAAGAAATCGACGACAACGTCTGCAGGTGCGCCGGACAGATATCTCTGCATGCCAGTGATTTCGAACATTGCTTCGCAAAATGCTCTTCATACTGTTTCTCCAATGCCCGCTTTCGATTCAGACTGGAAGAATGCAGAAGATACGCATTATTTGCAAACTCTGCGCCATAGAAATCATCTTTTGTCCCAAGATAGTTCGGACATACTTCCAGACAGAGTCCACATTTCAGACACTTTGCTGCTGAATACTGATGCTCATGCTCTTTCGGATCTGGATGTTTCCGAATTCCAAGGTACATCAGTGCTTCCTTCTGGCGTTCCCATATCACAGACCTGTCAACAATCAGATCTTCCACAACCGGAAATTTTGTAAGTGGTTCCAGCCTTAAAATCTCTGTATCATCTGTATTAATGAACACTCCACATGCCAATGCCGGATGCCCGTTGATCACCATTGCACAGCCTCCGCACATTTTCTGCATACAGCCACATTCCCAACGGATTTTTCTACATTGTTTTCCTTTGATATCTTCCAGCTGGTCGCGTTCATTTAACTTCTCGAGAATCGCAGCTACTGTAACTCTGCCTTCTCCTCTGAAATGAAAAACTTGCCAATACGGCGCTGATCTTCGGTCATCCTGTCTTTTGATTCTTACTTTCATCTCACAGCGCCTCCCTTTTCTCCTGATTCCTGTTCGAAATAGATCCTGATTTTTTCGTCTTTAAACTCTGCAACGGAGCATTTCATGAATTCTGCTTTTTCACTCGGAAAATCTTTTCGGAAATGAGCTCCTCTTGATTCACGTCTTTCCACAGCGCTCATAAGTGTCGCTTTTCCAAGAACAGCCATCGGATATAGTCTATAATTTTCATAAACAGATACCATTGGATCTATCGGAAATGTCCTCAGCTCATTCAGACTGGAATCCAATGCATAAATACTATCCTGAAGAACTTCTCCATCACGGATCAGATCCATACCATAACTCATGATCTTCATTAATTTACGCAGTGTTGCTGTCGCTGAATACTTGCCCCGATACTCTGACATCTGTTCCATACGATCAATTTTCTCCTGCTCATGCTCAATATAAGGAACAAACAATTCTTCACACATCGACTGTCCCTGTCCTTCGTGCACCGCATGCGCTGCTGTTCTTCCCGAATGAACTGCTGCCATCAATGAATTTCCACCAAGACAATTTGCACCATGATATTTTGACGCAGCTTCTCCCACAGCATACAGTCCTGCAATGTTTGTCTGATGCATTCCATCCACTTTAATACCACCCATAAAGAAATGGATTGCCGGCGTTACAGGAATCGATTCTTTTGCAGTCTCCAGATAAACCTGTCCGGGACACATTGCAATTTCTCTTGCGACAAGATCTCTTGACATCAGATTGCCTTCCGTACCATACTTTTCTTCCATGAAATAGACACTGTGACTTCTATTCTTATAATAAAGTCTCCCACCTTCACTTCTGACAGATTCCGAGATTATAACCCTCTTATTTCCTCGCTGAACCGTAGTTGGATGGTATTGGATAAATTCGAGATTTCTCAGCTGCACTCCCTGTAAAAAAAGCTTTCCTGTTACATAACCATCATTTAATTCAGATCCTGTGGTTTTTCCATATAGCTTGTTCATTCCGCCAGTAGCACAGATTACTGCATCCGCATAAACCGGAACCAACATTTTAGATTCTGGATTATAAAATAACGCTCCATAACACTTTTCATCCCGAATAAGAGCAGAATAAAAATACAATCCGATTTTCTTTTCTATTTTACCTTTGATCTCATACTCAAGACACTTCTGTGTCATTGCCGTAACAATCTGTTTTCCAATAGAATCACCTGCATAAACAGTTCTTTTTCTACTCTGTCCTCCGGAAGCTTTCACTTTCCATGTATCATCTTCATTTCGATCAAAAAGAACTCCCATCTCATCCAGCCATTTCAGATGTTCCGGTGCTTTCTCACAGAGATTTCTCACATCCTCTTCTTTTTCAAGAAAACATCCACTCTCAAGCGTATCATTTGCATGCCATACTACAGAATCCTCCTCTGCGGTATCAACTACTGCATTGATTCCTTCTGCTGCCATAACTGACTGTGTACGTTCCGACTGAACCGGTGATACAAGAATCACCTCATCATCAAGTTCTGCTGCTTCTATTGCAGCAGACATCCCGGCAATTCCATTTCCTATAATCAATACCTTCATTTGTCATCTTCTCTTTCTTAAAAATCTCACCTGTTCCTATAATCTTATCCACGCAGCCACCGTAAGAACCATTAATAATCCACAGATGATCCATGTTACACAATCCACAAGCTTCTCCATTCTATCGTTCCTCAGCAAACCAAGCGTCAGCATAGAACGGCTGAATGATATACCTAAATGCAGAAATGCCGTGCCTGCAAAGAGAATCTCCGTCACTAATACAATAAACTTTGCTCCACCAGAAAATGATGCCCCACTTATTACAAGATGAAGTATTCTCATATGCGGATACAATAAAATCAGGATGACAATTCCGCTGATTCTCTGCGTAATCAATCTCCAATTTTCTTTTCTGTATCTGTGAAAATTAAGCATTCCACGTCTTGGATAATAACTTACAATGCAAAGAACTACATGAATCAAAACTGTCGCCACAATTCCCCCTGCGAGTATCTGACAATCAGAATAATCATGTCCACCTGTCAACATAGAAATGGACATGGTAAGCATATGTCCAAGTAAGAATAACGTAAGCATCCAGGAACATACTGCGTTCCATTTCTTTATCATCGATCTGCACCCCTTCTGTATCTTATATCTTATTCTCTCTACTTTTAATCTTCCACATAAACAGCGCGGGTACGCTCTCCATCTTCGATCAATTCTACCTTTGGAAAGCTTTGTATATACTGCTTAAATTGTGAATATCCATAATCCCGTACTTTAAAATCACCAAACTGAATACGGATTCGATTCCCCAGTGTTCCAAGAGAGATCCCCTGATCCTCTGTCATCTGGATCTGTCGGATAATATACTCTTCAAGCATATCTTTCTTACTCTTATCTTCATACAGAGTCACCGAAACCTTCGTTCCTTCCTGGATCAGTTTTAATTTTGGTAAAGTTTCAAGAAACTTGGATAACAGGCTGTAACCATAACGTCGGACATCAAAATCCGGATATACTTTGACCAGCCGGCTTCCAACTTCACCAAGTCCGGTTTCCCTGTCGTTATTCTGGTTTTCCGTAATGATCTTAACCACGATTTCTTCTATTTTTTCCTTTGATACCTTTTCAATCTTTTCTTTTGAACCTTTCCCATTCAACGATGATAATGAAGCACTGGAAATTTTCTTCTGTCCCCTTCCAAACACATGTGGGTGATAAGACTTTCCTTCGCTCTCTTCCTTCTCTATCGTGTTGTCCTCCAGAAGTACCTCTAATACGGTGAAGATATCACAGGCTTTACGGAACGGAAGCGGTGTCTTGTCCTCGCCCATTCCGATCACCATCTTACCACTTTCACGAAGCCGGCTTGCAAGCTTTGTAAAATCACTGTCACTTGATACCAGACAGAACCCCTCCAATTCGCTTGTATAGAGCATGTCCATTGCATCAATGATCATAGCAGAATCTGTTGAATTCTTTCCCTGCGTATAACTGAACTGCTGAATCGGCGTAATAGAATTCTGAAGAAGTTCTTCCTTCCAACTCGCACTGTTTGACTTTGTCCAGTCCCCGTAAATTCGTTTGTAAGTCACGTTTCCGTATTTAGATAATTCATCCAGAATTGGCTTAATATATTTTGCAGATACATTATCCGCATCGATTAAGAGTGCGAAACGGTCTTCCATGTCTGATACTCCTCTCCTGCAAGATTCTTCCATGTAAATACACCGTTTTCATAAATCATATAACTGTGCTCGGATCCTTCCTTCGGAATCGAAACAGAACCAGGATTTAGATACTGATATTTTCCACCGTTCATATCAAGGATTTCCTCACATGCCGGAATGTGTGTGTGTCCGTTCAAAAGAATATCCCCATCTTTTAACATTGGAAGCTTATGCGGATTATACACATGCCCGTGTGTTGCAAATATTGTAACATCACTGTTCTTTTCTTCCGTATCTCCTGCCAGATTCAGATAACAATAATCTGCCAGAATTGGGAACTCCAATACCATCTGATCCACTTCTGTATCGCAATTTCCTCTCACACAGAGAAGTTCTTTCTTCATCGGATTAAGCATTGCGATCACTTTCTTCGGTGCATATCCTTCCGGCAGATCATTTCTTGGTCCATGATAAAGAATATCTCCTAACAATAATAATTTGTCTGCGCCTTCTCTTTTATAAGCCTCTATCATCTGTTCACAATAAAATGCTGAACCATGAATGTCAGATGCAATCATTAATTTCATTTTTCACGTCCTCCTGTCTTTCTAAATAGTTTCTCTATAATAAATGAAAAAAGCAGTGACTCTTTTCTTGAGACACCGCCTCTTATTATTTTTTGTGCCTGTGGATATTATAACACAGAATGAATCACAGGGAAAAATATTTTCCTACAATTTCAAAAGGTGCCGGACCAACACTCAGCACAGCTTGATGGAATTCTTTCTGGGATTGATTTCCAGATTTTATCCATTCCTTTTTCAGTTCCAGAAATTTTACATATCCGATATAATATTTTAAATAATTTCCCGGCGATCCCAGAATCAAATCATAGATTTTATTAACCGTTTCAGCATCTTTTATTCCATATCTTGCATAAAATTCTACTGTATCCATTCTGCTCCATCCTTCATAATGGATTCCCATGTCTGCCAATGCATAAAGTGCCAGAATCACCGAACTGTTCTTCTGAAGAATTGCTGCCTGAGTCTTAGATAAAGGCATCAGATAATAGCTGCACATCTCCGCATAAGTTGCCCAGCCTTCTACATATCCGCCAAAATTCAAAATGCTCCTGACAGGATCAGGATCCGTGTTTTCAAAAAATATTGTCTGGTACAGGTGTCCCGGATACCCCTCATGTGCCAGCGTTGTGAACAGTATCAAATCATCTCTCATCTGTATTTGGTTTACATAAATTACATTTTCTTCTGTATAGTCAATTGCCGGTATCATATAAAATGCGGGACTTAAATGTTCCTGCATTTCCTCCGGCACATATTTTATCCGCAGAGAAGTTTTCGGAATCTCAGGAAATGCATTCGCTATTCCTTTTTTTAACTTTTCTAAAATTCTTTCTGCTTTCCCGTTTTCCATTATTGCTGCAGCCTGTTTCGCTTCATTGACTGCTTCTTCCATACCCGTAATATCTTCTGAAATTTGTCTGCGTGTCTGTTGCTCAAGCTCTTGAATCGTGTCTGTCACTCCTACACTCTGCTGTATGTACCATTCGTAGTATTTTCTTCCTTCCGGAAAATAACACAATCCCTTTTCATTCGTTCCCTTTCCTTTCAATTCCTTAACCGCCTGTATCAAATCCTCATACGCCGGATAAACCTGCTCTTCCATCTGTCTGGCGTTTTGCTGAATATAATCACTCTTTTCTTTTTCAGACACTTCCTGTAATTCACCAACCCGGGACACAAATGTCGAGTACAGATAATTTCCATTTCCCATTGCAAGAAATGCGTTACATTGTTCTAACACCTGATCCGCCATTTCATCTGACAAAAACAATCCTCTGTCTGCTTTTTCTCTTTCAAATGCAATGATCTGTTGAAAATAATCCCTTGTCTCACTTAAAACATTCAGATATGCTTCCACATCTGTCCTGTCATAAAACTGATATTCAGATAATACAATTGGTATCTGCGTCTGTACTCCATTAACCGTATTCAACGGTTCTTCATAATACAGATAAGCCGCTTCTTCTCTCAAATTTCTCAGATATTGCTTCAACAGATCGTATGTAATTCTATTCTTTACATTTAATTTTTCATAGGAAAATGTGTACAATGCCTGCTGCATATTCTCCGCTGCTGTCTTAATCTGAGTACTGTCTGTCTGTATCATTCCATATGCCGTATCCGCTTTATCAATCCCATACGCTTCTGGCTCTTTTAATGTATAATGCAGACTGATCTGGCTTGTGGCCACCTCTTTGCAAAACAATTTTTCCGTAAACGATGCAAATCTTTCGTTCTCCGCTTCTTTACTGCTCTTTTTTTCTTCTAAAAATGTTGCTTCACAACCGTTTAAAAAGAAAATAGAACTGAAAAGAATACTGATACTACATACAATACTTACACACTGCTTCTTCCGCCTTTTCCAAAATTGAATCAACATAGCAGACTCCGACAGTTATTTCTCTAATTTTATGCACCGGCTTCCTTATTTATACATCGCTCAAATTTGTTTCCAAACAATAATGCATCCCCTCTTTATTTGTGATAAAATACAACTATATAAGATACAGGAGGCGTTGTGTATGGCCAGCTTAATATTTGAACATTTGAAAAAAGTATATCCGAACGGATTCGTATCTGTAGACGATGTCAGCCTCTCTATCGAGGACGGTGAATTTGTTGTATTCCACGGCCCAAGCGGATGCGGAAAATCTACAATTCTACGTATGATTGGCGGTCTGGAAGATATTACTTCCGGAAAGATCTATCTTGATAATACCTTTTTAAATGACATTCTTCCACGTGACCGGAAGCTTGCCATGGCATTTCAGAATTACGCTCTCTACAAGCATATGAATGTCTATGATAATATGGCACTTGGACTGAAGCTTCGAGATCTTCCGCGTACAGTCATCAATACCCGCGTAAAGACTGCTGCCGCTTTTCTTGGAATTTCAGACATTCTTACAAAAAAGATTCGTTCTATTTCTGATTCTGAACGTCAGCGTGTCGCACTCGGTCGGGCTATTGTCTGCCATCCAAAAGTTCTGCTTGTAGATGAAGATTTTGCTCATCAGGATGATGATCTTCGAAAAGATATGATTCATGATATTCTTAAGATCAACAAAGAGCTTGGAATCACGGTTCTTTATGTCACAAATAATCACGAAGAAGCCGTTTCCCTGAATTCTCGTGTCATCTTTATGAAAGACGGAAAAGTAATTGAGGACAGCATTTAAGCTGTCCTCATATTTTTCACTTAAGCAACTCTCAAAACATATTTCTTATGCTTTTTGTTTTTCAAGGTAATTATAAATCTCGCGTTTCTGAACGCCACGGTCTTTCGCCACTTTCTTCATCGCTTCTTTTCGATCGATTCCCTGAGAAATATAATGCTCCATATGATCTTCAATACTCATATCTTCCCAGCGCGCTTTTTCTTCCTGACGGATTTCTTCCCGGCTTCTTCCTGCAATTACAATCACGCACTCTCCCTTCGGATCATTCGCCTCATAATAAGCTACTGCTCCTTCAAGTGTTGATTGAAATGCTGTCTCATGCCTTTTGGTCAGTTCTCTGCAAACCGTTACTTTTCGATCTCCCAGGCGCTCTGCAAGAAGTTTCAAAGTCTTTACCAGACGATGCGGTGCTTCATACATTACGATTGTTCTCGTCTCCGCAGCCATCTCTTTTAAAACTTCTTCCCGCTCTTTCTTATCTGTCGGAAGAAATGCCTCAAATGCAAATCTTCTCGTCGGAAGCCCTGACATCGTAAGTGCTGTAACACATGCCGCCGGTCCCGGAACAGAAGTCACACGAATCCCTGTTTCATAACACATTTTCACCAGTTCTTCTCCCGGATCAGAGATCCCAGGTGTACCTGCATCTGTGATCACCGCAATATCCAGTCCTTCTTCCAGCTTCTCCACCAGTTTACGACCTTTATCAAACTTGTTATATTCATGATAACTCGTCATTGGCGTCTGTATTTCGAAATGATTTAACAGCTTAATACTGTTTCTTGTATCTTCTGCTGCAATCAGATCCACTTCTTTCAGTGTTCTGATCGCACGAAATGTCATATCTTCCAGATTTCCAATCGGTGTTGCTACCAAATATAATGTTCCTGCCATCTTCATCTCCCATGACTTTGTAACTGTTCAGTTACCTTTATTTTTCAGAATTATTTCCATTCTTCTGCAATAAAGTCCCATCCTTCGCATACATAATGATTGGCGGTTCTATCGTCACTCGGGGTTTTGCCCCACGCATTCCTTCCACCAGAACCATTGTCGGTTCTTTATCTATATACGGATGAATAAACTGAATCCGTTTCGGTTCAATCTTATATTCATGCATCTTCGTCAGAATCTCCGTCAATCGAAACGGTCTGTGGATCATATAAAATCTGCCTTTATCCTGAAGAAGCCGCATACTTTCTCTTAAAATATCATCTAATGTACACAACACCTCATGCCGTGCAATCGCCTTACTGTCATCTGGATTCCTAAGTCCATGATCCGCTAACATATAAGGCGGATTCGTTGTGATCACATCAAAAAAGGCCGGCTTAAATCGTTCTGCCGCCTCTTTAATATCTCCGGTCACAATGTTAATTCTGTCTTCCAGATGGTTATGTGCAACACTGCGTCTCGCCATTTCTGCAGTCTCTTCCTGTATCTCCAGCCCTGTAAAATGCTTTCCTTTCGTCTTTCCTGCAAGGAGAACCGGGATGATTCCATTCCCGGTTCCCATATCAAGCACGGTCTCTCCCGGCTTTACTTTTGCAAAATCAGATAAAAATACCGCATCTACTCCAAAGCAGAACTTCGAAGGATCCTGAATCAATTCCAATCCTCCAAGCTGCAGATCATCCAGACGCTCTCCTGGTCTCAGATTATTTGTCATCTAACTTCGAAGCTCCCTCTTTCTTCTCCATCCTCTCAAGTGCAGCAAGTTTCTTCTGCTCTTCTTTCGATACTTTCTGTTTCTTTCTTCTCGGACGGAATTTCAGATCATCCGCTTTATACTCGCGAATCTCTTTCTCATCATTCTCAAGATTAACAATAACTTTCACAAGTCTGCGAAGCACACTCAAAGAATGTACCGTTCCGGTCAATCCATCACTTGTTGTCACATTATCTCCAACGGAAGGTAACTGACTGTTAAGCACTTCATAAGTCTCTTCCTCATTTGTCAGACAGCACATCAGTCTTCCGCAGACACCTGAGATCTTTGTCGGATTCAGGGAGAGGTTCTGTTCCTTTGCCATCTTGATCGATACTGCTGCAAATTCTGTCAGATATGTGCTGCAGCATAATGGACGGCCACAGATGCCAATTCCTCCGCGGATCTTTGTCTCATCTCTGACCCCAATCTGGCGAAGCTCGATTCTTGTTCTGAATACAGCTGCCAGATCCTTTACAAGTTCACGGAAGTCAATACGTCCGTCCGCTGTAAAGTAAAACAGTACTTTATTATTATCAAAAGTATATTCTGCTTCGATCAGTTTCATATCCAGTCCGTGCTTGCGGATCTTCTCCTGACAAATCTTAAAAGCCTCTTTCTCTTTCTGACGATTCTTCTCTACTGTCTTCTCGTCCTGCTCTGTTGCAATACGAATCACAGACTTCAAAGGCTGAACCACTGAATCATCATCCACCTCTTTTGGTGCACTGACAACACGTCCGTACTCAATTCCCCGTGCTGTCTCCACGATTACGTGATCCCCCTGTTTGATTTCAAACTCTCCCGGGGAAAAGAAATAAATCTTTCCCGCTGTTCGGAATCTTACTCCTATTACTTTTGTCATGTATCTAGTTCTCCTTTATTGTAAGCAAGAGCAGTTCCATTGTCAGTTCAAAATTAACATTTGCTTTCAGTCTGGCTTTCGCCTTTTCAATTGCGTCCAAAATATTCTCAATTCCTTCATAAGAGCTCTTACTTGCACGCGCCTTGATATATCTCAGCTGATCAGAAAATACTACTCTGTCTACATTCTTAGTTGCCTTATAAATTAATACATCTCTGTACCAGATTGCGATCATATCCAGATAGTCGTTAATCTCCATCTTATATGTCATACATTTCTTCACTGCATCCATGAGTTCTGAAACATTCATCTCATCAATATTTCTAAGTAAATGTACAACTTCTTCCTTAATCTCATTAAAATACTCTGAAGTCGCAAGCATAATCGCTTTTCCCATATTTCCCTGGGCAAATGCTACACAGACATCTGCTTTATAATCAGGAATCTCCATCTGCTCCATCAGATATTTCTTTACGAGCTGATCCTTAATGTTACGAAGTTTCATCATAACGCATCTGGAACGAATCGTTGGCAGCAACGCCTCTGCATTCTCTGTCAGAAGCATGATCACTGCATACTCCGGTGGCTCCTCAATTGTCTTAAGCAATGCATTCTGTGCCTGGGCACTCATTAAGTCTGCCTCTGGAATAATATAAATCTTATACTTGCTGCTGTACGGCTTAATCACGATATCGTTATTAACCTGTGTACGGATATCATCAACACTGATCGTATTCGGTTTCTCATGTGTCACCTTAATAATATCCGGCTGATTGCCGCTCTGTGCCTGTTTACAGGACTGACATTTTCCACATGCCTCTCCGTCTTCCGCACGATTCTGGCACTGCAGGCTCATAGCAAAAAGATTCGCAAGAAGCCTCTTTCCAGATCCTCTTTCACCGTTCAGAATATATGCATGCGATACTGCATCAGCCTGAACTGCGCTCGAAATATACTTGATTATGTTTTTATGCCCTACTACATCTTTAAAACTACTCATTTCTATCACCTGCCGTGTATCTTATTTCATCTTTAGCGGACAATATTCTCACAATTATCCACCTAACAATAGTATATTCATAATTTTAACATCATTTTCTTACAAAACTATGAACTACCATTTAAGTATATCATAAATTCACGTTTATTTCTCGCAAAATTTCTTCCATACAGGTTTCCTTATCAATATTTTGGAATCTCCGTTTGATTCCCGCTCTTTCCAGGTTCTCCTCCGAAAAATCTTCTGCATCTGCAAGGAATCTTCTGCACAGTTCCGCATACTGCGGTTTCGTCTGTACCCGTTCTCTTTCCAACGCCCTCGACAGTCTTAATCCATCTTCTACTTCTATATATAATGGAACCATAACATCATCACCAAAATATTCTTTCAATGCATAATATGACTCAATTGTTCCGATCACAAGATAATCATACTGCCACAGTTCAATCTGTCCATCATCTGCTGTAAAATAAGTCCAGATTCCACACTTTGTATTGTAAGAACGAAACTCGATGATTTTCTCCTCGTCCATCATCTCATCAAATCGTTCCTGATCGACAAAGAAATATTCCACTCCGTCCTTCTCACCCTCACGCATTGGACGTGTTGTATACGGAACGATTGAATGAAATTTTGGCATCTTTTCCATCAGTTCCTTGTAAATCGTATCCTTTCCGGAAGCACTTTTACCCATAATATAAAATATTTTACCCATACTTTTTCTCCTGCTCTTAAACATGCATCTGGATTCGCATTCTTAACTTCCAGCCTGTCGGTTCTTTATTCTGGATTCTCCGCAACGAATAAACAATTCTCCTGGCTTAGCCCTTCAATGGAAAAACCCATCTCTTTATATTTTACCATCTTTTGCACAATAGTAGAAGTAATTCTCTCTCCAGGAACAATCATTGGGATTCCCGGTGGATAAAGATAGACATATTCTAATGAGATTCTTCCTGACGCCTCATTCCATTTCACACTTTCGCCTTCCATTCTCCCTGCTTCAAAAGAAGAGTATGCCTGTTCTAATGGAATCATTTCATAAGAAATATTTTTTATAGTATGATCCTCATCATTCTCTGAAAGTTCTTCACACAGAACACTTTTATCAATCTCCATCACTGCCTGAACCAATCGGTCCATTCCTTCTTGTGTATCTCCCGGTCCTGTCATGGCGATCACATAAGACCCGGAAGCCATCTCCATCTCCAGATGATAAAATCTCAGCATTTCCTGCAATCGTTTTCCATTCAAAACTTCCCCATCTGTATTCTTAAGATTTTTTACAGATAATACTATCTTTGACCGGTCAAAATGTTCTGCCTCGATTAATTTTATATTCTTTAACTGCTTCAGTCTCTCTCTTGTTTGCTGCAAACGCTCAACATAAGTATCCATGATTTCTTCTCTGCGCTCATCCATTGCCCAGACACACTCATCAATGGACGCCATCAAAATATAAGAAGGACTGCTGGATTGAAGCATATGCAAATAATTTCTTATCTTTTCACGATCAACATATCTCCCATTCATATGAAGCAATGCTGTCTGAGTCAAAGACGGAAGTGTCTTGTGAAGACTATGGATCACAACATCAGCTCCCCGTGTATTCGCATTTTGCGGAAAATATGAATGAAATCCAAAATGTGCACCATGCGCTTCATCTACAATCAGCGGAATCTTATATTCATGCACGATTTCCGCAATTGCTTCAAGATCTGACACAACTCCTTCATAAGTCGGTGAAACAATGACAACCGCCTGAATATCTTCATATTCTTCAAGTAACTTCTTTACCTGGTCTACATGGATCTCACCATTAAGATCCGTCTCTTCTGAAAACTCCGGATAAACATATACCGGGCGTAATTCATTCATATATACCGCATTATATACCGATTTATGACAATTTCTTGCCATTAAGATTCTACCACCACGCTCCGTACACCCCATCACTGCACTCAAAAGCCCGACTGTACTCCCATTAACCAGATAATGTGTCTCTTCCGCATGAAATACTCTGGCTGCATTCTCCTGTAATTCTTTCAACAATCCTTCTGCATGATGAAGATCATCAAATCCATCAATCTCTGTTATATCAATATTATATGGTAACCTGGCTCTCATGAGCTCCATGTTACGCTTATGTCCCGGCATATGAAATGCATAATAATCCGAAGCCCCATAGGAAGATAATTTCTTATATAAATGTTCCATAAATCCCTCTTATTTTTAAAAAGAACCTATCTGAATAAGGATAGATTCTCTTGGTGTCATATTTTATTTATATAAAGTTAAAAGCAGTAATCATAATAGATTACTGCTTTCTTTCAGTGAGCGTGCGGGGATTCGAACCCCGGACAACTTGATTAAAAGTCAAGTGCTCTACCACCTGAGCTACACGCCCTTAAACACTCGCAGAAGTTATAATATCATAACTCTTATATAAATGCAAGCACTTTTTTCAGATTTTAAATTTAATATTTAAATGCATCTCGCCATATCGCTACAGGCGCTTCTAAATGGCGAGACACAATCTTATTTTCTCAAATCATAGAACTTTCCACTCAGATTTTTCACCTTTACATAAGAAACATGATCTATAAACATCCTCGAAGTGAATACCGTTTTCCCATGATCACAGAAAATTTCGATGCTGGAATGATCCACCATAACCCGGACAGTCTGTTTTTTATCTAACTGTTTTGCATAGCGGATCGTTCCAAACTTCTCCGCATACACTTCTGTCATACCACTTCTGTCCAGACAATATTCTTCCCCATCTGCATTGAAAGTCAAACGGTTACCTTCTGTATTTCCTATCTCTATAGAAAATGCACCTTCTGTATTTCCTTCAATCTCAAAGGAACATTCTTCAATCTTTGTATACTCTGTAATGCTTCTTTCATTTACACGAAGTTGCTTTAGCTCTTCTACCGGCTGTTGAACTAACCTTTCTTCCTCGATCCGGATTTCTCTCGGAAGTGTTAACGTGTGAGCCCAATTATTCTTATCTGTTGGATACTCGCTCTTTGAATTTCCAAGCCATCCAAATAAAATTCTTCGATGTTTTTCATCCTCATACGATTGAGGCGCATAGAAATCAAATCCCTTATCAAGTTCATACATTTCTGAAAAATGAAATTCTTTTCGTTCTGTATCTAATGGCTCCCCTATCATATAAACTACAGAGAATACATTTTTATAATCATATTTGTTCTCGCTGGAAATTCCCATTGGAGAACAAAATAACACACCTTTTTGATTCTCTTCATAATAATTTGGACATTCCAACATATAACCTAACATTGCTTCCTGTCCATTCTGAAGTAATCTCACTCTCCCGGCGTACTCATATGAATCTGCCTGCTTACCTCTGTACAACATCAGAATTCCTTCATGTTCTTTACTTTCTGCTCCTGTCAGCATCCAGTACTCACTGTTCCTTTTCCAGACATATGGATCACGATAATTCATTGTTGTCTGATTCGGATCCATCTCTACAATCTTCTTCCGGTCTGTCAGTTTCTCACCATCAAATCTGGCATAACAGGTACATGGGATCATCTCTTCATTTTCAATTCCTGTATAGAAAACATGTACTTTTTCTCCCTCTTTTAATGCCATACCTGTATAACACCCATAAGAGTCTGATTCAGTATCCGGGTACATTGCCACACCATGGTCTTCATAATGAATAAAATCTTTTGTTGTCAAATGATACCAGTGTTTCAACCCATGTACCGGTCCGGCCGGAAACCATTGATAAAAAATATGGTGGATTCCATTTATCTCACACAAACCATTCGGATCATTCATCAGACCACATTTCGGTGCAATGTGCCATACCGGATAATACGGATCTTTCCTGGTTGTCTCCTGTATCCGTTGAAAATATTCAGCCGGCATATCCGTAATTCGAATATGCCGGTTCTGATGATTTGAAAAATCATACTGAAACATAAATTTACTCCTTTACACTGCTTCTGGATTCTTCTTCATAATCAGCCATGTACCTGCAAATGCAACTCCAACAGAAAGAAGTAATACAATAATATACTCAATCATTCCTCCCTGAAGATAAAGCAGCATACCAGGAATCATAGACGCTCCGGTTCCCTTCGCACATAAACCAACGATTGCTGCGAATCCACCACCTACAGCACCTCCAAGACATCCCATGAAGAATGGCTTAATTCTCGGGAATGTAAGACCATACATAACAGGTTCAGAAATTCCAAATAATGCCGGGATCAGAGCTGGAATCATATTAGCTCTCTTCTGCTTATTCTTCTGCATCATGACAATTGCAAGTCCTGCTCCAAGCTGTCCTGCGATTGCTGCAGATCCCATTGGGTTAATATAATCTACACCAGTCTCTGTAAAAATACTTACAATAATCGGTGTTACTGTATGATGCATACCTACAGAGCAGAGAATCTGGATCAGTCCACCATAAGCGATTCCTCCAATTCCAAATGGAAGTTTCAGCATCATAAGAATCAAATCTGTCATTCCTTTTTCAACACCTGAAAGAATCGGTCCTACAACAAAGAGTCCTGCAAAAAGTGAAACAAGTAAAGTAAGGAATGGTACAAGCAGCATGTCTAAGATATCCGGAACTACCTGATGTAACTTTTTCTCCAGCTTTGCTGCAAAGAATCCCATGAATAATGCAGGAATTACAGAACTCTGATAACCTGTAATATTTAAATGGAACGGTCCAAAAACAAAACTTAACGGATCAGCAACGCCATTTACCACATCCCATTTATTCGGAAGAGTTGGGGATACAAGCATCAACCCAAGTACAATACCGAGGATCGGTGAACCACCGAACTTCTTACATGCAGACCATGCAACTAATACTGGGATAAATGTATATGCTGTATCTGTTAATACAGAAAATACTGTATCAAAAGATGGTGATAACTCAATTCCAAATCCATTTACAAGAAGACTTCTTACTCCCATCAGAATACCTGTTGCAAGAAGTACCGGAATGATAGGAATAAAAATATCAGAAATCATCTTTGTTGCACTCTGGAAAGATAATTTTTCCTTCTCCCCATTTTCTGTTACTTCAGCATCTCCAGCTGTCACGCCTGCCAGTTTCTGAAACTCAGCACAAACTTTATTCACAAATCCAGTTCCAAGAATCACCTGGTGCTGGCCACTCTTTGAGAAATAACCTGCTACTCCCTGAATCTCTTTCATCCCTTCTTCATCAATAACAGATGCATCCTTTACTTCCACGCGAAGCCTGGTTGCACAATGTGTCGCACTGATTACATTTTCTTTTCCACCAAATGCTTTCAGAATTTCCTGCGCTGTCTTTACAGGATCTTTTTTCATCTCTCATTACCTCCTATTTGTGCGATTATAACATATATCGTTTTTATCAAATCGATTCGATATGTTTGTTTTTTATAGTGGCCTTGGAATATTTCCTATTGGCCACTGTTATTTTTATTTATCGAATCGTTTCGATATCTGTTGATTATAATAGATCATTACCATTTCGCTGTCAATAAATTTAATTCGTTCTTTTTGTTTTCTGTATTTTTCAACAAATTAAAGTCGTGATATTTGGTAAAAAGTAACATGTAATTTAACATGTTTCACCACTTTGGACTGTCGCGCCAAAAATAGATTCAACTTCTTCAATTTTTTTCCCTTCAATTTGCAAGATAATCATGGACACTAATTTTTGAGCCATTTCTTCTATCGGCTGAACAATCGCGGTCAGAATTTCCGGTCCGATTTTTGTAATATACGTTCCATCAATCGCAACTATGCTGAGATCCTCTGGAACTTTTCTTCCTCGTAACTGCGCTTCTCTCAGACAGGCAGCTGCAGCCATATCAACACCAAGAATTCCATCCATATCATTACATGTCTCAAATGCACGAACTGCAGCATCCTGATACTTTTCAGTAGTAAATGTATTATATCCCACAGAAATATCTACAACCTCGCACCCCTGTTTCTCAAGTAACTCATGAAATAATTGTTCTTTTTCATTCTCGTAATTCTTTATTGTATGAGAACTTACAAGCTGTACGACTTTCTTTCTGTTCTTCTCCAGAAAAAGCGACGCTGCTTTCTCTGCAACCTGTCTCTTGTCTACATGAACAGTCGGAATATAATCTGCCAAATAACAGTCAATTGTTACGATTGGCCTGTCAATCTTAAGATATCTCTCCTTCTTCAGTGAATGTGCTCCCATGATCACTCCATCCATAGTTCTACGATCCAGCATCTGAAGGTAAGCCTCTTCTACATCTTCACGCCCGGCTGTTCCACAAACCAATGCCTTATATCCTCTGGAATACAATTCCTTTTCAGCATATTTAATAAACGTACTGAAAAAGGGATGTGCAATATCTGGAACAATAATTCCTACAATTCCTGATTTCTGCATCTTCAGATTGCGACCAAGCTCACTTGGAATGTAATTCAGTTCCTTCATCGCTTTCTCAATCTTTTTTCTTGTCTCCTCAGAAACATATCCTTTATTATTACACACAAGTGAAACAGTGCTTCTTGATACTCCAGCTAATTTTGCTACATCTCCAATGCTTGCCAAATCAATCTCTCCCTATCATCAAATCATAAATCTACAGTTACTCTTCTGCATTAGAGCTCTTTCTCTAATAATAAAATATAGAAAAAAGACTGCGATATACGCAGTCTTTCCGTTTACATAAAATAAAAATGCCCAGAACCGGAATCGAACCAGTGACACGAGGATTTTCAGTCCTCTGCTCTACCAACTGAGCTATCTGGGCATAGACTTTAAAAGTCTGAGTTGCGGGAGCAGGATTTGAACCTGCGACCTTCGGGTTATGAGCCCGACGAGCTTCCAGACTGCTCCATCCCGCGATATTAAATTAATTTCTCAAAAGAGAAAAGCCGATGATCGGACTCGAACCGATAACCTGCTGATTACAAATCAGCTGCTCTGCCAATTGAGCCACATCGGCT
>CAKRDD010000014.1 GCA_934309345.1 uncultured Mediterraneibacter sp. | reverse complement strand
GAAACAATATGAGAGATGTGATAGCAAGGATGCAATAAGTTAGATCTGCCCATGGATAGTTCATGAAACAACCCTGTATCAAGAGTAAGAAAGTTTTAATTTTATATGCAGTATGATATACTTAGATAAAAGAGAATTATAGAACCAGTACACAGATATACTGAGGATACGGTCTGAAAATACTAGCAACTGTAGAGATGTGTTTGGGGAAAAATAGAGTTACTAAGGAGAATTCAGATGAAAGTAATTACACAGGCTATAAGAGTGATTGATTACGAAAATAACAAAGTATTAACTAGGGATATTTTGCCGAATTTTAGTGAATATATTGAGCAGCTGATTAGCTATATTAATGGTAACGTTTCGGTCCGTGAATACAGGACACAGTCAAGGAATACAGAAGTTATAAGAGAAGTTTTAGAGATTGTACAGCATCAGAAGGAGTCTGACTTAGTTACATATAATGTAGATATGATAGCTAGCCGTCTTCTTCGAAAAGAGAAGGCGGCAAATGAACGAATTGCTCAATTGGATACCACTGTGCAAAAAGGCAGCTTAATACTTGCACTGCTTGAGGAAGAAGGGAGCATTTCATTCCTTCTTGCAAAAGTTGAGCATACAGATTTCTTTGACGATATTGATTATAGTATAAAATCCGGATTTTCCAAGGATACAAAAAAAATATGGAAAACATGCTTATTTGAGATTGATGATATTAATGCAACAGAGTTTAGCGCAAGAATCTATTCTAATACGGTGGCAAAATATTGGTGGCATGACTTTTTGGAATTAGATGAACTGCAAAGTGATGAAACAAACACGAAAAGAGCATTTCGGTCTATAGAAACAGCATTAAATCGGAATCTAAAGCAAGTAGCACCTCATGATCATATGATAATTAGAAATGCGATGTATCTGTATTTTAATAGTGTTGAGCACTTTGATTATGGAGAGATGCTTGAACAGACAATTAGGAAATATACACCAGATGATATGACAGCGGAAACAAAAGGTAGCTTATTAGAAAAATTGGAAGCTTTGCCTCAAGAAAAGGGATTCGACCGCCAGTTCAATCCGATCCCTTCAATTATTAAATCCAAAATGAGAAAAACATATGATGTATATAATGGTATTCAAATTCGAATCCCTGGAGGAATGGAAGAATTGAAAGACATTATATGGTCACAACAGGATAATGACGGTCAAAGGTATCTTAAGATACGCGTGAATGATGAAAATACATATCGAATTTTTGAACGCCATGAGTAGATCGTATTTAGGGGGGAATGATTTTGTTTGAAAAAATCAAGAATAAAATTTCAGGTTTGATTGAAAATGAGAGCAGAAAAATATATGAGGCAACCTTTTCCTATGATGCAACAGATCCACTCAAGTATAAAGAATTTATTGATATTATACAAGCTATTCCTTTAAGAGACGATATTATAATTAGTTTATCTACAGAAAACGACGATCTATTTAATTTTGCTAGAACTACTCAAGAGGATGCTTATAAAAACTTCATGCAAGATGTGCTGGATGATGAAATCATATCTGTTAAACTGGAGGTTAAAAAAAATATTCAGCAGAATCATTTTTCAATATATTGCTTTGAAAAATTTGTAGAGGATATGGTTCGGCTTCCGATACAAGAAGCCCTCAAATCCTTCGCTTTATTTTTTAAAGAGTCCAATGGATATATCATTTTTTATCTGTTTGATAATCAAAATTTCTTTTGTACTAAAACTATGTTTTTTATTTCTTCAGATCGTCCCCAAATTAATATTGAGGTTGACCGAAATCATCGACTTCAGGAGTGCCGGGAGACGTCTTATTTCTATAATCAAGACACTTATGAACTGTTGCCAGATGATTTTAAAATAGTCGTTGGATATGAAGGAAATCCACTTATAGAATTGTTTCAAAAATTAGAAATGATTCTATCTTTGTGCATGTTAGCCTCAAATTCTTCTATCCAGCAAGAGAAATTGAAACTACAGATTATGGGACAACGATCTGTAGAATATACATACGGGTTAAATGAAATCCAGGGTAATCCCATTTTGTACAAAATATATGACTGGATTTACTCCGGAGGAAATAATATTGATAAGGCGCTTATTACCAGGAATATCATTTGTTTGCATTGTAAATATGAACCTTTATTATTGCTAGATGCAAAAGTTTTGGCAGCTATCCAATCGAATTATAATTTATACTTAAAAGAAAATGTAATGCAATATCTGGAACTGAAAAATAAGGTGGCAGAATTTATTACTGGAATTGTATCAAAAACAGGCGAATATGCGACAGAGCTTCTGGATAAATTTAAAACAAATTTAATTGCTATTTTTGGCTTTCTTTTTACTATTATTATAGCTAATATTGTTTCAGACCAACCCCTGGATAATATTTTTACAAAGGATATCACTATAATTCTAGAATTTGTTTTAGCAGGGTCATTTGTTTACCTTTTCATTAGTTATAAACAGTCAAAATACCAAATGAAAAAAGTATATGATAGTTATGATGAGTTAAAAAACTCTTATAACCAGATATTAACTGACGATGATATCAAAGAGTGTTTCAAAAACGATCAAGTAATAATGGACATGAAAAAAACAGTTAAACGGTCACAGACAATTTATTTAGTAATTTGGAGTTGCTTTCTTATCATACTGCTATTTGTTCTTGAATTGATAACTGATAATCCTATAATTATTCCCTGTTTGCAAAGAATTTTAAAAATATGAAATACAGTAACTATATTTTTATTTGAATATTCCAGATGAGTGTGCATCGCTGTTCAGCGATAGGGAAAACACTTTTTAGATTCACTTTTACGCATACCGAGTCATAATTTTCTACGAGAATATTCACGAAGGCTGCTGCCCCGCAGATGCGGCAAAGCCTTGACTAATAATTCCATAGAAATGAACATGTAATCAAACCCCAAAAAGATGATTTCAAAATTTATGGATTCATGATTTCGGTTCGCAAGAATATCTTTATTGTTTCGACATGGTTTCATAGCCTCATTTTTGGGCAAGGATTAATAAGAAATATTTGCTTAAAGTTCTTCCGTACAAGGTATATAATATTTCGGACTATATTCTCTAATCGTTTGATTCGTGACGTTTCATGACAAATGATACTTTTTCATAATGAATAATTATACATAATGCTACGGAGTAGGAAAAAATGAAATTTGTTGTAAAGTAGTGATTTCGTAGTTAAAAAGAGAACTTTAGTGGTAAAAAAGAAGGGCGAAAATCTAGTGATTTTTCTGGATTTTCGCCGCAGTAGAAATGAAAAAGGTTGCAAAAGTTTTTGTTTAATATTCACAAAAAAGAGAGGGACTTTATGAGAAAACTAGCTTTAAATGATGAAATATTACTAAAAATCGAGAAGCCTGCCCGTTACATTGGGAACGAGGTCAACTCGGTGATGAAGGACAAGGAAAAGGTGGATATCCGCTTTGCCATGTGCTTTCCGGATGTGACCGAATAAGTCCGATACAACAGTGTTATTGCACTATATATAGTGGTATATAGTTTTGTATAGTATAAGATATGCGAATCAGACATGCTTATACGTTACTTGATAAGATGACGTGATATTGTTGTAAATAGTAATTTGTTGTAAAAACAAGCTATTTTTCGCTTTATAAAAATAACTAAATTAGAATAACGGTAGGTGTTTTATGCACGATTTTGTCAAGAAAATATTTTATGTATAGAGGCGGTTTCGAGCAGCCTTTAGGTTCTCCTGTTATTTGCCTACATTAGGAGTAGTAAATCTTGAAAAAGATTTACTACTTTTTTGAATTCATTTTGTCAAAATGGATGTATTGAGATGCCACCTAATCAGATAGTTATAACAGCATCATAAGAACATATATAATGATGTGTGAATTATAAGCTGCGCAAGATATAAGGATTGAATATTATTTGATAAAATATAGAGATTTTAAAGACTAAATGCGGTATAATTTACTCAGATTAATGGAAAGTGAAGATAGATGGAAATTCCTAGAACACCAAAAAAAGAGATCTATCCGTGCGGTATTATAAATGATTTTCTATATGATGGTACTTCATAGAGTAATCAATATCTTGAAGCGGAATACATCAAGCGGGTGGGTAAAAGCGGATGCATAATCTCTTGAAAATAAGGATTATTGTAATAGAAGTAGGCAAAGTGAGAATGTAAGAGAGCGTTTGGCACAATAAATTGAGTTGAGCAATTGTAACATGTAAGGAACTTGTGCATAGCTATAAGGTACTGATGAAATAACCATGATATGACAGAATGTTTATAGTTAGAAAGGGGAGTAGTGTTTATGGGTGATAAGGAAAAATTTTGGGAAGAAGTAGGAAAAAAACTTCCTGTTGAAAAAGTGTATGATGACGTTTTGCATCCATCTTTTTCTGAAGTGGGGAATGCGCTGCAAGGAGCAGTGAGGGTAGCATTGGCACCTATATCAGCATTTGTATGGGGGTATGAGAAGATTGCAAAATATTTAGATGAAGAAATTCCAAAATATTTTGAAAATAGAAAGATATCTAAAGAAAAGATTCAGACACCACCACCAGAAATTGCTGTACCAACCATAGAAGCGCTGCGGTATGCGAATAAAGGAGAGCTCAAAAAGATGTATGTTGATCTCCTGGGAGCGAGTATGAATAGAGATACGATTGACTTCGTTCATCCTTCTTTTGCAGAGATCATCAAACAAATCACACCAGATGAAGCTAAAATATTAAAAATACTTCCCAACAAGAGCCTCTGTGAACCTTTAATAAACATAAAAATAGAAAAATCAAATGTTGAGGGAAGTTTTGTAATATATAGCAATTGCGGAATATTAGGATATGAGGCTGGGTGTGATTTTCCGGAAAAGATACCTCTGTATATTGACAACATGATTCGCCTTTCATTGGTTGAGATACCAGATAATGCTTATTTGGTAGATGAATGGAGATATAATAAGATAATAGATTCGGAATATTTTCATTGCCTTAAAACGGAAGCAGCAAAAATTGGAAGGGTATTTTGTGAGAAACGAATGATTGGGCTTACAGATTACGGAGATCAATTCCGAAAAATATGTCTATCATGATTATAAAATATTCTATACGATAAAATTCTATTTTATTATAAGGTGATTTTTTATGGACGATTTGGAAAAAATTATATCTCTCGCAGAAAAATCTACTAGAGGGATAGAGTCTACAGGCAATATAATTACTCAAATTTATAAGCATTATATTGCAAAATATAGTGCTGCAGATCAGTATCTAAATGATGTGATTAAAGAGAAGGGGGAAGCCGTCTGCAAATGATATGGAGATTGCAGCCAGGTTGTATGCGATTCCCAAAATGAGACGCCATTATAAAAACATAGCTAACATTTTGGCGAAGGCAGATCAGTTATATGAACAGTGGAAACCACAGAAAGATGAAATGAGGAAGGCCCCAGAAGATGATTGGATAGATTATTTCTTGGATAGGGTAAAAACTGTATCTGACGAAACAGTTCAGCGGTTGTGGGCATGCATTTTGACACAAGAATGCTCCGAGCAAGGAACTTTTAGACGAGTTATGCTAGATCGTTTGGCACTATTAGACAGGTCATCTGCAGCTCTGTTTCAGATCTTATGTGATTTAACATATGACATAGAAGTATCTGATGGAAGAAATTATTCTGTTCCGCTTTATATAAGAGATACTGAGTTGTGTAAAATGGTTCATAATACCTGTTTAAATTTCACAGAAGAAGACGCCCTGCTTTATAAAAACTATTTTAGTATTAATGACAGTGTTTTGCATGGCAGTGAAATTGAAGAGGAACTCGAAGTTCTACAGGAGATTGGTTTGGTAAATCTCAGCGAAGAGAATGATGAAAGTGATATTTATTCTATTGAAAATATTGAATTTACTGTGTCAACAGAAAACAAAAAGTTTAAGGTTCTGCCTCAGTATGATGAGAAACAGGAAGTGTATTATGTTGTGACCGGTTGTATGACCTTTACGAAGATTGGCTTGGAATTATACAAAGCCTTAAAAAAGCAGATAGTTAAACCATCATTCTTTTTGAAACTCGTTGAGAGTTTTATGGATTATGGGGAATTTCGAAATTCCGGCGATGAAGACGAATCAGTCGAACATATGAATTAGGAGGATTATGGAAGAACAAAAGATCGTTTGTGAAGGAATAGAAAAACCCTTTTCAGTGTCACATATTTTTGGGTTCAGAAACTGACTTCTTAACTAATGAACCTCTGTATTGGGAGCCGACGAATAGATTGAACACATTGGATAGTGAGTTCATGATGGGACGAAAATACATGGGAAGATAAACTGGAAACTAGGGGCGAGTAAAGGGATGATAAACAGTCGAGAGAAAGAACTGCCAGTTTGTGGTACATATGATATCGAATGGCGGAGTTATAAACCACGTGAAGATTGCTTATTAAAATACACGATGGTGGAAATTAAGAAAGAGAAAATCTATAAATAAGATAAAGTCAATATATTAGACGGAGGGAAAGCTATGCATAAGATTGAAATTGAAATGGACGAAGTGGAGTATGCTTCTGAACTAATTAGATTGGCAGAGACAAATGAGGATATGGATATAATTACAGAAAAGAACTTCAGCGGAGATTTGACAACAATAGAATTATATATCAGTTTAACGATTAATGTTGTTACGGTTCTTGTGCCTATTATTAAAAGTTTGATAAAACATAAGAAAATTTCTTCTCTGAAGATCGATGGACAGAAAATCGAAGTAAATAATGTTTCTCAGGAGCTTATTGAAAAAATATTAAAGGAAAAAATGGAAATAGAAGCAAAGGTTGAATCTAAAAATACTGATGATCCAAAATGAGGAAGAATAAATTATGTTCTCAGAAGAGGAAATTATTGCTAGAAAAGTAGCAGACCGTTGCTGCCGGCGTGAATTAAAAGAATTGCCAAGAATCACAGAAATTGTAAAAGAATGCTGTGAGGATTTGAAACTGCGAATGCCGAAAGTAATATACTGCGAGACTTTGACACGTACTTTGAGCGCATTTTATTTACGAAGGAAACCATACTTGATTTATGATAGCTGTCTGTTAGAAGTCTTATATATTTATGATAGCATTATCTTATCGGGAAAAGACAAACATGATATAGAGAAGCTTTTCTATAAATTGATAGGGGAAGAATTGATCCGCAATAATGATTTGCCCAAATGTTTATTTTTTTCCGGAAGGTATAGACGATTAGAATATTTATTTGAGAATGTGGCGGATAAATTGCAACGGGAAATTCGTCAAATGATATCATGTCAGTCATATTTTTTAATCGGCCATGAATTGGGACACCTTTCAGTTGCAGCAGACAACTCACAAGGAATGCCGGCGGACTATCGTAGGTTTATAGATTCTTGCATGAGTGTGCTGACAGATAGAGTAATTGGGGAGCAGGATATTGAAACATTTATAAAAATGCGATATGAGTATTTTATGGATGCTTGCCCGTCAAATATGGAAGAATATTGGGAAGGAATTAAGAATAGCCGAAAATATGAGCATCTAGTTGAAGAATGCTATTGCGACCTTCAAGGGTTAAAGCTGCTATTGGAACATTATGAAGCACCGGACCGATCAGTACGGGCTATCTCCGCAGCAATGAATTATCTGATTCTGCAGGAAGCTATTCGCAGTGACATTAAGGAAAACAAACTGTTTTTTAGAGATGAAGCACACGAAGCTTCACGATCTATGTATTTTTCGGTGTTGAGAATGGAAATATTGCTTTTAACATTGCAGATCAATAATTTACCTAATATAGAAGAGGGGTTCCGGGAAATACAGAATCGTTCTTTCCTGACAAAATACTGGTCTACTGTAATAAAGAAAATACCTTCAGATCAATCGTTTTCAGTTATTTCTGAGTCTGATTTACCCAATATTGAAAGAAAAAGGTTAATGGATATACTTATTAATATTTTTTATTATACACATATAGAATGAACGCAGGTGATATAAGTGAACGAAAAAATAGTACAAGCACATAATAATACCCATAATGCACATATTGCAAGAATGATCTTGGATTCGTTGGATAAGTTATATCAAAATTGTGATGGAGATGCACCTAGAAGATGGATATGGGAACTGATGCAAAATGCAAAAGATGTTGTAAATAGTACGGAGAAATTGAAAATTTATGTTGCGTTTAACGAAGGTAAGAAAACACTGGTGTTTAAGCATAATGGAATACCATTTACAACAAATAATCTTGTTTATTTAATAGAACAGGCATCTTCGAAGGATAGAGATGAAATAGAACGATTACAAAAACGAATCACAGGGAAATTTGGTACGGGATTTCTTACTACTCATTTACTGTCAAGAAAGGTTAAAGTTTGTGGAATTCTTCAGGATGAAGGGGATAATCCTAAAAAATTTTGGATTGATATAGATAGAACCGGGCATACAGTAATAGACATTATAAAGGCAGTTGAAAACAGCTTTCAGCAGTTGGAAAATAATTTGTCAGGATATGAAGAGGAACTCGTAGAAGACGATTTTAATACAAGTTTTGAGTATACTTTAGATGATGAAGGAATTAGAGTGGCCAAAGCGGGATCGGATGATTTAGACAGAATATATCCGTATGTATTTGCGTTTATACCATAGATAGAAGAAATTACAGTGCAGTATGAAGAGAAAAAAACATATAGAAGAGCACATATATATGGGATGGGAATAGATTTTGGTAAAGTTGAGCAGATAGATTATTGCTGTAGTAATTTTACGAAGTCCCATTATATATGTGTCCTGGAAAAGGAAATGGTACTAATGGAAACGAAATTGGCGAGAATATCACAATTATCAAAAGAAAACCCAGACATGGTATTTACGTCTTTAGGACATCTGATTAATAAAGAAATGCTTGAGAGTTGTCATGTTCAGATGGATGGAACGAAAGCTGTAGGAATCGATGGGATTACCAAAGAAGAATACGGGAGAAATCTGGAAGAGAACATAAACACTCTTATAGAGGAGCTAAAGAAGAAGTCTTATAAGCCGAAACCAGCAAGATTGGTGGAAATACCAAAAGATAATTGGAAAGATGCGTCCACTCAGTATCTACTGCTACGAAGATAAGTTGGTGCAGGAAGCACTGCGCAGAATACTGGAAGCGGTGTTTGAACCTATGTTTTATGACGAAATGATGGGATTTCGTCCCAACAGGGGATGTCACAAAGCAATTCGAAAACTAAACATAATGTTGGAGAGGAAACCAACAAACTATGTATTGGATGCAGACATTAAAGGATTCTTTCAACATCTTGACCATGAATGGATTATACGTTTTATAGAATCAAGGATCAAAGATCCCAATATCCTTCGCCTTATCAGACGAATGATGAAGGCAGGAATTATGAATAATTATGAATTTGAAGAAACCGAAGAGGGAAGTGGACAGGGTTCTGTTTGTTCCCCGGTAATATCCTGTATTTACATGCATTATGTACTGGTATGGTGGTTCAAAGAGGTGATAACACCTAAGTTGAAAGGATATGCAGGACTGGTCGTTTATGCCGACGATTTTGTGGTAACATTTCAATATAAATCGGACGCAGAGTGGTTCTATGAACATCTAAAACATAGAATGGAGCACTTTGGATTAAGCCTTGAGGAGAAAAAGAGCCGGCTGATAGAGTTCGGGCGTTACGCAAAAGTAAGATGCGAAAGAGCCGGAACAAAGCCAGGGACTTTTACTTTCTTGAGTTTTACACACTACTGTTCCAAGAGTAGGAATGGTAGATTCAGAGTGAAGAGGAAAACCAGTAAGAAGAAGTTTGCAAAGAAGTGCAGAGAAATAAATCTTCTGTTAGTGAAGATGAGAATGTGCAGATTGAAAGAAATTATTGCGAAATTGAACCAGATACTGACTGGTTATTACCATTACTATGGAATAACGGACAATTCAGAAAGTATAACGGCATTCCGATACAACATCATGAAAAGACTGTTTTACTGTCTGAATCGGAGAAGCTAGAAGAAAAGCTATAATTGGGTAAATTTTCTAAATATGTTAGATAACAGCTATCCACTGGTACGCCTCCCGAATATATGTCAGCGTATATGAATGATAATGTGAATGATTCGTTTCGTAAAGAGCCGGATGCGGGAAAGCCGCACGTCCAGAATTCTGTGAGGGATACATCTGGTAACGGATGTATCTACTCGACCCATGAAAGATATATAAACTTATCGAACTATATTGACTAGACCTATCATTAATGATATAATAACGAAAAGTTTAATGGGGTGAAGGAATATGGATAATACAGTAGAAATCTATGAAACGGAGAAAGAATTAAGAGAGAAGCGCCTGGCAGCATATGCAGAAGCAATACAGAAAAAGGTACAGAGGAATTCAGAGCAGATAATAAAAGAACTTGTAGAAGAGAGATACCGTCAAAAGAAGACACAGCAGGAGATGGCAGATATAACCGGAGTGAGGGCATCTAATATAGCCAGGTTTGAGGGGGCAAAGTGCACACCAACACTGATCATGTTGGAGAAGTACGCGAATGCACTGGGAAAACATATAGAGATAAGAGTATGTGAAGATAAATAGTAGCGAGATTTCACGCTACTATCTTCCGTAATAATCATAAATGATAGTATGATAAAAGTGAATATAGGCGCTTGTTAAGAAAAAAGTTTTAATAAAAAAGAGTAAAAGAGTAAATGTGCAACTATATATAGTTGCACATTTTGACCAAAAGATGATATAATGTTGATTAAAGAAAGGATAATATGGGACAGAAAGACAAATTAATTAAAAAACTGAAAGTAAATCCAAAGACTTTCTTATTTGATGAGGCCGAAGCATTGCTTAATTATCTGGAATTCTCAAGAGTAAACAAGGGAAAAACAAGTGGATCAAGAGTTATGTTTGTAAATGAAGATCATGGAAATATTTTATTGCATAAGCCACATCCACAGAAAGAGTTAAAAGCTTATCAAGTGAAACAGTTAATAGAGTTTTTAGAACAGGAGAAGTTGATATGAAAAATATCATGGAATATAAGGGGTATCTTGGAAGTGTAGAATTTTCAGAAGAAGATGAAATGTTTTTTGGCAGAGTGTTAGGAATTCGTTCTTTAATTTCCTATGAAGGTGATAATGCCAAAGATTTGATTGCTGATTTTCATAACTCTGTAGATGAATATTTAAAATGGTGTGAAGACGAGGGAAGAAAACCGGAAAAAGCATATAAAGGGAGTTTCAATATAAGGATTTCTCCAAAGTTGCATAAACAATTAGTTATCTGTGCAATGTCGCATGATATGACATTAAATGGATATATACAGGAAATTTTGGAAAAAGCAGTTATTTTATAATTCTATGTGATTGACTTCATTTCATACGAAACCAAAGCGAAATCAAACTTGCCATATTTCGCTTTGTAAGATGTACTAAAGATAAAATTAGACTTGGAGGTGCAGTATGAGTTACTTATCTTGTGCCGATGCTGCAAAAGCAATGGGAATTACAGTCCGAAGAATTCAGCAAATGTGTAAACGTGGAGAAATTCCCGGTGCATCTAAAGAAGGGCATGCCTGGTTGATTCCTGAAAATGCAATTTTATCACACACTGATGAAAAAAAGAAGCCTCTACCGATTGGAATCTCTGATTTTAAGACTGCAACAACGAATTACTATTATGTTGATAAGACATTGCTGATTCGTGATTTTTTGGATATAAAGCCGATGGTGTCTTTGTTTACTCGTCCACGACGATTTGGAAAAACATTGAATATGGATATGCTTCGTGTTTTCTTTGAAAAAACACAAGAGGATACGTCAGTTTATTTTAAAGATAAGAAAATCAGGAGTTGTGGTACTGTCTATACTCAGCACCAAGGACAGTATCCAGTTATTTTTTTGACATTCAAAGATGTGAAATGTCTGACATGGGAAGAAACTTTTCAAAAACTTCGTAGGCTGATTTCGCTTGAATTTATAAGACATAGTGAATTAGAGACAAGTTCACTACTGAGTTCTTATGAAAAAGAGCAATATCATCGTCTTGCAGGTGACAGTGCTGATGAGATAGATTGTCAGATGGGGCTTCAACTTCTGTCAATGCTGTTGCATAAGCACTATAGTAAAGAATGCATCATCATTATTGATGAATATGATACACCAATTCAACAGGGACATAGTTGTAATTTTTATCCGGAAATTGTGAACTTCATGCGTAATTTCTTTTCTGGAGGTCTTAAAGATAATTCTCATCTTGCCTTTGGTTTCCTTACTGGAATTCTGCGTGTGGCCAAGGAAAGTATTTTTAGCGGCATGAATAATCTGAAAACTAATTCAATTCTGGATGATAGCTACAGCGAGTTTTTCGGCTTTACGATTGAAGAAGTAAAGGATATGCTACGATATTATAAAAAGGAAGAAAAATTTTCGGAAATATGCGAATGGTATGACGGATACCGATTTGGTGACACGGAGATTTTTAATCCCTGGTCGGTTATCAACTATCTTTCGGATGATTGTTTTCCAAAAGCATTTTGGCAATCGACTGGAAACAACGAGATTATTGGGGAAATTATAGAATCGGCCACACCGGAAATCACAGAAGGACTTTATAAATTGCTTTGTGGCGAAAAAATCACAACTTATGTGGATACAAGTGTAATTTATCCAGAAGTACGGAAAAATCCTTATAGTATATATAGTTTTTTGCTTGTAGCTGGATATTTGAAGGTTGCAGCTACCTATCCTCAAAATGATGGAAACTTTATGTGCGATGTTGCAATTCCAAATAAGGAAATCACTTTTGTTTACGAGAAGGAAGTCTTGAATCGTACTAACCAGAATAATATGTCTATTTCTATAAGCCAGGCTGTCTTTTGATATTCAATTAATGCCTTTGGTTGCGGGGATTCCTGGGTTTTTGTTTGAATTTAAACATACCAATGATGAACATGTGGACTTGAACATTTTAGCGGATGTCGCATTGCGACAGATTGATGAGAAAAAGTATGATACAGAACTGCGTAGTGCAGGTGTCAAGGCTATTATCAAAATCGGAATTGCATTCAGGGGAAAGAATGTGGTGGTTAAACGGAAATAAAAAATGGTTATTTAAGAAAAGACGATAAGAATTTAAACCAATTTTACTGCCATGTAAAAATATACAATAAAATGTAAGCCATATGATCTGTTCGGCCAGGGACAGATAAAAAAAGATATCGAGGCACACGGAAAATAAAAGTGTGCTTCGATATCTTTTTGTTCAGTGGAAACAGCAGAACCAGCTGTTGCCAGCACAGGGTCAGTTTTTACTTCAGGCTGCACACAGCAGGAAATCCATAGGAAGGTTCTGCTGCTTGTACAGCTCGCAAGATTGCTTTAGCCATGACACGTGCACCAAGTGCTCCTACGACATCCTGATCTGCAGCTACATCTCCTAATGAGACGGCATAGATACTGTCCCCATCAGCTGAGGTGTGTACCGGGCGGATGGCACGTGCGTAGCCGTCATGCGCCATACCAGCAATTTTGCATAACTGGGATTTGTCAAACTGTGCGTTTGTGAACACAACACCGATGGTTGTATTACCAACAAATTTGTTTTCTTTCACATCAATATTTTGTAATGTGAGCAGCTCGGAGTCCATGAAAGTTTTTCCATCGCTTGCAAGGAGTCCAGCCACTTTGCGACCTGTTTCAGAGTCATAGATATCACCTAGTGCGTTAACTGCGACAACAGCACCAACCTGCAGTGGACCAACCTGAACAGCGTAGCTGCCGATGCCGGATTTCATGCATTGGCTCATTCCAAGCAGTTTACCTACGGTAGCACCGGTGCCTGCACCATAGTTTCCGTCCTGATAGTTGCCGCATTTAGCATTGATACAGGCTTGATAGGCCATTTTGGCATCTGGACGGATGTGTGCATCTGCTACAGTTAGATCAAACAAATCAGCCTGACAAACGAGTGGAACTTTTGTGACGCCGACATCAAAGCCGATATCATGCTCTTCAAGATATTGCATAACACCGCCAGCAGCATCCAGTCCAAATGCGCTGCCTCCGGCCAGTACAATGGCATGGACGGCTTGTGCAGCTGCGAGTGGGTGAAGCAATTCACTTTCACGGGAAGCCGGTCCGCCGCCGCGGACATCCAGCCCGGCTGGAGCACCGCTCTTTCCCAACAGGAAGACAGTACATCCGGTGCCTGCCGCGCTGTTTTCTGCTTGACCGATTTTAAGGTTTTCAAAGGATGTGATGGAGATTTCTTTCATGATTTTTTCCTTTCATCTTTTGTTTTATTAGTATTTTTATTGTACAACTTTCTCTTATCTCATGCAATAAACAGGTATCTTGAGTTTTATAAGATATTAGAGTAAAGCATTAAAAAATTTCAGCTTGCAATATTAAAATTCTCATGTTAATCTAATACCACGCAGTCCACATTCTGATGGACTGCAAAAAGATCTATTAACCAAATCGGTAATTATTCAATAAGCTCAGATTTTCGAGCAGATAATCCGATGACAGACTAAAGATGAATATTGTTTGAGAGATTATGTGATTAAGAAGTTTTGATAATTTTGATTCTAAGATTTTGCGGATTTTCGATTCTGAGAGCCATTGACTTCCATAGAATACAATCTTATGTTAAAATAGAAGTAGTTTTATAATCCTTTCCTCAAGCGGTGGTTCATCGTACAGAAGAGAGGAGAATTCTATGAGAAAAACCAGGAAAAGTGTATCATCAACCAAGAAAGCAACATCACAATGTAAAGCATCGAAAGAGAAGCAGGAAGATTTTATCATGCTTCCAACGGTAGATTTCTGTTTCAAGGAATTAATGCAGAATGATAACATCCGTAAGAACATTATTGCAGCATTATTAAATGTTCCGTCCAGTGAGGTAGAGAATACGGAACTTATGCCTACGATTCTTAGAAAAGAATCGAAAGATGATAAGTATGGAATCTTAGATGTCCGGGTGAAATTGAAGGACGGAGAACAGATTGATTTTGAGATGCAGGTAGAAGCTTTTGATTGCTGGGCAAACCGTTCTGTTTATTATCTGAGTAAAATGTATACAAGTGAAATCAAAGAAGGCGAAGGATACGACCGGTTGAAGAAGTGTATCCATGTGAGTATTCTTGCATATGATCATTTTTTGGATGATAAAGAGTGCTATCGGAGAATTGCATTTTGCGATACGAAGACAGGAAAAGAGTATACAGATCTTATGGAGATGCATATTTTAGAATTGTCGAAACTTCCGCCGGAAGAGAAGAATGAGACAAGCCTGTTACAGTGGATGCGCTTTCTTGGAGGAAAAACCAGAAAGGATTTTGAAGAGATGGCAAAGAAGAATTCTGAATTGGAAGAAGCATATGACGTATTGGATAAATTAAGTGCAGATGAAAAGAAGAGATTAGAATACGAGACAAGACAAAGAGCAATCAGAGATTACAATATAGGAATGTTAACCGCAGAAAGACGAGGAATTGAAGCTGGACGCAAGATTGGGAGAGAAGAAGGAAGAACAGAGGGAAGAGCAGAAGGAGAAACTTTGGGAGTACGCAGGATTAATCAATTAATTCTCGAATTATCAAAGCTTGGACGTACAGAAGATATCGTGAAAGCAGCAGCCGATAGGGAATATCAGAAAAAGTTGTTGGAAGAGTTTGGTTTATAACAAACAAACTAAAGATTATTGAAGAAAAGACGATAAGCTCATGTGAACCTATCGTCTTTCCTTTTAAGGTTATAAAAAGTTTATTATGAAGATGGCATAATTATAACGCAGATGATTAACTTAACATCATACGGTCATTTGCGAATTCTCCGCCGCTGACTTCTTCGAATTTTGCAAGAAGGTCAGATACTTTGAGGTTTTTCTTTTCCTCTCCAGATACATCGTAGATGACTCTTCCTTCGTGCATCATGATCAGGCGGTTGCCGTGAGCGATGGCGTCTTTCATATTATGTGTTACCATCATGGCTGTCAGGTTATTTTCGCTGATGATCTTGTCGGAGAGTGCAAGTACTTTTGCAGCAGTCTTTGGATCAAGAGCAGCTGTATGCTCATCAAGGAGCAGAAGCTTTGGCTTTTTAAGAGAAGCCATCAGAAGTGTGATCGCCTGACGCTGTCCACCGGAGAGGAGACCAACCTTACTGCTTAAGCGGTCTTCAAGTCCAAGGTCAAGTTCTTTTAACGCTTCTCTATAATGTTCACGTTCTTTCTTTGTAACGCCCCAGCCAAGGCCTCTTTTCTGACCGCGGCGTGCGGCGATGGCCATATTTTCTTCAATAGACATCGTTGCTGCAGTTCCTGTCATAGGATCCTGGAACACACGGCCAAGGAAGAGTGCACGTTTATGTTCGGAAAGTTTTGTGATGTCAGTACCGTCGATGATGATATTTCCTTTATCGATTCCCCATACACCTGCAATCGCATTCAGCGTTGTAGATTTTCCGGCTCCATTTCCTCCGATGATCGTTACAAAATCGCCAGGATTTAAGTTGAGGTTAACTCCGTTGAGGGCACGTTTTTCATTGATTGTACCGGCGTTAAATGTCTTATAAATATCTTTGATTTCTAACATGTATCCCATTATTTTGCCCGTCCTTTCTTGAAGTAAGTGTCTTTCATATAAGGAACTGCAAGGAAGCATGCAACAACTACAGCTGAGAACAGTTTCATATAATCAGATGGCATCTTCAGCCAGAGTACTAATGCGATTACAAGGTAGTAAAGGATTGCTCCGATGAAGACTGCGCCGAGTGTGAAGGCAAAAGCGGCTTTTCTGTGTGCACAGAATTTTCCGAAGATAACTTCGCTGATGATGACTGCGGCAAGTCCGATAACGATTGCGCCACGTCCCATATTGACATCAGCTGCGCCCTGGTATTGTGCGTAGATTCCACCACAAAGTCCTACAAGACCGTTGGAGATCATAAGTGCAAGAACTTTGTTGAATCCTGTGTTGATGCCCTGAGCACGAGCCATCTGTTCGTTACATCCTGTCGCACGGATGGATGCACCGAGTTCTGTTCCGAAGAACCAGTAGCAGAGTGCGATAAGGATCAATGCCGCAAGGATTAATTTCAGGAAGAAGATCCAGTTGCCTTCTCCAGTTACATAACGAAGAGAAGCGACCAGTTTGTACTGCATGACGTTGACAGCCTGATTGGATTTTCCCATAATGCCAAGGTTTACGGAGTAAAGTCCGATCTGTGTCAGGATACTTGCCAGAATTCCAGGAATTCCGAAAAATGTATGTAAGACTCCTGTTACGAATCCTGCTGCCATACCTGCGAGAAATGCAAAGACAAGTGCAAGTGCAGGGTTCACACCTGCGCGGATGAGCATAACTGCGACTGCACCGCCGGTTGCAAGTGAACCGTCTACGGTCAGATCCGCAAAGTCAAGTATACGAAATGTAATGTAAACACCGAGTGCCATAATTCCCCAGATAATGCCCTGGGCCACGTTGCCCGGGAGAGCACGTACCAGAGTCATTGGATCAAGGGCTGCGAAATATGCTGCCATGATTTATCCCTCTAATCTTTCTTTTTATTGTTTCATATAAATAGATAAGTATAATTAAGGTTACTGTTCACAGGTAATATCCCGCGAGGTGTTTTGCCATGAATATGGCAAAATCCCGAGACATACGGGGCAAAATTCCATCACCGAAGGTGATTTGGAATGAATTTTGACCAAGTTGCTGTGAACGGAGTGAACAGTAACTAGAATCAAGAGCGACCATTCATCTGGATGAAGCCCGCTCTTGATAAAAATATGTTCTGTTTAATATCTTCTGATTAATATGTTCCGGTTGAACGGAAGAATCTTATTCTTCGATTGCCTCATATCCGTCTGGAATAGTGATTCCAAGTTCCTCACAGATTGTAGGATTGTACATCTTTGTTACATTCGGAGCACTTTCAATCTTCATTGTGGAGATGTCAGCACCATTTACAAGAATGTCGTAAGCCATCTCACCGGCTTTGTATCCGATATCGTAGTAGCTGATAGAAAGTGTTGCAATACCGCATCCCGTACAGATTCCCTGCTCACCAGCGATTACAGGAACCTTAGCCGGAAGACAGATGTTGTTGATGATCTCTGTGTTAGAAGCCATTGTGTTGTCTGTAGGAATGTAAAGTGCATCACATTCGGAAACAGCGTTTGTTACAACAGACTGGATCTCATTGGAATCTGCAGCTGTGTACTCTTTGTATGCGATTCCATCTTTCTCTAATGCTTCAGCGAAAAGCTTTGCCTGATATGCTGAGTTTGGTTCAGCGGAGCAGTAGAGAAGTCCGACTGTCTTAACATCCGGAAGGAGTTCTTTGAGCATTGCTTCCTGCTCATCGATCGGTGCAAGGTCGCTTGTTCCGGAAATGTTCATTCCAGTTGTTCCTGTCCAGTCAGAGATATCAAGTGCTGTAGCGTAGTCTGTAACAGATGTTCCGAGAATCGGGATATCACTTGTTGCTGCGCTTGCACACTGAAGAGCTGTTGTCGCATTGGCAAGGATCAGGTCTACATTGTCAGCTACAAAGTTATTTGCGATCGTAGCACAGTTAGCCTGCTCGCCCTGGCCGTTCTGAAGGTCGAACTTGACATTACCTTCTCCGAACTTTTCTGTACAGGCATCTTCAAATCCTTTTGTTGCTTCGTCAAGAGCTGCGTGCTCTAACTGCTGTAAGATACCGATCTTATAAGTCTTTCCTGAATCGGATCCGTTGTCTGCGCTCTTATCTGTAGAGTCGGATGAACTTCCGCAGGCTGCAAGTGAAAGTGTCATTCCGGCAGCCATAAGTACTGCTAAAATTTTTTTAGATTTCATGATTTTGTTCCTCCCTTTTTCGATTCATACAGGTTGCGCTTTAAACCGTTACGCTTTAAAGCACTAAACTGCAAGATGTCATGTGATAAATTATATCACGATTATTTGATACGTCAAGTGAAAATAGAAGAAAAATGCAAGATTCTTGCAAAAAATGTTGCAAAAAAACAATGCTTTATTCGTCTGGGAAATTGTGATATTATAAGATATGGTGTAAAATTAAGAATCACGAAAGTCTTTCTTCTATAATATGGGGATTTTTGCTGGAAAGAAAGTAACTGAAAGATTTTTGTGGAATTGGATAAAGGAGTTTATTTATATAGATGAAGAAAAAGCACGAACACATCATAGAAAGTGTACGGCCTGGAAGTATTGCAGAAGAACTGGGGATTGAACCGGGAGATGTTCTGCTGGAGATTGATGGTCAGGTGATCGAAGATATTTTTGACTATCAGTTTTATGTGGAATCTGAAGAGCTGCTTGTTGTGATCCGGAAAGCGAACGGGGAAGAATGGGAGCTTGAGATTGAGAAAGATATTGATGAGGATCTCGGTATTGATTTTGGCAAGGGCTTGATGGATGAGTATCATTCCTGTCATAATAAATGTATTTTCTGCTTTATCGATCAGATGCCGCCGGGGATGCGTGATACGCTGTATTTTAAGGATGATGATTCCAGACTGTCATTCCTCCAGGGAAATTATGTTACATTGACAAATATGAGCGAGAAGGATATGAACCGTATTGTCCGTTACAGATTGGAACCAATCAACATTTCATTTCAGACAACGAATCCGGAGCTGCGCTGTAAGATGCTGCATAACCGTTTTGCAGGGGAGGCTTTGAAGAAAGTTGATATCCTGTATCAGGGCGGGATTGAGATGAACGGTCAGATTGTTCTCTGCCGCGGAGTGAATGACGGGGAAGAACTGGAACGGAGTATTCGGGACCTGACGCAGTATCTGCCGCTTTTACGCAGTGTGTCGGTTGTGCCGGTCGGACTTTCGAAGTACAGAGATGGATTGTATCCATTAGAGCCATTTACAAAGGAAGAGGCGAAGAAAGTCATCCGCACGATTGAGAAATGGCAGAAGAAAGTCTATGCAGAGTATGGGATCCATTTTATTCATGCAGGAGATGAGTGGTATCTGCTGGCGGAGGAAGAGGTCCCGGAAGAGGAACGTTATGACGGATATCTACAGCTGGAGAATGGGGTTGGTATGCTTCGTCTTTTATTTAATGAATTTGAAGAAGGTTATGCGAAGCTGGAAGGCGGAGAATATCAGGAAGAGATTTCTCTTGCAACGGCAAAGCTTGCATATCCTTATCTTGAGCGTATGGCGAAGAAGATGGAAGAGAAGTATGAGGGACTTAAAGTTCACACATATTGTATCCGGAATGATTTCTTCGGAGAGCGTATCACAGTCTCTGGATTGATCACAGGGCAGGATCTGATGAAGCAGTTAAAAGATCAGCCGCTTGGAAGCAGGCTTCTGATCCCATGTAATATGCTGAAGATGGATGAGGACATTTTCCTTGACGACTTTACATTGAAAGAAGTATCAGATACTTTACAAGTTCCTATAGATATTGTAAAATCAAGCGGACAGGATCTGATCGATGCTATTTTAGGTGTTGCAGGTCCGAATCCCACAGATACAGATGAGAATCAGATGAAAGACCGTAGGATCACTACGGCTTAAGAGAAACTATTTAAGAGAAAAACAAGAGAAAACAGGAAGGTAAGAATAGAATGAGTAAACCAGTAGTTGCCATTGTAGGGCGCCCGAATGTGGGTAAATCAACACTCTTCAATGTCCTGGCAGGAGAGATGATCTCCATCGTTAAGGACACACCGGGTGTTACAAGAGACAGAATTTATGCAGATGTTGACTGGCTTGACAGAGACTTCACACTGATCGATACAGGTGGTATTGAGCCGGACAGCAGTGATATTATCCTCTCCCAGATGAGAGAACAGGCACAGATCGCCATTGACACAGCAGATGTAATCATCTTTATCACAGATGTAAAGCAGGGACTTGTGGATTCAGATTCCAAGGTTGCGGATATGCTCCGCCGCTCCGGTAAGCCGGTTGTCCTTGTTGTGAATAAGGTTGATAATTTTGATAAATATATGGCTGATGTCTATGAGTTCTACAACCTCGGAATCGGAGATCCGGTGCCGATCTCAGCAGCATCCAGACTTGGTCTTGGAGATATGCTTGATGCGGTTACAGCACATTTCCCGGAGTGGGATCCATCAGAAGAGGATGACGACCGTCCGCGTATCGCAATCGTAGGTAAACCAAATGTTGGTAAATCTTCTATCGTAAACCGTCTGCTTGGTGAGAACCGCGTAATTGTATCCAATATCGCAGGTACAACAAGAGATGCGATTGATACAGAGATCATGCATGACGGAAAGGAATACATTTTTATCGACACAGCAGGTCTTCGTAGAAAGAATAAGATCAAGGAAGAACTGGAGCGTTATAGTATCATCCGTACTGTAAGTGCAGTAGAGCGTGCCGATGTTGTACTTATGGTGATCGATGCGACAGAAGGTGTCACAGAACAGGATGCGAAGATTGCCGGAATCGCTCATGAAAGAGGCAAGGGAGTTATCATTGTCGTTAATAAATGGGATGCCATTGAGAAGAATGATAAGACAATGAAAGAATACGAAGGAAAGATCCGTCAGGTACTTTCTTATATGCCATATGCAGAGATCATGTATGTATCTGCACTGACAGGACAGAGACTTCCGAAACTGTATGATATGATCGATATGGTCATTGAGAACCAGACACTTCGTATTGCGACAGGAGTTCTCAATGAGATCATGACAGAGGCAGTTGCTATGCAGCAGCCACCGTCAGATAAAGGTAAGAGATTAAAACTCTATTATATTACACAGGTTGCTGTTAAGCCACCGACATTTGTTATCTTTGTAAATGACAAGGAGCTGATGCATTTCTCCTATACAAGATATCTTGAGAATAAGATCCGAGAGGCATTTGGCTTCAGAGGAACTTCACTGAAGTTCTTCATCCGTGAGAGAAAGGAAAAGGATCAGTAGAATGGAACGTATTATCTGTCTGGTGATCGGATATGCCTGCGGACTTCTGCAGAGCGGTTATCTGGTCGGAAAGATGCATCATATTGATATAAGAAAAGCAGGAAGCGGAAATTCCGGTTCGACGAATGCACTGCGTGTTATGGGATTGAAAGCAGGACTTATGACTTTCGCAGGAGATGTATTGAAGTGTTTTGCAGCAGTTCTCATCGTCCGTGCAATATACCATGGAAGTAATATCCTTCCGCTTCTGATGATGTATGCAGGAGCAGGAGTTACTCTGGGACATAACTTCCCATTTTATATGAATTTTAAAGGTGGAAAGGGAATCGCTGTTATGGCGGCACTTGTTGTGAGCAACTGTTTCTGGCATCTGCCGTATAGTTCCATCCTGTTTTTTGTCACACTGGCATTCTTTCTTGTGCCGGTGCTTGTGACGAGATATGTTTCCCTTGGTTCATTACTTGCTTATGCAGTGTTTTTTATCCAGATGGTGATCTTCGGACAGCTTGGATGGTTTGATATGGCGAAGGGGGCGGTATATGAGTTATATGTGATCACATTTTTACTCACTGCACTTGCATGGTATAGACACCGTGCCAATATTAAGCGTCTGCTGAATGGAACAGAGAATAAATTCGGTTCAAAGAAATAAAAGAAGCGAAGAAAAGGAGAGATGATATGGCAAAAGTAGGAGTTCTTGGGGCAGGAAGCTGGGGAACAGCTCTGGCAATCCTTCTTCATGATAATGGACATGACGTAACTGTCTGGTCGATCGATCCAAAAGAAGTGGAGATGCTGAGCGAGAAGCGGGAACATGTATCAAAACTTCCGGGTGTCCATATTTCAGAAGAGATAAGATTTACGAATGAGATGGAAGATGCGATTGTGGAAAAGGATTTTCTGGTGCTTGCAGTTCCGTCTATCTTTACCAGAAGTACAGCGGCAAAGATGAAACCGTATGTTGCTGATGGACAGATGATTGTTGACGTGGCGAAGGGAATCGAGGAAGATACGTTGATGACGCTGTCACAGCAGATCAGTCAGGAGATCCCACAGGCGGATGTGGCAGTTCTCTCCGGACCGACACATGCGGAAGAAGTAGGCAGAAAGCTCCCGACTTCCTGTGTGATCGGAGCGAAGACGAGAAAGACAGCAGAGTACTTGCAGTCTGCATTCAACAGCAAAGTATTCCGTGTGTATACAAGTCCTGACATGCTTGGAATCGAACTTGGAGGTTCTCTTAAGAATGTCATCGCACTTGCAGCAGGAATTGCAGATGGTCTCGGCTATGGAGATAATACAAAGGCTGCTCTTATCACACGTGGTATCGTTGAGATCGGAAGACTTGGCGTAAAGATGGGCGGCAAGTTCGAGAGCTTTTGTGGACTTACCGGAATCGGTGATCTGATCGTTACCTGTGCCAGTGTTCACAGCCGTAACCGTAAAGCCGGTTACTTAATGGGACAGGGCAAGTCCATGGAAGAGGCCATGAAGGAAGTAAACATGGTTGTCGAAGGTGTTTATTCCGCGAAAGCAGCTGCAAAGCTTGCACAGAAATATGAAGTGCCAATGCCGATTGTAGATGAGATCAACAAGGTTCTTTTTGAAGGAAAGGATCCGAAGCAGGCTGTAGATGATCTGATGCTTCGCGAGTCTAAGATGGAGAGCTCTTCTCTTCTCTGGGAAGAAGATAAATAAGAGAACAAAACGGATAAGAAATTAAAAGTCATACCCCTTTATTTGGCTGCATACACTGGTATCAGCAGAATAAGGGGGTATTTTTATGGATTCATTTCAGGTATACAAGGATATGAAAGCACGGACAAACGGAGAAATCTACATCGGAGTTGTGGGACCGGTACGGACAGGCAAGTCAACGTTCATCAGGCGTTTTGCGGAGCTTTTGATTTTGCCGAATCTGAAAGAAGAGCATGTGAAGCAGCGGACACAAGACGAACTTCCTCAGGCAGCATCGGGAACTACGATCATGACAACAGAGCCGAAGTTTGTTCCAAAAGAAGCAGCGGATGTAAAGCTTTCAGATGACATAGAAGTGAAGATCCGACTGGCAGACTGTGTTGGGTTCATGGTGGATGGGGCGAATGGCCATACCGAGAATGGGCAGGAGCGTCAGGTGAAGACACCGTGGTATGACTATGAGATACCATTTACAAAGGCAGCCGAGATCGGAACACAAAAGGTAATACACGATCATGCGACAATTGGATTTGTTGTGACTACAGATGGAAGCGTGACAGATCTGCCAAGAGAAAACTATGTAGCAGCAGAAGAACGGACAGTGAAAGAGCTCCGACAGATCGGGAAGCCATTTCTTATTTTATTGAATTGCCAGAAACCGTATTCGAAAGAGGCGGAACATCTGAAATCAGTTCTTGAGGAGAAATATGCAGCACCGGTTTATCCGGTGAATTGTGAACAGCTCAAAGAAGACGATATTTATGAAATGATGCGTCAGGTACTGTATGAATTTCCTGTCACGGAAATAGAATTTTATATTCCAAAATGGGTGGAAATGTTGTCACGTGATCATAGAATCAAGAAAGACCTGATTGAGAATGTGAAGAAAATTATGGCTCAGATGTCAGATTTGCGAAGTGTCTCCGGGAAAGACTGGAAGACAGAAAGTCCATACATAGACCAGATCCTGCTGGATCAGGTAGAGATGGACACAGGGAAGGTCATATTGCGGATTTCTTTCTGCCAGAAGTATTATTATGAAGTGTTGAGTGAGTTGACAGGAACTCAGATCTGCAGTGAATATGAATTGATTTCTCTGATGAAAGAGCTTTCTTCTATAAAAGAAGAATTCAGCCAGATCAAGGATGCATTTGCGGATGTGAAGATGAAAGGTTACGGAGTAGTCAGCCCGAAGAAAGAAGAGATTCATTTGGATGAGCCGGTTATCATCAAGCAGGGAAGCAGATATGGAGTAAAGATCCGTTCTGAGGCACCGTCGATCCATATGATTCGTGCGAATATAGAAACGGAGATCGCACCGATCGTGGGAAGTGAGAAACAGGCAGAAGACCTTGTTGCATATATTAAAAAAGAGAGCGAAGGTCCACAAGGTGTCTGGGGAACCAATATTTTCGGCAAATCAATCGAAGATCTTGTGATGGATGGTATGCGTAATAAGATTACGCTGATTAACGAAGAAAGTCAGGTGAAACTTCAGGATTCTATGCAGAAGATCGTAAACGACAGCAATGGTGGTCTGGTCTGCATTATTATATAGTGATCGTGAGCTTTTTTTTTACCGCGAAATATGATAAGATAAACAGTAAGTAAAATATGCAAAAGAAAGCGAGGAATTCAGTGTTGCTGAATCACCAACAGAGAAAGATTCTTGAATTATTATATAAAACAGAACATGTGACTGCGAGTGAACTGGCCGGTCAGCTTGGGATAGGCGTGAAGACAGTAAGAGTCAGGATCAAGGAACTGAATCCGGAGCTTGAGAAGAACGGGATCCAGATTTTATCAAAGTCCAGGTACGGATATTATTTGGATCCAAGACAGCCGGAAGGCATCGAAGGACTGCTGAATCCGAAGGAGAATGAAGATCCGGTGATTCCTTCGAACAATCAGGAGAGGGTGCATTTTCTCCTTGCATATCTTCTGAACAGAACGGAATACATCAAGTCAGAGGAGTTGTGTGATTTCCTTTACATTTCAAAAGGGACGCTGACGAATACACTCCGGCAGGTTGAGGAAACTTATCAGAAGTATGGGATTACAGTTCATAAGAAGCCGGGATATGGTATCCGTGTGGAAGGCAGTGAATTTAATCTGCGTCAGTGTATGGTAGATGTTTTTGTAAAGCAGGACAGTCTGGAAGGAATTGGAAGACGGCATCAGACAGATGAGATCGAGACGCTGGGAAAAATGGTCTATCAGTGTCTGAAGAAATATGAAATTGAACTTTCGGAGATTGCTTACAATGATTTTGTGGAGCATATTTATGTGGCGATGCGAAGGGTTCGTCAGGAGAAATATGTTGAACCGCAGGCGGCGGATATGCTTGGAAGAAAAGAGAAGCAGTTTGTGGAAGAATTGACAGAGCTGGTGGGCGCGCATTATCAGATTCATTTTTCACAGGACGAGAAGAATTATCTGACACTGCAGCTTGCGGGGAAGGTTTATATCGACAGTGAATGGAATGAAGATTCGACAGAACAGGAGAATTTCGTGATGCAAAGCGAGATCGACCGTCTTGTTACTGAGATGCTGGAGATGCTCTACAGGGAATTCCATGTTGATTTCAGGAATGATTTTCATCTGCGAATGGAACTGAACCGACATATGGTTCCGTTTGTCCTTCGTATGAGATATCATATGATCCTGCGAAACCCGATGCTGGAAGAGATCCGTAAGAATTATGTGCTTTCTTATACGATGGCGTCCCAGGCGGCAATTGCACTGGGAGAATACTTTCAGCAGCCGATTTCAGAAGATGAGATTGCCGGACTGGCAGAGGTTCTTGAACTGGCTCTGGAGCAGCAGGAGAATGAGCAGAAGAAGTTTTCGATTCTGATCGTATGTGCATCTGGAAAGACGAGTTCAGAAATTCTCAGATATAAGTACAGCAGAGAATTTAAAGAGTATATTGAAAAGATTTATGTATGTAATCTTTATGAGCTGGAGAACTTCCCGTTTGAAAAAGTGGATTATGTGTTTACAACGGTACACATTTCTTCCTATGTACCGGTACCAATCTTAGAGATTGGTTCATTTCTGCAGGATAATGACATTGATAGAGTAAGAAAGCTTTTTGTAAGAGAGAGTAAGGATTTTCTGCAGAAATATTTTAAGAGGGAATTATTTTTTACGGATGTGGAAGGAAAGACGAAGGAGGAGGTTCTGAAGAATCTGTGCCGGAAGGTTGAGCAGGAGAAGGGACTTCCGGAGACATTTACTGCATCTGTTTTGAAGAGAGAGGAACTTACACCGACAGATTATGGAAATCTGGTGGCGCTCCCACACCCGGAGCGTGCATTTCAGGAGCGTGCTTTTGTTGCAGTGGCAGTTCTGAAAGAACCGATATTCTGGTTCCGGCAGAAGGTACAGGTTGTATTTTTGACGGCAATCGGAAGGGAAGAGGATGAGAATCTGCAGCAGTTCTATGAGGCAACGACAGATCTGATCCTTCGTCCGGCAGATGTGCAGAATCTGATCCGCCATCCGGATTATGACAGGCTGATCCAGCTGCTGCGCAGAGCAGAAGAGTAAAATATATCTTCTATTCCTGGAGGATGTGCTCATGTATTGAGTGATTCAAAAGTGACCACATTCATTGTGGTCATTTTTTGAGTGGAGCTTTTTTAAAAAATATGTTAAATTAAGGTCAGTCGAGGGACAGGAAAGGAAATGACGATGAGACATCTAACATTGATCTGTATGGCAGGTATTTCAACAAGCCTCTTAGTGAATAAGATGAAACGGCTGATTCAGAAGGAGAATCTTGAGATTACAGTCACAGCGATGTCGGAACGTGCATTTCAGGGTTACACAGGTCAGACAGATGTTCTGCTGCTTGGTCCGCAGCTGGGACATCGGTTCGAAAGCCTGAAAGAACAGTATGAGTCCAAAGGCATCCGCATAGACAGGATTGATCCGGAGTGTTTCGGAGCAATGGATGCGAAGGCTGTACTGGAGCAGGCATTTCCAGACCTGTCTGGACAAATAGGAGATAAATAAAATAAATTAAAGATAGGAGAATGTATCATGGCAAAATTTACTTATGTAGTACAGGACAACGAAGGAATCCACGCAAGACCGGCAGGAATGCTTGCAAAAGAAGCAAAAGCTCTTGAGGGAGTTAAGGTTACAATCGCCGGAAACGGAAAAACAGCTGACGCTACAAGACTGATGGCTATCATGGCAATGGGTATCAAAAAAGGTATGGAAGTTGAAGTAACAGTTGAAGGTGAGAACGAAGAAGCTGCAGCAGCTAAGATGGAAGAGTTCTTCAAAGCAAACCTGTAAGAGAAAAGCATACATACATATATTTATTTAATTTCTAGTTAAGAAAAGATGTTTTAACAGATCGAGAATAAGGATTAGCCCTCCGGAAGAAAGATCTGTCAGGACATCTTTTTTTGATAATTGCCGCCCAAAGGCGATTTAAAATGGCGAGATGCGTTGCTAGTCGCACACCGTGTGAACAGTAACATTGTCGCACATCGTGTGACCAGTAGTATATTTCTTGCGGTTGCACAAAAGTTTATTGTTCTGTATAATGAGAAAGTACGAGTGGAGATCATAGTAGAATTAAGAAAGGGGCAGACAGAAGATGAGAGCGGTTATTTTATCATTAGATACAGGGGCATATAAAGCAAAAGCAGATGTGGCGGCGGCAGCATCACTCAAAAGAATGTTGGAGCAGGTTGGGATTGAAGTCCGGGCTGCAAAAGCATTTCCGGAGGATAAAGAGATGTTGAAAACAGTGCTCTGTAAGCTGGCAGATGCGGGAATGGTTGAACTGGTTCTGACAACTGGAGCGGTTGGGTTCCTGGAGAAGCATTGTGCACCGGATGCTGTGAGGGAGACAGCAGACCGTCTGCTTCCAGGTATTCCGGAAGCACTCAGGGCTTATAATCTTCGTCATACAAAGAAAGTGATTCTGGATCGTTCGGAAGCTGGGATCAGAAAGAAGACATTGATGATCAATCTGCCGGAGAGTGCCAAGATGGCAAAGGAAGATCTGGAATATATACTTCCGGAAGTGGTACAGGTGGTAGATACTTTTTCGCCAAGATAAAAACAGAAGAATGGAATAACAGGAGAGATTAAAAATGCTGGTAAAAATATATACAGATGGGGCAGCGCGCGGAAACCCGGACGGACCGGGTGGATATGGGACAGTGCTTGAGTATGTCGACACGAAGGGGCAGCTTCATAAGAAGGAATTATCCCAGGGATATGTGAAGACAACGAATAACAGAATGGAACTGATGGCTGTAATTGCAGGTCTGGAGGCGTTAAACCGTTCCTGTGAGGTAGAAGTCTATTCGGATTCACAATATGTTGTGAATGCGTTTAACCAGCACTGGGTAGACGGCTGGATCAAGAAGGGATGGAAACGCGGGAAGAATGAACCGGTGAAGAATGTAGACCTGTGGAAGCGTCTGTTAGAAGCAAAGCAGAAACACAGCGTGACATTTCACTGGGTAAAGGGTCATGATGGACATCCGCAGAATGAAAGATGTGATGAGCTTGCTACAACTGCAGCAGACGGAACAAATCTTATTGTAGATGAAGGGTTGTAAGAGTCCGAAAATGACGATTGATTAATAAAAATCAAGAAGAAAATCTTGAAAACAGTGGACAACAGAGGGATTTCTTAGTATAATTGAAAACTGTGTTGAGTAAGACAGACAATCGCGGCTGCAAGTGCCGAAAGGCCGCAGGTGAGGAAAGTCCGGGCTTCATAGGGCAGGATGCCGGATAACGTCCGGTGGAGGTGACTCCCAGGCCAGTGCAACAGAAATAAACCGCCTGTGCATTTTGTGCAGGTAAGGGTGGAAAGGCAGTGTAAGAGACTACCGCCTTGCTGGTAACAGGAAGGGCACATGTAAACCCCATCCGAAGCAAGACCGAATATAAGCAATGTGGCTGCCCGTCACGCTTAAGGTAGGTCGCTTGAGCGCAGCGGTAACGCGGCGCCTAGATAGATGATTGTTCAACGACATAACCCGGCTTATCGTTTTGCTCAATCAATGGAGGGAGTTTCTGTTTGGAAACTCCTTTTGTATTTTTAGTTATTAATAAATGCGGAAGAAGTTATTTTAGATAGATTCTTTTGCAAGAGACAGACAACGGAGGAATTTAAGACTATGGGAATGAAAATTAATACAGAATTACCATTACCTGCAAACCTGAAGGCAGAATACCCACTTCCAAAAGAACTGGCGGAGATCAAGAAGAAACGTGATGCAGAAATTCGGGAGATTTTTGAAGGAAAATCCGATAAATTTGTTGTTATCGTGGGACCATGTTCTGCAGACAATGAAGATTCTGTGTGCGACTATGTGAATCGTCTTGCAAAAGTGAACGAGAAGGTATCAGACCGTCTGATGATCATTCCTCGTATTTATACAAACAAACCACGTACAACAGGAGAAGGATATAAGGGAATGCTCCATCAGCCAGATCCGGATCAGGCTCCAAATCTTCTTGAGGGTATCATTGCAATCCGAAGAATGCATATCCGCGCGATCAAGGAGACAGGATTGACATCTGCAGATGAGATGCTTTATCCGGAGAACAGAAGCTATCTTGACGATATCCTTTCTTATGAGGCAATTGGTGCCCGTTCTGTAGAGAACCAGCAGCATCGTCTGACAGCCAGTGGAATGGATATCCCGGTTGGTATGAAAAATCCGACCAGTGGAGACTTTTCAGTTATGATGAACTCCGTAATTGCTGCTCAGAACTCCCATAACTTCATTTACAGAGGAATGGATGTGACAACAGAAGGAAATGATCTTGCACATGTAATTCTTCGTGGTGGTGTTGATAAATATGGAACCTGCATTCCGAACTACCATTATGAGGATCTTGTCCGTCTGGTAGACGTTTATGCGAAGAAAGACCTGAAGAACCCGGCAGCGATCATTGATGCAAACCATTCTAACTCCAATAAGCAGTTCAAAGAACAGATCCGTATCGTCAGCGAAGTACTTCACAGCAGAAGATATAATGATGATGTGAAGAAGATGGTGAAGGGAGTTATGATCGAGAGTTATATCGAAGAAGGAAATCAGAAGATCTGCGATCATATGACTTACGGAAAATCTATTACAGATCCATGTCTGGGATGGGAAGATACAGAGAAGCTGATCTACAAAATAGCAGAAGAGTGCTAAAATAATTTTTAGAAATTCTTTGTTCTTTATATAAAAAGAGCCAGGACAGATACCACACACGGTAACTGTTCTGGCTCTTATATTTTAGATGTGGGAGTCAACCCCACATCTGATATAGATAAACGATAGATTATCTGCGGCTATATTTCTCCTCGCAGTACTGGCATCTGTAAATCTGATTCTCTTCATCAGTCAGTACAAATACATGATCAAGTCCCTGCTCGATCGATGTGATACATCTTGGGTTCTTACAGCGGATTACGTTCTTGATCTTCTTAGGAAGAGTCAGCGGTTTCTTGGAGATGATCTCTCCATTTTCAATGATATTTACAGTAATGTTGTGATCGATAAATCCAAGGATATCAAGATCCATGAAATCGATCGGGCATTCAATCTTCATGATATCTTTTTTGCCCATTTTATTACTTTTTGCATTTTTGATGATGGCAACACAGCAATCTAATTTATCCAGGTGAAGATATTTGTAGATCTCCATGCTTTTGCCTGCTTCAATATGGTCAAGAACGAATCCTTCAGAGATACGTCCTACAGTCAATGTATTTTCTAACATTTTGTTACCCCTTTCGTATTATGAAATATGATTATATTAGTCAACATGAATATCCAAAAGTGTAAGGATCAGAGCCATACGTACATATACTCCGTACTGAACCTGACGGAAGTACGCAGCACGTGGATCATCATCAACATCAACAGAGATCTCGTTTACACGTGGAAGTGGATGAAGAACATACATATCTTTCGGAGCAAGTTTCATTTTCTGTTTGTCAAGAATGTAGAAGTCTTTCATGCGCACATAGTCTTCTTCGTTGAAGAAACGTTCTTTCTGAACACGTGTCATGTACAGGATGTCAAGTTTTGGCATTGCATCTTCAAGACGTACAACTTCTTCGTAAGGAATGTTCATTTTGTCAAGTACATCGTGGCGGATGTATTCCGGAAGTCTTAATTCTTCTGGAGAGATCAGTACAAAACGGATGCCTGTGTATCTTACGAGTGCTGTGATCAGTGAGTGAACAGTACGACCGAATTTTAAGTCTCCACACAGACCGATTGTCATGTTGTCAAGTCTGCCTTTTACGTTAAGGATTGTGAGAAGGTCTGTCAGTGTCTGTGTCGGGTGCTGGTGTCCACCGTCTCCTGCGTTGATCACCGGAATTGTGGAATGCTGGCAGGCAACCATCGGAGCACCTTCTTTTGGGTGTCTCATTGCACAGATATCTGCGTAGCAGGAGATTGTACGGATTGTATCAGATACACTTTCTCCTTTTGCAGCGGAACTGGAGTTTGCGGAAGAGAATCCCATAATGCTTCCTCCAAGGTTCAGCATTGCAGCTTCATGGCTTAAACGTGTACGGGTACTTGGCTCATAGAATAAAGTCGCAAGCTTCTTTCCATCGCAGGCATGTGCGTATTTGTCAGGATGTGCCTCGATATCCTGCGCAAGTTTCAACAGTTCGTCCAGTTCTTCCACTGAGAAGTCCAGTGGGCTCATTAAATGTCTCATAAGTAACCTCCTTGTGTGAATGAATCACATTATTTATATTCTAGTAGATCAGTAACGGCCTTTCTCTTAGGCGCCTGTGGATCGTCATCCGGCCAGCCGACTGCAATCAGAGCTGCCAGTTCCCTCTCTGGCGGAATCTCTAAAAGTTCTGTAATTTTTTCTTCATCAAAGATGCCCATGATCACAGTACCAAGTCCCTGTTCTTTTGCAGCAAGACAGAAGGACTGACAGGCAACACCAACGTCAAACATCTGCCATCTGTCACCCTTTTTTGTACTGTAGGATCCGTCACGTTCAAAACCGGATCTGTTTTTGATAAAAGTAACAGCAACCAGCATAGGAATTTGACGAATAATATTAGAGTTGTAAACAGGGGTATAATCATCAGCGATCTTTTTGAGAATAGAGGGGTCTTCAATTGCAATATAACGAGTGATCTGTGTGTTTTTCCAAGATGGAGAATAGGAAGCAATAGAAATAATAGAATCAATAATAGAATGATCAATATGATCAGGTTTATATTTTCTTATGCTTCTGCGCATCTTGATACAATCAGAAACGTTCATTTGTATACCTCCCAATGTTTTATTATTCGAGACGCTTAAATCAGATGAAAAACTGATTGTTCTCGTATTCCATACTATGATATACTAAAACGAAAAGATTTTCAACAGGAAAATAAACTTTTTTCAAAGGATAGATTTTGTGGGAAAAATGTATTATACTTGGTACTGTTCATGCAGTGTTATTACTATGTTAATTGTGTTACAAATTAGTTATAGAAGAGATGCAGTATGGATGGAGTTTTTTAGTAAGGAGAAGTTAGGATGGCAACACTTGAAGAACTGAGAGTAGAGCTCGACGAGATAGATAACCAGATGGTGGGACTTTATCAGAAGAGAATGAATGTCTGCCGTGAGGTTGGAGATTATAAGGTGAAAGCCGGACGTAAAGTGTATGACCGGCAGCGGGAGCAGGAGAAACTTGCAGATGTGGCATCAAAGGTTGAGAATGATTTTGATAAGAGCGGAGTTCGTGAATTATATACACAGCTGATGTCTATGAGCAGGAAACTGCAGTATCAGAAGCTGGTAGAAGCAGGAGCACTTGGAAGACTTCCTTTTATTCAGATCGATTCTCTTGAGAAGGATACTGCCAGAGTTGTGTTCCAGGGAACAGAAGGTGCTTACGGAGAAGCAGCAATGCATCAGTTCTTTGGAGAAGATGTGAATTGCTTTCATGTAAGAACGTTTCGTGATGCAATGACTGCGATTGAAGAAGGGGCTGCGGATTATGCGGTTCTTCCGATTGAAAATTCATCTGCAGGTCCGGTGAATGAGATGTATGATCTTCTGGATGAATTTGAGAATTATATTGTTGCTGAGACGATCCTTCCGGTAGTGCATACTTTGTCAGGACTTCCGGGAACAACACTTACGGATATCAAACGTGTTTATTCGAAAGCAGAAGCCCTTATGCAGACGACAGGATTTTTGAATGACCATGCAGACTGGCAGCAGATCAGTGTAGTGAATACGGCAATCGCTGCGCAGAAAGTAGTGAATGACGGAGATAAGACACAGGCAGCTGTATGTAGTGCCTATGCAGCGAAGATTCATGGACTGGAAGTTCTTGCAGACAATATCAATGATGAGCCGGATAACTGTACGCGCTTTATTGTGGTGACGAATCAGAAGGTTTATCTGAAGCATGCGTCAAAGATCAGTATTGAATTCGAACTTCCGCATCAGAGCGGGGCTCAGAGTGGTTCTCTTTATGATCTTCTGTCACATTTTGTATACAATAATATCAATATGACAAAGATCGAATCAAGACCTGTGAAAGGAAAACAGTGGGAATATCGTTTCTTTGTAGATTTTGATGGAAGTCTGGAGGACGCAGCAGTGAAGAATGCATTGCGTGGACTGAGGGAAGAAGCAACGAATTTGAGGATTCTTGGAAATTATTAGACATTAGAATAGATAGAAAAAAGATACAGAGCAGGTGGAGCGAAAGCTCCAGAGGGATTTACTGGAAAAGAGGTTATTTAGAATGCGTACAAACGAACTGATGCTGTATAAAAATATGGAATATGGAGAGATTTTAAAGGATATCACATTTCTGATCGATAATTATGAGAGTGAATTTTATAACAAAGAAGATTTAAGAGGACTTCTTTTTGATTGTATCAATGAACTTTTGGAATTATCAGTAAGCCACGGCTTTGAAGGAAATCTGTGGCATACTTATCTGACATTTCTTCTTGCGAGTGATGAGAATGCATACAGCACTTCCTGTGAGATCGTAGGCGAGATTGAAGGTAGTCTGAATGAGATTGCACTTCATGATTTTACTATTTTTAAGGAAATGTTTGACTATGATTTTGAGGAACTGGAAAAGAGTCTGGACGCGGACTGTCTGAAGATCATCATGGATTATAAGAGTGGTAACAGTGGCGGTAAAGTATTCAACCGTCGTGTCAGAGACAGAATCTGTGATCTCAGCCGTGCCCTTGCCGCGACGCAGAACGTAGATCATTTCAAGCGTACACTGACGCAGTTTTATAAGGAATTTGGAGTTGGTAAACTTGGACTTCACAAGGCATTTCGTGTGGAGCATCCGGAGAATTCTGATGTGGAGATCATACCGATCACAAACATTGCCCATGTACATCTTGATGATCTTGTAGGTTATGAAGATGCAAAGAAAAAACTGGTTGACAACACGAAAGCATTTGTGGAAGGAAAGAAAGCAAATAACTGTCTGATGTTTGGCGATGCCGGAACGGGAAAATCTTCCTCGATCAAAGCTATTTTAAATCAGTATTATGATCAGGGACTTCGTATGATCGAGGTGTATAAACATCAGTTCCAGGATCTGAATGATGTAATTGCGCAGATTAAGAATAGAAATTATAAATTCATTATTTATATGGATGACCTTTCTTTTGAAGAATTTGAAATTGAATACAAATATTTGAAGGCAGTGATCGAAGGCGGTCTGGAGAAGAAACCGAAGAATGTGTTGATCTATGCGACATCGAACCGCCGTCATCTGATCCGTGAGACATTCCGTGATAAGCAGGACAGAGATGAAGATATGCACACAAATGATACAGTACAGGAGAAGCTGTCATTGGTTGCAAGATTTGGCGTTACGATTTATTTCGGTTCACCGGATAAGAAGGCATTCCAGGAGATCGTACGTGTGCTTGCGAAGAAGAATGGAATCAATATGCCGGAAGAACAGCTGCTTCTTGAGGCGAATGCATGGGAACTGTCTCATGGCGGTTTGTCTGGAAGAACAGCACAGCAGTTTATTGATTATCTGGCAGGACGGGAGTAATGCATTGTGTGGAAGGCTTTTAGAGTCAAACAGAGCTTGGAAAATGGAATAACAGAAGAGAAAAACAAAAGTGGATTTTGCAAAAAGCTGTTATCTGTACAGTTACTGATCGTACTTGTTACGGTTATGTTGTTTTGTTCTGGATGTGCCGGGAAGATGAATGCAAAGAAGATTTTTCGTCAGTCTTCGGAAAATATGCAGAAAGTAACTTCTTCAGCAAACCATGTGGAGCTGGCAATTCAGATGTCTGATATTTTAAATCTGATGGAAGTGAACATGGAGATGGATCTGGAGAACACGACAGAGCCTCCGGCTGGTCATGCGAAAGGAACTGCTAAGGTGACGATCAAAGATTCTGAAGTATCTGCAGATCTGGAACTTTATCAGGTAGAGGAAGACGGAAAACAAGTGACATATAGTGGCACAAACGGATCCTGGAAGAAAGAGAGTGCAGAAGGAAACAGCGAGAATCACCTTGGTATTGACGGAAATATTTTCGCGCAGGAGGGGAAAGCGCTTGAGTCGTTCCACCTGTCCGAGCAGGAGACAACGGTAAATGGCAAAGCATGTTATCAGTTGTATGGCAATGTAACAGGAACGGAGCTCATGGGGCTTCTTGGCAAAGAGATGGTAGAAGCGTATCATCTGGTGAACCTCCCGGAGGAGGATGCGATCCGTAATTTGGAAATCCCTGTTATTTTTGACATTTACAAAGAAGAGCTGCTTCCGGCGAAGATCGTTGTAGACATGAGTGATGTAATGGGAGACTTATATAAGTCTTACGGAGAGACTACGAAAGTAAATCTTTACTCGATCGTGCTTCAGTTTACAGATTATAACAAGGTGGATGAGATCCATGTTCCGGATGAAATAAAGAATTCTGCGAAATAAATGAAACGTTGCCAGAAATCCTATGGTTGATGCTATATAAAAAGAAGGAAGCTTCAGACCGGGCTCATGCCGCTGAAGTCTTCCTTCTTTTATGTTATTGCCACTTATTTCATATTATACAGGTTTCATATTACTCAAGTTCTTCTATATTGCTGATATCACTGTCGATCACCATGGAGTAATTTGTATAATAGACGACAAATCCAGGTTTCCCGCCGTTTGGTTTTTTGACCTGTTTTTTCTCCACGTAGTCAATCTCAACTTTATCGGAACCACGCATGCTGGAATAATAAGCTGCAAGTCTGGCTGCTTCTTCGAATGTGCGGTCCGGAAGTTCATTTCCATGTGTTTTGACAATGACATGAGATCCCGGAGCTTGTTTTGCATGGAACCACCAGTCATTTCCGACTGCAAAGTGGAATGTCAGTTCTTCGTTCTGAAGATTATTCTTTCCGACATACATATGATAACCGTCACTGGAAATGTAATGGAGTGGTTTGTTTTTGATCTTGACTTTTTTCTTTGTATATTTTCTGCGGATGTAGCCGGAGTTTGTGAGCTCTTCTTTGATTTCGGCAAGATCATCTTCTGTCAGTGCAATATCAAGTGCTGTCTGAATGGATTCCAGATAAGTAATCTCATCCAGTGTCTCTTTGCAAAGAACAGAAAGTGCTTCAAAAGTACGTTTTTGCTTGTTATATTTCGCAAAATAACGCTGGGAGTTCTCCTGTGGTGTTTTTAATGGATCCATCGGAATGGATACCATTTCATTGGTGTAATAGTTCAGACATTCAAGAGTCTTTGCACCTTCCTCCAGATTGTATCCATAAGTGTTGATCAATTCTCCATACACTTTAAATTTTTCACGATTTTCTGTGTCTTTCAACTGACGCAGCTGCAAGTCATATTTTTTTCGGTTTCGTTCTAATGCAGTCTGAACTACATGACGCAGATCAACCGATTTCTGTCGGATGCGGGTGATAAGACTGCGTGTCGAATAATAAGTCTCAAGTACTTCGGAAACAGAATCATATTCTACCCTCGTATAGTTGACAAAATGACTCAGTGGAAGCGCAGAGAATTCTTTTGGCTCTTTTCCGTCGAAATAAATAGCAGGTGAAAAGGTATCTTCTTTGATCGCGGATAAATAAATCTCAAACTGTGTATATAGATGAAGTAAAATATCAGCAGAATACTCCTGGGCCGGGACAGAAGAATCCATTCCTGCAAGGCAGCAGATCTCCTCCGCAGTTACAGGACTGATTCCGGTAAAACTTGTATAAATTGCTTTGGCAAGTGGCATCGGTTTACCTGTCAGATGTGCTGCAAATTCTTCGGAAGTTACCGTGAGCGGATCTGCTTTCTGCATGGTATCCGGGATAAAATAATCTCTCCCCGGAAGTACTTCACGGACAGAACTCATCTGCGCAGACACATGTTTGATACTGTCGATGATCTTACCCTGATCGTTACAGAAAATAATATTGCTGTGCTTTCCCATAATTTCAACGATCAGGTCTTTTCGGCAAAGGTCACCAAGTTCGTCGAGATGTTCAATCGTAAAATGAATGATACGCTCAAGTCCCGGCTGCCAGATATCAACAATGCGGCCGCCGCTGATATGTTTGCGCAGAAGCATACAGAAGTTTGGGGCGGTCATCGGACTTGGCTTATTCTTCGAGGTCAGATAGACCAGAGGAAGAGAAGCATCCGCCGAAATCGACAGACGATACTGACCTTCCGTTGATTTGACTGTCAGAAGAAGCTCATCTGCTTCCGGCTGTGCAATCTTTGAGATTCTTCCGTTTAATAATTTATGTTTTAATTCGCTGGCGAGACTCGCTACAACGATTCCATCAAAAGCCATATTGTTTCCTCCTGAATAAAAGGTTTGTTTTCATATTTTTTTATTGTAACATAAATCGAATCTTTATAAAAGACTTGTTGACCATTTACAAACATTTGATGTATAATAGATTAGATTATAGTAAACAGAGGATGAAGACAATGATCAAAAGTATGACAGGCTTTGGCAGATGTGAGATTCAGCAGGATTCTAAGAAGTTTACCGTTGAGTTAAAGAGTGTAAACCACCGTTATCTTGATGTGAACATCAGAATGCCGAAGAAACTTAATTTTTTTGAAACATCCATCCGGACACTTCTGAAGTCCTATGCGAACCGCGGGAAAGTTGATATCTTTATTACATATGAAGATCTGTCACAGGCGCAGAGCTCTGTGAAATATAATCCATTGATCGCGGCAGAATATATGAAATATTTTAAGCAGATGGAAGAAGAATTCGGGCTGGAAAATGACATCAGCGTATCTGCACTTGCAAGATTTCCGGAAGTTCTTACGATGGAAGAGCAGGTGGAAGATGAAGAGGAGCTTTGGAATGGACTGAAGAAAGCACTGGAAGGGGCTTTTGCACAGTTTGTTGAGACGAGAATAACAGAGGGTGAGAACCTGAAGAAAGATATTCTTGCAAAGCTTACATTTCTGGAACAGGAAGTCTCTGAGGTAGAAGAACGTTCTCCACAGATTGTGGCAGAATACCGACAGAAGCTGGAAGAGAAGGTAGCTGAGCTGCTGGCAGATACACAGATGGAAGAAAACCGTCTGGCAGCAGAAGTGATTCTGTATGCAGATAAGATCTGTACAGATGAGGAAGTTGTGCGGTTGAAGAGCCATATTCAGCATATGAGAGCAACATTGGAGGAGAAAGAAGGAATCGGGCGTAAGCTGGATTTCATTGCGCAGGAGATGAATCGTGAAGCAAATACGATTTTGTCTAAAGCGAATGATATCGAGGTTTCCAATCATGCAATCAGTCTGAAGACAGAGATCGAGAAGATCAGAGAACAGATACAGAATATAGAATAGAGTAAAAGAGGGCAGGATCATGAATAAGAAAGGTATTTTGATTGTCGTATCCGGATTCTCAGGAGCCGGAAAAGGTACATTGATGAAAGAATTGATGAAAAAATATCCGGAGAATTATGCTTTATCCATCTCTGCAACAACGAGAAATCCACGTGATGGAGAAGTAGATGGCAGAGAATATTTCTTCCTTTCCAGGGAGAAATTTGAAAAAATGATTGCCAATAATGAATTGATAGAGTATGCTAAATACGTGGAAAACTATTATGGCACACCGCGCGCATATGTTGAGAAGATGTTGGATGAAGGGAAAGATGTGATTCTTGAGATTGAGATTCAGGGAGCACTGAAAGTGAAAGAGAAATTCCCGGATACACTTCTGATGTTTGTGACACCGCCGAATGCCAGAGAACTGAAGTCCCGTCTGGTAGGAAGAGGGACAGAGACGATGGAGGTCATTGAATCCAGAATGAACCGTGCCTGTGAAGAGGCAGAGGGAATGAGTGCTTATGACTATCTTGTCGTGAATGATGAACTGGATGATTGTGTTGAAGAGATGCATTCTATTATCCAGGGAGAACACCACAGAAGTTCACGCAATGTGAATTTTATGAATGACATAAAAGAAGAATTGGAAGAGTTGAAAGGAGAAAATTAATATGCTGCATCCATCTTATACTGACTTGATGAAAGTAGTTAACAAAGACGTTGAAGAGGGAGATTCTAAGGTTGTAAACAGCCGTTATTCTATCGTAATGGCTACATCTAAGCGTGCAAGACAGCTGATCGCCGGAGAACTTCCGCTTGTACCTGTGAAAGACGGACAGAAGCCGCTTTCCATTGCAATCGAAGAACTGAATGAAGGTGAGCTTAAGATCTTACCTGAGGACACTGACGAAGAGTAGAATCAGAACAGTAACGGAGCAGATGCAGAAAATGCAATCTGCTCTTTTGACGTTGTTGTTGAACGTTTTGTGCATGCATGGAATGTATGAAATGATGCACAGAAGGTGAGATTTATTTATATTTTTTTAGAAAGGATGACCAGGAGGTTTTACTAATATATGAAGATACTTTTTATATCCTTAGGATGTGATAAAAATCTGGTGGATACAGAAGTAATGCTTGGAATGCTTGCTTCAAGAGGTTACGAGATGACGAATGATGAACAGGAGGCTGATATTATTGTGATCAACACCTGTTGTTTTATCCATGATGCGAAAGAGGAAAGCATCCAGAATATTCTTGAGATGGCAGAATATAAGAAGAATGGCAGTGCAAAGGCATTGATCGTTACAGGATGTATGGCAGAGCGTTATCGTCAGGAGATTCTTGATGAGATTCCGGAGGTAGATGAAGTTCTTGGAACAACTGCATATGATCGCATTCTGGATGCGGTAGATGCGGCACTTGCCGGACAACATGAAGTTATGACAGCTGACCTTGATGCTCTTCCATTACCGGAGACGAAGCGTCTTGTAACAACAGGAGGACATTTTGCATATCTGAAGATCGCAGAAGGATGTGACAAACATTGTACGTACTGCATCATTCCGAAAATCCGTGGAAACTTCAGAAGTGTGCCGATGGAACGCCTTCTGAAAGAAGCACAGGATCTGGCAGCGCAGGGCGTAAAAGAATTGATTCTTGTTGCTCAGGAGACAACGCTTTATGGAAAAGATCTTTATGGAGAGAAATCTCTTCCAAAGCTGCTCCGTGAACTTTGCAAGATCAGTGGAATCCGTTGGATCCGTATTTTATATTGTTATCCGGAGGAAATCACAGATGAACTGATCCAGGTAATGAAAGAAGAACCGAAGATCTGTCATTATCTTGATCTCCCAATCCAGCATGCGAATGATACCATCTTGAAGAGAATGGGACGCAGAACTTCAAAACAGGAGCTGATTGACATTGTGCAGAAGCTTCGTAAGGAAATTCCGGATATCTGTCTTAGAACAACACTGATCACAGGTTTTCCGGGAGAGACGCAGGAGCAGCATGAAGAGGTGATGGAATTCATTGACACACTCGAGTTTGATCGTCTTGGAGCATTTACGTATTCTCCGGAGGAAGATACACCGGCAGCCACATTCGAAGATCAGATTGATGAAGAAGTGAAAGAGAATCGTCAGGCAGATATCATGGAACTTCAGCAGGAAATTGCATTCGATAAAGCGGAAGACATGATTGGAAGAGAAGTTCTTGTCATGATCGAAGGTAAAGTCGCAGATGAGAATGCCTACGTTGGAAGAACTTATCGTGATGCACCGAATGTAGACGGCCTGATCTTTATCAATACTGACGTAGAATTGATTTCCGGAGATTTTGCAAAGGTTAAAGTGACCGGAGCATTAGATTATGATTTGATAGGAGAGTTGATGTAGTATGAATTTACCAAACAAATTAACAGTATTACGTGTGATTATGGTTCCGTTTTTTGTTTTCTTTATGTTGACAGATGTAGGCGGAGCTGCGAATAAATGGATCGCGCTTGTACTTTTTATTGTTGCAAGCCTGACAGATATGCTGGATGGTAAGATTGCAAGAAAATACAATCTTGTAACAAATTTTGGAAAGTTTATGGATCCGCTGGCAGATAAACTTCTTGTCTGCTCAGCAATGATCTGTCTGATTCCTTCAGGAAAACTTCCGACAGCAGTTGTTATTGTTATTATTGCAAGAGAGTTTATTATCAGTGGCTTCCGTCTGGTAGCATCTGATAATGGTGTTGTTATTGCAGCAAATTACTGGGGAAAATTCAAGACAGTTTCCCAGATGGCAATGATCATTGTTCTGATTGCTGATTTTGGTGGTGTATTCGACATGGTTGGAACAGTACTGATCTGGATCGCCACAGCACTTACTGTGATTTCTCTGGTGGACTATGTGTGGACAAACAGAGAGGTTCTTACAAAGGGAGGCATGTAAGAGATGTATCTGGAGTGGTTTTTTAAAGAGAAAGCTGCAGGTGAGAAAAGTCTGGAAGAAGTTGTGGTAGATCTTCTTGCAGAGCGTAAGCTTCATGTGACCACAGCAGAATCCTGTACAGGTGGATTGATTGCAGGAACGTTAGTCAATGTGGCGGGAGCATCAGATGTGTTGAATGAGGGATATGTTACGTATTCGAATGAGGCAAAAGAGCGTCTTGTGCAAGTGTCACATAAGACACTTGAAACTTACGGCGCTGTAAGCGAACAGACAGCACATGAGATGGCTGAGGGTGCGGCAAAGGCTGCGAATGCGGACGCGGCACTAAGTGCAACAGGAATTGCGGGACCTGGAGGTGGAACAGAAGAAAAGCCGGTTGGTCTTGTATATATCGGGTGTTATCTGAATGGAAAGACGACAGTGAAAGAGTGTCGTTGGAATGGAAGCCGGATGGAGAACAGACTGGATACTGTGAAAGCAGCATTGGAGATGCTGAAGGAACGTCTGGTGGAAGAGATGCCGATGTAGTACTATTATCGTTTATGTTAGGAAAATTCTTCTGTGGACATATTAACATATTGCCATCGCAGTTTCGTGTGTGATTCAAGAATGCAAAAATAACAAAAGTTTCTGAGTTATGTGAATTTTTACATAATTCAGAAACCATATTTTGACTAAAAAAAGGAGATAAACACATCTTGTGAATATCTCCTAATTTTTTGATTATTTTTATGACTATTTTTGTCTATTCTTAGAATTTACCAGCCTTTGCAGCTTCCTCTACGGCAACTGCTACAGCAACAGTCATACCAACCATCGGGTTGTTTCCTGCTCCGATAAGTCCCATCATCTCAACGTGAGCCGGTACAGATGAAGATCCAGCGAACTGTGCATCAGAGTGCATACGTCCCATTGTATCTGTCATTCCGTAAGAAGCCGGTCCAGCTGCCATGTTGTCTGGGTGAAGTGTACGTCCTGTACCACCACCTGAAGCAACTGAGAAGTATTTCTTTCCAGCTTCGATACGCTCTTTCTTATATGTTCCTGCTACTGGGTGCTGGAATCTTGTAGGGTTTGTAGAGTTACCTGTGATAGATACGTCTACATTCTCTTTCCACATGATCTTAACACCTTCTACTACGTCGTTAGCTCCGTAGCAGTTAACTTTCGCACGAAGTCCTTCAGAGTATGCTTTACGGAATACTTCTTTCAGTTCTCCTGTGTGATAGTCAAGCTCTGTCTCAACATATGTAAATCCGTTGATACGTGCAATAATCTGAGCAGCGTCTTTTCCAAGACCGTTCAGGATAACACGCAGAGGTTTTTTACGAACTTTGTTTGCTTTCTCAGCGATACCGATAGCACCCTCAGCTGCTGCGAATGACTCGTGTCCAGCCAGGAATGCGAAGCACTCTGTATCTTCTTCAAGAAGCATTTTTCCAAGGTTACCATGTCCAAGACCAACTTTTCTCTGATCTGCAACAGATCCCGGAATACAGAAAGACTGAAGTCCTTCTCCGATTGCTGCTGCTGCATCAGCTGCCTTTGTACATCCCTTTTTGATTGCGATAGCAGCACCTACTGTGTAAGCCCACTTAGCGTTCTCGAAACAGATTGGCTGAATTCCCTCAACCATCTTGTAAACGTCAAGACCAGCTGCTTTAGTTACTTCTGCAGCTTCTTCGATGGAGTTGATTCCATACTCAGCGAGTTTTGCAAGAATCTGTTTTTCTCTTCTTTCATATGATTCAAATAATGCCATTGAAATAGTCCTCCTTACTCTTTTCTTGGGTCAATGATCTTAACAGCATCGTCAACACGTCCGTACTGTCCTTTAGCTTTCTCAAGCGCTACAGCCGGCTCGTCTCCAGCTTTGATGAAGTCCATCATCTTACCGAAGTTTACAAACTGATATCCGATGATCTCATCATCTTCATTCAGTGCGATTCCTGTTACATAACCATCTGTCATCTCAAGATAACGAGGTCCTTTTTTCAGTGTTCCGTACATTGTACCAACCTGTGAACGAAGTCCTTTTCCAAGGTCCTCAAGTCCTGCTCCTACCGGAAGTCCGTCCTCTGAGAATGCACTCTGAGTTCTTCCGTAAACAATCTGAAGGAACAGTTCTCTCATAGCTGTGTTGATAGCATCACATACAAGGTCTGTATTCAGAGCTTCAAGAAGTGTTCTTCCCGGAAGGATCTCAGAAGCCATAGCTGCGGAATGTGTCATTCCTGAACATCCGATTGTCTCAACAAGTGCCTCCTGGATGATTCCGTCTTTTACGTTCAGTGTGAGCTTACAAGTACCCTGCTGTGGAGCACACCAGCCTACACCGTGTGTAAGTCCGGAGATATCTTTGATTTCTTTTGCCTTTACCCATTTAGCTTCTTCTGGAATTGGAGCTGCGCCATGGTTTACGCCCTGGGCTACCGGACACATCATTTCTACTTCGTGTGAATAAATCATGTTAATACTCCTTTCAATATGTATGATTTTCTTCGTATACGGTACACTATTTTTTTCGCACAAAAACTGACAGCTCTGCATCATTTTTTAACACTGAACTGTCTGCGCGGTGAGAAGTTGATTTGTCACCTGCCACAAACTCTTTCTCCCTGCACCATATGTATTTATTTTCGCACAATTTGTCGCATTCGTCAATCACAACTTTGACAAGATTTTCACCATCTGAGGGAAAGAATTATATAAATATGACACTTGACAAAATTCTTTTAACCGTAATTATCTTGACCAAGACGAAGCGAGATGCGATAATGAATTCAGAGACGAGGTGAAGAAGATGTTCAAAATTATTAATCCTTATAGACCGGGGGCAGGCTTAATGCCGAATTACCTTGCCGGACGAGACAAAGAGATTGAAGAAATCAGCGAGATTTTTGAGGCATTAACGATGAATATTCCAACGCAATCCATTATTTTTAGTGGTCTGCGTGGTGTCGGAAAGACTGTTCTGATCAATAAGCTTCAAGAAATAGCAGAGGATAATGATATTTTCTGTAAACATATAGAAGTAGAAGAACGTAATGACTTTATTTCTCAGATTGCTGCGTGCTCACAGGCATTTTTGAGAAAGTTAAGTGTGAAGGAGAATTTTAAGAATTTGATTCAAAAACCGTTGGATGCAATCAAGGCACTTGTTGTTTCCTTTGATCCGAATGAGTCAAAATTTTCTTTATCATTACAGGAAAAAGAATTATATAGTTCAGGAAGTCTTACACAAAGTCTGACAGATGTGTTTACCACATTAGGGGAAGCCGCATACAAGAGTGATACACCAATTTGTTTTTTCATAGATGAAATTCAATATATGAAACAGAGAGAATTGGGGGCATTGATTGCTGCGCTTCATAGAGCGAATCAATTAGGGTATCCGATCATGGTGATCGGCGCAGGCCTGCCGAAAATTTATACAATGTTGTCAGAAGAAAAATCATACTCAGAACGACTGTTTATTTATAAAGAAATTGGTTCTTTAAATGAGGAACAAGTAAAAAAAGCAATCGAAATACCTGCGGACAAGTTTAAGGTTCATTATGAGGAAATTGCTGTTGAGAAAATTATAGAAGTGACAAAGGGATATCCATTTTTTGTTCAGCAGTTCTGCCAGATTATATATAATAATGCAGAGGAAGAGCTAATCACATTGCGAGATGTGGAAAACAGCATAGAAGAATTTTATCAAGTTTTGGACAATGGATTTTTCAAGGTTCGTTATGAGAGATGTTCTGAAGCAGATAAGAGATTTGTATTTGCAATGGTAAGCTGTGGAGAATTACCATGTACAATAGCTAATATTGCAAATGTAATGAAAAAATCTGTGACTTCGATTTCTACATCCAGAGCACAATTGATCAACAAAGGAATTATATATTCTGTAAAATATAAAGAGCTTGACTTCACAGTGCCGGAATTTGATGGTTTTATCATGAGATTAAATGAATATAAAGAATGGAAGAAAGAAAAAAGATAACATAGAAAAAAACGAGGCATAACATGAAGATAAAGATGGTAGACATTGCAAGGCATCTCGGAGTTTCCAAAGCAACAGTTTCGCTTGCAGTGAATGGAAAACCCGGTGTGAATGAAGAAACCAAAAGAATGGTTTTGGAATGTCTGGAAGAAATGAAGAAGAATAACGGAGTGATTCCGGTAAAAGAGAATATCGTTACAGTGTCTGGCCATCCAGTGAATCAGATGATCAAAGTAGTGATCGTTAATCACAGCAAAGGTGTTGTGTGTAATTCAGAAACAGATCTTTGGTCAGATGTACTTGCTACGTTTGATTCTGAGGCAAGAAGACTTGGATATCTTTATGGAGTGACGTATTTGAATGATGACATTGCGCAAACGGAAGCAGTAATTACGGAATGTAATATGGATTTTGTGGCAGGCGTTATTCTTTTTGGAACCGAATTAAAAGAAGAAGATCAAAACCTACTTGAAAGAATCAAAAAACCATTGGTTCTTTATGACTGTGAACTTCCAGGTAGCCGGTATAGCAGTGTATGTATAGATAATAGACAGATGTTAAAGAGTGCCGTGGATTATCTGTACAAGGAAGGTGCAGCAGACATTTATTATTTCTGTACAGGGAAAGATAGTTATAATTATCGAGTTCGTAAGGAAGCGTTTTTAAATACAAAGTCTAACGGAGATACTGCATCTGCAAAACATATTCTTGATCTTGGAGATGAAATTCCAAAGATAACGGAGACTTTGTTAGACTGGTTGAGAAAAAATCCGCTTCCGCAAGGAATATTATTTGAAAATCAACATATTTCAATCGGTGCGTTGACGGCGCTTCGAAAGTATGGTGTGAATATTCCAGAGGAAGTGAAAGTTGTTGGATTTGGTAAGATTCCTGACTATATATACCATGATCTAAAGTTGGTACAAATGAGAATATCTGACACAGAAGGTGTTCTTCTTACAATGGATTTACTGGATAAAAAGATTCGTCAGTACTCAATGTCTAAAGTTAAGATATACACAGAAGCAGAAATGATTATAAGTTAAAATAATCGTAAGACAAAAGAACAAGATGAACAAAAAGAGTTTTTGAATTGTGTGAAAATTCACAAGATTTAGAAACTCTTTTTGATTATTTGCATAATCATATTGATTTGTAAGAGAATAAGTTGTAAAAATTATACAAATACAACACCATAATTATTAAAAAACTGGTATAATATAATAGTGAAAAATTTATCAATTTCAATCTGCAGTGAAATGATAAAAGAACGGAAAAAAACAAATTGGAGGAACAGAAAATGAATGAATATTTTCCACATTTATTTGAACCAATTAAGATTGGAAAGACAACGGTAAAGAACAGAATCTTTATGCCGCCGATTTCTACAAACATGGCAGATAAAGGCTATGTAACCGATGCGCTGGTTGAGCATTATTCAGCCAGAGCGAAGGGCGGAGTCGGACTGATCGTTACAGAAGTTACGACAGTAGAGCCGGTATATACATATTTACCGGGAGATATGTCAATCTATGATGATTCTTATATTCCGGGATGGAAGAAACTGGTAGACGCAGTGCATCAGTATGATGCGAAGATCTTAGCACAGTTATTCCATCCGGCTTATATGGCATTTCCAATTCCGGGAACACCGCAGCTGATCGCACCGTCCAATGTAGGACCTTATTATGCAAAATCAGCACCGAGAGCAGTAACAGTAGAAGAACTGCATGTACTTGTTCAGCAGTTTGGAGAGGCTGCACGCCGTTTCCAGATTGCGGGTGGAGACGGAGTTGAGATCCAGTGTGCACATGCGCATGGTCTGCTCGGTGGATTCCTTACACCACTTTATAATAAGAGAACAGATGAGTACGGCGGAGACATTAACGGACGTCTCAGACTGACACTTGAAGTAATTGCAAAGATCCGTGAACTTTGCGGTGATGACTTTATTATTGATGTCCGTATTTCAGGAGATGAGTACAGTGAGGGTGGTCTGACACTGAACGATATGATCTATGTATCCAAACAGCTTGAGAAAGCAGGTGTTGATTTTATCCATGTTTCCGGAGGAAATACGATCAAGAGAGGAAGTTCCATGCCTGCACCTGGCACATCACCTGCACCTCATGCACATGCAAGTGAGGAGATCAGAAAGCATGTGAATATTCCGGTATCTACCGTTGCAAGAATCAATGAGCCATGGATAGCGGAAGAACTTATCGCAAACGGAAAGACAGATATCTGTATGATCGGTCGTCCGAACCTGTGTGACAGTGAATTTGTTAATAAAGCCGCAGAAGGAAAAACAGATGATATCCGTCCATGTATCGGATGTGGACGCTGCCTGACAGGAATCATGTTTGGTAATCCAATCAGCTGTACAGTGAATCCATCAGTAGAGTCTGATGAGATCAAAGAAGCAGACGAGAAGAAGAAAGTTCTTGTGATCGGTGCGGGTCCGGCAGGAATGGAAGCGGCTTATGTTGCCAAGAAACGCGGACATGAAGTTGTTCTCTGTGAAAAGAGCGGTGAGTTTGGAGGTCTTTTAAGACTTGCAGCAGTTCCAATCGCCAAGCAGGAACTTTGTAAAGTAATTAAATTCATGGCACGTCGTCTGAAAAATGAAGGAATCGAAGTTCGCATGAACTGTGAAGTGACTCCGGAGATGCTTGCGGGAGAATTTAAGGATTATGAGGTTGTCTGTTCTACAGGAGCAGTTCCGAAAGAAATCCCTCCATTCAAAGTATTTAAGCAGACAATGACAGCTGATGACGTTCTTGCCGGAAGAAAATATCCTGGAAGAAAGATTGTTATTCTTGGAGGCGGATCTGTCGGATGTGAGACAGCAGATTATCTTGCACCACTGATCGATGACATGTTCCCTGCAAACCGTGACATCACAGTGATCGAGATGACGCCATCACTGATGCCGGGTGAAGGCGGAGCGGCTAAGAGTCAGCTGACAATGAGACTCAAGAGAAAAGGTGTAAAGATTGAACTGAACAGTCAGGTGACAAAGGTTGATGAGAATACGATCACTTATGAGAAAGACGGACAGGAATATCATATTACAGATGCCGATACACTGATCTTTGCAGTCGGTTATGCACCGAACAAGGTAGAGAATACAGAAGAGAGAGTTCATTTTATCGGAGACTGTGATAAAGTCGGAACGCTGAAAGATGCAATTAGTGCAGGACATAAACTTGCAGAAGAACTGTAATTGAAAAAAGGAGAAAAAAGATGGGGAATAAATTATCAGAACCAATTAAAGTTGGAAATCTTACTTTTAAAAACAGAATCATGTTTCCACCGCTTACAACAGGATATGAAGAAAGAGATGGATCGATTGGGGAGAGAAGTCTGAATTTCTATGAAAGACTTGCGAAAGGTGGAGCAGCGTATGTTGTTATCGGAGATGTAGCTCCTGTAAGAACAGCTTCACCGACACCAAAGCTTTATGATGACAGCCAGATTCCGGTATATAAAAATCTGGCAGATACATTACATAAGTATGACTGTAAGCTCGCACTTCAGTTATTCCATCCGGAGTATGACGTTCCGGGAGTTGGACGCATGATCATGGAAGCAGGTATTGCAAGACAGGCTGCGGCAAAAGCACAGGCAGAGGGAAATGCAGAAGAAGCAAAGAAACAGATGGAAGAATGCGACAGGCTTACAAAAGGTGCTTATGCAAAGCTTCATCATGATATGCAGCATTTTGTTACAGAGGCATCTGTCGAGCAGTTAGAAGATATTAAAAACAGCATCGCTGCATGTGCAGCAAAGGCACAGAAAGCAGGAATTGATGCGATTGAAGTACATGGAGACCGTCTTCTTGGTTCCCTTTGCTCAAAAATTCTGAATCACAGAGAAGATCAGTACGGGGGAAGTCTTGAGAACCGTACAAGATATGCACTCGAAGTAGTAGCAGCAATCAAAGAAGCGGCACCGGATCTTATGATTGAGTACAAGTTGCCAATCATCACCGTAAATCCAGATGGAACACTTCGTGGAAAAGGCGGACTTGAGGCAGAAGAAGGAATCCGGTTCGCTAAGATGCTTGAAGAGGCAGGAATTGATATGATCCAGGTTGCTCAGGCAAACCATACAGGAAACATGGGAGATACAATCCCGCCAATGGGAGATGTTCCGTATAACTGGACACTTCCGGTTGCCAGAGAAGTGAAAAAACTGGTATCCGTTCCGGTTGCAACAGTTGGTCGTGTTGTCAGCTTAGAAGCAGGAGAGAAGATCCTCGAAGACGGAGATGCCGATATCGTAGCTTATGGACGTTCCATGCTTGCAGATGCAGATATTGCCAATAAAGCTATATCCGGAGAGTGCATCAGAGAATGCCTGAACTGTAATAAAGGATGCGTAGATGCAATTCAGGGTCGCAGATACATTTCCTGCGTATTGAATGCAGAGAATGGAAATGAAGGAACTATATTTATCAAACCAGCAGATGAGAAGAAAAAGATTGCAGTTGTGGGTGCCGGAATCGCCGGACTTGAGGCAGCAAGAGTTGCAGCAAAACGCGGGCATGAAGTAACGGTATTTGAAAAATCAGATAAGATTGGCGGACAGATCCATCTGGCAGCAGTTCCACCGAGAAAGAGCGAGATTTTAAGATCTATTGAATATTATGAGAAGATTCTCCCGGAACTTTCGGTAGATGTAAGATTAAATGCAGAAGCAGATTGTGAAGAGCTGAATAAGTTTGATCATGTAATTCTTGCAATCGGTGCACATAACATGGATCTTCCAATATCTGTTACAGACAGCAATGTTGTTTCTGCATGGGATGTTCTTGCAGGATGTGAAGTAAGTGGAGCTTGTGCTGTGCTTGGTGGTGGATTAGTAGGAACTGAGACAGCAGAATTCCTTGCACAGAAAGGTCTGAAAGTAAGCATTATTGAAATGTTGGATCGGATCGCAACAGGAGAATCCGAGACAGTAATGCCATTGATCAAAAAAGACTTCGAAGAGCATGGTGTTAAAGAGTATGTGAATACAAGAGTAAATTCTATTGAGAAAAATGTAATCCATGCTGTGAATACAAAAGACGAGTCAGAGGTTACAATTGAGGCTGATACAATTGTAAATGCACTCGGATCTAAGAAGAATCTCTTCGACGATAGCAAGTTGACAGTTCCGTTTGTATATGTTGGAGACTGCAGTGGCGAGAGAACAGCAGATATCTCAGCAGCGATCCGCAGCGGATATCAGGCTGGAAATGAGATCTGAGAATTTTTTGATTTTATTCAGTGAGAAAATAAGTAAAAAACAGGGTGATGCTGTAAACAGAAAATCTGTAGACAGTATCACCCTGTTTCAGTTATAATATAATAAAATTTTTGTTATAAAAAATGAAAATGGAGCAAGACTATGATAAACAAAGAAATATTTTATAAAGTAACATTAATTGATTGTAACGGAAAAGAATTGGAAGTTGCTAAATTCCTGCAGATTTTAACAGGAATGGAAAAGACAGAAACAAGAAGAATTGTAGCGAGTCTGCCGTGCGTTTTATATGAAGAGTTGGATGGAGAGGCGTGTTCTTATATTGAGGAGGCACTGGATTTCTATACAGCAAAATATAAGTTTGAATCAGTCGGTGATGAAAAAGGAGTGTATGAAATGAATCCATCAATATATCACTCCAAACAGGTGATCGCACTTGGAAGTATGGTTGACTACATCGGAAAGAGATCAGAGTTTGTAAGCATTGCAAGAAAATATGATTTCCCGAAGAATGTGAGTCTGAATGATACGCCTTTTCTGGTAAAGGACGGTTTAGCAGAGGAGCAGGCAGTGAACCTTCGGCAGGATCTTCGCAATATGGGAATGTTTGCGTTGATTATGAGAAGTGGGGCAGAAGTCCAGCAGGTGAAGAAGAGGGGATTTTTAGCAGGGGTGTTTGCACGTTGAGATGAAAAAAAGGGTTGTTTGATACAGACAGCTGTGAGTGGTGATTATATAGCCGATTTCTTACAGAAAATTCAATTGGATTTTATTGACACTTTTGCAGAGAAGGACTACAATATCTTTAGATTGTTAATTTAATAACATACAAATAAGGAGTTTAGGAGGCAGACAAAAATGGCAAATATTTTATGTAGTCCAAGCAAATATGTTCAAGGTGCAGGTGAGATGAAAAAGCTGGGAGAATATGCTCAGAAGTATGGTAAAAAAGCACTTGTACTGATCACAGAGTCTGGATATAAACGTATTGAAGACGTTCTCAAAGTTGGATTTGAAGGATATGATATTGAACCAGTGTATGAGTATTTCAACAGAGAATGTAGCAAGACAGAAATTAATCGTTTGGTAGCCGTTATGAATGAAAAGGGCTGTGATGTTGTTATTGGTATTGGCGGAGGAAAGATCCTTGATACTGCGAAAGCAGTTGCTTATTACAAAGAAGTGCCGGTACTGATCTGTCCGACAATTGCATCTACAGATGCGCCATGCAGTGCACTTTCTGTTATTTATACTGATGAAGGTGTATTCGAAGAATACTTATTCCTCCCAGCTAATCCAAACATGGTTCTGATGGACACAGAAATCATTGCAAAATCACCAGTCAGACTGACAGTTTCCGGAATGGGTGATGCACTTGCAACTTATTTTGAAGCAAGAGCCTGTCAGGCTAGCGAAGCAACAACTTGTGCTGGTGGAAATGTTACTATGGCAGCGATGTCACTTGCGAAATTGTGCTTTGATACATTGATGAATGAAGGTGTCAAGGCAAAACTTGCGCTGGAAGCAGGAGCCTGCACAAAAGCTGTTGAGAAGGTAATTGAAGCTAATACATTGCTTAGTGGAATCGGATTTGAGAGTGGCGGTCTTGCAGGAGCACATGCAATCCATAATGGATTCACAGTTTTGGACGAGTGTCATCATATGTATCATGGAGAGAAAGTTGCATTTGGAACAATCACACAGCTTGTTCTGGAAGACATTCCGGCAGAAGAACTGGAAGACATTATAGATTGGTGCATTGAACTGGGACTTCCTGTTACATTAAAAGAACTTGGTATTACAGAAGTGACAGACGAGAAGCTTATGGCAGTTGCGACAGCAGCCTGTGCAGAGAATGATACACTTCATAACATGCCATTTGAGGTGACACCTGAGACTGTATGCGCAGCAATTAAGGCAGCAGATGCTTACGGAAGATATTTCCTGGGAGAATAGAATATGGGAAATAGGACACCATTTCGTTAAAATAGAAAAACCAATTTGACAAACTGATTTTCTGTGGTATAATTTTTATGCTGTGAAAACAGCCGACAGTTCATTTGTACCTTCCTGTCGAAAAACAAAACCAGGGCTAGTTAAAAAGATTCTAGGCTCTGCGTGCAAAGAAGTACGCAGAGCTTTTTATATTCAGGAAATACTTTCCCATATATATAAAACGCTCCGCTTAGGATACACAGCTCTTAAAAGGTACATACATTTCACATACAGGAGAGTTGAAATATGTATTATTTGCAAACAAAAGCCAGTTTTGACGCAGCACACTTTCTATGGAAATACGAAGGAAAATGCAGAAATATCCACGGACATCGTTGGAATGTTGTTGCAAAAATCAAAAGTCAGGAGCTGGAGCAAGAAGGACAGACACGAGGAATGGTAGTGGACTTTGGTAATCTGAAAAAGGATCTGAAAAAACTTTGCGATTCCTTTGATCATAGTCTGATTTACGAGACAGGATCACTGAAAGCAGAAACAGTAGCTGCGCTTCAGAATGAGGACTTTCATTTGGAAAAAGTTTCCTTTCGTCCCACAGCAGAAAATTTTGCATATTATTTCTACAAAAAATTAACGGAACTTGGATACGGGGTTCATTGTGTGGAAGTATATGAGACACCGAATAATTGCGCGGTTTATGAGGAAGAGTAGATGAAAGTAGTAGAAAAATTCACCAGTATTAATGGGGAAGGCACACGAGCAGGAGAATTGGCAGTCTTTGTCCGTTTCAAAGGATGCAATCTGCGCTGTAGCTATTGTGATACTATGTGGGCCAATGAACCGGATTGCCCATATGAAGAGGAAACCCCGGAAGAGATTTTAAATTATGTTTTAGGAACCGGTATTCGCAACGTGACACTTACAGGTGGAGAACCGTTGCTGCAAAAAGACATCAGAGAATTGATCCACCTTCTTTTACAAGCCGGTTTACAAGTCGAAATCGAGACAAATGGAGCAGTTAATTTGTCTGCATTTTGTGAAGAACGACCGGTATTTACAATGGATTATAAGTTACCGTCAAGTGGGTGCGAAGAATATATGATAACAGAGAACATGGAACTGCTAGGAAAAGATGATACTGTAAAATTTGTGTGCGGCAGCCAGGAGGATCTGTTAAAAGCATTGGACGTGATTCGGACTTATGATCTGATAAACAGGTGTCATGTGTATCTTAGTCCTGTTTTTGAATCCATAGAACCAGTGCAAATCGTAGAATTTATGCTAAAGCATCAGTTGAATGGTGTAAGGCTGCAGATTCAGATGCATAAAGTAATCTGGGATCCAAATGAACGGGGCGTATAAATAAGTAGTGAGGTGATGGAGATGAAAGCATTAGTTCTTTTTAGTGGGGGAATTGATTCAACAACAGCATTAGGATTGGCAATCAAAAAGTACGGGAAAGACCAGGTGATTGCACTTTCGGTTTCCTATGGACAGAAGCACGATAAAGAAATCAGAGCTGCAATAGCAGTTGCCGAATATTATGGCGTGGAGCATCTGTTCCTGGATTTAAGTAAGATATTTCAATATAGCAACTGTTCACTGCTTCAACAGTCTACGGAAGAAATTCCGGAGGAGAGCTACGCAGAGCAGATTTCAAAAACAAATGGCGATAAGCCTGTAAGCACATATGTACCATTCCGAAATGGATTATTTCTTTCTTCGGCAGCAAGTATTGCACTGAGCAAGGATTGTGGAGTAATTTATTATGGAGCTCATGCAGATGATTCTGCCGGTTTTGCTTATCCGGATTGCTCACCTGCATTCAATCAGGCCATGAATGAAGCAATCTGGGAAGGTTCCGGACATCAGCTAAAAATAGAAGCACCTTTTGTAAATGTATCCAAAGCTGAAGTGGTACGGATTGGATTAGAACTGGAAGTTCCGTATGAATTGACATGGTCCTGTTATGAAGGGGGAGAGAAGCCTTGTGGAAAATGTGGAACATGCATTGATCGTGCGGCAGCATTTCAGGCAAATCACGTAGAAGACCCGGCGTTGAGATAGAGGAGGAAGCAATGAGAGAAAAAGAAAATTTAACATTATTGGGAAATCAGCAAACAGAATACCGTATGGATTATGATCCGTCTGTATTGGAGGCATTTCAGAATAAACATCCTGAAAATGATTATTTTGTCAAGTTCAACTGCCCTGAATTTACTAGTCTGTGTCCAATCACCGGACAGCCGGATTTTGCGACAATCACGATTTCTTATGTTCCGGACGAATGTCTTGTAGAGAGTAAATCTTTAAAATTGTATTTGTTCTCGTTCCGAAATCATGGAGATTTTCATGAAGATGTGATCAATATAATTATGAAAGATCTGGTTAAACTTCTTGAACCAAAATATATAGAAGTATGGGGGAAATTCCTTCCACGTGGAGGTTTATCCATCGATCCGTATTGTAATTATGGAAAGCCAGGTACCAACTGGGAGCAGGTTGCCTGGAATCGTATGAGTAATCATGATATGTTTCCGGAGAAAATTGATAATCGGTAAGATAACGGAGCAGAGGAAATGAGCTTTGCTGATATCAATTACAGGAGCACATGCGAAGGCAAAAGCTAATGCTGCACAGGGATTACTTGAATTGATTGAAATTGCAGCTGGAAAGAAATTTTTATTGGTAATCTTACTGTACTTCTCTAAGCATTTTTATGTTATTATGAAAACAGAATTATAACAAGAGAAAATCGTGAAGGAGAAGATATATGGGCACACTGTATACAAGACTATCATCAATAACCGGTGAGATGTCACCTGAATCAATAGAACACCATATTGCTCGAGTTATGCTGGAACATATTCATCAATTGAATAACATTTCCATAGGTGCTATGGCTGATTTATGCTCTGTTTCAAAATCTACAATCTCTAAGTTTGTTAAGCAATTAGGATTTGAGGATTACAAAGAATTTAAAGCAGAAGCATATAGTAGAGGGAAAAGAGAAGTTTACATAAAAGATCTAAATACGATAAATATTACAGATTATATATTGCAAAAAGGTACGGAAGAATATCTGGATGTGCTGTTTTCGGATATTCGCTACTTATTTTTCAAAACTGATTCTAAAAAGATAGAACACTTGGTCACGTTGATTCATGACTATGAAGAAGTAGCTGCATTTGGAGAAGGATATTCAGAGACAGCTGCACTGAATTTTCAACATAAAATGTCTTTTTACCAGAAGTTCATTTACACAACTACAAATGACAGAAAGCAAGTGGCGTATATTAGCCGTGCAAAAGAAAATACACTACTGCTTATTTTTTCAAATTCTGGAAGGTATATTAGTGAGTATACGCATCTGACAGATGCTCCATCAAAGAAGTGTTTTGAAGAAACAAAAGCAAAAGTAGTTCTGTTTACCTCAAACAAAGAAATGGAGAACGACCCTCGAGTTGATCTATGTATTGATTGGGAATATAAAGATTTAGTCCAAAACCATCCTGTTTTATATCAGCTGTTAATTGAACGAATTGCAATTGCGTATCAAAATAAATACGGATTCCCAATGGAGAAATGAAATCATCCATAATTTTTTTTAAGACTGGAAAGTTCGCAAAATAGAAACTTTTCAGTCTTTCTCTTTTTTATTGCTATAATAACAACAGATTCAAGAAAGCGTAGTAAAAAGATGAGGAAGAAGAAATGAATAAAATATGTTTTCGTGAAGAAGCTAAAGATTGGAATGAAGCATTGCCGATAGGAAATGGATTCCTCGGAGCAATGGTATTTGGAAAAACCGGAACGGAACGACTTCAAATTAACGAAGATTCTGTTTGGACCGGAAGTTTTATGGAACGTGTAAATCCTGATGCACGAGAGAACTATCCAAAAGTTCGTGAACTCTTATTAAATGGAGAAATCGAACAGGCCGAACTTCTCGCAGAGCGAAGTATGTATGCAACATATCCGCATATGCGACATTATCAGACACTTGGGGATGTTTGGATAGATTTTTATAAGCAGAGAGGCAAAACGATCTTCAAAAAGGATCAAGGGGGACTTTTAAGCGTTCAGCATGAAAGTGTAGAAGTTCAAACGTATAACAGAGAATTAGATATCTCGAGAGCTGTTGGAAAAATCCAATATGAATCGGAAAAAGGAAAATACGAAAGAGAGTTTTTTGCCAGCAATCCAGATCAAATAATTGTATATCAGATGAAATCCGTAGATGGCGAACTTCTTAACTTTGATTTGTCTTTAACAAGAAAAGATAACCGATCAGGACGTGGTTCATCTTTCTGTGATGGTACAGAAGTCCTGGATGGCAATAAAATCCGTTTACATGGAAAACAAGGTGGAGATCATGGGATTGCATTTGAACTGCTTGTACAGGTCAGAACTGAAAATGGCAAAATTTCACGGATGGGAAGTCATTTACTAGTAGAAGAGGCCAAAGAGGCAACATTATTTATTACAGCAAGAACATCTTTCCGAAGTGAACAACCGCTTCAGTGGTGTATGGATGTATTGAGTAATGCTGAAAAAGAATCTTATGGAACATTACAAGAGCGTCATATAAAGGATTATTTATCTTACTATGAAAAAAGTAATCTGAAACTGAATTATAAAGATTCTTATGAGCATCTGACAACGCCGGAAAGACTTGAGCAAATGCGTAATGGCATAGAAGATATTGAATTAATAAATACATATTATAATTTTGCAAGATATCTTCTAATTAGTTCTAGCCGTGAAGGAAGTCTTCCGTCAAATCTACAAGGAATCTGGAATGAAGAATTTGAGCCTATGTGGGGATCCAAGTATACAATTAATATCAATATAGAGATGAATTACTGGATTGCTGAAAAAACAGGGTTATCTAAACTCCACATGCCTTTGTTAGAACATTTGCAAAGAATGTATCCGCACGGCAAAGACGTTGCTGAGAAGATGTATGGAATTGATGGATTCTGTTGTCATCATAACACAGATATCTGGGGAGACTGTGCACCTCAGGACAATCATGTATCATCTACCCTGTGGCCAATGGGTGGTGCCTGGTTCTGTCTGCATCTGATTGAACATTACAAATATACGAAAGACAGGGAGTTCTTGAAGGAATATTATGGAATACTGAAAGATGCTGTTAAATTTTTCCTTCAATACATGGTAAAAGATGCTCATGGAAAATGGATTTCAGGACCATCCAGTTCTCCTGAAAATATCTATCTGAATCAAAAAGGAGAGGCGGGATGTCTCTGTATGGGAGCTTCTATGGACACAGAAATCATCAGAGAACTTTTTAATGGTTATCTGGAGATCACAGAAGAAAATCAACTTCCGAAAGATCTGAATGAAGCAATAAATGAGCGACTGAATCATATGCCAGAATTGCAAATCGGTAAATATGGACAGATTCAGGAATGGAGTGAAGATTATGATGAAGTCGAGCCCGGACACAGACATATTTCACAACTGTTTGCATTATATCCTGCAGGACAGATACGTATGGATAAGACACCGGAACTGGCTCAGGCTGCAAAACAAACGATTGAGCGCAGACTGAAATACGGTGGAGGCCATACCGGATGGAGTAAAGCATGGATCATCCTGTTTTATGCGAGACTGTGGGAGAAAGAAGAAGCCTGGAAAAACTTAAAGGAATTGCTTGAACATGCAACTTTAAATAATCTGTTCGACAATCACCCACCATTCCAAATTGACGGAAACTTTGGAGGAGCCTGTGGATTATTAGAAATGCTTATACAGGATTACTCAGATAAAGTATTTCTTTTACCGGCATTACCGAGTGGTCTTTCAGATGGAGAAGTTAATGGGATCTGTCTGAAATCAGGCGCGGTACTGGATATGAAGTGGAAGGAAGGAAATGTTGATAAAATCAGAATCACGGCAACGCGTGATTGTAAATTCACTCTTGTTACTGAGGAAGAATATCCATTACATTTGAAAAAAGACCAAACGGTTTTTTTAGATAAAAATTTTAAGGAGAGAGGAAGGAAAACAAAATGAAGTACGAGAAAATGATTCAAAGTATTCTCAAAGAAGTTGGCGGTCAGGAAAATATTGAGAGTGTATATCACTGTGCAACAAGACTGCGTTTTCAGCTGAAAGATGAGACAAAGGCGAATGACGAAGCAGTAAAAGCGATTGACGGAGTTCTTTCTATCGTAAAAGGTGGAGGTCAGTATCAGATTGTAATCGGGCAGCACGTAGCAGATGTTTATAACGAACTGCAGACAATGATGGGTACAACAGAAAATGAAATCGAACTGAAAGATGCAAAAGAATTTAAACAGGAAATGAAAAAGAAAAAGATTTCTAGTCAGTTTATTGATGTGATCAGTGGTGTGTTTACACCGGTACTTGGAATGCTTACAGCAACAGGTGTAATTAAAGGATTACTTGCATTTCTTGCTGCAACAGGGTTACTTGCAACTACATCCGGAACATATCAGATGTTAAACATTGTTGGAGATTGTTTCTTTAACTTTCTGCCAATATTCCTCGGATATACTTCAATGAAGAAATTCGGCGGAACACCGTTTATCGGAATGGCAATTGGAGCAGCTTTGGTATATCCGTCTCTAACAACAATCATGGCTGGAGATGCACTTTATACTTTATTCAGCGGTACTATCTTCCAGACAGATGTATATGTAGAATTCCTTGGAATTCCGGTTCTTTTAATGAACTATGCAAGTTCTGTAATTCCAGTAATTCTAACTTGCTATTTTGCAGCAAAAATTGAGAAATTCTTTGCAAAAAGAATTAGTGATCTGTTCAAAACATTCGCTGTTCCTGCGCTGACACTTTTAATTAGTATTATTCTTGCATTCCTGATTATTGGACCAATCGCAACATTTGCAAGTGACTTACTTGGTGCAGCATTTACAGCACTGTTCAATCTGAATGCAACTATTTCAGGTTTCTTATACGGAGCACTTATTCAGGTATGCGTTATGTTTGGTGTTCACTGGGGATTTGTTGCAATCTCTGTAAACAATCTTGCAACATTAGGTTACGATCCTATTACAATTGCTGGTCTTGCATCTGCATTCGGACAGGCAGGAGTTGTTCTTATGATCATGCTTAGAACAAAGAACAAAAAACTGAAAAGTGTTTGTGGACCGGCTATTATTTCAGCAATGGTTGGTATTACAGAACCATCCATTTACGGTGTTACATTACAGTTTAAAAAACCATTTATGTTAGCTTGTCTTGCTTCTGGTATTGGCGGTGCTATCATCGGATTTGGCGGAGTAAAACAGTATGTATATGGAACAAACGGAATCTTTGGATGGCTTCAGGTAATTAATCCTCAGACAGGTTTTGATTCTTCTGTTCTTGCTGCAATTATCGCATGTGCTGTAAGCTTTATAGCAGCAATCATTCTGATGATGACAGTAGGAAAAGATTCTATTCCAGAAAGCAAATAATGATATTCTTTTAATGAAAGGGATGAAGATATTTTTCTTCGTCCCCTTTTTAATGCCTGTCTTAACATTCCATCCTAATCTGCCGACTTTATTTCCACAGACAAATGTTTGTATGATATAATTTGAAAAACTGTCTAAATTAAAAAATGTAAAAGCAAAACTGCATAGAAATTTTAGCGGGCAGATAAAATCGGCAACGATATCACAAATTCCGAGTGGAAAATATTATGTATCAATTTTAGTGGAAACAGAACATGTGGAACTGCCACATGTAAATCAAAATACAGGAATAGATTTAGGTATTAAGGAGTTATGTATTACTTCAGCTGGAAAGAAATACGAAAATCCAAAAATCATCATTTGGCAAAGTCTATAAGTGATGTATCATGGTATGAACTGACAAGACAGTTAGAATATAAGGCAAAGTGGAATGGCAGAAAATATATCAAGATAAATACATTTTATGCTAGCAGTCAGCTGTGTTCAGCCTGTGGATACCAAAATACAGAGACGAAAAATCTATCAGTAAGGGAATGGATATGTCCTGTCTGTGGAACAAATCATGACAGAGATATCAATACGGCTTTTATTAATTCAGCAATCAACTCAAATTTGGCATATAGGCCCGAGTTGTAAATAATTTTCGCAATCTATTAGAGTCTAAACATCTAGAACTGAAAGAAGCAGAAGCTACGAAATGGCTTACTAGGGATCAATTAGATAGCGTTGCATGGCTTCCGGCAGATGTTACGCTGATTGATGAGATTCGTGCTTGTATGAAATATCGTTTACGATAGATAAACCAATAAAAGACAATATTGAATTTGTTTATTGTTTATGGTATGATATCCGATAAATCGGAATATTAAGAAAAGGTATTATATCATGAATATATATGAAAAAATCTTTGCAAGACTAGAAGAACTACATATGAGCCAGATTGAACTATCGCGAAGAACTGGTATTGCTACTAGTACGATTAGTGACTGGCGAAAGAAAGAGATTAATCCACAGGCAGATAAACTGGTTATTATTTGCAAGGCACTTGATATGTCGCTTGTGGATTTACTTTGTGATGAAGAAGATAAAAAGAATACGATTTTTACAACAAATCATGTAAATGAGGAACAAATAATAATCGATCACATTGATAATTCTTCTGTTGCAACGAAAAAAAGAATAATAAGTTATCTTGAACAATGGATGTTGAAAAGTAGCATTAACATACCCACAGGAAATGTTTTCATCATTACGGATGCAGATGGGAAGAAGGTTGTTGTAGTAAACGATCTCAGGTTTAAAAGAAGTAAACGTGTTGATTGGAATACCGTGGAAGAGTATCTGAAAGAATACATAGGAGAATGTACAGAAATTCTTGATACAAATGATATGATTTACATAGGAAGTGATTTTCCAGATGAATATTCTCATTCCAAGGACACAAAAGTTTTGAGAGGACCTAATGAATACGCTAAGTCTAATGCATCTGTGGCAATTAAAGAATTAATCCAAATTGCTACAAATAAAACATTTTCAGAGAATCATAAAGATAAGCATAATAACAAGGCTAAACATGGATGGTATCGATATGATACTAGGTTTGCTATTCCAAAGTATGACAACACTGGTGATTTGGTTGGATATAATATTTTCAAGGGAAGACTTGTAATAAGACATGCCCAGGATGGTAAGCTTTATTTATATGATATTTTGAGAATAAAAAAAGAAACGAGTAAGCCGCTTGAGCCATAAGACTGTACGGTTGTAAAACTCATTTCCTATTTGTTATAATATAATAGAACTGTTTTATTGTCAATCCGAATGTTCAAAAAATTTTCGTATATAGTATATTGGATATTTAAAAAGTGATACGTGTCTGACAGTACAAGATAAATACGGAAATATCTTTCTGTATCCGGAAAACAGAAGAAACTGTCCGTAACGGGACTTAAAAATCCAGAAATAATAAAAGTAGCTGCATAGCCAAAAGGTAAGCAGTATTGGTGCCATGGACGCACCCTGAAAAAGGCGGTATCCCGCCAGATTTCAGATGCTCTGGTAACTTAGTTGCCGAGTAGTTCATGATTGCGTATAAAATACAAAGGGACAATTTATGAAAGTTACGGTAATTAAATCCAGAAGAAAAACTATAGCTATTCAGGTGAATTCTGATCTAAGTGTCACTGTAAGGGCTCCGTATGGTGTCACAGAGAAATACATCGAGGAATTTCTTAATAAGAATGAAGCCTGGATAAGCAAACAGATGAATGAAATAAAAGTAAATAGGAAAAATATTGAATCGAAAAATGCAGAAAACGTGTCATTCGATAAAATCAAGGCACTTGCAGACCAGGCTCTTGAGATAATTCCAACCAGAGTAGAATATTTCGCAAAAATAATTGGAGTTACTTATGGAAACATAACCATCAGAAACCAAAAAACAAGATGGGGAAGTTGCAGCAGCAAAGGAAATTTGAATTTTAACTGTCTGTTAATGCTTGCGCCTCCTGAGGTGTTGGATTATGTTGTGGTTCATGAATTGTGCCATAGAAAACGGATGAATCATTCGAAAGCATTTTGGACAGAGGTAGAGAAGGTATTTCCTGATTATAAAAAGTCAATTAAGTGGCTGAAAGAAGAAGGAAGCCAGATTATGTACATGGTAACCGAACTTGGGAAAATGCCGGGTGATATTTCAAATATGAAAATGTAAGGAACGAAGGAAATGAATCAAAATGAAACACAATGGGATAAGCTCCTGAAAATAAAGACAACCGGGCGGGATGATTCTCATTCAGATCAGTATCGATATCCTTATGAACCAACGTCTTATATGGTATTGGAGCGCCTGGCAAACAGTGGATTGATCAGGAAAAATAATACTCTGATTGACTATGGAACCGGAAAAGGACGGGTATGTTTTTATCTTTCATATCAAACAAGATGCAAGACAATAGGCGTAGAGTATGATGAACGTATTTATAAAGGAGCAGCAGATAATAAAGAAGTATCCGTTTCCGCATCCCGCACGGAGTTTATATTATGCAGTGCAGAAAATTATGAAGTTCCGTCGGAAGTGGATCGCTGTTACTTTTTTAATCCTTTTTCTGTAGAGATATTACAGTCAGTTTTAGCAAGGATTTACGAATCTTATTATGAAAATCCGAGAGATATATTATTATTTTTCTATTATCCTTCAGAAGAATATATCAGTACTTTGATGACTCAGGAACAGTTGATTTTTTATGATGAAATCAATACTTCAGATTTATTTCCGGGTGAGGATAACAGAGAAAAAATCTTGATTTTTCAGGTGATTTAAGAATGCTCAAAACATATTGAACAGTTTTGAAAGAACATTTGTTCGAAATAATACTTGCATCATCGAACAAATGTTTGTATAATGAAAATATGAATACAGAAATTAGAAATAGTAATTATACAACACAGGAAAAGCTGCAGATTCTTGCTGATGCAGCAAAATATGATGTTGCATGTACTTCAAGTGGATCCAGCCGGTGGGGAAAGAAAGGAGAGCTCGGCAATGCAGAGGCATGCGGCATTTGTCATAGCTTTGCAGCAGACGGAAGATGTATTTCTCTGCTTAAGATTCTGATGACGAATCATTGTGCTTATGATTGCAAGTATTGTATCAATCGCAGAAGCAATGACGTAAAGCGGGCTACTTTTACTCCGGAAGAAATCTGTGACTTAACAGTAGAGTTTTATAAGCGTAATTATATTGAGGGTCTGTTTTTAAGTTCCGGAATCTTAAAGAATCCAACGTATACGATGGAGAAAATGTGCGAGACGTTATTGCTGCTTCGAACGAAATATCATTTTAATGGGTATATTCATATAAAAACAATTCCTGGAGCCTCGGACGAGTTACTTGCGGCAGCAGGATATCTTGCGGATCGTATCAGTGTCAACCTTGAATTGCCTACGGAAGAAGGATTACATACATTGGCTCCAAACAAGACAATGCAGAATATTCTGAATCCCATGGGTAAAGTACAGAGCACGATCGCCTCTCACAGAATGGCGATTGGAAAGTCAGCATATATGGATCGAAGTGGTGGGAATAAGTTTTTGAACGCAGGTATTTTTTCTGATGCATCGAAAAAGCATTTTTCTGAGTGCTTGAATGTTCAGAAGAAGGATAAAGCCATTTCTCAGGATTCTCAGATGAATCGATTAGAGTCTTATAAAAGATATACTTCTCTGGATCATGCACTTACCTGGGAGAATGCGAACCAACTGGCACCCCGTGATATGTCGCGATTGAAACGCAGTTTTGCTCCGGCAGGACAGAGTACGCAGATGATCATTGGTGCGACCAATGAGAGTGATTATACATTATTGCAAACGACACAGGCTTTATACCAAGGCTTTGATCTGAAGCGTGTCTTCTATTCAGCATACATTCCATTGAATGAAGATAATGTGTTGCCGGAGATTGGAACGCCACCACCGCTTTTACGTGAACACAGACTGTATCAGGCTGATTGGCTGCTTCGATTCTATGGATTTCAGGCGGGAGAACTATTATCTTCAGAACAGCCGAATTTCAATGAGATGATTGATCCAAAGTGTGATTGGGCGTTACGCCATTTGGAACAGTTCCCAATAGAAGTAGAGAAAGCAAATTATGCTACATTGCTTCGTGTTCCGGGAATCGGACCGAAATCAGCGAGTCGTATCACTTATGCAAGACGTTATGGAAGACTTGATTATGCAAGCCTGAAGAAGATGGGAGTCGTATTGAAGCGTGCACACTATTTCATCACGTGTGGTGGAAAACAGATGTACCATACTCCTATTGAGGCATCTTATATTACGCGACAACTAATTAGTGTAGATAAGAAAGATCTATGGAACACACAACATGCGAATGAGTCGTTTACCCAGATGACATTGACAGATTTTGGAGTATGCTGATGAAGATATTTACTTGTAAAGACCGTCTGGAAGATATCATGACCTGTATCTATGATGCATGGTCTGAAGCCTTACGGATTGGTCATAACCAGATACAATTGAAGAAAGAACCAGTATTTCAGCAAACGATATTTGATGAATATATTCATGTAGACCAAGATCTTTCTAAAGCAGAAAAAGTAATTCACTCGATTCGGAGAGATATTTCGGATGAAGCATATCTGAATATCTATTTGGCTACTTTATCTGTTGAGGAAGATGCACTGCAGGCAATTTATAATTATCTCCGTGTCGGATTTTCAGTTGGAAGCAGTGTGTCACAACAATATGCGAATCCATATGTGATGCGGATATTAGAATTACGTCGCAAAGTGTCTAATGAAAGTCATCATTTCAGAGAGTTTGCACGATTTGAGCGGTTGAACGCAAGCAATGTTTATGTCAGCCATCTAGAGCCGAAAAGTGATGTTATTATGTTGGTTGGCAGACATTTTGCAGATCGCATGCCTTCAGAACAGTGGATGATCATAGATGACAACCGTAAAACAGCCTGTGTTCATCCGAAAGACGGAGAGAATTATCTCCGCTATCTGACAGATGAAGAATTTCAGACATTAAGAAAGACAGAAGAGTACGAAGATGAGTATACGGATATGTGGAAGACATTCTTTCATGCGATTGCGATAGATGAACGAAAGAATTATGTATGTCAGCGTAATTTGTTTCCGTTGTGGAAGAGAAAACACGCAGTGGAATTCAAAAAATAGACTGAAAAGTATTGATGTTATATCAAGATTTTACAAATATATAAGCTTTTCTTATATGTTTTCACTTGTATCTCATAAGACGGAAACGTATAATGTAAGAAAGATGTGATTAATACATGATTCTTTTCTTGATCGGAGGCGATAAAAATGCCATATGATTTATCAAAACCTCTTGTAATAGGGATTAGTTCGAGAGCTTTATTTAATCTTGAACAGGAAAATAAAATATTCGAAGAACAAGGTGTCGAAGCATATGAGGCTTACCAGGTAGCACATGAGAATGAGATTCTTCAGAAGGGTGCTGCTTTCCAATTAATCAAAGCATTCTTGGAATTGAACAACACAGAACTGGGAAGACTGGTGGAAGTGATCATTATGTCACGGAACAATGCCAACACATGTCTTCGTATTTTTAATTCTATACAGTATTATGGTCTGGATATTACAAGAGCGACTTTGACAAGTGGTGCAGAGATAGCCCCTTATCTGAAAGCTTTTAAGACAGATCTGTTTTTGTCGGCAAATTCAGATGACGTACAGTCTGCAATTAATGATGGGATTGCGGCAGGTCGTATTCTTACAGGTGATGCGCATGCTGACCCAAGGCAAAAGATTGACCAGATTCGTATTGCTTTTGATGGAGATGCAGTACTCTTTTCTGCGGAATCTGAAAAGATTTTTCAGAAGAACGGTATACAGGCATTCGAAGAACATGAGAAGGCAAATGCGAACACACCGATGGCGAAAGGTCCGTTTGCTAATTTCCTGACAAAACTGTCTTATGTACAGCAGTTGTTTAAAGACAAGGAGATTCAGCCAATCCGAACCGCACTTGTCACATCAAGAAATGCTCCTGCGCATGAACGTGCAGTGAAAACACTCCGCAACTGGGGAGTATCCATCAATGAAGCATTCTTTCTTGGCGGTGTCAGCAAGACAGAAGTACTTGCGGCATTTGGAGCACATATCTTCTTTGACGATCAGGATATCCATACGGAGCCGGCTTCAGCGGTTGTTCCGGCGGCTACAGTGCCTTATCGGGCTGGAGATAATCCGAAAGAATAAGCCGTATTATATTATTTGAAAATGGTGGGGGAAACAATGCAGACTTATACCTATGTATCAAAAGGAAAATTTGAATTAAGAGAAAAACCAAAACCGGTCATTATGCATGAAAGGGACGCTATTGTAAGGGTAACACTTGCAAGTATCTGTTCCAGCGATTTACATATCAAGCATGGAAGTGTTCCACGCGCAGTTCCGGGTATTACTGTCGGACATGAGATGGTTGGAATTGTTGAAGAAATCGGAGACGCTGTAACTCATGTGAAACCGGGAGATAGAGTAACGGTAAATGTCGAGACATTTTGTGGTGAATGCTATTTCTGTAAAAAAGGTTACGTCAATAACTGTACTGATCAGAATGGCGGATGGGCTCTTGGATGCCGTATCGATGGCGGTCAGGCTGAATATGTGCGTGTACCGTTCGCAGATCAGGGATTAAACAAGATTCCGGATGAAGTTACCGATCGACAGGCATTATTCGTGGGAGATGTACTGGCTACGGGTTACTGGGCAACTCGCATTTCCGAGATTACAGAAGACGACACTGTACTGATCATCGGCGCAGGCCCTACAGGAATCTGTACATTACTCTGCGTCATGCTGAAGAATCCAAAGCATATTATCATGTGTGAGAAAGACGAAGAACGTATCCGTTTTATTAAAGAACATTATCCGGATGTACTTACTGTTTCTCCGGAAGATTGTGAGGATTTTGTTAAGGAAATAAGTGATCACGGCGGAGCAGATGTTGTTCTTGAAGTTGCCGGAGCAGAATCAACGTTCCGTCTTGCATGGGAATGTGCAAGACCGAATGCAATCGTAACAATCGTTGCACTTTATGATAAGGCACAGAGCTTACCACTTCCAGATATGTATGGCAAGAATCTTATCTTCAAAACAGGTGGAGTAGATGGATGTGACTGTGAAGAAACATTGAAACTGATTGCTGAAGGAAAGATCAATACAGAACCCCTTATCACACATACCTATCCTCTCAGTAAGATTGAAGAGGCTTATGATCTCTTCGAGAATAAAAGAGATGGTGTTATAAAAGTAGCTGTTGAAATACACGCTGAGAACTATTAACCAGACCTGTTTATGTTACAGTGCAAATGATATAAAAAATTGAATTTATAATGTAGAGCTCTTACTTTTTTATAGTAGGAGCTTTTCTAATACCAGGAATGCACTAGCCAATTAAACTTGTATTTAGATTGCAAATAAATAATAGACATCTTTTGGGGGATATGTTAAAATATTAAATGAATGATTATGATTAAAAACAGAGGAGACGTTGGATAGAATGGGAGCGTGTGGGATTAAGCGAGGAACAAAAATGCAGCTTGCAAAAGAAACAACAGCGGGGCAGCAGCCAGTATTTGATATGATTACTACTTTTTATAAAGAGTTAGATGAGTCAGCATTTCTGGTATCAGTACCGATGGTGGATGGAAAAGCACTTCCGCTAGATGAAAGCCAAAAGTTTTTATTCAAATATGAAGAAGGTGAAGAGACACGAATTGTTGCCGGATATGTGGATGACGCAGTGAAAGAAGGAATCCGCCGGTATTGGAAGATTCGAAGAGTTACTGAAAACCGTCAGTTTATAAAGCGTGCAGATGTCCGTATGAAAGTCGAACTTCCGCTTCAATTCATGCAGGATACATGGTCTTTGAATTCAAGAGGTGAGATTGATAAAGAGTCTGGAGAAACGATGGATATTTCAAACAATGGTCTTGCGGTCTATATGAACCGTTGGTTTGAAGTCGGCGAAAGCTGTATTTTCACACTTCCACGTCTGGGTTCCGCGTCTGAAGGGATGCCAGAGACAGAAGTTGTTGGTGTAATATGCTGGATGCGAGAGATGCCAAAAGGAGGGCCTTTCCGTTTCGTGACAGGTGTTCAATTGAGATTCGCTGATACAGACGAAAGAGTAAAAATGCAGGAATATGTGGCTTATGTTAAAAAGAGATATAAGCTGTGAGATGTAGCAAGAGATGAAATGGAAAAAAGACAGGAAAGAAAAAAAGAAAAGTAAGAAAAAGTCGGATCAGATCATACGAATCGAAGAACTTGAAGAGATTATTGAAAAGTATGGTGATGACGTAGATCCAGAAACGATTGTCAGTATGTATGTTCCGCACAGACAGCCAAAACGTCTGGGAGCCGCATTGCTTCGAATGGATAAACTCCATCTGGTCTTGCTAGGCATGATGCTTGTGGTGTGCATATTATTTATCATTGCATTTTCACAGGAAAAGATGGGTAATTTTACAATCAATCTTAATCGTCTGGAATTATATCGAAGAGGAATCAGCATTTCCGAGACGGGAGAATTTGATGATGCGACTGCAAAGCTTACTGCTAACTCGGTAAAAGATGCAACCAATATTTCGATTGAAGATCTTCCGGAAGATGTGGATAGCGTAGAAAGTGGAAGCCATAATGGGAAAAATTATATGGCTTATACCTATTATGTCAGAAATGCAGGAAAAGAAGATCTTGGATACATTGCAAAAATCACTTTAGATTCTTGTGCCAAAGGTGCAGAAAAAGCGGTTCGTGTTGCGGTTTGGAAAAATGGAGAACGTATTGTATATGCTGCACCGGCGAAGAGCGGTGATGCCGAAAATGGATGTGAAAATTTTGAATCAGATGAGATTGTCTGCAGTTATCATGAAAAAGATTTCCTTGTTGGAAATGTTGACCGATACACCATAGTCATCTGGATGGAAGGAGATGATCCGGAATGTGTAGATTCGATTATTGGTGGAAGCGTACAGTTTAGCATGCATATTGATTCAGACGCAGACGATAACACAAGTCTGGTATGGAAATTCGTAAAAGATATTAAAGACACATTGACAGGTGATAAACCAATCAATGCAGCCGGAAATGATGCTCCGAATGATAGTTATTATTCAGATAGAGATATCACATGGGAAAACCGGCGGAACAAATAATAGTGGTATAAACAGTGCCACAACAACTGTTTATATAGATAGAACCTAAATACAGGAAGATGGAAGCAAGAGAAATCAGAGATTCTATTATGAGATTGAATCCCCACCGGATAAAGGTGGTGGAGATACTCTTTTAACCGGGCCCGGTGGGAGTTGTAATCTGATAATAGAAGAATTGAGAATTAAGTGAACAAAACATTTAAAAGAATCTTGCTGAAATACGAATGGGAGGAAAGAAAATGAAGGAAACAAAAAATGTAAAAGCGCTGAAAAAACAGCTGGCTGCAGCGATTGCCATGGTATGCGTTGCCGCTGTAGCGCTGGGATCAAGTACTTATGCTTGGTTTGTAAGTAACAATACGGTCGATGCAACCGTAAGCAGCATTTCTGCACAGTCAAATGCTGCATTCTTGACAATTAATAACACAAATTCTCAGGGAACAGAAACATCAACAACAGTTGATTTAACTAAGAGTCCTATTAAATTATACCCGTCTCGCCCACATCAGGCAGAAGGTGGAACGAAAACTGACTGGGTAGCTACTACTGCTCCAGATAAGTTAGTATGGCAGACTGCATATGCAAAGGAAGCTGGTAAAGCAGATGTTCAGACAGATGCAGCAGGAAAAGGGATTTATTATGATCTGACTCATACAGATTCTTTAGTAACTGGAACAACAGATTATGTTGTAACATCCCCAGTATATGTCTCATCTAGTCAGGGTGCTTTCAATAGTCTGAAAATTGAAGGTATGACAGTAACTGCTGCAGGTGATGGAGCTGATAATGACATTGTTAATGCAGTTGGTGCTCTAGTTTCTTGTGGAAATGAGTGGGAACTTTGGGAGTATAACACTACGGAAACAAAGTGGACACAGACATCAAAATCTACAAATTCTCTTTCTGGAACGGAAACTGCAACATTTGGAGATGCAGTAACTGCTAATAAAATCTTAACAGTTAATGTTACTCTGTTCTATGATGGAGATTATACAACTATCAATACTAAGAATTTCGATAAGTTAGGTCAGGCAAGTGTAAAACTTGATTTCTCTGCAACACCAGTACAGCAGGGCGTAGGCAATGCTTATACTCAGGGAACTAAATAAATAATATCGCTCTCCACGGTTGTGGCGTGGAGGGCATACCAAAAGGCAGAAGATGTTTCTTCTACTTTTTGGTATGTCAAAATAAAAGGATATGATGGAGATGAAAACGAAAAGTCAAAAATTAAAAATACAGCTTATGGGAGCTATACTGAGTGCATCGGTCAGTGCATTCGCTTTAACATCTGCCACTTATGCCTGGTATGTGGCAAATAATAAGGTCACATCTGAAACGAGTTCCATCATGGCAGAAGCCAATGGTTTTATGCTTCAAATCGTAAAATTAGGTGATACGCTTGATCATGGAAGTGACACTGCACTTGTGTCAGCAGTAGAGGGACATAAGATTAGCCCAGCTTCTACAGAAGATGCAAAATCATGGTGGGTTCCGGAAAACTGGAATGCCGATATGAATGTGGCAACTTACATGCATCCTACATGGGATATTGATGAAAAAGGAAATACATTGTATGGTCAATATACTGTTGGTGATGAAACATACTATGCATATGCTGTTGGTGAATATACTCTATACACATTAACCAATACCGGAATCTGTGATGTATATCTGGATGGTTCAAACCCAGAAGGAGCTGTTCAGGTAACGATAAAAGATGCGGATGGGAAAGAAACAGCGGTGAATGATAAAGTAGCAGCTTCTCTTCGAGTCGGAATTACAATTGATGCCGGAAAAGGATCTGGCGAAAAATTGGTACTGGTTTATGCACCCAAAGCAGAAGATACCAATGCTCATGGGAATGATGTAAACTCAACTAATGGCTGGAGTGTGGTGAAAGATAGCAATTCAACAAAAAAGCCATCCTATCCATATGTGTATGAAAAAAACTATACATGGACGGATTCAGCAGATGGAAAAACGTACAATTATGCAGCCACAAAAGATGGATTCAGCTATATACTGCCAACCGGAAATGCACGGAAAATTGCATCTGGTGTAGATTATGATGGAAATACAACCATGCGAGTTTACATTTGGATGGAAGGAACTGATGCGGACTGCATTAGCCGTATTGTAGATGGCGATGAAAGACAATTTAATGTGACGGTACATTTGGCAGGTGTATCTGCTGAATAAGATAGCAAATACGAATCTGCTGAAGATGCCCCATTCACCTATGATGTGACAGTAAAACTTGCCGGAGTTGCAAGCGGAAATTAAATATGTTCTTTTGAAAGGTCATGGCGTAAGCCATGGCTTTTCTTTTCCCCATTTCCTCTATTGTCTACTATCACCAATCTCCTCCGCACATTTTCGGTACATCTGATGAATTGCTATTTCCCCAGAAGCCGAGGGGACAGGAAAAGAGGCTTTTAGGTGTCCCCTTGGCTTTCTAAAACAAAAACTCCCCAGATACCACAACTATCTGGAGAGTTTTTATTTAATTGTTAGTTTTCTGGAATAGAGAATTCAAAATTCAATCCAGTTAATTCTTTTGCAGCGATTGGGTTGTAACACTGTGGATCAGTTCCCTCAAGCCAAATATACATCTGATAAGATTGTGCTGTCGCTGCTGTGGTTAATCTGTCAAAATTGAATGGAGTTTCATTAAAACCATTATATTGGGTTACTGTAAGTGTGTCCATATTGGCTGCTGCAACTTGGAAATTACCATCCAAGTCTTTGATACCTTTTTTGGTACAATTATTAGTTGTATCAGTATCATCTGCTGTAGTGCCATCACCAATATATGTATTATTACCACCAGTTACTGTCGTTCCATTAGAAAGCTGCACAATAAGAGGTTTAGTAAGATTTCCACCAGTAAATGCTACATATACAGCACTTCCTAAGTCATCAATATCGGCTGTCTTAGTAATTTTACACTGTACCTGTACACCAGCTTGGTCAGATTTTAACTGAAAACTGTCTTTATAGGCATCACCAGATGCACTGGCAGTTGCAGATTTGAAGATTTTAGCCTTAGAATTATCCCAAGCATTTGTTTTGGACGAATCAACCTGCCAAAATGTTCCCATTGTACCATCTGTTGTAGATACAGGAACAAATTTACCAGTGTATTCATCAAAACTGATGGATGTTTTAAAGTCATTCTCAGTAGCGTGAGAAATCAGCAAGTATTGTGCACTGGATGCGGTGTAATCACCGGCATCAGCTGTTACTTTACTATTGTTCACAAACCAAGCATACGTACTTGATCCCAGCGCCACGCCGGCAACACATACCATGGCAACCTTTGTTACGGTATCATCTGCTCTCTCAAATTCTGTTATGATGATGTAAGCGTCAAAATATTTTTGAAAAGGAGAAAGCATACATATGACTAACACGAAAAAGCAAGTGAAACAAGTGACGATCATTCCGGCGAGGGTAGAAAAGGAATCAGGAATGGTTGGAAAAAGGACAAATCGCCGGGTTGCAGCATATGCGAGGGTAAGTACGAATCGCGAATGTCAGCAGACGAGCTATGAAGCACAGATACAATACTATACGCGTTATATTGAGAAAAAGCCGGACTGGATTTTCGCAGGGATATATGCGGACGAGGGTGTAACAGGTACATCCACTCAGAAACGGGCAGCTTTTTTGCAGATGATTCAGGATGCAATGGATGGAAAAATTGACTTGATCGTGACGAAATCGGTCAGCAGATTTGCACGGAATACGGTGGACAGCCTTTCTGTGATAAGAAAATTGAAGGAACAGGGCGTAGAAATTTATTTTGAAAAAGAAAATATATGGACATTTGATGCAAAAGGCGAACTCCTGATTACGATTATGAGTTCATTGGCTCAGGAAGAAAGCAGAAGCATTTCCGAAAATACAAGGTGGGGGATGAGAAAAGCCTTTCAGGACGGTAAAGTGTTTATTCCGTATCGTCATTTTCTGGGATATGACCGTGGGGAAAACGGCGAATTGAAGGTGAATCCCGAGCAAGCAGAAACGGTGCGTATGATCTACAAAATGTTTCTGGACGGGAATTCATTTTATCGGATCGCGGCAGAATTGACGCGGCGCAGGATTCCCACGCCATACGGAAAAGAAATCTGGCGAGATCGCACGGTGAAAAATATTTTACAGAATGAAAAATATCGAGGTGATGCATTGCTTCAAAAAAGGTATTCGAGAAACTTTCTGGATAGAAAAATGCGTAAAAACGATGGAGAAGTTCCGCAATATTATGTGGTGGGGAATCATGAGGCGATAATTGAGCCGGAAACATTTGATGAGGTTCAGAGAGAGTTACAGCGACGTGCGGAACTGAGGTGTGGAAGATGGCAGAAAAATTAAAGGTTGCAGCTTATGTGCGTGTTTCTGTCGAGTCGGTTCAGATGCACCATTCTTTGGAAGCTCAGAAAGAGTATTATAAGCAAATGATAGATAACGAACCGAATTGGAAATTTGCGGGAATCTATGCAGACAAAGGCATTTCCGGGACAAGGATCAAACAGCGGGCAGGATTTTGTGAGATGATCAGGGATTGCGAAGATGGAAAGATCAACAAAATTCTTGTGAAATCAGTAAGTCGTTTTTCTCGTAATACGGTAGATTTGCTGAACATTGTGAGAAAGCTGAAAAGCCAGAATATTTCTGTATGGTTCGAAGAACAGAAAATTGATTCAATGACAGAAGAAGGCGAATTAATGCTGACTTTGATTGTATCCATTGCACAGGCAGAGAGTGAATCTATCAGTGAAAATGAAAAATGGGCGATAAGGAAAAGATTTGAACAGGGAATCGGAAATACAAAAAGAAGAACATTTGGATACAAATGGGCAGATGACCAGATGGTGATCGTTCCGGAAGAAGCGGAGGTCGTAAAACAGATATTTTCTGATTTCTTAGGGGGATCTTCTTACATGAAAATAGTAGACCGATTGACTGAAAAAGGTATTACTACAGTAAATGGAAAGTTATTTTCAACAAGTGCTATCAGCAGGATATTAAGAAATATAACATATACGGGAAATATGTTGCTTCAAAAAACATTTATTCAAGACCCCATTTCCAAAAAGAAAAAGATAAACAAAGGAGAGCTTCCGCAATATTTCGTTGAAAACACACATGAAGCAATTATCGAAATGGATACATTTCAAAAAGTGCAGGAAATATTTGCTTATAATAAAGAAGCGGGGAAATTTCCGTATAATCGCACAGGGAAAATGTATCCATTTACGAAGAAAGTGATTTGTAGTCGCTGTGGCAGACATTACACAAGACAACTCTGGAATACAAGCAAAAATGGAGAGAAATGTCCGACCTGGGTATGCACTGGAAAAAGGGCAGAGAAACACAGAAGGTGTGATGCTAAAAATATAAAAGAAGAAAAGTTGATGAAAGCCAGTGCGGAAGTGCTGGGGCTTGTTGAATTCGATGAAGCACGTTTTGATGAAATGGTGGAGTCGATTACGGTTGAAAAGGACGGCAAGTTAAATTTTTTTCTGCATCAGATCTGAACGGGTAGCAGAAAGCCAAAATTTTCTGTTACTGATTCTAAAAAAGTATTCTAAAAAAGCCGGAAATCTTGTCACTATTGGCTCTTGAAATGCCGGCTTTGTGTTGTTATACTAATATTCGTTGTGTTATGCCGTTTGCCTATAAAAGATATACGGATTTATGTGGGATTTAACGGTAGCAGGTTAGAAAATTATGAGGATGAAAAATGAGTTTTATGAATAAGTTTACAGATGAAATATATTCTTCCAATTCATCGAAGTTGGGAGAGCAGGTATTTCAGATCATGCAGAAAACAATTCAAAATAATGGTGGTGTCGGAACAATTACAGGATATTTTGATTCTGAATTATCTATTTTGTCTATAAGTGATCTGCTGTTGCATAATCTGGGATACAGTTATGAATCCATAATGGAGCAGACAAAGGGTTCTTTGACGAATCTTTTTTATGGGGAAAATGTCAGTTTCCTTGAGGGTGATCGTTTCCGTCGGATTCAGGGCGAAGGGGAAGGGCAGATTCTCACAGCGGATGGAATCCCTGCCTATGTATGTCTTTATAAAGAAAATGCAACAGATACGGATGGAAAACCAATCTGGATCATGTCAGTGCGGATGAACTGGGAGTATGAGAATCTTGCTCTGGTAAATGAATCTATAAGTTCAGCACTGTGGTATTTTGACTGCAATAAAAACAGTGAGATCGTAAATGTGAACTGGAGTCATGCTTTCCGGCGGATCCTGGGCTATCATGATACATTGGATTTTCCGAACAAACTGGACTCGTGGTCAGAACTTCTGCATCCTGAAGACACGGATCATGTAATGAAGCTGCTTCAGGAAACAATCGCAGATAAAACAAATAAAACAAAATTCCAGGCAGAGTATCGGCTGAAAACAAAAGATGGGCGATATCATTGGTTCCGGGCTTCTGCGGAAGTAATACGCCGTCTTGACGGTTCAGCCAACCGGATTGCAGGAATCCTCAGCAATATAGAGGAAGAAAAAAGAAGCCTGATGCAGGCGCAGCGGTCAGCCGCTTTTCACCGTGCATTCACAAGTGCGAACATCTGCGAATACTATGTAAATCTTGAGAAGAATACATTTGACACATTTAAAGTAGAATCCTCTCTGATGACTGCATTTGAGCAGAGCCACACATGGGATGAACTGGTCAGGTTCTTTGTGGACAATTATGTTATTGAAAAGGATAAAAAGGCTGTAACAGATTTTTATAATCGTTCGTACATTACAGAGAAATTAAAGGGACTTGAGACAGAGTTATGCCAGGAATGCAGAATCATTTTAAATGGGGAGAAACGCTGGGTGCGGAATGTGATCATGCGCGGTGAGATGGAAGATTCTGAGTATGCAATGATCTTTCTGCGGGATATCACAGAGTCAAAAGCCGAGACTGCAAAGCGAATGCAGATGGCATCTGATAATGCATCCATGGAACTTTTGATCCAGAGTATGGTGCGTCTTGTGGATCGATTTGTTGTCTGCAATCTTGAAGAAGACCTATATGAATTTTACACACTGCAGGGTGAAATGGTATACAAGCCATTTGGAACATATCACGATTTTGTAGAGCAGGTGGTCGCAAAGTATAAGACGCTGAAACCATTGGAACCGCTGGATATTCTGATGTCTTCAGAACATATACGTAAGAATCTGACAGAAGAACAGAGCGTTTATAAATTCGAATATTGCTCCTTAGATGAAAATACCTATAAAATTGCTTCATTCATTCCGTTGGAGTGGAAAGGAGAGAAATTAGTAAAGGTGTTGTTAGCATCCATAAATGTCTCACAGGAGAAAAAAGTAGAAATCGAATCCCGTAAGGCGTTGAAGGAAGCGTATCAGGCAGCGGAGAATGCAAGCCGCGCCAAGACAGAATTTCTCTCCAATATGTCCCATGACATCCGGACACCGATGAATGCGATTGTCGGGCTGACAGCAATTGCAGGTGCCAATATCGAGAATCAGGAGAAAGTGATTGAATGTCTTGGCAAAATTACGAAATCGAGCCGTCATCTGCTGGGGCTGATCAATGAAGTCCTTGACATGGCGCGGATTGAAAGTGGGAAAATGTCTCTTGCCGAGGAAGATTTCAGCTTGCCGGAGCTGGTAGATAATCTGCTCACACTTACAAAACCGGCAATCGATGAGCACAAACATAATTTAGAAGTTCATATCGATCATATTGAACACGAAGCGGTCTGCGGTGACAGTCTCAGAATCCAGCAGGTGTTTGTCAATCTGATGAGTAATGCCATCAAATATACTCAGGATGGCGGTAATATTACATTTACGATCAAAGAAAAAAAGAATGGTTTTTCCGAGCTTGGCTGCTATGAGTTTTGTATTGAAGACAATGGGATTGGTATGACACAGGAATTTCAGAAAATCATGTTTGATCCATTTAGCCGGGCGGACGATCATCGGACGACCAAAGTGCAGGGCACTGGTCTTGGTATGGCAATCACCAGAAATATTGTCAACTTAATGAACGGTAGCATTAAGGTTGACAGTATCCCGAACAAAGGAACGAAGATCACAGTAACCGTATATCTGAAACTTCAGGAGAGTGAAAAAGAACAGGAAAAAGAACTGTTCGATCTTCCGGTGCTGGTTGTAGATGATGACAGGATCTGCTGTGAAAGTACGGTTGCAACCCTTGAGGAGATCGGCATAGCGGGCGAATGGGTACTTACAGGTAAAGAAGCTGTGGAACGCTGCTATGCACGCCATGAAAACAACAGTGATTATTTCGCAGTGATCCTGGACTGGAAGATGCCGGAAATGGACGGTATTGAGACAGCCCGAAAGATTCGGGAGAGGGTAGGTGAAGATGTTACAATTATCATTCTTACTTCTTTTGAATTCAGCGAGATTGAAGAAGACGCAAGAGCGGCAGGAGTAGATGCATTCATAGCAAAACCATTATTCCGTTCGCGTCTGACAGCTACGCTGCGACAGTTCACTTCTGAGAAGAAAGAGAAAAATGCACGGAACTATCTGGAAGAGTTTGCGAAAGCAGATTATACGGGTAAAAGAATCCTTCTTGTTGAGGACAATAAACTGAATCGAGAGATTGCAGTTGAGATCCTGGGTATGACTGGCGTAGCAATTGATATTGCCGAAAATGGAAAAACTGCAGTCGAAAAGGTTGCGAATGCTCCCGAGAACAGATACGATCTTGCATTTATGGACATACAGATGCCGATCATGAATGGATATGAAGCAACAGCTGCAATTCGTGCACTTCCGGGTAAAAGAGGGAAAGTGCCGATCATCGCCATGACTGCGAATGCGTTTGCTGAGGACGTGCAGCTTGCAAAGAATACCGGTATGAACGAACATATTGCCAAACCGCTTGATATGACAAAATTAAATGCTGTTTTAAAACAGTGGCTGTAATAGACAAACTCCTCTCCGGGCATTTCTTAGTGATATGTCTGGAGAGGAGTTGTTTGCATTGAGAATCTTTGAGCTGGGAACTGTAAAATTATTGAAAACCTATTACTATTGTAGTATTATTATAATTGGATGTTTATATCAAATAATTTGAATAATATATACAAAATGAAACAATAGATCAATGGAGATAGATGACTAATGCAAGAAAATCTCGAAGAATTAAAAAAGGAAAAGAAAAAACGAATTCATCAGATGATTGTTTTTGTCATTGCAGCAATCGCTGTGATAATCGCACTCTGTATCGCATGGTTTGTGAGTAATACAAGAGTCCGGGGAACAGGCACAACAGTCAGTGCGGATATGAAAAATGTGGAACTCAAAACGTATGGAAGTGCCGGTATCCATGATGATCTGTTGAAGAAGATCATGGATCAGGAGAATCCAACCGGAAGCTTCTGGTATCAGAAGCTGAAGGATACTTTCCTTGAGACATCTCCTGATAAATATTCCGTGAACTGGTTATTGAGCGACCAGAGCAAGGTAGGAAACTACAGCACTGCACAATCAGATTGGGAAGACTATTGGAAGGATTCCAAGCATGAGCGTGAAGATCAGGCAATTGAGCCAGGAAGCAGCGGAAGGTTACAATTTTCTGTAGTGCCAAAAACAGCGGGAAACATCACTTTGGACATGCAATTGAGTCTGATTCCATACAAGTATCAGAATAATAATATTAATGAAGTGGACGAGATAACCAAAACATTTACTTCCGGTCACATTTTATTCTTTTTAGAAAAAAGTGAAAGTTCAAATGCAGGAAATGCATCGGCAACGAGTCTTATCTGGCTAGAGGATGGCAGTTTCACGCTCAATATTCCGGACGCACAAAAAGATACAGAGTATTCATACACATTATACTGGTGCTGGCCACAGAACTTTGCAGAATTCACGTTGGCAGAAGGAAATGAATTCTTAAATGGCAGGAATCCGATTTTGTCTACATATGCGAACGGAGAAGCGATGCGTAATGCAATTGCATATGCGGATACACAATATTCTATGGTGAAGTGTCCACAGCGATATTTTTACAGCAATCTCACACAACAGCCATTACCGGTGGGACAGACTGAATTGTCAAAGATTCAAAACATGCAAACAAATTTTTCTAATGAAGAAACAAAAGATGCTTTTGTAGCATTAAGCTCCTATTATAACCAGGCAGACCAGTATATCGGAAGCCATGCAAACTGTCTCAGGGTGAAACTTGAGATGCAGCCAATGATTCAAAATTAGGTAAAGAACCAAAAGAAAAGTTACTGCTCACAGTACCGGTGACCAGCAACAAAGAAAATACAATTATGAAAGATAAAGTAAAAAAAATCAAGAAAAAAACAGTACTGCTTTTCACATTGGCAGCAACTGGATTAATATTAGTTGGAGTGATTGTCTATGCCTGGTTTTTCTACAAGCGGCAGTTGGACACACTTACATGGATAAAAACACCGATCCGACTGGAAATCGGAAGCGGTAACAATCACGATATTGCGTATCTGGATATGGGTTCTATCGACGCCGACACACAAGACCATTCCATGAATTACGTGTTTTGCGTATACGGAGAACCGATTGATATGTATTCGCTTCAGTTAGCTTATACTACAAATATCCCATTTTATTACGAAGTTTATCGTGCTCAACTATCCACATCCGAACAGACGACAACGGGCAATATGGTAAATGTTCCATTTACATATACGGATAATAGCGGAGAACATACGGAAAATTTTACTTATGACAAATCATCAACTCCCGTTATTTCAGCAATGCCTTTGAGTAAAATGAATGAAGCTGAAATAAAGAAACATCAGAGCCACAACCTTAGTTATGGTGATGAGAATGGTCAAAATGCTGTAGATAGTAGTAAGGTACAAAAAAATGCAGAGCCGCTTTATTGGCTGGCCAGTGAAAATAATTTGGATATGCTGAATCCCAGAAATAAAGGGACAAATGCATTTGGAGGCGATTGCTTCTGCGATTATTTTGTACTTCGCGTTTATTGGGATGAAAATACAGTTAGTAATGATAAAGAGACGGACATGGTTTATCTGACCGTCAGTCGATAGAATAAGAAAGGAGAATCGCATTGAAAAAAAGGACAAAGCTGATAGCTGTTTATCTTTTTCTGATTGCAGTCGTTGCAATTATTGCATATTCGCTGGCAGCGTATACGAGTTTGAGCAGTGCCAAGCGCGTTGTCACAGTGCGAGGCTCCGAACAATTATTTACTTCAGATGTGCTGGTGCAGTATGATAATGCATCAAAATTATCGACAAAAGTAAAATCATTTGGAAAAGACGATACAACAAGAACATTTTCCGTAACCATTTCAAATCATTTGCAAAATGATGCAACAAAATTTGATAAAAATCAGATCAGTTATGATTTTAAAGTTGAACTTGTCGATGCCGGTGGAAATGTCGTTACAGACGAAAATATTTACAGGAATATTACAATTAATAATACGATAAAATTAACAGACGGAACATATACAGAAAGCGGTACACTTGCTGCCGGCAAGGCACTGGACAAAACTTATACATTTGTTCTCACAGGAAATGAGATTCTACCATATCAGATTAAGATTACCGCAGAGCCGACAAATCGCTCTCAGTATAAACCATTGGGACGACTGATCGTATTGACAACGGATACAACAGAAACACACTGGACAGGCAGCTTTTTAGAAACAGAGAAATCAGCTGTAGAGAAGGGTGAAAAATTAGGTTTGTTAAACTACCGCATTTCAGGGCACGTAAAAGAAGCTTGTGTTCTAAGCTGGGATTCCTCCAAAGTGGAAATTGATCAGTGGTTTTTAGAACAAATGAAAAATCCAACAGTTTCAACAGCAGAAGATGGAAAAACAAAATCAGTGACACTTCATTTAGGAGCGGCGGGAACTCCGCAGCAGTACACGATCCAGTTTTATCGGACCTATGCTGTAAATGATTTAAATGAGGACTGGAACACAATCAAGGAGTATATTCATTTTAAGAATTCCAAAGAGGAATAATCAATGGTAAGACAAAAGCTAAAAAAGATATGTGCCGGAGTTCTGGTGGCATCGATGTTATTACAGACGCTCCCGGCGCAGGTACAGGCAGAAGAAAAAGTAAATACAACTGTTACGGCAAGCGAGGGTCAGAAGGACACTCAGACACCAAATGGCAGTGCGACTCAATCTAACGGAACTACTTCTGAAAATGAATCGAAAAAAAATAATTCGAATGAGACAGGCACAGAGCAGACGGATGATACATCGGAAAACAATTCGAAATCCGAAGCAGGAGAAAATCAGCAGGAAAATGAATCTGATAAAAGTGACTCTAATATAGAAGAATCTGCTCAGGAGAATACAAAACAAACTGACGCAGAACAAGAAGCAACTGCAGATGAGACGAATCCAACGGATGCAACAGGAAATGGAATTCAGGTGGTAGATAATAAAGTAACACTTACGTGTACAGCTGATTTTATCAATTTGTCTCATATAGATCCTGATAAATACCAGACGGCTGAGATTACCATTACGCGTGGAACAACTGCCTCATTTGATCTGACACAGGAAGTGGACGGAAAAAAATTTCAAGGTTTTGGAAGTCAAGATTATCCATTCAAGGGAACAATTACAATTACAAGTTCTGGAAGCGGTATTGATATTCCGATTAAACATTCGTTCTTTAATTACCTTGATCAAAGCGCAACGATAAATGAAGGACTGTATCTGAAAGCAAAGGGGACTGTGGACGGACCTTTGCTTGCTGCGAATTATGTAAAGGATGAAAATTCAACAGTAGCAGAGCCAAAGCAGATTTCTCTTATGATTGGAGCAGAGAAAGAGGATAATAATTTGCCAAGCTTTGGTGGTATTATCGGCACTATGGGTGGAGGTACCAACCTTTCTTTATCGGTAGTAAATAAAATCACAGAAGCGAATACTACGATTACAGGCACAGGCAATTTAGGTTTTTTCTGTAATACAATGGAAACAGGTGCAAATCTGACAATTGCTTCCTATACAGAAGGCAACTCTACAAACAACGGTTCTACAGGTAGCGAAACAGCTACGATAGGCTATGACATTTCAACTACAGGTGGACATGCAGGTGGGCTTGTAGGAGAAATGAAAGATGGATCCATTTTAACTGTAAACCAGGCACTTAACCTGACAGGTAATGTTACAACAACCGCAATAGGATCCGCTGCCGGAGGTCTGATTGGTGCTGCTGAAAACCCAACCATCACGTTGAACGATACAGTGACTCGCAAAGGAACGATAGAAGGTACATCGGAAAGTGGAGGGTTCATCGGGAAAGCAGTTTATAAAACGGGGTTAGAGCTTGATTTAAGCAACATCAATGTCTCAGGAATCACGATTTCAAACGGTAATCATGCTGGCGGATATTTCGGTGTGCTTAATTTTGATTCTTCTACAGGCGGCACAATTACAATAAAAAATGTTCCAGAGACAAATCTTACACATACAGGAACCAGTTGGCAATTTGGTGGCGTCATCGGACAGTACAGTGCCAATTCACAGAGTTCAACACTTAGGCTGGAAAGCCCGAATGTGAACATAAGTAGCAATGGAACTGTCACAGCATTGGGCGGCATTATCGGTTCTGTTGCTGGAAATGGAGCGGACCATGCACTTACCAATGCAACGTCTGCCTATGTAGAGATTTTCAATGCTACTGTTGCAGCGAATTTAACAACAGATTTAACAACAGACGGTTATTTTGGCGGTCTTGTCGGCGAATTGGGGAAGGTAGAGGGACAGGGACATTTCCTGTCTGTTTCCGGTACAACCAAAGTTTCCGGCAGTGATAATGGAAAAGCAAACAAACTCGGAGGCATCTTAGGAAAGTCAACAAAGGGAATCCTCCGCATCAGCGGCACAACAGATTTTTCCGGCTTAACGATAAAAAAAACAGGTACAGAATGTGGACAGATAGCAGGAAGTATTGATGGCACAATCGTCTATGCGCTTGGTTTAGGAAATGGAACTGGCAGTGACGAATATAATTGGAAATACATTCGTCCGAAAGCAGTCTCTGTCAGTGATATCGGAAGCTATGGAGAAGTCATCCGTTTGGATGGCAGCAAATTGAAAGAAACAGATGGAAACAGTGTAGATGATACTACGCTTTTTAAAAATAGTGCTTCGCATGAGTTTTCTGTCGCATATACGGTGCTAGGGGGAGATTTGGCAATAAGCAATACAAGAGATCTTGCAGCCGTAGCGGTTCTTTTACAGCAAGAAAAAACATCAGATCTTTTGAGCAAAAATATTACAGTTAATTGTGATGTTGACCTTACCGGAACTGGAATTTATTCTCTGCTTCGAGATAATGGAAGCCAGATATATACAGGAACGTTTAATGGTAATAGTGATAAGAACTACACGATTACACTGGCAGCGGGAGAGGCCTATGGTTATTTAAGTGATGGCACTACACTTGCTGAGAATGCAGGTGGTACGAGTGCAACAGTAGGCATCGGTCAGATTTACAACCATTCCACAATTGGATTCATTCCTTATTGCAATGGTAAGGTGGAGAATCTGACGCTAAATGGATCCATTTATTTCCATAACGTATCAAACGGAGTGGAAGTACGCTGTGGCGCAGTCGCAGGTTATACAGATGTTGCAGTTTTTACAAATGTCATAGTAAATACAAATATCGTTTATCGTGATGGAGCCGGTGGAAACAATCTCAAAGTAATGAGTATCGGAGGTTTCCTTGGACAGACAAAAGGAACAGGAACAACCAGTTTTACTGATTGTTCTATGCAGGGAACAATTTCCAGTTCATCCGGATGTTACGATTTCGCAATCGGCGGTTATGTGGCAGCAGGCGAAGAGGGAGCGAATATCACATTTTCAAACTGTGGAATTTCAGATGCAACAATCACACATGCGAAATTTAATGACAACTCCAATGCACCGAATGCATTATTTGGCGGTCTGATCGGCCGCATGACTGGAAATGTGACAATTAATGGACTGACGATCGACAATCTTCAGATGGAAAGCTACGCGACCGGAACTTCAGGTGGTCTGTTGGGATACTATTGGAGAAAAAACAGTGCGACCGACAGCGTGTCAATCAACAATCTTGAAGTGAAGAATTCAACACTTAAGGTACAAGGAAAATTTGGCGGACTTGTCTACAGTACCGATGCTTATTGGAAAATAGGAGATGGTACGGGTGACAGTGGAATCAAGTTCAGTAAAGGCACTACTCAAAATTCATCAAACTCATTTTCCGGAAAGACGGAGGAAGCAAATCCATCCGCACTTTTGGTATGTTCTACGATTTTGGATGAAACGAATAAAAAATACGACAAAGCTTATATCGAGATTCGAAAAGACGGATTAAAGATAGAAGAAAATGCAGTAAACGTTTCACTCACAGGTGGAAATTATTTTGATGATATTGCCGGTAAAACGAAATATGGAGAAGACGGCCACAATGCAGTGGTTTCTATTGGATTGACCAGTCCAGACGCTAATTCAGCAACGCTGATTGATCAGAATGGATGCAATACATGGAAGAATCAGTGCAACGTAAATAGTGGAAAATCCTATACAAATAAAAACACACGTTATTATTATAATGTAGACTATTATCGCGAAAAAGAGGGCAAAGATACAAATATTGCTGAAATCAACTCAGCAGGAAAACTTCTCCTGAGAAGTCTGTATGTATATGCACAATCGAACCTTCAGCAGTATTTTGTAGAAGGAAGCGAGGATTTCAAATTAACAGGAACGATTGATTTGACAGGTGTATCCTATTATCCAATGTCACGGGCGATCACGATCCAAGACGCAACTGTGAAATTTGATTATACAAATATGTATACGAATACGGAGAAAAAGTATGATGACTCCGATCAGCAGCATTACCAGATGCAGACAGGTCTTTTCTCTAAGATATCGCAGAAATTTACAGTAAATAGACTCGCATTGCAAGGTACATTTGGCAAGTATGAAGAGGGCAAGGCCGGAGTATTGATTTGTGATAGTATCGAGAGCACAAATAAAGAACAGGCAGGTATCACGATAACCAATCTTACACTGGATGGTATTCAATGTGAAGGCGGCACAAAGCTTCCATTGCTTGTAAACTCCGTGGGTTCCAATACGGCAATATCCATGAATGAAGTTACCTTTACGAGAGGAGCATATACTACATCAGGGTTGACAGGGAATAAGGTGGCATCAGCGCTGATGGGGCAGGTCGGCTCTAGTATGGCACAGAAAATCAGTCTGGAATTTAGCAACATGGATTTGAACCGAGCAGGAAATGATTCGATTTTCGAGAAAGCTA
>CAKRDD010000013.1 GCA_934309345.1 uncultured Mediterraneibacter sp. | reverse complement strand
TAGCATATCGTTTCCGAATTTATCCGACAGAAGAACAGAAGATATTTCTTGGCAAAACATTTGGCTGTTGTCGTTTTTTGTATAATCAGATGCTTAATGATAAGATCCAGGAGTATGAAAAGACAAAGAAAATGTTAAAAAACACACCAGCCATGTATAAGGAGGAATATCCATTTTTGAAAGAAGTAGATTCGCTGGCGCTGGCAAATGTCCAGCTTCATCTGGAAAAGGCATATAGGAATTTTTTTCGGGATCCCAAGATTGGATTTCCGAAGTTCAAGTCAAAACATCATTCCAGAAACAGCTATACAACGAATGTGGTTAATGGAAATATCCTAGTGGAAAGTAAGCGAATCCGACTTCCGAAATTAAAATGGATTGCCATGAAAAAACACAGGGAGCCAGCAAAAGGCCTTTGCCTGAAATCAGTGACAGTTAGTATGGAACCATCTGGAAAATACTTTGCAAGCCTGCTGTATGAAGGATACAGCTGTGAAAACCAAGCAGTTGAACCAGATTACAGTACTGCGAAGATACTTGGAATAGATTATGCTATGCAGGGGATGGCGGTGTTTTCAGAAGAGGTTGAGACGGAAGAAGCAGGATTTTTTAGAAAAAACGAAAAAAGACTGGCGAGGGAGCAACGAAAGTTGTCAAGATGCGTACGAGGAAGTCATAATTATGAACTGCAGAAAAAGAAAGTTGCCAGATGTCATGAAAAGATACGAAATCAGAGAAGAGATTATCTGCACAAACTAAGCCGAAAGATTGTAGACGGTTATGATGCAGTTGCAGTGGAAGATATCGATATGAAAGCAATGGGGCAGTGCCTGCATTTTGGAAAAAGCGTACATGATAATGGATACGGAATGTTCAGAGAACTGTTAGACTATAAACTGGCGTGGCAAGGAAAGAAAATGGTAAAGGTAGACCGTTTCTTTCCTTCCAGTAAAAAATGCTGTAAATGTGGAAGGATAAAGAAAGAGCTGAAATTATCCGAAAGAGTCTATCACTGTGCGTGTGGAAACGAGATGGACAGAGATCGTAATGCAGCAATCAACATCCGTGAAGAGGCAAGAAGGATGTTGACAGCATAAATGTCCGTATCCGGACAAGTTGATAATAAAAAAATATGCCCGTGTCCGGGCAAAAGAATCGCGGGGCACGCGAGGATAGCTTGTAGATACTTGGCTCAGTAGAGCCATTGAGCAAGAAGCCCCCACTTCAAAATCAGTGATTTAAGTGGTGGGAGCATGTCACTGGTTGTTGGCAAGTTAATATTTTGTTTTAACATTTGATAAAATTGCCGGCCACAGATCATGGCTTTTTGCAGCCGGCATAGGGGTCAGGATGTGCGAAAGGCACATTCTGGATTTTATCTCTGCACGCGACCGGCACCGTCGCTGTCCATGAGATTTAATACTTCTGTTTCAGAGATAAAGTTCAGGTCTCCCGGAATCGTGTGCTTGATCGCAGCTGCGGCAAGACCGAACTCTAAGGCTTTCTCGGCACCCATCTGTGCAAGGATACCATGCAGGCATCCGGATGCGAAGGAGTCTCCTCCGCCGACGCGGTCTACGATGTGAAGATCGTAATTACGTCCGTGGTACAGACCGTCTGCTGTGCAGACAGCACCTGACCAGCCGTTGTCGGATGCGCTGATACTCTTGCGGAGAGTTGTGATCAGATGAGTGAATCCATAGTGGTTCAGAACATTGGTCATGTGTTCTTCATCGACACAGATCGGATAGTCTCCATTGATGAAGTCAACACCTTCCTCGGAATATCCAAGACATTTGGCAGCATCTCTTGCATTTCCGAAGCAGATATCAACATATGGCATCATCTCAGAGAGCATTTTCTGTTTTCCTTCGATATCTTCTGTCCAGAGTTTTGCACGGTAGTTCAGGTCGAAGGAAACAGTTACTCCGTGTTCCTTTGCTTTTTTCAGTGCAGCCATTGTAAGTTCTGCAGCTGTTTTGCTTAAGACAGGAGTGATTCCGGACACATGGAAGAGGTCAGCACCTTCCATGATTGCATCGAAATCAAATTCATCGGCAGTTGCTTTTGTGATCGCGGAATCCGCTCTGTCATAGACAACGCTTGACGGGCGGACGGAAGCACCGTTTTCCAGGAAATAGATTCCAAGACGATTGCCTCCTCTTACGATATGGCTGCAGTCTACGCCGAGCTTACGCAGTGTTGCGACAGCAGCGTCTCCAATGGCATTGGCAGGAATCTTGGAAACGAATGCCGCATCATTGCCGAACTGGGCGAGGGAAGCAGCTACATTTGCCTCAGCACCGCCGTAGTTGATCTCGAAGTCGGATGCCTGGGCAAAACGCTGATATCCCGGTGGTGAGAGACGGAGCATGATTTCTCCTAATGTGACAACTTTTGCCATGGCTTACACCTCCCGTGCAGTGCGAACAAGTTCTACAGCTTCTTTTGTAAGTCTTGTGATCTCATCAAAAGCTCCCTCTTTTACGAGGTTTCCTTTTACCATCCAGCTTCCGCCACAGGCGAAGATCTTATCGTACTGAAGGTAAGATGTAACATTCTGTGGGTTGAGTCCGCCTGTTGGCATGAACTTCAGCATTGTATAAGGTGCTGCAACAGCTTTGATCATGTTGAGTCCGCCTGATGGCTCAGCCGGGAAGAACTTGACAACTTCAAGACCAAGCTCGATTGCCTGTTCCATCTCACTAGGTGTCACAACACCAGGTGTAACAGGGATTCCCTTTTCAAGACAGTATTTTACTACCTTTGGGTTGAGTCCCGGGCTTACGATGAATTTTGCTCCGGCGTTTACTGCACGGTCAACCTGCTCTGTTGTAAGAACTGTTCCGGCTCCGACAACCATCTCAGGATGTTCTGTTGCCATGATGCGGATAGATTCTTCGGCAGCGGCTGTACGGAATGTTACTTCCGCACAAGCCAGTCCACCGTCGCAAAGAGCTTTTGCAAGCGGAGCTGCGTCCTTTGCATCATCAAGTACAACAACCGGTACAATACCGAACTGTGAAAGTTTTTCTAATGTAGCGTTCATTTTAGTTCTCCTCCTTTAAAAGAGATTTCATTACAGCATATGTTCCTTCTTCGCGAATCTGTGTCAGGTAGTTGCATACGGCAGCTTCGAATCCTTCAAGCTGTGTCAGATCCTCACCCCAGAAAGCTTCGTTTGTGCATACTGCGTGAACAAGATCTTCTACAGAATCATCTTTGTGTGCAAGGTAGAAATCAAGTACTTCTTTGTCGTCTTTTACTGTGTAATCATTTCCACTTCTGCTTGCTACAAGTCCTTCGTCTGTCAGTGTGTGACCGTTGAAGAATGCGATATAGAAAGCGAAGGAAGCTGTGATGCACTCCGGAAGAGTTCCTTTACGTTTGATGTACTCTTTCAGTGAAGGCATTACACGGGCTTTCCACTTGGAAGTAGAGTTCAGTGAGATTGCAAGTAATGCATGATCAATGAATGGGTTTTTGAAACGCTCTGTTACAGCAGCAGCGAAATCAAGCAGCTCTTCCTTTGGAAGATCCAGTGTCGGGATGATCTCATCATAGATTGTCTTGTTCATGAATCCGCAGATTACATCATCATGCATACAGTCTCTTACGATGTCCTGTCCTGCAAGGTAAGCACCGAGAACGAAAGAAGTATGAGCTCCGTTCAGGATACGAACTTTACGCTGTTTGTATGGTTTGTGGTTGTCTGTGATCAGGATTGGAAGCTCCGCTTTGTCTACCGGGAACTCATCTTTGATAGACTGTGGTCCTTCAATTACCCAGAATCCGAAGATTTCTCCTGTGTCGATCAGGTTGTCTTCGTATCCGAGTTCTTCACAGATTGCAGCAGCTTCATTTCTTGGGTATCCAGTTACGATACGGTCAACGAGTGTGGAGCAGAAAGTATTTTCTTTCTTAACCCATGCACAGAAGTCTTCGCCGAGGTTCCACTGCTCTGCATATTTTAATACACATTTTTCAAGCTCTTTTCCGTTGTTATCGATCAGCTCACAGGAAAGAATGATGAATCCTTTTCCTTCTTCCTGACCGAACTTCTGGAAACGGCGGTATAAGAACTGTGTCAGTTTTCCAGGGTAAGAGTTTGCAGGAACATCTGTGAACTGACAGGATGGATCATATGCGATTCCGGCTTCTGTTGTGTTACATGTGATGAATCTTAAATCCGGGTTGGAAGCACATTCAAGAACAGCCTCGAAATCAGCATATGGGTTCAGGCAGCGGCTTACACAGGAAATCACACGTTTCTTATTTACTTCCTGTCCGTCCTGGAAACCTCTCAAGAAGAGTGTGTAGAGTCCCTCCTGCTCATTGATCATGTCAGCAAGACCTGATCCGATCGGCTGGCAGAGAACAACTTTAGAGTTGAATCCAGCCTTTTCATTCATAACATCGATAAAGTAGTCAACGAATGCACGAAGGAAGTTACCTTCACCAAACTGAAGCACACGCTCCGGTGCATCTTCCAGAAGATATCCGGAATAATTCTGTTCTTTTAAAGTTTCATAAGAAAGCTTTTTCATAATTGTATTGTCCCTTCTATAAAATATATTGAAATAATTTAAAGTGTTACACCCTGTTTGAAGATTGCCATGTCATGGAAACCGGCCTCTTCGGATTTTGATTTCTTACCGGATGCGATATCAATGACGAAATCAAGCAGCTGATCTGCAAGTTCGTCAGCCGGAGTGTCATCAACGAGGACACCACAGTTGAAGTCGATCCAGTTCTTTTTCTTCTCAGCGAGAAGATTGTTTGTAGAAATCTTTACAGTCGGTACCGGGCATGCGAATGGTGTTCCGCGTCCTGTAGTAAAGAGGACGATATGCGCACCGGATGCAGCCAGGGCAGTTGCGGCAACCAGATCATTTCCAGGTGCGCTCAAAAGGTTGAGTCCTTTTGTACAGACTGGTTCACCGTAAGCAAGGACACCTTTGACAGGAGCAGTACCGGACTTCTGTGTACATCCAAGAGATTTGTCTTCCAGTGTGGAGATTCCACCTTTTTTATTTCCCGGAGACGGGTTCTCATAGATTGTCTGTCCGTGACGTTTGAAGTACTCTTTGAAGTCATTGATCAGAGTGACTGTCTTATCAAAAAGAGCTTCGTTTTCACAACGGTTCATAAGTAATGTCTCAGCTCCGAACATTTCAGGAACTTCTGTAAGGATTGTCGAACCGCCCATAGCAATCAAACGGTCAGAGAATCCGCCGACTGTCGGGTTCGCTGTGATGCCGGATAATCCGTCAGAACCACCACATTTCATACCGATTACAAGTTCACTGCAGCTGATCGCTTCTCTGTGGAACTGCTCTGCGTAAGCAGCAAGCTCGCGGACAACTTCAATTCCGTCTGCAATCTCATCTTCACATTCCTGTGCAACAAGGAAACGTACACGTTCCGGATCATATTCTCCGATGTATTTCTTTAACTCATCAATGTTGCTGTTCTCACAGCCAAGTCCAAGAACAAGAACACCACCGGCATTTGGATGGTTGACCAGGTCTGCCAGAATCTGACGTGTGTGCTCCTGATCGTCACCCATCTGGGAACATCCATATGGATGAGTAAATGCGATCACACCTTCTACATTCTCAGTTACAAAGCGCTGGGAACCTTTCTCAATTGCCTGTGCCACGTTGTTGACACATCCGACAGTCGGAACGATCCAGATCTCATTACGAACACCGGCGCGTCCGTCCTTTCTTCTGTAACCGTTGAAGAAACGTGCTTCCTTCTCAGCGAGAGGAGTAGTTTCTTTATTATAGGTATATGTGAGAAGGTCACCAAGTCCTGTTTTCATATTGTGAGTATGGATCCAGGAACCCTTTGCGATATTTGTCTTTGCAACTCCGATGGAATTTCCATATTTAATAACGGCTTCACCTTCGGCGATATCAGTTAAAGCAAATTTGTGTCCCTGTGGGATGTCTTCTGTTAATGTTACTGTCTGACCGTCGAGCTGGATCTCTGTTCCTTTCTTAAGAGGAGACAGCGCAACTGCGACTTTATCAGCAGGATGGATTTTAATAAATGGTTTCAAAGGTTGATTGATCCTCCTTCCAATGTGTATCAATAGAAACTTCTTTTTATAAATGTAATGTTTTAAAATGTAATTGCTTACAGAGCATGTAAGAGCTTACATAAAAAGTAAACCGAAATCAGAAAAAGGTCAATATAAAAATGGGAAAACAACCAATTTTGTGAAAAAGCTACAAAAACAAAGAACAAAAATTGTGAAAAAATAAACGAAAAATTGTTTGCAATCGAGTACAATGCACGTTATACTTGATTTATAAATGTAAGAGCTTACACAAGAAACGGTGTAAATACGGCAGGTGAACAAAAACAGTTCATTTGGCGGAAGATTCAATGAATGAAGGAAAGAAGATATGAGAAACAGGATTAAAAAAATTATCAGCACTGTTCTCTGTGCAGGTCTTGTTGCCGGTCTGGCAGGAGGATGCAGCGGAACAGGGGATATCAATGGGGGAAAACGAATCATTCGTGTTGCTCTGTCCCAGTCAGAGACACATCCGGAGTATACAGGAATGGAGAAGTTCAAAGAAGTCGTAGAGGAAAAGCTTGGAGATAAATATGAAGTTCAGATTTATCCGAATGAGCTTCTCGGTGGACAGACAAAAGCGATCGAGCTGACACAGACAGGTGCGATCGACTTCGTAGTAGCAGGTACACCAAACCTTGAGATCTTTGCAGATGTATATGAAGTATTCAGTATGCCATACCTCTTTACATCAGAAGAAGCTTACTTCGCATCAATGAATGATACAGATTATATGGAAAAGGTTTATGAGTCTACAGATGATACAGGACTTCGTGTTATGACATGGTTCAACGTTGGATCAAGAAACTTCTATGCGAAGAAACCGATCAACACACCGGATGACCTGAAAGGTCTGAAGATGCGTGTTCAGCAGAGTCCGGCCAGTGTAAAGATGGCGAATGCATTTGGCGCAGCCGCTTCTCCGATGAGTTTCGGTGAAGTATACACAGCGATCCAACAGGGAGTTATCGACGGAGCGGAGAACAATGAGCTGGCTCTGACAGAGAACAAACACGGTGAGGTTGCCAAATATTATTCCTATACAATGCATCAGATCATTCCTGATGTTCTGATCGCAAACCTGAAGTTCCTCAACGGACTGAGCGATGAAGAGAAAGAGATCTTCTATGATGCGGCACAGCAGGCAACAGAGATAGAGATGGAAGCATGGGATACGCAGGTAGAGAAGGCCAAGGAGATTGCACAGGATGACATGGGCGTGGAATTCATTTACCCGGACATCAACCTGTTTAAGGATAAGGTAAGTAATGTACAGCAGGAGATGCTTGATGCAAACCCGGATATCCAGGATCTGTATGACCACATCCAGATGTACAACGAAAAATACGCAAACACATCAGATTCATCTGATACAGCAGAAACAAAGGAGGCGAAGTAAGATGGAAGCATTACATAAGATCAGAAAAGGTATTGATACAGTCTTAAGTTCAGCCTGTGTACTGCTGTTTGCAATGATGGTAGTCGTTGGAACATATCAGATCGTAACAAGATTCATATTCAACAAACCAAGTACTGTATCAGAAGAGCTTCTTACATATACATTTGCATGGATGGCAATGCTTGCTTCCGCTTATGTATTCGGTAAGAGAGATCACATGAAAATGAGTTTCTTAGTAGACAAGCTTCCGGAAGGAAAGAGAAAAGTGCTTGATATCGTGATCGAAGTACTGATCGTTTTCTTCGCAGCAGCAGTATTGATCTACGGTGGTGTTACGATCATGAATCTGACAATGACACAGAAGACAGCATCTCTTGGAGTATCCATGGGTGTGATCTACGCAGTTATGCCGATCAGTGGAGTTCTGATCGCAATCTACGGAATTCTTAACATCGCAGATATGTGTACAGGAAATTATGTACAGAAAACAGAGGAATAAAGGGGGAATTAAAAGATGAATATAGCAGTATTGTCAGGATTAATTATTTTAGTCCTTCTTGTAATCATGCTGATTGCAGGAGTGCCGATCGCAGTAGCGCTTGGTGTATCTTCTGTATGTGCAATTCTTCCGGTCATGGATGTAGATGTAGCCGTTCTGACAGGATCCCAGAGAATCTTCTCCGGAATCTCCGTATTCAGTTTGCTGGCCATTCCGTTTTTCATCCTTGCAGGAAATATTATGAATAAAGGTGGTATCGCAGTCCGCCTGATCAACCTTGCGAAACTTATCACAGGCCGTGCACCTGGAGCACTGGCTCAGACAAACGTTCTCGCCAACATGCTCTTTGGTTCCATTTCCGGTTCGGGTACAGCCGCAGCATCTGCTATGGGATCTATCATCGGACCGATCGAGAAGGAAGAAGGATATGACCCGAACTTTTCAGCAGCAGTTAACATTGCAACAGCACCGACAGGACTTCTGATCCCGCCGAGTAACGTAATGATCACATTCTCACTCGTAAGTGGAGGAACTTCCGTAGCAGCACTTTTCATGGCAGGATATATCCCGGGAATTCTCTGGGGACTTGCATGTATGCTCGTAATCTACGTTATTGCCAAGAAGAGAGGCTACCGCGCAAAGACAAAATTTACAGCCAAAGAAGCAGGAAATGTAATCCTTCAGGCAATCCCATGTCTGCTTCTGATCGTAATCGTTATCGGTGGAATCATCTTTGGTGTGTTCACAGCAACAGAGGGATCTGTAGTGGCAGTAGTATACAGCCTGTGTCTTTCCCTGTTTGTGTATAAATCAATCAAGATCAAAGATCTTCCGAAGATCTTCAAGGACAGTGCAGAGATGACAGGAATCATCATTTTCCTGATCGGAGTATCCAGTATCATGTCATGGGTTATGGCATTTACAAATATTCCGGCAATCGTATCTGCAGGACTTCTTGCAATCAGCAGCAACAAATATGTCATCTTCCTTCTGATCAATGTCATCCTTCTTGTAGTTGGAACATTCATGGACATGACACCGGCCTGCCTGATCTTCACACCAATCTTCCTTCCGGTATGTACAGCACTTGGAATGAACACGATCCACTTCGGAATCATGATGATTTTCAACCTTTGTATCGGAACAATCACTCCACCGGTTGGAACAACACTTTTCGTTGGTGTTAAAGTCGGAGGCGTTAAGATTGAGACTGTATTTAGACAGTTACTCGTATATTTCGCAGCAATCTTTATCGTACTGTTGCTGGTAACATACATTCCGGCACTCAGCCTGACACTTCCAAAACTACTCGGATATATCTAAAGAATCCGCCTGTTTTGATACACACAAAGAGCGCACAACAATTCTATGTGCGCTCTTTAAACCACAATTAATAAGAGTTAGAAATGGAGAATAGTAAGATGAAAGCATTTATGGACAAAGACTTTTTATTATCATCAGAGACATCACAGAAACTTTTCCACGAGTACGCAGAAAATATGCCGATCGTAGATTATCATTGTCATATCAATCCACAGGAAATCGCAGAAGACAGAAAGTTCGAGAACATCACACAGGTATGGCTTGGCGGAGATCATTACAAATGGCGTCAGATGCGTTCTAATGGTGTAGATGAATATTACATCACAGGCGGAGCAAGCGACCGCGAAAAATTCCAGAAATGGGCAGAGACTCTTGAGAAAGCGATCGGAAACCCGCTGTATCACTGGAGCCACTTAGAACTGCAGAGATATTTCGGATATACAGGACATCTGTGCGGAGAGACAGCAGAGGAAGTATGGAATCTGTGCAACGCGAAGCTGCAGGAAGACGGAATGTCTGTAAGAAACCTGATCCGTCAGTCTAACGTAAAACTGATCTGTACAACAGATGATCCGGTAGACTCTCTTGAGTGGCACAAGAAACTGGCTGAGGACGATACATTTGAAGTAAAAGTACTTCCGGCATGGCGTCCGGACAAGGCAATGAACCTTGAGAAACCAGAATATGTTGATTATATCAAGACACTTTCAGAAGTAAGCGGAATTGAAGTAAAAGACTTCGCATCTATGAAAGAAGCAATCTTGAACAGAATGGACTTCTTTGATTCTATGGGATGCTGTGTATCTGACCACGCTCTGGAATATGTAATGTATGCACCGGCTTCCGAGGAAGAAGTAGATGCAATCTTCAAGAAAGCACTCGCTGGCGAAGGTGTATCCAGAGAAGGAGAAATGAAATTCAAGATGGCATTCATGCAGTTTGTTGCAAGAGCTTATCACAAGAAGAACTGGGTAATGCAGATCCACTACGGCTGCAAGCGTGACAATAATGCACTGATGTATGCGAAACTCGGACCGGACACAGGATATGACTGCATCAATAACTACGCTCCAAGTGCACAGACAGCAGATTTCCTTAACTCACTGATCGCAACAGATGAGCTTCCGAAGACAATCCTGTACTCTCTGAATCCATGCGACAACGAAGCAATCGGAACAATCCTCGGATGCTTCCAGGGAACAGAGGCAGCAGGCAAGATCCAGCAGGGAAGCGCATGGTGGTTCAATGACCACAAGACAGGTATGATCGCTCAGATGACATCCCTTGCAAACTTAGGACTTCTGTCTAACTTCGTAGGTATGCTGACAGATTCCAGAAGCTTCCTGTCTTATACAAGACATGAGTACTTCAGAAGAATTCTTTGCGAACTGATCGGAGGATGGGTAGAGAACGGAGAGTACCCGGCTGATTATAAGGTACTTGAGAAGATCGTGAAAGGTATTTCCTATGATAATGTAGTGAAATACTTTGGATTTGATGTGAAATAGTTTCACAGTTGAAATAACAAGAAATTTGCGTTAAAATTTATCTGTAGGGTCGCTTATGAAAGGTAAAACCATTCATGGATGACAGAAATTAGGACAATAAGCGGGAATCCTCGGCAATTCAATTACCGAGATGAAAGCGCAAGATTGTGCATGTCTGCACATTAAGAATAATATAAGAATCTTCCTACCCTCGCTCTTGATATTAATGCCGTAACCGGCATATAAATAATCGAAAGTATGTTCGATTTTTATTGCGTGTTTCTATTCCTCATGTTATACTATATGTATGAAAGAAAATCTTATACATTACAGGACTTGCGTTTGTAATATCAACTACCATATCGTATGGTCGGTGAAATACCGGCGAAAGATATTAAAACTAGAAATCGAGGAATATCTTCAGGAATTGGTACAGCAGATTGCAGAAGGTATTCCTATTATGTGGAAACAATCGGATCTGTATCGGAGGAAAATATCCGCCGTTATATTGAACATCAGAGCAAGTCGTATTGATTCAAGGTGGAATGTAAATTCCCATCCGCAATAGTATACGAGGGGGGAGAAGAATGCTGCTGTCGCATAGAACATCTGTAAAAATCCGGCCGGAATATTCCAATATCATAGGGCATATGTGTTATGCAGCTTCCAAACTCTGGAATATCTGCAACTATGAACGTCATCATTATAAAGAATTGGGACTGGAAAAGTATCCTGACTGGTACTATCAGAAAAAAGCACATAAAGGAAATCTGTGGTACAGACAACTTCCGTCACAGACAGCGCAGGAAATCTGTAAACAGCTGGACAAAGCATGGAAATCTTTTTATGTCCTGAAAAAGACCGGAGGAATCAAAGAACCAAATCCGCCCCGTTTTAAACAGGACAATATACCTGTTACATACATGCAGATGGGGATCCGGCATGAGAAAGGTTCAGACCAGCTGCGGCTGTCTCTGCCAAAGGATCTGAAAAGCTATATGGAAGAAACATACGGGATCCATGAAAAATTTCTATATCTTGAAAATAAGATTTTCAGGGACATGGATCATATAAAACAGCTGCGGATCTATCCACCGGAAAATGGAAAATGTGACCTTATCGTTATCTATGAGATTGAAGAACCAGAGCAGCTTTCCCAGAATGGACATTATTTATCTATTGATCTTGGTCTTCACAATTTGATGACCTGTTATGATTCTGGAAATGGAAGGACTTTTATTCTAGGAAGAAAATATCTTTCTCTGGAAAGATATTTTCATAAAGAGATAGCCAGAGTACAGTCTGTATGGTATGCGCAGCAATCGAAAAAAGGAATAAAATATCCAAAATCATCAAAACATATCCAGAGACTATATAGGAAAAAGCAGAATGCAGTAAAAGACTACCTTCACAAAGTGACCAGATGGATTGCAGAATATTGCAGAAAAGAAGATATCCACTGTGTGGTTGTGGGAGATATTCGAAATATTCGTAAAGAAAAAGATATGGGGCATAAGACCAACCAGAAGTTTCACGGACTGCCATATGACAGGCTGTACATCATGCTAGACTATAAACTGAACCTGTATGGAATACAATTGATAAAACAGGAAGAAAGCTATACAAGCCAGTGCAGCCCGTTATCACCAGAAGTATCCAAAAGATATGCAGAAGCATCAAATCGAAAAGAGCGAGGTATGTATGTAACTGGCGGAGTAAGATTTAACGCAGATACAGTAGGCGCATTTAATATCCTGCGGAAATATCTTTTCGTATCCGGAAAGCAGAAGAAACTGTCCGTAACCGGACTAAAAAATCCAGAAATAATAAAAGTAGCTGCATAGCCAAAAGGTAAGCAGTATTGGTGCCATGGACGCACCCTGAAAAAAAGGCGGTATCCCGCCAGAATTCAGATGCTCTGGTAACTTAGTTGCCGAGTAGTTCACAAAGAGAGGACACGACGATGAATATATATGATATAGCGAAGCTTTCCGGTGTGTCCATTGCAACTGTGTCCAGAGTGGTCAATGGAAGCCCAAGAGTAAGCGAGAAAACAAAACAGAAAGTACTGGCTGTAATGGAGGAGAATGATTACACGCCGAATGTCTTCGCGAGAGGACTTGGACTTGGAACAATGAAGACAGTAGGAATCATTTGCCCGGACATTTCAGACAGTTATATGTCTAAAGCGGTTTCCTACTTAGAAGGCCGTTTGCATGAATACGGATATGACTGTATCCTAGGCTGCAGTGGATTCAAGCAGAAAGAGAAAAAAAATTACGTGAATCTGTTATTGTCAAAGAAGATTGACACCCTTGTACTTGTAGGTTCCACTTACGCAGGGAATGGAAAAGACGAGGATGACACAGATTACATCAGAGAAGCCGCAGAACAGACACCAATCTTTATCATCAATGGTAGAGTGTGCGGCAAGAATATCTATTGCGCCTGTGCGGATGATTACCATGCGACTTATGAAGTGACGAAGTCCATGATCCGCAGAGGAAGAGAGAGAATCCTCTTTATGTATGATTCAGATTCCTTCAGTGGACGCCAGAAGATGAAAGGATATGAGGCTGCGCTTGCAGACGCAGGATATCCGATCAGAGGCGAGCTGAAATTCCGCACGAAGAATGACATTGAATATACGAAGAATCTCCTCTTAGAATACAGCAGAACGCTGGAGTTTGACGGAGTGCTTGCAACAGACGATGCGATGGCAGTCGGAGCAGTGAAGTATGCGAAAGTAAAAGCTATTTCCATTCCGGAAGAACTGTCGATCAGTGGATATAATGATTCTATTATGGCAATCAGCAGCGAACCGGAGCTGACTTCCGTGGACAGTAAGCTCAATGTACTTTGCAAGACAACCGTGGATCATATGATCAGCCTTCTGGAGAAGCAGGAAGAGATTGAGAAGAATGTGGTTGTACCGTGCGAGATCGTGAAGCGGTGTACGACAGATTTTTAGAGAAAAGAAGAATGGTGATGAGAAATCGAGAGTGTATGGGGAAATACATTCTCGATTTTTTTGTCTAATCTTTTGCCCCGGATATCTATAGATTAATGAGGAAAATCATGATAAGATAGAAGCACATGAAAAGGACAGAACAGATTAGAGGAATGCTGTGGCATTTCTGAAATTAGGAAAGGATTTTTCTGAATGAAAAGAAAAGTAGCAATCGGAATACAAGATTTTTCTAAAATAAAAGAACGAAATGCTTTTTATATTGATAAGACCGAATTTATCAGAGAATGGTGGGAATCGGGAGATGACGTAACTCTGATTACAAGACCACGCCGCTTTGGAAAAACATTGACAATGAGCATGGTAGAACAATTCTTTTCCATTGATGTTCAGAATACAGAAGAACTGTTTCAGGATACAGCAATAAAACAAGCGGAAGAAGTGTGGAAATTAAAAGGAAGTTATCCGGTGATCTCACTTACTTTTTCGGATGTGAAAGAAACAGATGGAGAGAAAGCAAAAAGAAGAATAGCAGGACTGATTGCAGAAATATATAACCGGTTTGCATACCTGACAGAGAAGGAGATTATGACTCCGGCAGAAAAGGATTATTTTTGGAATATCGCATTTCAGAAAGATTCAGAAGAAATTGTTGTATCTTTGCGGAGACTTTCTGAATTCCTCTATCGATATTACGGAAAGAAAGTCCTGATTCTTCTGGATGAACATGACACACCGTTGCAGGAAGCATATGTGGACGATTACTGGGATGAACTTACATTATTCATCCGTGGGCTTTTTAATGCTTCATTCAAAAGCAACCCATATCTGGAAAAGGCAATCCTTACAGGAATTACCCGTGTGAGTAAAGAGTCTGTTTTTTCTGATCTGAACAATCTTAAGGTTATTACAACAACATCGAATGAATATGCAGACAGCTTTGGCTTTACAGAAAAAGAAGTTTTTGCAGCATTGGATGAATACGGAAAGAGTGACAAGAAAGCAGTTGTAAAAGAATGGTATGATGGTTTTACATTTGGAGATTGTGTAGATATTTATAATCCATGGTCGATCATTAATTACCTTGATACTGGAAAACTGGGAGCATATTGGGCTAACACCAGTTCCAATAGTCTGATTGATAAGTTAGTACGAAGTGGAAATGTATTGGTAAAAGAAGATTTTGAGACTCTACTACAAGGAAAAAATCTGGTGAAGCAGATTGATGAACAGATTGTATATGATCAGCTTTATACAAAAGAAGATGCGATCTGGAGTCTGCTTCTCGCAAGTGGATATCTAAAAATAGAAAAAATAGAATTTGACGAGAGAACAGGAGAACTTGATTATTATCTCAGTTTGACAAATAAAGAAGTGCGAATTATGTTCCTACGGATGATTCGTGACTGGTTTGCAAATTATGATTGTGGATATAATGAGTTTATCCAGGCATTACTCAGTAATGATTTAGAAGCAATGAATGTATATATGAACAGAGTGGCGTTAAATACATTCAGCTTCTTTGATAGCGGAAAAAGACCATCTGCAGAAAGCGAACCGGAGAGATTTTATCATGGGTTTGTTCTCGGATTGTTAGTTGAACTGGAAGATCGTTACTATATCTCATCCAATCGAGAAAGCGGATTTGGAAGATATGATGTAATATTGGAACCGAGGGACAAGAATGAGAATGCATATATTATAGAATTCAAGGTTTATGATTCGGAAAAGGAGAAGACACTGGAAGATTCAATAAAGAATGCTTTAGCTCAGATAGAAGAGAAGAAGTATGCAACAGAGCTGATAAAACGTGGGATTCAGGCGGAAAATATCAGAAGATATGGATTTGCTTTTTGCGGGAAGAAAGTGCTGATCGGTATAGAAAAATGAAAGGACTACAACCAACATGTTATACGATGAGATTATGAAAATAGTAACACTGGCAGGGGAACTGATGCTTCAGGCACAGGACGGGGAACTGACAGTTTTTGATAAAGAAGGAACTGCAAACTTTGTGACAAAGCATGACAAGGAGATTCAGTTTTATCTGATTCAGAACCTGCGTCAGCTCATACCGGAAGCGACATTTCTTGCCGAGGAAGACGGAATGCAGCAGGAACTTGGAGACGGCTATTGCTTCATTATAGATCCGATTGACGGAACGACGAACTTTATCTTTGATTATAAGCACAGTTGCATCTCAGTCGGTCTGACAAAGTTTGGAAGAATGCTGTTTGGCTGTGTTTACAACCCATATACAAGAGAAATGTATTCCGCTGTGAAAGGCGAAGGTGCAAAACTGAATGGAAAAGAGATTCACTGTTCTGATAAAGGACTTGCAGACAATCTAGTCGCATTCGGAACAGCACGTTATCAGACAGAGGATACAGACAGAATCTTTGACCATGCGAAGAAACTGTATCTGAACAGTCTTGGAATCCGTGCCGGTGGTTCCGCAGCACTTGATATCTGCCGCGTGGCATCCGGTGCGAACGGAGTATATCTTGAGCTGATGCTGTATCCGTGGGATTATGCGGCGGCATCACTGATCGTGATGGAAGCCGGAGGATTTATTTCAACAGCAGAGGGCGGAATGATCACGCTGGATCAGCCGTGCTCAATACTGGCAGCAGGAAGACAGTGCTGGAAGGAAGCAAGCCAGTTGTTGGGTGAATGATCAGAATTGAGAGAGATAGAAAATGAACGAAAAAATTGAAGTAGCATGTTTTCAGATTATCACATATGTGAGTACAGCGAGAACACACTTTATCAATGCAATCCAACGTGCGAAAGAAGGAAAATATGACGAGGCAACAGAGCTGATCGAACAAGGTGAGAAAGCATTTGCACTTGGACATGACGCTCATGCAGATCTTCTGACAATGGATATGAACGGTGAGATTATTAATGAATCTGATGGAGTTAATAGTTTTAGCAGTTTCGGCGGCTCTATGCTTCTGATGCATGCAGAAGACCAGTTGATGAGTGCGGAGAGCTTTCGTATTCTGGCAGAAGAATTTATTGAATTGTATAAGAGAATAGATGAGAAATAATAAAACAGCAACTTTAAGAGCAGAAAGCGAGGGGAAACATTATGCATCCGGTAATAAGCATTGGAAAACAGAATTTCGCATCATTGCGGGAGAACAACTGCTTTTATATAGATAAATCTGACCTGATCAGAGAATGGTGGGAATCACAGGATGAGATTACACTGATTACAAGACCTCGCCGTTTTGGTAAGACATTAAATATGAGTATGCTGAATTATTTCTTCTCGAATCTATATACAGATAAGAAGACATTATTCGAAGATCTTTCTGTCTGGAAAGAAGAAAAATATCAGAGATTACAGGGAACATATCCTGTGATATTCATTAGCTTTGCCACAATTAAGGGAGCTGATTATCAGGATGCAAGGGATGGGATTATCATGGCGATCAATGAAGCATATTCCGAGCATCGTTATCTCCTGGAATGGAACGGCCTTACAGAAGGTGAGAAAAAATGTTTTGAAGAACTTGATAATTATGCAAAGAATCCAGGATTAAAAGAGCCTGTGGCAAATGATACAATCTGCAATGCAGTCAAGAATCTGTCCAATTGTTTGTATCGTTATTATGAGAAGAAAGTTCTGATTCTTCTGGATGAATACGATACACCAATGCAAGAAGCATATCTCTATGAATATTGGGAAGAATTCATTGCTTTTATAAGAAACTTTTTCAATGCAACATTTAAAACCAATCCATATCTTGAAAGAGCAATGATGACTGGCATCACGAGAGTGTCGAAGGAATCGGTATTTTCTGATTTGAACAACTTAAATGTTGTTACAACAACATCAGCAGAGTATGAGTCCAGCTTTGGATTTACGGAAGAAGAAGTATTCCATGCATTGGAAACAATGGGAATGTCAGAAGAAAAACAGCTTGTAAAATCCTGGTATGACGGATTTATATTTGGAAATCAGAAGGACATTTATAATCCATGGTCTATCACAAACTATCTGGACAAAAAACAATTGCGTCCGTATTGGGCGGATACAAGTTCGAATGGCTTGATCAATCGGCTGATCAGACAATCCTCATCGGAAATCAAAGAACGGATGGAAGAACTTCTGCAAGGAAAAGAAATTGTAGTAAACTTTGATGAACAGATCGTGTTTGAACAGCTGGATCAGGATGAGAATGCCATCTGGAGTCTGATGCTGGCAAGCGGATATCTGAAGGCGACAGATGTGGAATATCGAGGAGTTCTAAGAGAACCATGGTATCATCTGATGATTACCAATCTGGAAACAACAGCAATGTTCTCAAATTTATTTAAGGGATGGTTTCATCAGAGCAGATCGAATTATAATCAATTTATGAAGGCGCTTCTCGCCGGTGATCTGGATGCAATGAATTATTATATGAACCAGGTTTCCATGGCGACATTTAGTTACTTTGACACATCAGGAAGCGAAGAAGGGGCAAGTGAGCCGGAACGATTTTATCATGGCTTTGTATTGGGATTGATTGCGGATCAGGCAGATCAATATGAAATCTGTTCGAATCGAGAGAGCGGATTTGGCAGATATGATGTAATGATGATTCCAAGGAAGCAGGGAGACAAACAATACCCTGCAATCATCATGGAGTTTAAAGTTCGAAACTCAAGGAAAGAAAAAACGTTGGAAGAGACAGTGGCGCATGCACTGAATCAGATTGAGGAAATGAACTATGATGCACAACTTTTTGCACGTGGATTCAAAAAAGAAGAGATCCGACATTATGGATTTGCATTTGAAGGAAAGAAAATTTTGATCGGAACGCGAGAATAATGTTACAAAATACAGTGAAAAACCTTGGAAAAATGTTACAGGAACAGATGAAAAACACGGAAAAATGTAACTACGAGGTGGAACTGGCGGGAGTGTGAAAAGTTATCCACATTTTATAAACAAAAAAATTGAGTTATGAACAATAAACACATTGCAATTTAATATCACATCACGTATTCTAGAACTACTCCTATTAAGGGGCGAGAGATATTGTTGCCAATGGAATAGGAATTTAGATGGCGACAAGTTGGAACGGATTTTACTTTGTTTATGACATCGCTTTAGTAGTAACAACGATAACAGAAGCTGTTTTTCAGACTTATGGGGAAGTCTGTAAGGATAGTGGGTCGTTAAAAGAATACGAAAGAGAGATGATGTGAAGATGAAAAACAAATTACAACAATATTTCCCGATGATTCGCACGGAAGGTGAGGTGCTGAAAGAACTTCGGGAAAATAAGCGGCTATGGGAAACATTTTGCGGATGGGAAGAAAAATATCAGAAAGAATACCTTGACATCTGTACGGGTGTCAAAGGAGTGAAATTACTGTATGATACTTACTTTAAGGCAATTATGAATCCTGATACAAGACCAGAACGGTTAAATGATTTCCTGTCGGAAATACTTGGAAAGAAAATTAAGATTTTAAAAGTTCTGCCAAATGAATCAGCTAAAATAGCAGCGGAAAGTTCACTTCTTATTATGGATATTGTTGTTCAGTTTGAGGATGGCAGTATTGCAAATGTAGAAGTTCAGAAAGTAGGATACTTATTTTCGGGACAGAGAAGTGCCTGCTACTCTTCGGATCTGTTGCTCAGGCAGTATAAAAGAGTCCGATTAGAATTGGGGAAATCATTTACTTATAAAGAAATTAAAAAAGTATATACAATAGTTCTGTTTGAGAAAAGTAATGCAGCTTTTACTAAGTTTTCAAAAGAACAATACATCCATCGTTTTGAACAAAAAAGCGATACTGGTGTGAAGATGGATTTGTTACAGGAATATACTTTCATTTGCCTTGACATTTTTAATGACACCATTCATAATGAAGGCAGAAAGATAGAGAGCAGACTGGAAGAGTGGCTCGTATTTCTAAGTCAGGACGATCCAGACATGATTATCAATCTGTTAAATTGCAATCCGGAATTTAAAAAGATATACGAGGAAGTCTATACCATCTGCCTGAATATGGAGAGGATGATGAGTATGTTTTCAAAGGAACTTGAGATTTTAGATCGAAACACAGTAAAATTGATGGTTGATGAGATGATAGAAGAATACACTAAAATGACGGAAGAACATGCAAAAAAGATGGAAGCGTTAGATGAAGTAGGCAGACAGATGGAAGCTAAACAGGAGAAACTGAAAGCCGACGAAGAAAAGCTGAAAGCGGACGAAGAAAAGCTCAAAGCAGATAAAGAAAAGCTGAAAGCAAGGAAAGAGAAGTTAGAAACAGATGTAGCTATACAGAAAGAGCGCGCAGAGACAGCAGAAGCAGAGGTTGAGTATCTGCGAAAGCAATTAGCGGAGCTGCAAAAATCAAATAAATAATAACAAAGAAGAGCCAATATTCGCGTTGAGTTTGTCAGGAACCCCAAGAATATTGACTCTTTCTTTTTTGGCTTATGAAGTAAAGGGTGTGAGTTTTTCACCTATCCCCTATACTCCCCCGGCTGGCAGTGATACTTCTCCTGAAATTTCTTATAGAAGAAAGTTACATTCTGATTACCGCATAGAATATTTGAAAGCACACATTTTAGCTATGATGGACGCCGTAGAGATTGACGGTGTGGAAATTATGGGTTATACTTCATGGGGATGCATTGATTTAGTTAGTGCTTCAACCGGTGAAATGAAAAAGCGTTATGGCTTTATCTATGTTGACAAAGATGACAATGGAAAAGGCACGCTGAGACGTACAAAGAAGAAATCATTTGACTGGTATAAGAACGTAATTGAAACCAATGGACAATGTTTAAAAGAAAGAGGCGAGAAGTAGGTATGTTTTCATTTTTCAAGAAAAAACAGGCTCCTGCAGAAGAGAATAAGCCATTCGTTGTAAAGGCTTATCTGTCAGGAAAAGTAGTACCAATCGAGGAAGTAAAAGACGAGGTGTTCTCATCAAAAGCATTAGGTGACGGACTTGCAATCGAGCCGGAAGAGAATGTGATCGTGGCACCATGTGACGCAACAGTATCTGTACTGATGGAAGGCTCCAGACATGCAGTTGGACTTACACTTGCGAACGGAGTAGAGATTTTGATCCACGAAGGAATCGACACAGTGAACATGGAAGGTGACGGATTCGAGTACTTCGTGAAAGAAGGAGATAAGGTAAGCGCAGGAGACAAGCTGCTTTCATTTGATCCGGAGAAGATCAAAGCACACGGATACGAGAAAACATGTATTCTCGTAGTTACAAACGGAGATGATTATCCGGATATGAAGCTGCACACAGGAATGGATGCAGTACAGGGCGAGACAGTGATCGCTGAATTTTAATATGGATTTTTAGGAATGACCGACCGCTGAGGATGGAACAGAGTTTTAAAACCGTCCCCGGCGGTCTTTCTTTTTTATAAAACGAAACGTTTCGCTTTTACAAAAGCGGGAAAGTTATGGGTATAACTCAGAATGGCAGTGGTGATAGCTAAACAGAAATACAGGATAAGACGAATAAAAGGAAAAAATAATACAAAATACATAATCTATTTCTAGACAAATCATAATAATGTGTCTAAAATGTGAAAAAATGATAAAAAAACTCGAGAAAACAGGTAAAAATTGCTAAAATGCAATTGACAAGAGAATATCTGCGTACTATAATCTGCTTGACGTAAAAAAGAAGGCTAAAGTCTTAGATTTGAACGAACCGTTTCATAAGAAGAAACAGGAAATCAAGACAAAGGAGTCAATGATGTATGAAGAACGATTTGAAGCATCTAAGAAGAAGCGAATTGATCGATCTGATCTATGAGATGAAGAAGCGGGAGATAGAGCTTCAGACCAGGCTGGATGAGGCAGAAGCAAAGCTTCAGTCCAGAGAGATCACGATGGAGAAGGCGGGATCGATCGCAGATGCGGCAGTGGAGCTAAGTGGCGTATTCCAGGCGGCACAGGAAGCTGCTGATACTTATCTTAAATCAATAAAAGCAAAGGAAAAAGAATTGGCACGCCTGACAAAGCAGGCCAAGAAGAATATGCGAGATTAGAGTAGTGAAGAAGAAAGAACGTTCAGTTAATATCCCTACAATAGAAGAAGTTGAGAACGAACAGAAGAGGTTGAGACATCGGGCTATGTATCAAAGAACACTCCGTGGGACAATCGCAGTGTTACTTGTAGTTGCGGCAATCTCTGTTCTGGTGGCAACCCTGTGGATGCCGGTTCTGCAGATTTACGGTTCTTCCATGTCACCGACATTGGAAGCCGGGCAGATCGTAGTATCGGTGAAGACCAATCAGCTGAAGACAGGAGAAGTCGTTGCATTCTGGCAGGGGAACAAGCTCCTGATCAAGCGCGTGATCGCAGGTCCGGGACAGTGGGTTGATATTGATATGGACGGAAATGTGACGGTTGATGGACAGACACTGGACGAACCGTATCTGACAGAAAAAGCACTTGGAAATTGTGACATTGATCTCCCACATCAGGTATCAGAAGCACATTGGTTTCTGATGGGAGATAACAGAGATACATCGGTCGATTCAAGAAGCACCGCAATCGGTGATATTTCAAAAGACCAGATAGAAGGACAGATCATATTCCGGATCTGGCCGTTGAATAAAATAGGAAGCATACAGTGAAATAATAGTAACTGTTCAGAGCCAACCTCCAAAATGCTACGCATTTCGGAGGTGTGGCGTATCCGCCAAATAAAATTTCAAAAACGGTCTAAAAAATGCAAGCATTTTAAACCTTTTTTGAAATTTTGCTTGGCTCTGAACAGTTACAAATAATTAGTTTAGTTTATAAGGTATCGAAGGGAAGACTAACACAGGAAGGCAGCAGATACACACCAGAAAAAAGAAGGTGGATTTGTGCAGAATAAAGGAACGGATTATATCAGAAGATTATTAAAAGACAAAACCCGGTTAAAACGGTGGAGAAAGATGATTCTGTGTCTGTCCTGTGTAGTTGTTTTCTGTACGGTCTATGCGCTGATTCTCCCGGCAATCACGCTGGAGAGAAAGACAGTCTGTGGTCAGGAAGAGCATAGCCATACAGAAGAATGCTATTCGAGTGACGGACAGCTGACTTGCGGAAAAACAGAACATACACATACCGAATCGTGTTATGCAGATGATAAGACATCGGAAGATCAATCAGGGGAAAATTCACAGCAGACACCGGAGCAGAGCCAGACAGAAGGACAGGAGCAGAATCAGGGACAAAGTCAGGAACAGAATCAAAATCAGAGCCAGGATCAGAGTCAAAGTCAGAATCAGGTTCAGACATCGGATGATGGAAATGTAGCTCAGAACGGAGAAAATGGAGATACGGCAGGAACCACAGCGGATGAGACAGCCGGCAATGATGAAGAAAGTGTCGTGGCAGGGAGTACACCGGCGCCGGTAGCAGAGGGTGAAGGCGGAACGGGAAGTGCTACGACGGCGACGGCAGGGTTTGATCTGAGTGCGAATCTATCAAAGGTAGAATCAGTTTCAATGTCTTATCAAGAAAAAGATGGAAACTGGGTGGATATTCCGACCGGTAGAGAGAATGAAATCCCTGGAAATGTAAAAATCAGAGTGCAGGTTCAGTATAAAGATATACCGATAGACCAATTGATAGGGAATCATAACTGTGCAATAACATATCCAATCCCAATACAATTGCGGAATGTGGCAACCGGAGATATTGTAGATGAAAGTAATAAAGTGGTAGGACATATCAATGTTCAGAATGGAAAAATTGTTGTTACATTTAAAAAGGAATATCTCGAGGAATTAAATAAATCTCCGGGGACATCAACTATTGCAGGAAATTTTCACGTAGAAGGGAAAATTGATTTAAACCAATTAGATAATCAAGGCAAGACGACATTAACAACAGCAGATAAGCAATATCAATTGAATTTTGGACCCGATGCGCTTGCTAAGTATGCAGAAATAAGTGTCAAGAAAGAGTGTAACACAACAAAAGTAGTTACTATAGGTGATGAGGATTATCTCAAATATACGATTACTGTTACAGCAAACGAAGATAGATGTCCGAGCGTTTCAATAGTTGATAAATTCGTGACTAATTCACAATGTGTAGCTTGCTATGTGGGAATCACAGAGACAAAGACAACTCTTAGCAGTAGTAAAAATGGGCAAAATCCAGTTGAAACAAAGGCTGAAGGCAAGAATGCGGGAAGTATTTATCTTGGAAATACAGCAGTAGATAACACAAAACCAGGAGTTTTAAGCGGAACTACGATAGAAACTCCACCGGGAAGCATGGTTTGGGAGATTGGGGATATGGAACCGCATGAAACTCGAACACTTACTTATTATGTGAAGTTGAAGAAAAATGTGCCACTAAATAATAAAAAGATTGAAAATAATGCACAAATTTTTTGTAAAGAGCAGCCACGAGATTCCAAAGGAGATTCTTTTACGCCAACGCTTAATTATGATACACAGAATATGAAGGCATTGGGTGAAAGTGGGGTCGTTCGAAATGACAATGGAACCTATACAATTTCATACAAGCTTAACTTTGATTTGTATAAGAATGGCAGTAATTATCCCTTGAGAAATTTTGAATTTCTGGATTATTTGGATCATTATATGAATTCGACAAATCCAACAGTCCGTCGTTATGTTACTTATAATAATGATGTTAAGTTATATAAAGTAGAAGCAGATGGTAATAATCAAGTAAATGATTCAGCCTATCAAGTGAAGTGGTCAACAGATGGGAGTGCGTATGATAAATTTGATAATATAAACAATCCAACTAGCTTTAAGGTGTCTGGAACGACTGAAAACCCATTAACGATAAATCCGGGTGAACATTATTATGTGACTTACAGTGTGACAGTAAAGCCAGAAGCATTGGCGGCAATGAAGAAAGACAATGTAGAAATTAAAAACCGTATGATTGTAGCAGCATCAAATGCGGATAAAAGCAAGGGGACTGGATTTGAAGCATATGGTCACAATGAAACGATAGGAAATTATAAGTGGGATGAGAAAACCGTAAGTCCGGCGACAAATGCAAATCAAACGTTTACTATGAATGATGATATATATGATTTGACATTAGGAGAAGGGATAAAGAAGGATACGTCCGGAAGTAAATCGTTTGAAGTTCCAGCAGGAAGTTATCTATATACAGTAGACGTTAACCAAACAAAGGGTGACTGGGATGCGACAGAAGTGACGATGAAAGATACTCTGAAGTCGGATAAGATGCAGTATGTCGGATATGCAAAAGTCGAGGCGTATGAATATAATAGCATAACCGATAAATATGAGACTTTAGCAGGAACAAAATGGGTAAAGATTGATGGATTAAATTCTTTTAAATTAACACCATCTCAATTGGGATGGGAAGACAATAGGTATGCTTATAAATTTACATATTATGCAAAACCGGTAAATCAGAATACATTTAGTTCAGCTAAAGTGCAAAATAGTTTTGAAATATCAGGAAACGTTAAAAATGGAACAAGTACCATTGATATTTCAACGATAGAATCTCAAAAAGAGATAACAATTTCTGGTAGTTTCAGTATGAATGTCAGAAAGACATCCTGGTATTATGAGAAACCGGAAATAGATGCCCAAACCTGGAAAAATGGAAAGCTTTATTGGGTAATAGAGGTTGATGGAACAGCAATTTTAAAAGATACATCTTTTCGTGATTGGATTTCAAAAGATTCAGGTTTGCAAGATTCCTATTTACATAAGGATTCACTGGTAGGTATCTATAAAGGAAAGTTGCCTGAAGGGAAGCAAATTACGGAATATAACAGTGTGGAAGAATTGAAGGCGAAAGAAAAGCTTGAGGATGTTACAACAACTTGGTTTTCTGAAAAAAAATTAACCAATGAAAAAAATTTCCCGGGTGATGGAAACTACAGTGAATTGACTGTAACAGCAAAGGAGACACATCAGCTTGAAGGAAATAAACTTTATTTTATCGTGAGGACAGAACCGCAGTCTCTACCAATAAATGATCGAGATACATATAAATATAAAAATCATGTTAGTACACAAGATAAGGGTGAGGCTTTGGTTGAGCAAGATTCAGCGGAAAAGGAGTTGTATAAGGCTCCAAATATCTTAAAAGAGCTTGGTCAGACGTTCACGTATGATAAAATAACAAAGAAAATAACTCAAACTTTGGAAGGTACAGATAAGAAGGATACAAGCAAAATAATAACGGATCAATTAGATCAAACAACAGGTTCAGGACAATATGCTTCTTGGGCAATTAAACTAAACTATGCAGGAGAAATGTCAGGAAAGTATCGCGTTTTAGAGACGATTCCAGCTGGAATGGAACTTTCCTATATTCGTATCAAATGGATAGCAAGTGGAACAATCACCTCAAATCGGATTTCCAATTTGAATGGATGGACAGAAAAAACGGTTACAGCAGCTACAGATAGTAGTTCAAACCAGATAACAACATATTATTATGTTAATGAAAATCAGGCGTTAATTGAACTTGGAGATTTTGTGGCTGGAAAACAGAGAGATCAGAATGCAGTTGATGTGCAGGTTGTCTGTAGAGTGACAGATCCGGATGTACTGCTTAAAGGAGATGCGAAGGAATTTGTTAATCGTGTTGACCTTCAAACTACAGAAGGAAAGACGATTGATGTAGCAACATCTCCAGCAACAATAACACCAAAGAAACTTGAGAAAAAATACGTTTCTAATAATCAAAAAATAAACTTTACAGTTAAGGCGAATCAGCTGGGTGAAACACTTCCAACAGTAGAAGGTGGTTCAAAATTGAAGCTGATCGATAAGCTGAGTGATACCTTGATATTGGATCCGAAAACAATTCAGGTTGTTAATTCAAACACTAATAGTGTGGTTACGTTTAAAGCATCACTTAAAGACGATAATACATTGGAGATAGAAATCCCATGTGATATACCGGTTACAATTACCTATACTGCGACAGTAAATGCGCCGCCGGATAAGAAGGTATCTTTCTCAAATGTAGTGTATTGGGAAAGATATACGCCATCGAACGGGACAAAGGTAGAAGAAGGTGAGTACAGCTATTCTGCCGGAGGTACAGTAAGCGGTGAAACAAATATGAAGCTGATAATTTCCAAAGTAGATCAGAATAATACATCTGTATTGTTACCAGGAGCAACATTCCAGGTGGTTAACTGTGTAAGAGATGGAAACGGCGATATTAAAGAAGTTGAGGATGGAAGCGGAAAACGTAAGGTGGGGATTGGTACAACAGGAGATGACGGAACGGTCACCTTTGGAAGAGATGAGTCGAGTAATGATCCGCTGATGGATTTTAATACGATTTATAAAGTGACAGAGACAGATGCTCCGGATGGATATGTGGTAAACAGCGAACCAATTTATATTATGGTGCCAAGGAAAGAAGGAACACCAGCTGCATATTCTTCGTATGTGCAAGAATGTATAAATGATAAAAGGATTCGTAAACTGTATGATGCAATCTATAATTTGACGGTTACAAACCATAAAGGTGAGATTACTGTAGAGAAGAAGTTTAAGAATCCAGGTGGTCATGATTCGAATCCAGTGAGTGGAACTTATAGGTTTGGACTTTATGAAAATCAAGAGGCAACAGGCGCTCAGATTCAGAAAATACAAATCACGTATAGTGCCGGAGAAACGGATACAAAGAAAAACAAATTTGTAGATCTGGAGTTGGGAAAAACCTATTATGTTTTTGAACTTGATGATGAGGGACGTCCAATCAAAGATTCTTCTACAGTTGCTATTGTGAACGGAATGGAATACTTTACGTCATATACGACAACAAAGGCTGGCGCAACAGAGTCGAACAGTGCAACCAACGGTGACATGGTAACCGTTACAAATCAAAACCGTGTGAATAAACTGCCTTCTACAGGCAGTTGTGGGGTTCTTATTTACAGATTGGCAGGGGCGATATTAATACTCTTCGCAGGAGTGCTTATGCTGATGAAATATAAAGAAACAAAAACAAGAAACTAACAAAAGAGAGTGTGCTGCACCCCCCGGAAAATTCCGGGGGGGGGCAGTAACAAAAACAAGGAGGAAGAAAATGAAAATAATCAAGAAAATTGCCGCCATAATGCTCTCGGTTATGATGGTATTGGGAATGTGTAGTGTGGTAGGAGCTGAGGGGGCAGGAACTACAAGTGGAACGTCAGCTGATAAAGGAAAGATAACGATTGAGAATCCGATACAGGGGCAGACATATACAATTTATCAGATTTTGGAACTGGAAAGTTTTAGTGATAAAACAACAGAACCAAATACAGGAAATTATGCTTATAAGGTGGCGACAGGATGGGATGAGTTTCTTACTAATTCAGCATACAAGGGTTCAACTTATCTAGAAAAAGGAACAGATGGATATGTGACAATTAAATCATCAGTGTCGTCGAATTTTGCCGACTTAGCAAAATCGGCATTACAATATGTAAAAGATCATCCAAGAACTTCTTTTACAACGTACAATAAGACTCCAGATGCAACAGGTAAAGTTGAATTTACAGACCTTTCACTGGGGTATTATCTTGTTGACTCCACTGCTGGAGCACTTTGTTCTTTGGATACTACAGATACAGAGATAACTATTCGGGAAAAGAACAGTGCGCCATCCGCGGTGAAAAAGATAGTTGAAGATACTGGTTTAAAAGATAGTAATACAGCAAGTATTGGTGATACAATAAAATTCCAGACAACAATCACAGCACAGCCAGGAGCACAGAACTATGTGCTACATGATAAAATGGACGCAGGTTTGACTTTTAATGGTATAGAGAGTGTGAAGGTAGGAGAAAATGAACTTTCGACTACTACAGATTATGCTGTTGAGAGTACTGGAGATGGTTGTACATTTCATATTACCTTTACACCTACTTATTGTGAATCAATTACAGCTACAACAACAATCATTGTTACTTATTCTGCAACATTGAATGAAAAAGCAGAAGTAGGACCAACAAAAGAAAATAAGAATGAGACATGGTTGAAGTACGGCGAAAATAAGGATCTTGAAACAATTCATAGTAAAACAACTACAAAAACTTATGAAATTCCAGTGTTCAAATATACAGATAAATCAGCAAAAGGAGGACAGGCTGAAAGTCCACTTGAAGGTGCTAAATTTATACTAAGAGAAAAAGATACAAATAAAGAAATTGGTCTTAAATCTATAACAACACCAACAGGAAAAGAAGGTGCATACTATGGATTTGATAAAGATGCAACAGCAGCAACTGAAGTGACAACAAATAATACTGGTAAGTTCACAATCCAAGGACTTGCTCCAGGTAGATATGAGTTGGTAGAGAAAGAAGCTCCTAAGGGATACAATAAATTGTCTGCTCCTGTGGAAATAACAATTAGTAGCACTGGAGAGGTTAGCTATAATACCGTAACAAGTGCAACATTGGTTAAAGTCGAAAACAAATCCGGTTCCATCCTCCCATCCACAGGTGGAATGGGAACAACACTGTTCTACATTTTCGGTGCAATCCTTGTAATTGGATCCGGAGTTGTACTGATTACAAAGAAGAGAATGAAATAATTGTTGTTCGATTATAGGTATGTAAGTGAGAGAAGAATGAAGTAATTTTGCTGTACGGGGAATGTGTTTTATCATTCCCCATACAGCAGCAAGGAGAGGATTGTAACATGAGAAAGCATATTTCAACAATAATTGCGGGAATCATCTTTCTTACAGGCTTGTCCTTACTGCTGTATCCGACAATTAGTAATTTCTGGAATTCGAAGCATCAGACGCAGGCGGTTGCGGATTATTCGAAGCAGATAGAGAAGATGGATGATCAGGAGAAGGAGCAGGCGCTGGCGGCGGCAGAGGAGTACAACCAGACGTTGATTACGAATGGCGGACGCTTTACACCATCAGAAGAGGAAGATACTTTATATGATAGTCTTCTGGATGCAAATGGAACCGGAATGATGGGATATATCACGATTCCGGAGATTCGTTGTAAGCTTCCAATCTATCACGGTGTAGAGGATTCTGTTCTGCAGGTTGGTATCGGACATATTGAAGGTTCGTCTCTTCCGGTTGGAGGAAAGGGCACACACTGTGTATTATCCGGACACAGAGGACTGCCGAGTGCGAAGCTGTTCACAGACCTTGATAAATTGGAAAAGGGAGATATTTTTCTTCTGCACATTTATGATAAGGTATTGACATATGAGATTGACCAGATCAGTATTGTCGAGCCGGAAGATTATGGCCTGCTTGAGATTGAAGATGGGAAAGATCTGTGTACGCTTCTTACATGTACACCATATGGAATCAATACGCAGAGACTGCTGGTGCGCGGACATCGGATTGAAAATCGTTCGGGAGATGACTCCAGAGTGACATCGGATGCGGCTGAGGTAAGCAGTTTGACAGTTGCGGTATGTGTTGCGATTCCACTTTTAATCATTAGTTTTCTTGTAGTGGATCTATCAATCCGGCGTTCAAGAAAGAAGCAGAAAAAGTAGAGGAAGATAAATGTTACTGTTCACTCCCGTGTCAATCACTCCGCTGATTGACACGGAGGAAGCGTGTTTTGACTTGAATGCATCTCGCCCCATCGCCAAAGGCGATTTAAAATGGCGAGATGCGTTGCTGGTCGCACATCGTGTGAACAGTAACAGATAAATTGATCAGTGGGAGGAAAAATATGCGAAGTCCAAAGAAAAGAATCCGCCACAGAGATAGGAAATATATGATATATGTGCTGACATTTCTCATTGCGTTGACCGGGATGCTCGGAATCTCAAAGGGCAGTCCGGTTTTGGCAGCAGAAGAAGAGAGTGCACAGAAGGGAAGCATCTCGCTTGTCTGCCCGGTTGAGGGGATGGAGTTGTCCCTGTACCGTGTGGCAGAGTATGAGGAGTCGGGCAGTTTTACATTGACGGAACGATTCCAGAAGTATCCGGTCTCACTGGAGCGGAAGAGCCAGGAGGGCTGGCAGGGTGCAGCGGATGCACTGGCGGACTATATCAGACGTGACGGAATCACAGCAGATGCAGTGCTTGTATCAGGTTCGGACAGGAAAGTATGTTTTACAGATTTTAACCGGGGACTTTATCTTGTGCTGGGACAGACAACAGAGATGCAGGAAGATGGTAAGACACAGAGCTATGAGCCTCAGACAGCATTGATCTCATTGCCGGAGGATTCACAGGGAACTTCCGAGGAAACGGAACCGTACCAGGTGACAGCGGTTCTGAAGTTCGTGAAGAACGAAAAACCGGAAAAACCGGAGAAGCCGGAAGAACCAGAAGAGGAAGAAGAGACGAAGATTCATGTATTGAAAGTGTGGAAGCAGGATCAGGAGAAAGAACGTCCGGATTCTATCGTGGTAGAGCTGCTGCAGACAGATGTGGAAGGGAATACAACAGTCGCTGACCGCCAGACACTTACGAAAGAAAACCAGTGGTCCTATACATGGAAGAATCTTTCTACACTGATGCGCTGGAGTGTGTCAGAGGCAGAGGTGCCGAAGGGGTATACCGTTGCTGTCACGCGTGAAGGGAATACAGTTGTCTTGACAAATACAGCAAAGAAACCGGGAAAGTCGGATGGAGAAGTGAATCCACCATCGAAGAAGCCAACGGATAAAACAACAAATAAAACAGTAAATAAAATAATAGACAAGACATCAGACAAGCTCCCACAGACAGGACAGCTCTGGTGGCCGGTACTTGTGCTTTTATTTGCAGGTGCGATCTGTCTGCTGGTGGGAAGAGTTTTACGGGATAGAAAAGAAGAGAAGAATCGATGAGCAAGAAGAAAAAGAATCAGATAGGAAAGATATTTACAATCACAGGGTTGCTGCTTTTCGCGGCAGCCCTTGCTCTTTCTGTATACAATCTTTGGGACGGTTATCGAGCAGAGCAAAGCAGAGAGAAGCTGTTGGAAGAATATAGAGACAAAAACCAGAACATTTCTGATGAGGGAGAGCAGGCAGAAGAATCTGACGGACAGATACCTGATTATCAGCTGAATCCGGAGATGGAGATGCCGGAGATTGCATTAGAAGATCTGGACGGCGCGGCATGCATCGGAGTGCTTGAGATACCAGAGATTGATCTGAAGCTTCCGGTATTGAGCGAATGGAGCTACCCGCTTCTGAAGAAAGTACCTTGCCGCTATTCGGGCAGTGCTTATCTGGATAATCTCGTGATTGCGGCACATAATTACAGAACACATTTCGGGAAGTTGAAAGAACTGGAGATGGGTGACGAGGTGATCTTCACAGATGCAGCCGGAAACCGGTTCGAATACAAAGTGGCGGTGGTAGAAGCATTGACTCCACAAAGTGTGGAAGATATGACAAGCGGAGAGTGGGCGCTGAGTTTGTTCACCTGTACGCTGGATGGAAAGAACAGAGTGACGGTGCGGTGCGAGAAGTATTGGCAGACTATAAAATAAATTCACTTTTCAAAGCGATATCAGTTGTTTCTTATTTACTCTGCGCTCCTGGAGTGTTATAATGACTGTTAAGACTGCCGGGAGGCATCTGTTTGAAGATTCTGATAATAGAAAAAGATAGAAGAATTATTTGAAGGAGTAAATGGTATGGAACTGACAACAATTCGTGAGTTATTTAAGAACAGAGAGGCATATCTGGACAAAGAGGTAACAGTTGGGGGCTGGATTCGAAGCATTCGAGATTCTAAGACATTCGGATTTATCGTATTGAATGATGGATCTTATTTTGATACATTACAGATTGTATATCATGATAAGATGGAGAACTTCGCTGAGGTTTCCAAGCTGAATGTAGGAGCAGCAATCATTGTTAAGGGTACACTGGTAGCAACACCGCAGGCTAAACAGCCGTTTGAGATCCAGGCAGAAGAGGTTGTGATCGAAGGAGCATCTGCGCCGGATTATCCACTGCAGAAGAAGCGTCACAGCTTTGAGTATCTTAGAACAATTTCTCATCTTCGTCCGAGAACAAACACATTCCAGGCTGTATTCAGAGTTCGTTCTTTGGCAGCATATGCGATTCACCAGTTCTTCCAGGACAGAGGATTTGTATATGTACACACTCCGCTGATTACAGGAAGTGACTGTGAGGGTGCAGGAGAGATGTTCCGTGTTACAACACTGGATATGGACAATGTTCCGAAGAATGAGGATGGAACTGTAGATTATACACAGGATTTCTTTGGGAAAGAGACAAGCCTTACAGTAAGTGGCCAGCTTAACGGTGAGACTTATGCACAGGCATTCCGCAATATTTATACATTTGGACCGACATTCCGTGCAGAGAACTCTAACACAACAAGACATGCGGCAGAGTTCTGGATGATCGAGCCGGAGATTGCATTTGCAGATCTTGAAGATGATATGGAACTGGCTGAGGCTATGTTGAAGTATGTGATCAACTACGTACTTGAGAATGCACCGGAAGAGATGAACTTCTTCAACTCTTTCGTTGACAAGGGTCTTCTTGACAGACTTCATAATGTAGTGAACTCTGACTTTGCACGTGTAACATACACAGAGGCAGTAGAGATCCTTGAGAAGAACAATGATAAGTTTGATTATAAAGTATCCTGGGGATGCGACCTTCAGACAGAGCATGAGCGCTATCTGACAGAGCAGGTATACAAACGTCCTGTATTTGTTACAGATTATCCGAAGGAGATCAAAGCTTTCTATATGAAGATGAACGAAGATGGTAAGACAGTAGCAGCTGTAGACTGTCTTGTACCGGGAATCGGAGAGATCATCGGAGGAAGCCAGAGAGAGGATGATTACGACAAACTTCTTGGAAGAATGAAAGAACTTGGACTTAAGGAAGAAGATTATGGATTCTACCTTGATTTGAGAAAATATGGTTCTACAAGACATGCAGGATTCGGACTTGGATTCGAGAGATGCGTAATGTATCTGACAGGAATGTCCAATATCCGTGACGTCATTCCGTTCCCAAGAACAGTAAACAACTGCGAGCTGTAATAATGTAAAGAAGTTTTAGAGTGTTATTCACACATGAACAGTAAAGTGTGAATAACACTCTTTTTTTCTATATCGAATGTGGAAAACCAGTCCAGTTTATCGTTTGAAGTGAAAGACTGCAAAGAATAAGAAGGTTATAGATAACTAACCTGGTTTTAACATTATTTAAAAGGGATTTTAATAAAATTTTCGCTATTTAACATAGATTTAACATAACTTCACAGAGTTTTTTATAAAGCCATGATAATCTCGGATATGTAAAGAAGAAAAAAGCACTGCGTCTGAAAAAACAGATGCAAGACATTTGTAAATCACAGAAGACAGTGATTTGTAATTGAAAACAGACATGAGAGAGGATCTGGAGGAAGAAAATGAAGGAAAACATACAGATTGTTTTCGGGCTGCTTGGTGGCCTGGCGGTTTTTATCTATGGAATGAATATGATGAGTGAATGTCTTCAGAAAGCGGCAGGAGAAAAGATGAAGAAAATCCTGTCACTTCTGACAAGAAATCCTGTAATGGGAGCACTTGCGGGAATGCTTGTTACAGCCGTACTGCAAAGTTCAAGTGCAACAACGGTTATGGCGATTGGTTTTGTAAGTGCCGGACTAATGACACTGCCACAGGCAATTTCTATTATTTTTGGTGCCAATATCGGTACAACAATGACAGCACAGTTGATTGCATTTAAGTTAAGTGACTACATTTATGCAATCATTTTTATTGGATTTATCATATATTTTGTTTCAAAATCAGAACGTGTGAAAAATATCGGTATGACTATTTTCGCATTTGGTTTATTATTCCTTGGAATTGAGACAATGGGAACGGTTATGAAACCATTAGCTTCCAGCCCTGTTTTCACAGAGTTGATCGGCAAAGTGGCAGATGTTCCGATCCTTGGAGTTGCTGTTGGTGCATTAATGACTCTTGTAGTACAGAGTTCCAGTGCTACAATCGCAGTGCTCCAGAATTTTGCGGCTCAGCCGGGAGCTGATGGGGTGACAAGTATCATCGGTCTGGCAGGTGCGATTCCGATTCTTTTCGGTGATAATATCGGAACAACGATCACAGCACTTCTGGCAAGTATCGGTCAGCCGAAGGATGCGAAGAGAACAGCACTTGCACACTGTATTTTTAATATTTCAGGATGTTTCCTGTTTATCTGGTTCGTAAAACCACTGGCAGCATTTATCCAGTATATTTCTCCTAAGGGGCCGGAGGTTGAAGTGATCTCAAGACAGATTGCGAATACACATACATTCTTTAACCTTGTGATGACACTGATCTGGGTACCGCTTGTTGGATTGATGGTGAAGATTGTGATGTGTCTGATTCCGGACGGAGAAGTAAAAGAAGTCAATGCAGTGCAGCCAAAATTTCTTGATAACAAACTGATCAGTCAGCCGACAGTGGCATTACAGATGGCGGTAAGAGAGGTAATGAATTGTGGAGAACAGGTTGGCTCGATGTTGAAAAATGCAGCCGAAAAGATTGACGGTGATGATAAGATTTCTATTAAGGAAATGGAAAAGGCTCGAGAGACAATAGCGGAGCTAACAGGAAAAATCACAGATTATCTTGCAGAGATGGCAGCCGCCGGAGTTATGACAGAGCAGCAGGCAGCAAGAGCCGCAGAGCTTCAGTATGTATTGATCGATATTGACAGAATCAGTGAACTTGCGAAAAATGTTACTGTTTCCATGCAGACAGAAAAGCTTGTGAAAAAGGACAAGAAGAGTGCAAAAGAAGAAAGAGTACAGTTCTCACAAGAAGCATCAAAGGATATACAGAAGAGCATGGAGCTTGTCAGTGAAATGTACAATATGGTCATGAAAATGGTTAATAATGAGGAAGAAAATGAGGCCGAAAATCTTGTGAAGATGAAAGAAAAGATCCGTAAGATGGATGGCGATATTCGAAAAGGACATATCAAACGTGTACACAAAGGAAAATGTAAGGCAGGACTTACAGCTGCATTCAATGAGATCCTGCATAATGTGGAAAGAATCGGAAACAGCTGTGTAAATCTGGCAGATGCGGCAGAAGACGGAGTGAGATTCAGCACATTTTTAAGAGAGATAGAGTAGAGAATTTTATTATGAACAGGCAAACTTTCAATAGAAGAGAGTTTGCCTGTTTTCTTTATTAAATAAGAGTTGATGCCTGTTCACGGAATTCCTTTTGATTTTATGCTGATAAAAGAAGAAAAACTGTGCTAAAATAGTTGAGACAACAAGAAAGAACAGTTATAATATTAATCTGTCAACAAAGAGAAAAAGAACTTTTAGTAATACAGGAAGGAAGTACTAAATGAAGATAGAATTGCCAAAGAAGGTATTATTTATCATTAATAATCTGCAACTTGCAGGATATGATGCATTTGCAGTAGGTGGCTGCGTAAGAGATTCTATTTTGGCGAGAAAACCGCAGGACTGGGATATCACAACGTCGGCAAAACCAGAAGCAATCAAGGAAATATTTCGTCGGACGGTCGATACAGGAATAGAACACGGAACAGTTACAGTAATGATTGGCAAAGACAGCTATGAGGTGACGACTTACAGAATTGACGGTGCATATGAGGATAGCCGTCATCCGAAGGAAGTCCGTTTTACAAATTGTCTGGAAGAAGATCTTCGCAGAAGAGATTTTACGATCAATGCGATGGCATATAATGATGATGTCCGGTTGGTAGATGTGTTTGGTGGAATGCAGGATCTGAATCACCATCTGATCCGCTGCGTGGGGGATCCGCGGGAAAGATTTTCAGAAGATGCACTTCGTATCCTTCGTGCGGTACGCTTCTCAGCACAGCTGGATTTCCCGATTGAACCTGATACTGCCAAAGCAGTGAAGGAGCTTGCACCAAACCTTAAAAATATCAGTGCAGAACGTATTCAGACAGAGCTTGTGAAACTTCTGACCTCTCCACATCCGGAGCGCATTCAGGACGCCTGTGAACTTGGAATTACAAAGGTGGTTCTCCCGGAATGGGATGCCATGGTAGGAGTAAAACAGAATACAATACATCATAAGTACGATGTGGCAGAGCATACACTTCATACCTTGAAGCATGTGAAGAGAGATAAATACCTTCGTCTTACAATGTTGTTCCATGATATGGGAAAACCGGCAATGAAGACAACAGATGAGAAAGGAAACGATCATTTCAAGGGACATGCACTGGAAAGTGAGAAAATTGCCCGTACAGTTTTGAAACGGTTGAAATTTGACAATGAGACGATCCGCATTGTAACGAAGCTGGTCTGCTATCATGATTACCGGATGGAAGCAACACCGGCGAATGTGCGTCGTGCAATGAACAGGATCGGTGTTGAATTATTTCCATATTATCTCGCAGTGCGTCTTGCAGATGCAAAATCACAGAGCACTTACATGAGAAGGGAAAAGATTGAAAATATCGTAGAGATAAGAAATCTTTACAAACAGATCCTGATGGAGAATCAGTGCGTGACTCTTCGACAGCTTGCAGTGAGCGGAAGAGAACTGATGGAACTGGGGATGAAGCCGGGACGCGAACTCGGTGCAATGCTCAGTGAACTGCTGGAATATGTGCTGGATGATCCGGAACGGAATACGAAAGAGAATCTCTGTAAGTATGTGAGAGAAAAAATCGAAAAAGAAAAGTAGAAAATACCGGAAGAAAAAGAGAATACTCAGGTTGTCCCTTTCATACATTAGAAAGAAATCGTAACAATCCAGGTCAATGGGACAGGGGGCAGCCATGAGAGAATATGAGATGGAAGTACTGGAAAAGTACGAACTTGAAGTGAATAGCACCCGGCGGATCAGAGGTGCGTTTTATTGCGATACAAAAGAAGGGACGATGCTTCTGAAAGAGACAAAGATCTCAGAGAGGCGCGTCCCTTTATTGTATCTTATTTTAAACCGATTAGAAAAGCAGGGATATCTGGTGGATACACCTGTGTTCAGTAAAGAAGGGAATCTGGTGCAGAATTCCAGAGATGGAACAAGATATTTGATGAAAAAATGGTATCCGGGGGAAGAGTGCAATCTGAAGAGAGAGGAAGATATTTTCCGGGCAGCGAGAAAACTGGGAGAACTGCATCTGGGATTTCAGTGGTATGAGCCGGACTTGCAGGAGAAAGAAATATTTCAGAAATTCCAGCGGGAAGAAGTGCAGGAGATCCCACAGAATATCTTGCAGAATATAGAGCAGTCCGTTCGTGAAGAAAAGGAAATTGACTGGACACAGTTATCTCCATTGTTAAGCAAAAATCCACTGGAAGAAATGAAGCGTCGTAACAGGGAAATGAAAAAAGTGCGGTCATTTATCAGAAAACGGGTTGCAAAAAATGAATTCGAAGCCTATTACCTGAAGCATTATGAAGAAATTGCAGGGCAGGCAGAAAAGGTGACAGAGCAGATGGAGCAGTCTGGCAGCCAGAAGTTATATGAAAGAAGTATACGAGAAAGAAAAATGCTTCATGGAGATTATAATTATCATAATGTCATGATTCTTCCGGAAAATGAGGTGATAACAAACTTTGAACGGATGCGAATCGGAATACAAATAGATGATCTGTATTACTTTTTGAGAAAAGTAATGGAAAAATACCATTGGAAACAAAAAACAGGACAAAATATATTGGAAGCATATGAAAGTGTACGGCAATTAAATACAGATGAAAGGGAATATCTCTGCCTTCGCCTGGCCTATCCGGAAAAGTTCTGGAAGACTGCAAGTGCTTATTCCAGATCGAATAAAGCGTGGCTCCCGGAAAAGAGTGTAGAGAAGCTGCAGACAGCAGTAGAACAGACGAAGGAGAAAGAAGTATTTTTGAGAGAGATTTTCGGATAAAAAAGGTCCACAAACCGCGGAAAATGTGGATTTGTCTTGACAAACAACAGGGAAACCGTTATAACAGTACATAAGGGTTTGAGCCAAGTTATCGTGCAGACTTGCGACCTGAATAAATAAAACTAGGAATAGAATTGTATTTGAGTACAATAAAGGAGGACATAATCCATGAACAAAACAGAATTTATTGCAGCAGTAGCTGAAAAGGCAGAGATTTCCAAGAAAGATTCCGAGAAAGCATTAAAGGCATTTGTTGACGTTGTAACAGAGCAGCTGAAAGCCGGAGATAAAGTACAGCTTGTTGGATTTGGTACATTTGAAGTGAGCGAGAGAGCAGCAAGAGAAGGAAGAAACCCACAGACAGGAAAAACTATGACAATTGCAGCTTGCAAGGCTCCTAAATTCAAAGCTGGAAAAGCATTAAAGGACGCAATCAACTAGTTCAGGGGATTTTGTAGAAGAATATATGAGACTGGATAAGTTTTTAAAAGTCTCCCGTCTGATCAAGCGAAGAACTGTTGCAAACGAAGCCTGTGATGCAGGACGTGTGCTGGTGAATGGAAAGACGGCGAAAGCATCTGTGAAGGTAAAGCCGGGAGATGTGATCGAGATTCAGTTTGGAACGAGAACCGTTAAGGTTGAGGTTCTTGAACTGCAGGAGACAACAAAAAAAGAAGAAGCAAAGGACTTGTTCAAATACCTGTAAAGTCTGTCAGACAACAGGAATGTATAAGTCGATCAATGATTATTGTTTTCAGTAATCTTAGAAAGGCAGGGAATATTTTACAAAGTGAGATATTCCCTGCCTTTCTGTGTGTTACACGATAAGATAATAGAGCATTTTTAAACGCACACATACAAAACCCTTATCTGTCAGGAATAAGTAGAAAAGCTCTGACATATATATAGAAAAGTACAGGGAAGCGTTATCTGGTTCCGGTAATATACTGCGGGGTATGCCAGAGAAGTGGGAGGTGCAGCGGATGGAGGAACAGCAAAAGCCTGTAAAGGCTCATAAGCTGGTGGTTAATAATCGGAAGACAAGTATGGTGACAGGTGTTCTGGATGTGCTGTCTTTTGATTTGAATGAGATTCTTCTGGAAACAGAGCAGGGAATGTTGTTAGTAAAAGGAACAGACTTGCATGTGAACCGCCTCAGTGTGGAAAAGGGAGAAGTAGATTTGTCGGGAACAATAGACAGTGTTTCATATTCTAATATTTCACAGGCAAAGAAACAGGAAGAAAGCTTTTGGACAAAGATGTTCAAGTGAGGCAGAAAGAAGATGTTAAACATAAAAAATGAACTGCTTGTTTTCTTCTGTGCCTGTCTTACGGGTGTGAATGTCCGGGCAGGGTACGAGATCCTGATTTTTTTAAGGAAAATGATAATACATAATAATCTGGTGAAAGGAATTGAGGATCTGTTCTACTGGATATTCATGAGCGCATATATTTTCTCACAGATATATGCAACTACGTATGGTAGTATCAGATGGTATTTTCTACTAGGTCTTGTGTTTGGCGTTGCCGTTATTCAGAGGCTGATTTCATCTGGAGAAAAAATACACAAAAAAACAAGGAAAAACCTTGAAAATATTAGAAAAAACAGATAGAATATTGATAATTGGGAAGTTTATAGGGGGACTCTGTCAGTGAAGGCAGGATTGATTTCCCGGTAACGTTAAGAGTGTATTATTTTAGGGTGAATTTTAGATGGCAAAGAAAAAAAGAGTGACTGGACGGCACAGCCATACAAAGCAGAGACGTCCGAGTCCGTACAAAAGAAGCGTTCTTATGATTTTGTCAGTATTGTGTCTTCTTTCCGGTGTGCTGGGAGTGAATGCAGTAAAGCTTCATGCAAAGAATACAGCGTATAAACAGCAGGAAGCAGAACTGAAGACACAGATTAAAAGTGAGCAGGCAAGAGCAGAAGAGATCAAAGAATACGAGCAGTATGTACAGACAGATGATTACATGAAAGAGATTGCAGAAGATAAGCTGAATCTTGTTGATCCGAATGAAATCGTATTTAAACCAATCAAGTGAATAGTAACCGAACCTGCAAAGTCAGTGAGAGACGGATACAGAATTTTACGAAAGATAACTCCGGGAGAGAAAGTTCTCCTGGAGTTTTTCTTTTACGCGAACAACGAGCCAAAGTCCGTGCTTGCACGAGACCTTGGCGACTGTCGCGATAACTTGAGAAACTCGCGGAGTGTGTTTCTCACAGTTGAGTAACGAGGGGGGATGGAAATGGAAAATGGACAGGTATTACATAGTAGTCCATATGTGGAACAGATTGATAAGTTTGCAGTTTCATTAAAACAGTTAGCGAAAACATTTTTGAAATTAGAAGAAAAAAAGCAGACGTTTTCAGAAGAAGAGATTGATGAAATGTTTGCCTGCGTAAGAGAAGAAGTGTGTGAAAAATGTGAGAAAAACAGTTGGTGCTGGGGCGAAAATTATATTCAGATGTATCAGATGGGATACGAGATTCTTGCAGCAGTAGATCAGTATGGAAATGAACTGGATGCAGAGACAAAAAGAAAACTGATGCAGCGCTGCATTATGGCTCCGAGGTTTTATCGGGGGATGCTTGACAGTTTTCACGAAGCAAGACAAAATATGATCTGGATCAATCGTATCGCACGCAGCCGGGAAGGGTGTGCAGCCCAGCTTGATCTATTTGCAGATATGCTGCAAAATGTGGCGAAAAATCTGGAAGACAGCATATTTACAGATGAAAGACTGGGGAAACGGATCCTGTCTCAATTAAAAAGGAAAGGAATACGTGTACTTTCCATGCATTTTCTGGTGAATGGAGAAGGAAAATATGAATTGCATCTGACGATGCGTACCTGGAAAGCGGAAAAGATTCCGGTAAAAAGTCTGGCAGGGACTCTGAGTAATCTGACAGGAAGAAGATTGATTCCGGGAAAAGAAGGGACGCAGCTGATCGGAGCGGATTATACAACAGTGGTCTTCCGAGAAGGACCATCCTATTACACAATGTCCGGAATAGCAAGGATCGGGAAAGGCTGCAGTGATATTTCAGGGGACAGTTTCACGATGATGGATCTTCCGGGTGGTAAAAGGGGAGTTGCGTTGTCAGATGGTATGGGATGTGGGCAGGCTGCCTGCCGGGAAAGCACACTTGTGATAGAACTTCTTGAAGAACTTCTGGAAGCAGGTTTCCCGGAAAAGACTGCGATCCAGATGATCAATACAACACTGGTCTGCGGAAGAGAAGAAATCCATTACTCTACGATCGACCTTACAGTGTTTGATCTGTATACAGGGGAATGCGAATTGATCAAGGCAGGCGCATCCTCAACTTTCATTCGAAGAAAGGATCAGATTGAGCATCTGACGTCGACAAGTCTACCAATCGGGGTGATGAATTCACTTGAAATAGATTCAGTGAAACGGCAGTTAACGGATGGGACGTATGTGATCATGTTGACAGATGGAGTGCTGGATGCACTTCCGGTGGGAGAACAGGACTTCCTTCTTGAAACAATCATAAAAGGGACGGAAATACGAAACCCAAAGGAACTGGCCAGACATATTTTACAGCAGGTACTTAACTGGACAGGAAAAGAACCGGAGGATGATATGTCAGTTTTGGTTGCAGCTTTGTGGAAATGCAGAAAGTAGTCATTGACATAGAAGTAACCGTTAACGTATAGTTGAGATATGATGGATAAAAGATTAGAAAAGATTGAAAACTATATCAGACAATATCATATGATAGAAAAAGGAGACAGGATTGTCATAGGTGTATCGGGTGGCGCAGACTCTGTGTGCCTGCTGATGGCACTTTGTTCATTGCAGGAAAAGCTGGGATTCCAGGTGCTTGTCTGCCATGTGAATCATGAACTGCGCGGGGAGGAGGCTGCACAGGATGAGGCATATGTGGAAATGCTTTGTCATAAAATGCAGGTTCCTTTTTTTGCATTTCATGAAAATGTGGAATTAATTGCAAAAAAGCGGAAAGAATCATTGGAGGAAGCAGGCAGATATGTGCGAAGACAGGCATTTGAACAACTCTGCAAAGAGCAGGGAGGCACAAAGATTGCAACAGCGCATCATAGTAATGACAATGCAGAAACAATGCTTCTTAATATGGCAAGAGGAACCGGGCTTCGTGGATTATGTGGAATAAGACCTGTGTATGGAAAATGGATTCGCCCACTTTTGGAATTGTCCAGAGAAGAGATTGAACAGTGGTTGAAAGATTGTGGAATCAGATATTGCGTTGACGAAACGAATCAGGAAGATGAATACACAAGGAACCGGATCCGCCATCATATCATTCCGGTGTTAGAAGAACAGGTTAATACAAGGGCGGTAGAACATTTTGTGAAGCTCAGTGAACAGGCAGAAGAAATCTATGAATATCTGGAAAAACAGACAGATCAGGCATGGAATATCTGTGCAGAACAGACAGACGGACTTCAAAGCGGGAAAGAAATATTTCTCAAGGCAGAAGAAATGAAATACCTTGACCCTGTGATAAAGAAATTCCTGATCCAAAGATCAGTAAGTGAAGTGGCAGGGGCACAGAAAGATATTGAAAGCAGGCATATCCTGGCGGTACTGCAACTGTTTGAACGGCAGACTGGACGACAGATCGATCTTCCATATAGTATTACAGCCAAAAGAATGTATGAGGGAGTTCTGCTTACAAAGGATGATAAGAAAGTCACATCTGTACATCAGAAAGAAAAAAGAAAAGAAGAGAGGGATTCTGTTCTGTGGCTTCAGATTCCGGGAGAAACACAGATTCCGGGAACAAATTTGAAAATCTGCTGTACGATCAGCGATGAAAATGAGAAGAATTCAGCAAAAGAGATACCACAAAAAAGCTACACGAAATGCTTTGATTATGATATAATAAAAAGCAGTCTCTGTGTGAGATACAGACAACCCGGAGATTATTTTACAATTGACGGGGAAGGAAAGAAAAAGAAGCTGAAAAGTTACTTTATTGATGAGAAGATTCCGCAAGAAGAACGGGACAGACAGCTTCTGATCGCAGAGGAAAGCCACATCGTATGGATTCCAGGCAGAAGGATGAGTTCGTACTACCAGGTGGGAGACCAGACGAAAAAGATTCTTAAGATAAAGATTATGGAGGAATAGAACAATGGCTGAGAAGATTAAAGTGTTAATTTCAGAGGAAGAAGTAGATGCAAGAATCCGTGAACTCGGAGAAAAGATCAGTAAAGAGTATGAAGGAAAGCAGATCCATCTGATCTGTGTTCTGAAAGGTGGAGTATTCTTTATGTGCGAACTTGCAAAGAGAATCACAGTTCCGGTATCTATGGACTTTATGTGTGTTGGAAGCTATGGAGACGGAACAAAGTCCAGTGGTGTTGTAAGACTTGCGAAGGATCTGGATGAGTCTATTGAGAATAAAGAAGTATTGATCGTGGAGGATATCATTGACTCCGGTAATACACTGTATTATCTGATGGACGTACTTCGTCAGAGAAAGCCGGCAAGTCTCCGTCTGTGCACACTGCTTGATAAACCAGATCGCCGCGTGAAAGATGTGCATGTAGACTGGACAGGATTTGAGATTCCGGACGAGTTCGTAGTTGGATACGGACTGGATTATGCACAGAAGTATAGAAATCTTCCATACATCGGAGTAGTAGAAGTCACAGAATAGAAAGGAAGCAATAATAAATTGAATAATGACAGAAAAAGCAGAGGTCTGAGTGGGGCAACGATCATCAGTTTTGTTGTGATCCTTGTTGTGGTTCTGTGGATGGCGAACCAGCTTCAGATGCATCAGCAGGAGATGACATATACCTCCTTTGTCTCTGCAGTACAGGAAAAAAATGTTTCTGATGTTTACATTAATCAGAACAGTGCAGTTCCGACAGGAACCGTTTCTGTTACATTGAAAGATGATGGCAATACAAGGAAAGTGAATGTGTCAGATGTTGAGCAGGTAGAGAAGCTTCTGACAGAGAATCAGGTGGAGTACAGACTTTCGGATGTACCGAAGGATTCCATGTTGACAACAGTTGTAGTTCCGATGCTGATCACACTTGGCGGCGTATTCCTGATCTTCTTTCTGATGAGCCGTCAGAATGGCGGGGGGAATTCTAAGGCGATGAACTTTGGAAAGAGCCGCGCAAAGATGAGCACGAAGAATGAGATCAAGGTTACATTTCAGGATGTTGCAGGATTGAGGGAAGAGAAGGAAGAACTGGAAGAAATCGTAGATTTTCTGAAAACACCGAAGAAATACATCCAGGTTGGAGCACGTATCCCGAAAGGTGTTCTTTTAGAAGGACCTCCGGGAACCGGTAAGACACTTCTTGCAAAGGCTGTAGCCGGTGAGGCAGGAGTACCGTTTTTCAGCATTTCAGGTTCAGATTTTGTTGAGATGTTTGTCGGTGTGGGAGCTTCCCGGGTCCGTGATCTGTTCCAGGATGCGAAGAAGAACGCACCATGTATCATATTTATTGATGAGATCGATGCAGTCGCAAGACGCCGTGGAAGCGGTCTTGGCGGTGGTCATGATGAGCGTGAGCAGACCCTGAACCAGCTCCTTGTGGAGATGGATGGGTTTGGCGTAAATGAAGGCATTATCGTAATGGCAGCGACAAACCGTAAGGATATTCTGGATCCTGCAATTTTAAGACCGGGAAGATTTGACCGTGATGTTATTGTCGGACGTCCGGATGTAGGCGGAAGAGAAGAGATCCTGAAAGTTCATGCGAGAAATAAGCCGCTTGGAGATGATGTGGATCTGAAGCAGATTGCCCAGACAACGGCAGGATTTTCAGGAGCAGATCTTGAGAATCTTCTCAATGAGGCTGCAATTCTGGCAGCGAAGGAGAACCGGGTGTACATTCAGCAGTCTGATATCCGTCACGCATTTGTGAAGGTCGGAATCGGTCCGGAGAAGAAGAGCCGTATCGTTTCTGAGAAGGAACGCAGGATCACAGCTTATCATGAAGCCGGACACGCGATCTTGTTCCATCTACTTCCGGATGTGGGACCGGTTTACAGCGTATCCATCATTCCGACGGGTGGAGCCGGCGGATATACGATGCCGCTTCCGGAGAAGGATGATATGTTCAATACAAAGGGACATATGCTTCAGGAAATCACAGTTTCTCTCGGAGGACGTGTTGCTGAGGAAGAGATTTTTGATGATATCACAACAGGAGCTTCCCAGGATATCAAGCAGGCAACAGCGATTGCCAAATCAATGATCACGAAGTTCGGTATGTCTGAAAGACTGGGGCTGATCAATTATGATAACGACAGCGATGAAGTATTCATTGGACGTGATTTCGGTCATACATCGAGAGGGTATGGCGAAAAAGTGGCCGGAACGATCGATGAAGAAGTGAAACGTATTATTGATGAGTGTTATCTGAAAGCACGTGCACTTATTCAGGAGTATCATCCGGTACTCGAGAAGTGTGCACAACTGCTCCTTGAGAAGGAAAAGATAACAAGAAATGAATTCGAAGCACTGTTTGCAGACAGTGAGGTTGAAGGATAATAGTCAGTATATTGATTATATGTATTTAGGATAAGATACCCTCTGCCGGCGGGCAATCCCGTGTTGGCCGGGGGTATTTTGGTTCTATTTTAGAATAGTTTTAAGAATTGAGTTAAAGGAGGCTAAACAGGTGAATAGAGAAGCACTGTTTTGTGACGGTACAGGTGATTATGTCTGTCCGGCAGAGCCTGAGATAAATGAAAAAGTAGTGTTGCGATTTCGTACGGCACACAATGATGTTGATGAAGTGAAACTTCACATCGGAGAACAGGAGTATCCTATGTGGAAGACATGTACGAATGGTGAATTTGACTTCTACGAGATCGAGTATCAGCTTGGCGAGGATATCTTAAGATATTGTTTCGAGATCAAGCAGGGAGCGGAGATCTGTTTTTATAGTAGGTATGGTATAACTGAGCGGAAAGAAAACTATTATGACTTTATTATTTCGCCGGGATTTAAGACACCCGAGTGGGCGAAAGGCGCTGTGATGTACCAGATCTTCGTTGATCGTTTTTATAATGGAGATCCGACAAATGATGTGGAGGATAACGAATATATTTATATTGGGGCACCAAGCCGCAAGGTAAAGGACTGGAATCAGGCACCGGAAGCAATGGATATCCGTAATTTTTACGGCGGAGATTTACAGGGTGTTTTAGATAAGCTGGATTATCTGCAGGATCTTGGGGTTGAAGTTATTTATTTCAATCCATTGTTCGTTTCTCCATCGAATCATAAGTATGATATTCAGGATTATGATTACATAGATCCGCATTACGGAAAGATTGTTGTGGATGACGGAGAAGTACTTCCGGCAGGTGCAAAGGATAATATCCATGCGACAAAGTATCAGCAGCGCACAGGAGATATCCGCAATCTTGAGGCAAGTAATCAGTTGTTTATCAAACTGGTAGAAGAGATGCATAAGCGTGGAATGCGTGTGATTCTGGATGGTGTATTCAATCATTGTGGCTCTTTTAACAAATGGATGGATAGAGAACGTATCTATGAGCCGCAGCCGGATTATCCGAAGGGAGCGTATGTGAGTAAAGAAAGTCCATATAACAGCTTTTTCCTGTTCCATGATGCGAGAAATGAACTCTGGCCTTATAACGGAACATATGATGGCTGGTGGGGACATGATACACTGCCAAAGCTCGATTATGAGGATTCTCCACAGCTTGAGCAGTACATTATGGATATCGGAAGAAAATGGGTATCACCGCCGTATAACGTAGATGGATGGCGTCTTGATGTTGCAGCGGACCTTGGATTCAGTAATGAATACAACCATATCTTCTGGAAGAGATTCCGAAAGGAAGTCAAAGATGCGAATCCGGATGCAATTATATTGGCAGAACATTATGGAGATCCGCAGGATTGGCTTCAGGGAGATGAGTGGGACAGCGTTATGAATTATGACGCATTTATGGAACCGCTGACCTGGTTTTTGACAGGTATGGAGAAGCATAGTGATGAATACCGTCCGGATCTGTGTGGAAATGCGGATAACTTTGTCGGAGCAATGCGCCATTTTATGGCAAGTATGCTGACACCATCTCTTCAGGTGGCAATGAATGAACTTTCAAACCATGATCATTCTCGTTTCCTGACACGTACAAACCACAAGGCAGGACGTGTGGCACAGCTTGGAACAGAAGCAGCTGAAAAGGATGTGAATAAGGCAATCTTACGAGAAGCGGTTATTATGCAGATGACCTGGATCGGTGCGCCGACGATTTATTATGGTGATGAGGCAGGACTTTGTGGATTCACCGACCCGGATAACCGGAGAACTTTCCCATGGGGAAACGAAGACAAGGAACTTCAGGCATTCCACAAAGAAGTCATCCGTATCCACAAGGAAGAGAAGCCGTTGAAAAAGGGTTCTATCAAGCTGCTGACGTCTGATGAAAATCTGCTGGCCTATGGAAGATTTGAGGCGGATGAACAGGTTGTAGTCGTTGTGAATAACAGTGACGAACTTCGTACAGTGACCGTACCGGTATGGTATGCGGGTGTAGAGATGGAAGGACGGATGAAACGACTGATCTACTCTTATGAAAACGGTTATACGACAGAATATGACGAGTATATCGTACAAGATGGAGAGATTGTCCTGAATATGGGATCTCATTCTGCGATCGTGCTGAAACCGGTGGAAGCGCTGAGACTGATGCCGTAAGAAATGAAACGGTATCTTGCAGATAAAGAAAAAGCATTATGCGAGAATAATAAAAATACGGGGTGAGCAGTTTTAATATCTGTTCATCCCGTATTTGTTTTGATATTGGGGTCCTGGTATTATTATTTTGTCAGAACCTCTGCTCCATTCTCTGTGATGAGTACCATGTACTCAATCTGAGCAGAAAGACCGTCATCCATTGTATAAACAGTCCAGTCATTGTCCTCATCTACGAAGAAGTCAGGACTGCCTTCGTTGATCATTGGTTCGATCGTGAACATCATACCTGGAACGAGAAGCATCTCACTTCCCTTTGGTGTGACATAGCTGACAAAAGGATCCTCATGGAATTCCAGACCGACACCGTGTCCGCCGATATCCTCTACAACAGAGTATCCGTTTGCACGGGCATGTGTATTGATCGCATCTGCGATATCACCTAAATGTCCCCAAGGCTTCGCTGCCTCAAGTCCGAGTTTTACACATTCTTCTGTAACGCGGACGATGCGCTCTGCACGTTCCGATACTTTTCCCATCTTGAACATACGGGATGCATCAGAAAAATATCCGTCAAGAATAGTGGATACGTCAACATTGATAATATCGCCTTCTTCCAGAATGATATTCTCATCCGGGATACCATGGCAGATCTCGTTGTTAATAGAAGTACACACGCTCTTAGGGAATCCCTGATAATTGAGCGGAGCCGGGATACCACCGTGCTCTTTTGTGAAACGATATACGATGTCATCGATCTCCTGTGTGCTCATTCCAATGTGGATCTGTCTTGCAACTTCATCCAGGATCGCTGTATTAAGCTCAGCACTTTTTCTGATCTTTTCAATCTGGAATGGAGTCTTTAAAATCTTACGTGTCGGAACAATCTCACCACGTTCAGCATGCATCATTATCTTTTCTTCGATCGGCATATGGCACTTTTTATATTTTTTGCCGCTGCCGCACCAGCACAATTCATTTCTTTCCATGATATTACCTCTTCTAAAAATCACTTATTTTCACTGTTTCTACTTATTTTATCACATAATTCGACAAAAAGATACATGTTATGCTTGCCGAGAACGTAAAAATATAGTACGATTAAGATTCAGATAGGAGTGATAATGCATATGTGGTATTGGGCGATTATGGTACTGCTGATTTTAGGAAGTATCGCACTTCTTTGCAGTACATTTATAAGTGTAAAAAAGAATAAGGCACAGGACGCAGAGCGGAGAAAGCAGTCCAAGAAAGGAAAACGTTACAAGGCAGATCAGGGATATGATCCAGAAGAGGAAGAGGATCAGCCGCAGGGAAAGAAGAGACGCAGTTCAGGGCAGAACAGTTCTGTGGATTCAGCGAAGCGTTCTTCTAAAAAGAGAAGACAGTGGAAGATTATCTTGGAAGATCTGGATACATGGCAGAAATATAGCTTTATATTCTATGATGAAGTTGGAATCGGAAGAGCAAAGAGAAATGATAATTATGAGAAGTATCTGCCACTGCATGAGGATGGAAGAGTATCCAAGCAGCACTGTGTGATCATACAGAGAGGCGACTGCTTGTATCTGATGGATGATGGTTCCAAGAATGGAACATACCTGAACGGAATCATAGTAGATCGTCCGACAGAGATTCAGAGAGAAGATGTGATCGGCGTTGGGGAGACCAGACTGGAGATTCTCAGAATCTTAAGAGAAAGTGAATAATGAAATTACAGGCAAGGAAGTCCGGCAGAAAAGCCAGGACTTCTTTTTCTTTCAGAGCGTAAAATGTAGAAGCTGTGTGAAAGTAACAGTTAAGTAAGGAACATCATATAGTAGTTGTATAGCCGCCGGATTTATAAACTGCGATCAACAGGAATGCAGACAGCAGGGGCGGCACAACTTATTGTCAGCGGGAGTGAGCAGCATGTACCAGAAATTGCCTTATTATATGGCCTATCCGATACAGACAGAATATGATGAGAGAGCGGAAAGGACAGACCTGGAGTATATGAAAAGCCTATATCCGGATCTTCCAAAGAGAATACTGCCTTATGTCGAAGAAGAGTGTGACCGGATGGAATATACGGGGAGTGTAATGTTTGATGTTTATCCGGATAAATTGCAGTTGCGTATCATGTGCAGTAGAATTTGCGAAAATGTAAAAAAACAGGAGAAAATGTTTGCCGGGGAAGAGCAGATGTTAAGAGACCTGGCAGAAGTCCTGTTGTATCAGGAAATCTACAGACGCAGGGGAGAACAAAGAAAAAGGAAACAAAAAATTTACAGTTATTGTTCATTGCCAGGAAAATCTGTGATATAATCATTCAGATTACAACGAAAGAAACGGATTCAGAAGAAGGGAACAGATACAGATGAAAAGTAATCTTATATTTATCGGTATGCCGGCTGTCGGAAAAAGTACAGTTGGTATTGTAGTAGCAAAAAGACTTGGAAAAGGTTTCATAGATTCAGATCTTCTGATTCAGGAACAAGAAGGAAAGCTTCTGCGTGAAATTATAGCAGAAGTTGGTGATGATGGTTTTTTAAAAATCGAAAATCAGGTAAATCGTGATATAAAAGCAGAAAATGCGGTTATTTCTCCGGGCGGAAGTGTTGTCTATTGCGAAGAAGCAATGAAACATTTTAAAGAAATCGGAATTGTTGTATATCTTCACGCTTCTTATCAGACAATAAAGAGGAGAATCAGGAATCCTCAAAAAAGAGGAGTTGTTTTGAAGGACGGTCAGACATTAAAAGACCTGTATGACGAGCGAAAAGTCCTTTTTGAGAAGTATGCAGATGTGACAATCAGTGAAGAGGGCTGTCAGATTGAAGAAACAATAGAAAATGTACTTAATGCTATTGAGGATTACTCTCAAAATAAAGCGTGAATATTACCGTCATAGAAAAAGGGGATTCCACAATGAAAGATTTTGTGTTATAGTTATGTATGGATTATATTGTAATTAAGGTAGATAATTCTTTTCGTATAGACAAAGACACAAGAATAAATCGTTACTGAACACAGGATCTGTGGGCAGTAACACAGAATCGGACAATTGAGGTGCAAAATGGAGCAATATATTATTAAGGGTGGTAATCCGCTGGTTGGGGAAGTTGAAATCGGCGGAGCTAAGAATGCGGCACTTGGAATTCTTGCAGCTGCAATCATGGCAGATGAACCGGTTTTGATTGAGAATCTTCCGGATGTGAATGACATTAATGTCATGCTGGAGGCAATCGAGGGAATCGGTGCAATGGTACAGAGAATTGACAGACATACAGTAAAGATCAATGGAAATACAATCGGAGATTTCAGTATTGATTATGACTATATCAAGAAGATCAGAGCATCTTATTATTTGTTAGGTGCACTTCTTGGAAAATACAAGAGAGCAGAAGTAGCACTTCCGGGAGGATGCAATATCGGAAGCAGACCGATCGATCAGCATCTGAAAGGATTTCGTGCACTTGGAGCAGATGTAGACATCGAGTATGGTAAGATTGTTGCAGAGGCGGAAGAGCTGAAGGGAACACATCTTTATTTCGATGTTGTTACTGTAGGTGCGACGATCAACGTAATGATGGCAGCAGCTATGGCAGACGGTCTTACGATCATGGAGAACGTAGCGAAAGAGCCACACGTTGTAGATGTAGCGAACTTCCTGAACAGCATGGGAGCAAATATCCGTGGTGCAGGAACAGACGTGATCAAGATCCGTGGAGTGAAGTCACTGCACAAGGCAGAGTACTCCATTATTCCGGATCAGATCGAAGCAGGAACATTTATGTTTGCCGCTGCAGCAACACGCGGAGATGTGACAGTGCTCAATGTGATTCCGAAGCATTTAGACGCAACAATCTCCAAGCTGGTAGATATTGGATGTGAAGTGGAAGAATTTGATGATGCAGTCCGCGTAGTGGCTAAGGGACGCCTGACAAGTACACAGGTGAAGACATTACCATATCCGGGATATCCGACAGATATGCAGCCACAGATCGGGGTTGTGCTTGCACTTGCGAAGGGAACAAGTACGATCACAGAAAGTATCTTCGAGAATCGTTTTAAATATTTAGATGAGCTGGCACGTATGGGTGCGAATATCAAAGTTGAAGGCAATTCAGCAACGATCGAGGGTGTTGAGAAATTTACAGCAGCAAGAGTCAGCGCGCCGGATCTTCGTGCAGGAGCTGCGCTTTGTATCGCAGGACTCGCAACAGAAGGAATTACGATCGTAGATGATATTGTTTATATCCAGAGAGGATACGAACGCTTTGAGGAGAAACTCAGAAGTCTGGGTGGAATCATTGAGAAAGTGTCCAGTGAAAAAGAGATTCAGAAATTCAAATTAAAAGTTGGCTAAACCGAGGTTACTGTTTATAACAAGCTGCGGCCGGCAGCGAGCCGATACAGACAGAATCCGAAGAAATATGATGTTAGAACGTATGCAGGTGTCGGAACGAAAGTTCTGATACCTGTTTTCAGTTTATGTGTCATACATATGTGTCAGGAGTTATGGCGTAATGGGCGATCAGGCAGGTTGAATGAAAAACAGTGGTGGGATATTAATAAGAAAACAGCAGGAGCAACGAACGATGAATGAATTTGAACAGGCAGAAGAACGGAGAAAAAGACAGAGAGAAGAAATCAAACAAAAGAGGATCAGACAGCTCAGACGAAGAATGACTATTTCCGGCTGTATTTTGTTGTGTGTAATCATAGCGCTGGCAGCCTTTGCAGTCAATGCGGCTAAGAAAAAGAAACTGGCAGCAGAACAGAAAAAACAGCTGGAGCAGGAGATTGCACAGATGAATGAATCGCTGAATGACTGCTACAACACTTTCCTGACGGATAATGGAGTGTCAGCGGAAAAGTCGGATGTTACAGCGTTTACGAAATGGCTGGGAAAGAACTATTCTGAAGAGATGGATGATTTATTTCCGGTTTATCAGAAGAATAAAAAGATAACAGCACAGGATATTTATGATTCCTTCGGAGCGACTTTGCATGTTCTGTCAGATACATACGAAGGAAAATTAAAGGATGAAGCTACCGCTGCGAAGAATCATATCTATGAGAAGAAGGCAGCAGAGAATGGAACCGTGCAGATCACAGCAGCAGGAGACCTCTGTCTGGAGGAAGATGGATATGTTCTCGATTATTATGATACGGTAAATGACTTGTCCAAATGCATTTCCAAGACAATTCTGGATCAGATGAATGCGGCGGATATTTGTTTCCTGAATCATGAATACTGCATCAGCGACCGCGGTACTCCGCTGGAGGATAAGTATTATGTATTCCGTGCAAAACCGGAGCGTATGAAGTTGCTGGAACAGATGGGAACAGATATTGTCTCAATTGCGAATAATCACATTTACGATTATGGTGCAGATGCGATGGATGATACGATTGATCTGTTGGATCAGGCGAAGATCACTCACGTTGGAGGCGGAACGAATCTGGATGAGGCAAAGCAGCCGACTTATTATATTATCAATGGAATCAAGATCGGATTTGTGGCAGCCTCAGAGGGAGAACAGTATAAATTCACACCGGAAGCGACAGAGTCAACAACAGGCGTTCTGACCTCTTATGATCCGACAGCGTACAATCAGCTGATTTCAGATGCATCAAAAGAATGCGACTACCTGATTGCCTATGTTCATTGGGGAACAGAAGATGAGGATATGTATAATTCAACGCAGACAGAGCACGGAAAAGAATTCCTGAAGTCAGGAGCAGATATCGTGATCGGAGGTCATCCTCATGTGCTTCAGGGAATTGAATATACAGAAGATGGACCGATTGTATACAGTCTGGGCGATTTCTGGTTTAATGATGAGACAAAATATACAGGACTTCTGAATCTTGAGATTACATCAGAAGGACTGAAGCAGATGTCCTTTACACCGTGCGAGCAGAAAGACAGCCAGACACAGTATCTGAATAATGCAGAATCCCAGAGAGCACTTTTTGATCATTTGCAGGAGATTTCACCGAATATTACAATTGATGATACAGGTGTGATCACGGAGTTGAAAGATGTTGATGCAGAATCATAGAAATATAAAAGTTTTATCAACTTCAGGAAACGGTATTGACATAATCAACAAGGTGTTGTATAGTCTGATACGAAACAAAATTAAATAAACGATACTTTCTCTTATTCAGAGCAGTGGAGATACAAAGGATCTAAGAAGCTGCGGCAACCCCTCGTAATAGGAAGGTGCCAACCTGAGCGAGTTATTTCGAACAATAAGAGGATTGTTAAGATAAACTGACAGTCCGCTTGATGCGGGCTGTTTTCATTTACGCGAGCAACGAGCCGAAGTCCGTGTTTGTACGAGACCTTGGCGACTGCCGCGATAACTTGAGAAACCCGCGGAGCGTGTTTCTCATAGTTTACGCAAGGAAATGAAGACAGCACAAGCGAGAGAAAGTGAGAAGTTGCTGTTAGTGCAGCAACCGGAAAGGAGAACAGATATGGAAAGAGAAAAGATTTTATTTACATCAGAATCAGTAACTGAGGGACACCCGGATAAGATGTGTGACCAGATCTCAGATGCGATCCTTGATGAACTGATGAGACAGGACCCGATGAGCCGTGTGGCATGTGAGACATGCTGTACAACAGGTCTTGTAATGGTTATGGGAGAGATTACAACACAGGCATATGTAGATATCCAGAAGATCGTTCGTGACACTGTTCGTGAGATCGGATACACAAGAGGAAAATATGGATTTGACGCTGATACATGTGGCGTGATCACAACACTGGACGAGCAGTCAGCAGATATCGCACTCGGAGTAGACAAGGCACTTGAGGCGAAAGAGAATAAGATGTCAGATAAAGACATTGAGGCAATCGGAGCAGGAGACCAGGGTATGATGTTCGGTTATGCTTCTGATGAGACAGAAGAGTATATGCCTTACCCGGTTGCAATGGCTCATAAGCTTGCACGTCAGCTGACAAAGGTTCGTAAAGACGGAACACTTACTTACCTTCGTCCGGATGGAAAGACACAGGTTACGGTAGAGTACAACGAAGACGGTTCTGTAAAGCGTCTGGATGCAGTTGTTCTTTCTACACAGCATGACCCGGATGTGACTCAGGAGCAGATCCATGAGGATATTAAGAAATATGTATTCGATGAGATTATTCCGGCAGAACTCGTAGACGAAGAGACAAAGTTCTTTGTAAACCCGACAGGACGTTTCGTGATCGGTGGACCACACGGAGACAGCGGACTGACAGGACGTAAGATCATCGTTGATACTTACGGTGGAATGGCTCGTCACGGCGGCGGTGCTTTCTCCGGAAAGGACTGTACAAAGGTAGACCGTTCTGCAGCATATGCAGCACGTTATGCAGCAAAGAATGTTGTAGCAGCAGGACTTGCTAAGAAATGTGAGATTCAGCTTTCTTATGCAATCGGTGTTGCACAGCCGACATCAATCGCAGTTGATACATTCGGAACAGGAAAACTTTCTGATACAAAACTGGTTGAGATTCTTCGTGAGAACTTTGATTTCCGTCCGGCAGGAATCATCAAGATGCTGGATCTGAGAAGACCGATCTACAAACAGACAGCAGCTTACGGACACTTTGGACGCAACGACCTGGATCTTCCATGGGAGAAGCTGGACAAGGTTGACGATTTAAAGAAATATCTGTAAGATAGAAATATCTGATACAAGCACCGGAAGGTGCCTGACACCCGTCATAAAGTGTCAGGCACCTTTTTCAATACGGAAAGGAGATGCTTCTATGAAATTACGTACCAAACTGATTATTGCATTTGTAGTAGTTATGATTTTTCCGGCAACATTTGCGTTGATTGCAATGCATGCATTTGCCCCGGGGAGAGGAGCAGAGATACAGCAGTTGTATCTGATCGCGGTTGTTATTACAACAGCATTTCTGATCTTGTGGATCTACAGATCGGTATCAGTCCCGTTGGAGAAACTCCAGAGAGCTGCGCGTAACATCAAGGAAGGAAATCTTGACTTTGAGATCAAGGCAGAATCAAATGACGAGATCGGACAACTTTGCCAGGACTTCGAAGAGATGCGCCTCAGACTGAAGGCACAGGCGGAAGAGAAAGTCGCATTTGACAGAGAGAATAAGGAACTCATCAGTAATATTTCACATGATCTGAAGACACCGATCACAGCGATCAAAGGCTATGTGGAAGGAATCATGGATGGAGTGGCAGATACACCGGAAAAGATGGACAGATACATCAGAACCATTTATAATAAAGCTAATGAGATGAATCTTCTGATCAATGAACTGACGCTTTATTCAAAGATTGATACGAATCGAATTCCGTATAATTTCACAACGATCTCTGCGAAGGGATATTTCGCAGATTGTGCGGAGGATTTAAGTGTGGAACTGGAATCAAAAGGAGCTGAATTTACCTACAGGAACTTTATGGAAGAGGACAGCAAGGTAATCGTAGATCCGGAGCAGCTTCGAAGAGTCATCAATAACATCGTATCAAATTCTATCAAATATACAGATAAGCCGAAGGTGAAGATTACGATGGATGTAAAGGACGTGGGAGACTTTATTCAGGTAGAACTGGGAGATAACGGAAAGGGCATTGCAGCGAAGGATCTGCCGAATATCTTCGACCGTTTCTACCGGACAGATGCTTCAAGGAATTCTTCCAAAGGAGGAAGCGGCATCGGTCTTTCTATCGTGAAGAAGATTGTGGAAGAGCACGGAGGAAAGATCTGGGCAACCAGCGAAGAGGGCGTTGGAACCACGATGTATTTTGTAATAAGAAAATATCAGGAGGTACCCGTAGAAGATGAGTAAACGTATTTTAATCGTAGAAGACGAGGAAAGCATTGCAGATCTTGAGAAAGATTATCTGGAACTGAGTGGCTTTGAAGTCGAGGTTGCGAATGATGGAGAGATAGGACTTAAGAAAGGGCTTGATGGAGAATTTGATCTGATCATTCTGGATCTGATGCTTCCGGGAGTAGATGGATTCGAGATCTGCCGCCAGATTCGTAGCCAGAAGAATACACCGATCATTATGGTTTCAGCGAAGAAGGATGATATTGATAAGATCCGAGGACTTGGACTCGGTGCAGATGATTATATGACAAAACCGTTCAGTCCAAGTGAGCTTGTGGCTCGTGTGAAAGCACATCTTGCAAGATATGAGAGACTGATCGGAAGTAACGTGGAACAGAATGAAGTGATTGAGATCCGTGGTCTGAAGATCGATAAGACAGCACGTCGTGTATGGGTGAACGGAGAAGAGAAGTCTTTCACAACGAAAGAATTTGACCTGCTGACATTCCTTGCAGGACATCCGAATCATGTGTACAGCAAGGAAGAGCTTTTCCGTGAGATCTGGGATATGGAGTCGATCGGAGACATTGCAACCGTTACAGTACATATTAAGAAGATCCGTGAGAAGATTGAATATGATACTTCACATCCACAGTATATTGAGACAATCTGGGGTGTGGGATACAGATTTAAAGTATAAGAAGAAAGAGAGGACTCTGCCAGTGAATGGTGGGGTTCTTTTTTGTATATTAGGAAAGTGCTTTCCTAATATACAAAAAACGCTCCGCTAAGGATGCGCACTGCGGCGTACAATGTAGATGTCGCAAGCGACCGCCGCAGGCGCAAGAATGTGCAAGGCACATTCTTTGTTCTAGAAATAATAAAGATGTCAACTCAAATAAAGAAAAGGTTGACAATCGAAAAAGACATGGCTATACTATTTTCATATGTTGTAAATAGAATCAACAGTACAATAACGCAGAAGATGTGTTGGAGAATATTGTTATACTCATAGAAGCAGAAGAAAGGGAAATATACCATGTCAAACAGATCCATTCATACATTACTGAAAAACTGGGATGAAGAATGTCCGCTTACAAGAGAAGAAGCAGTTGAAGTGCTGAATCTCCCGGAGGAGGAGATGGACAGTCTGATGGAGTGTGCTTATGCACTTCGTACAAAATACAAAGGGAAGAAAGTAAGCGTTCAGCTTCTGACAAATGTTCGTAGTGGAAACTGTACACAGAACTGTGCTTACTGTGCACAGTCCAAGGATTCTCAGGCAGAGATCGAGAAGTATAAGAGAGTATCAGATGAAAAGCTTTATGGAGATAATGATCTGGTAGATGAGAAACATCTTGCAAGACATTGTATCGGACTGAGTGGAATCGGATTCTCAGACGAGGAGATTGAAGATCTTGCAGACCGTATCCGTGAGATGAAGAAGAAAGATACACAGATCTGCTGTTCCATCGGTTTCCTGACAGAGAAACAGGCAAGAATCCTGAAAGAAGCAGGACTTGACCGTATCAACCATAATCTGAACAGCAGTCGTTCTTTCTATCCGGAGATCTGTACAACACATACTTATGATCAGCGTGTGAATAACATCAAGATGCTTCAGGGACTTGGATTCGAGATCTGCAGTGGTGGAATCGTTGGTATGGGAGAGAGCAAGGAAGATATCGTTGATATGCTGATGGATCTCCGTGAGATCAATCCGGAGTCTGTTCCGATCAATTTCCTTCTTCCGATTCCGGGAACAAAACTGGCAGACCGTGATATCTCTGAACTGACACCGGATTACTGTATGAAGGTTCTTTGCCTGGCAAGATTGATGGTTCCGAAGTCTGATATCCGCTGTGCAGCAGGAAGAGAAGTTTATTTCAAGGGGATGGAACCGGAACTTTTCAAAGTTGTTGATTCTATCTTTGCATCCGGTTATCTGACTGCCGGAGGCCAGGGAATCGATGACACAATGAGAATGATAAAAGAAGCAGGATTCGATGGAGAGATCGAGTCTACAGATCACTAAAAATATTAGAACTATACTATAATTTTAAATAAACCGCCAAACGAAGGATACGCTGTTCTGAGGATGAATCAGAGTGGCGTATCTTTCGTTTTATCCACTTTTACTTGCGGATGATAGGAGGGAGTGGTAACATGGAATCTAACAATTGCCGTGTGAGAGCGAGGGAAAGCAACAATGTATGGATTTTATATAGATGAAGACAGGAGAAAGGCGAGAAAAGCAAAATGGAATACGGTGCGGATCATTTCAATCGGATTCTTTGGTGTGATTCTGTTGGGGAGTCTGCTTTTATGGCTTCCGTTTTCGAACCATCAGCCGATCCGCTATATTGATGCACTGTTTACAGCTGTAACCTGTGTCTGTGTGACAGGACTTGTGACGGTTGTTCCGGCGGCGCAATTTACTGTGGCAGGAAAAGTGATCCTGCTTATACTGATCCAGATTGGTGGACTTGGAATCATTGCATGTACAACTGCATTTTTTATCCTGCTTGGAAGAAGAATCAATATGAAAGAGAGAATCGTGATCCAGGAAGCTTACGGTCTGTCTACGCTTCAGGGATTGATCAAGTTTATTGAAAGAGTCCTGTGGGGAACATTTCTTGTAGAAGGAATTGGGGCAATCGGATATGCAATCCAGTTTGTTCCGGAATATGGAATTGGAAAAGGAATCTGTTATGCGGTATTCCATTCTATCTCAGCATTCTGTAATGCGGGTGTGGACATTCTTGGCGATTCAAGTTTTATGAGATATGTAGATACGCCGGTCATCACGATCACGACAGCAGTGCTTGTCATTCTCAGTGGACTCGGTTATCCGGTCTGGATAGATATTGCTAAAAATATAAAGATGACAGTTCAGTCCAGGGGAAAACGTCCGGCAGGAAGAACAATTACAAGACTGAGTCTGCAGAGTAAGATCGTTCTGACAATGACGCTGTTCCTTCTTACATTGGGAACTGTAGGATTCTATCTGCTAGAACATCATAATCCGGCAACAATGGGAACATTAAGTGTTGCGGGAAAATTACAGGCATCTCTTTTCCAGTCTGTGACGACGAGAACAGCGGGATTTGCAAGTATCTCCCAGTCAGGTCTTACGAATGGTTCGAAGCTGTTTGCCTGCATGTTGATGATCATCGGTGGTTCACCGGCAGGAACTGCAGGTGGTATCAAGACAACAACAGTTGCAGTTCTCTTGCTTACAGCGATTTCTGTCTTGAGAGGAAACAAAGATACGGAATGTTATGGAAGAAAAATCACATTCGAAATTATAAGAGTAGGGATGACGATCACACTTGTGACATTTGTATTCTGGTTGTTTGGTGTTACGGTAATGACCGTGATCGAACCGCATCAGAAATTCCTGGATCTTATGTATGAGGCAACTTCAGCAATGGCGACGGTAGGTCTGACAGCAGATCTGACGCCAGCGCTTAGTGATATCAGTCATGTTGTGCTGATGATCATGATGTATATCGGACGAATCGGACCAATGACGATGGCACTTATATTTTCCGGTCATGCAGATAAGAAGAATCAGTTCCGTACTCTGCCGGAAGCAAAGATCATGGTTGGATAAGAAAAGATAAAAGAGAAGATAAAAGAAACGGAATAAAGATAAGAAAAAGCATGGAATAAGAAGGAGAAAACAATGAGAAAGCAGTTTGCAGTTCTTGGGCTTGGAAGCTTTGGGCGGAGTGTGGCACTGACACTTGAGAGTATGGGATGTGATGTGATCGTTGTAGATAAATCACAGGAGACGATTCAGGAGATCGCAGATAAAGTGACTTATGCAATCACAGCAGATATTACTGAGAAAGAGGCATTGAGTACACTTGGAACAAGGAATCTGGACGGGGCGATCATCGGAGTTGCAGAGAATCTTGAGGCAGGGATCATGGCGACTCTGCTTTGCAAAGAAATAGGAATTCCAATGGTTGTTGCCAAAGCAAAGAATAAATTACAGGGAACTATATTGAAGAAAGTCGGGGCAGATACGATTGTATATCCAGAGATTGAGATGGGCAGCAGGGTTGCCAAAAGTCTTATGGCAACAGAATTCACAGACTGGATCGAATTGTCAAATGATTATAGTATGGTAGAGATTGCTGTACCAAAACCGTGGGTCAATCATAGCATGTCAGAGTTACAGATCCGTACGAAATATGGAGTTACCGTGGTGGGAACTATGCAGGATGGAAATGTTAATGTAGAGCTCGATCCACAGATGCCGCTTCCGGAAGATGCACTATTGATTCTGGTCGGAGCGAATAAAGTACTCGAAAAAATTGGAAAATTGGAGAAATAGATTATGATAACAAGTACATCGAATGCACAGATCAAAGAACTGGCGAAGCTGCAGAAGAAGAGCCGCTTAAGAGATGAGAAAGGAATCTTTCTGGTAGAAGGACCAAGAATGACAGAAGAGATTCCGGCAGAGCGAATTGAGAAAATATATGCTTCAGAAAGCTTTGCAAAGAAGAATAAAGAATTTTTAGAGAAATTGCACGCACCGGTTGAGCTTCTGACAGATACTGTGTTCGCTTATGTGTCAGATACAAAGACACCACAGGGAATTCTGGCAATCGTAAAGAGGCTCGATTATACAATGAAAGATTTAATGCAAGTGAAAAATCAGAAGGCACCACATCTGATTGTGTTGGATAATCTGCAGGATCCGGGAAATCTCGGAACTATTTTCAGAACAGCTGAGGCAGCAGGTGTAACCGGAATCTTATTGAGCAAAGACTGCGTGGATGTCTACAATCCAAAGGTGATCCGTTCCACGATGGGAGCTGTATTCCGTATGCCGTTCCTCTATGTGGAGAATCTTCCGGAGAAGATCAAAGAGCTGCAGAATGAGGGCATTAAAGCTTACGCAGCACATCTGCATGGGAAAAATGCATACGACGAGGAAGATTATACAACCGGCTGTGCATTTTTGATAGGAAATGAAGGAAACGGACTTCGTGATGAAGTTGCAGACTGCGCGGATTGTCTGATCCGTATTCCAATGGAAGGCGAGGCAGAATCCTTAAACGCAGCGGTTGCAGCGGCGGTTCTGATGTTCGAAGCAGGAAGACAGAGAAGAAAGAAGTAATAAAAATGCATAAAAGAATGTATAAATGATGAATAAATATGTATAAAAAAGAGTAAAATAAAGTTTATGTTGCATTTTTATACATAGATGTAGTATACTAAATTCATCGGTTACAATGTGGGTTCAAAGATATGAAGAAGAGAAGGACAGAGAGGGTTCTGATTCATATAGTTATAGAATAGAAAGGACGAGAACAATGGATTTAAAAGGAAGAAATTTTCTGACACTGAAGGATTTTACACCAGAGGAGATTACATACCTGCTTGACTTGGCAGCAGACCTCAAAGAGAAGAAGAAAAACGGAGTACCGGTGGATCATTATCATGGCAAGAACATTGCACTGATCTTTGAGAAGACAAGTACAAGAACACGTTGTGCATTCGAAGTGGCAGCACATGACATGGGAATGGGAACAACTTACCTTGATCCGTCAGGTTCTCAGATTGGAAAGAAAGAGAGTATCGAAGACACTGCCCGTGTACTTGGAAGAATGTATGACGGAATCGAGTATCGTGGATTCGGTCAGGAAATCGTAGAAGACCTTGCGAAATATGCAGGAGTACCGGTATGGAACGGTCTGACAAACGAATACCATCCGACACAGATGCTGGCTGATATGCTGACAATCCGTGAGAATTTCGGAGAACTCAAAGGCCGCAAGCTTGTATACATGGGAGATGCAAGGTTTAACATGGGCAATTCCCTGATGATCGCATGCTCTAAGCTTGGAATGCATTTCGTAGCATGTACAACGAAAGAATATTTCCCGAACGAAGAGCTTGTTGAAACTTGTAAAGGTTATGCTGCACAGTCCGGAGCAACAATTACTCTGACAGAAGATGTAAAAGAAGGAACAAAGGACGCAGATGTTATCTATACAGATGTATGGGTATCCATGGGCGAGCCGGATGAAGTATGGGAGAAGAGAATCAAAGAACTTTCACCATATAAGGTAACAAAAGAAGTTATGGCAAATGCAAAAGATACAGCTATTTTCCTGCATTGCCTGCCGGCATTCCATGACCTGAAGACAAAGATCGGAGCAGAGATGGGACAGCGTTTCGGAATCGAAGATATGGAAGTAACAGACGAAGTATTCGAGTCTGCACAGTCCAAAGTATTCGATGAGGCTGAGAACAGAATGCATACGATCAAGGCAGTCATGGTTGCAACACTTGGTGAGTTCTAAGAGAATACAATCTATTTGACGAACTTGAGAAATCAGCAGAAGTTTGGTATGATAAATGAGTTGAAGATCAGACCTGCTTCTGTGGAAAATAAGAAAGAGCAGAAGGTGTCTGTTATTCCAGAGATGGGACAGACACCTTTCTTTTGTATAAAGGTCTGACGAGAGGTGGAATTAAAATGAAAGCTGAAATATTAAAATTATTGAGGGAAGCGGACGGATATGTGTCAGGCCAGCAGCTTTGTGAAAAGTTCGGGGTGTCAAGAACTGCTGTCTGGAAAGTAATCCGCCAGCTGCAGGAAGAAGGATATCAGGTTGAAGCTGTGCGGAATAAAGGGTATCACATCGTAGATAGTCCGGATGTGATGACGAAAGAAGAGCTCGATAGCCTGATGGATACGCAGTGGGCCGGAAGAAACATCGTTTATTACGATTCGGTAGATTCTACAAATCTGAGGATCAAGCAGATGGGAGATGAAGGTGCACTGGAAGGTACACTTGCGGTAGCAGATAAGCAGACCGCCGGAAGAGGGAGAAGAGGCCGTTCCTGGGATTCACCGTCAGGTTCAAGCATTTATATGTCCTTGCTGCTTCGTCCGGAGATTGAACCGGATCAGGCACCGATGCTGACGCTTGTGATGGCATTAAGTGTAGCAGAGGGAATCATGGATTGCGGAGATTCCTGTGGAAATCCGGATGTAAAGATCAAGTGGCCGAATGATATTATCATTAATGGAAAGAAGCTCGTCGGAATCTTGACAGAGATGAGCACCCAGATTGATTACATTAATCATGTAACGATCGGTGTAGGGATCAATGTGAACCTGACAGAGTTCCCTGAGGAGATTCGTGAGACAGCGACATCACTCAGACTTGAATGTGGACATGTGGTAAAGAGAGCACCGTTGATCGCGGCAGTTATGAAACGCTTTGAACAGAATTACACGGTTTTCCTTGAGCATGGAGATCTGTCCGGTCTGAAAGAACGTTACAGTGAATTACTGGTTAATAAAGACCGTGAGGTCCGGATTCTTGGTGCGAAAGAACAGTATAATGCTTACGCACTTGGAATCAATCAGACAGGAGAGCTGATCGTTCGGAAAGAAGACGGAACCGAAGAAGCGGTGTATGCCGGAGAAGTTTCGGTGCGTGGCGTGTATGGATATGTATAACCTGGTGGATAAGAACTACGGAATGTGAATAAGTCATCGGGATTATGCAGTAAGTGTGGAAAATATAGAAAGGCAATTACTGTTTACAGGTAATGTGGACAGTGATATAAGGTGAAAGAATTATGGATGAAGAAATGGTATTGTGTGCGGCCAGTTCCTATGAACAGAAATATTATCTGAACCCGGAATTTGAATCTCTCCCGGAGGCAGTGAAACAGGAATTACAGATCATGTGTGTTCTGTATACAGCAGATGTTGGAGGAGTTCTTCTGCTGGTATTTGATGAGAATGGAAACCTTGAATTGAAAGTAGAGCACAACGAGGGTGATTTCTCATTTGATGAGATCGGAAGTGTCCTGAAGATCAAAGAACTGCAGAATACAAAGGAAGAATTATTTAAGTCTCTTGAAATGTTCTACAAAGTATTCTATCTCGGAGAAGAGATGGAGACGGAAGAAGGAACAGAGGAGTAAACAGTAACGTAAATAGATAGAGATTACAGTTTATTTGTTAGACTTTTGAGCTAAAAAAGCCCATGGCGGAATCTGAATGATAAGTTTGTTTGAGCTTATCAGAATTCCTGCTATGGGCTTTTGTTTTTAGTTTCCGCTTGACGATATGCCACTTTTTATCTGAGCAATAACTTCAGAACGTCGTTGACCTTTTTCACCGGAGTGATTTTCAGCTTATCTTTTACTTCAGGAGCGACATCCTCGAGATCGTCTGCGTTGTCAAAAGGAATCAGTACTTTTGTAATACCGGCTCTCTGGGCAGCCATCAGTTTCTCAGGAAGCCCACCGATCGGAAGAATACCTCCGCGGAGGGAAACTTCACCGGTCATGGCATAATCCGGGCTGACCGCTTTTCCGGTAACAAGGGAAGCAAGTGCTGTGGTTAATGTAATGCCGGCAGATGGGCCGTCCTTTGGAACAGCACCTTCCGGTACATGAATGTGCAGATCATGATCCTGGAAAATCTTACTTTCTTTAGGATAAAGAGATTTCACAAGTGTCAGTGCAATCTGTACAGATTCTTTCATGACATCACCGAGCTGTCCGGTGATGATCACCTTTCCTTCCCCTTCCGTCAGTTTTGTTTCTATAAAGAGAATCTCACCGCCGGCCTGTGTCCATGCAAGTCCGGTGACAACACCAGGCTGTGCGGAAGTTAATTTCTGGTCATGATGCAGTTTCTTACGACCGAGATAGTCTTTCAGATTCGATTTATTTACCGTCAGAGCCTGCCCCTCTTCTTTTACAAGACGCACAGCAGCAGAACGACAAAGCATATCGATCTGTTTTTTAAGTCCACGGACTCCGGATTCCATCGTATAATCCTCAATGATCTTGCGCAATGCACCATCCGTTATCTTCAACATTTTCTTCTGGATTCCCATAGCGTCCATTGCCTTTGGAAGTAAGTGCTTTCTGGCAATGTGGAATTTTTCCACCGCCGTATATCCAGGAAAATCGATCACTTCCATACGGTTCAGAAGTGGCTCCGGGATCGTATCAGTAGAGTTTGCTGTGCAGACGAACAGGACATTGGATAAGTCATATGGAACATTCATATAATGGTCTGTAAATGTACTGTTCTGCTCCGGGTCAAGCACCTCAAGCAATGCACTTGCCGGATCTCCGCCATAATCTTTCGCAAGCTTATCTACTTCATCAAGAACTACAACAGGATTGGAAACGCCGCTGCGTTTTATCCCTTCCATGATCCGTCCCGGCATAGCACCGATATAAGTTCTTCTGTGACCGCGGATCTCAGCTTCATCGCGGATACCACCGAGACTGATGCGGACATATTCGCGGTTTAACGCACGGGCAATACTCTGTCCGATACTTGTCTTACCGGTACCAGGCGCACCGACAAAAAGGAGAATGGAACCATACTGCTTCCGGTTCAGTGCCATAACAGCAATCTGCTGGATGATACGCTCTTTGACTTTCTTAAGTCCATAATGATCTTCATCAAGAATCTCTTCTGCCCGGTTTAGATCAATCGGTGTAAATTCCGGATGCTTCCAGGAAAGGCTGGTGACAAAATCAAGATAGTCATAGAGAAGACCATATTCATGGCTGTCTTTCCCTTCCTGTTTCATACGATTCAGGACTTTGTCTGCTTCTTTGCGGGCATCTTCGTTCATGCCGGATTCCTGGATCTTTTTCTCAAAAGCACGGACATCGGAAATGTTTTCCGGGTGCATCTCATCTAATTCTTTCTGAAGGTAATCAATCTGCTTCTTGATTGCAGCCTCTCTGTAAAGCTGCTCCTGGTCGCCTTTCTGAGCCTCCTGTGCTTCAGAAGAGACTTTGGCCACTTCCATGAATTCTTTGATCGCATTTTCAATCAGTTCACAGCGTTCGCGGCGGGAATCTGTCTCAACAATTGCATATTTTTCTTCGGAAGTAATGTTCAGATAATCTGAAAGAGCAGAACCGAGGTCATAGATATTCTTTCTCTGGATAATATAACTTCTTGCCCAGATCCCCCACTGATAATTCTGAACAAATTTCAGAAGCGCGTTCCGCAGGTTTGTGAAAGTCTGATTCTCTTCTTCTAAAGGAAGATCATCTATCTCCGGACGGATGGAAGCTGTAGCTGTAATCTGTCCGTTCTCATCCAGTTCAATATCATCAAGACTGACACGTTCTAAAGTACGAATCTGGATGCTGTCATCATCACCGATGGATTCGACTTTCGCAGACATACCGACTGGGTAAATATCATCTACAGTAACAGTAGTCTCATCCACTTCATTTTTTAAAAATGGAAACAGAATATCTGTACCGACTTCAATCTGGTCTGCAGCAGCTCCCGGAAAGAAATCGCGTTTAAAAAAATAAGTGATATCAGGGAGAAATAATATATTAAAAACAGGACGAATAATCATAAAAACACTCCTTTCGTCTCATGATTTATCATATCATCGTCAGCAATTCAAAATAGTGGGATATGTTGTGTAATGCAGGTGCTGCGAACAGGAAACTGTTTACAGCTGTGCCATCAGAAAATTTAACGATCCCGCAGGATTCTCAGTTCCTTTTTCCAAAAGAGAGACAAGAGCAGAGATTGTCTGTTCAATCTCATCTGCTGTTGAAGGTACTAAGGTGTTATCCATCTTAACAGTCAGTACAATCAGTACGATCTCAGCAAGAGAAACCGGGTCAGCACAGCGGATTAAATCCTGTGCAATCCCTTGTTCAATAATGGAAGCAAGAACCGGCTTGAGTGAAACGATGAGATGATTCATATATTTTTGATGAAGAAAAGCCCGCTCTGGTGCAGCCTTCACAGTTGATGGCTGTGTCTTTAAAAAAGCAGCAGAGGAATTCCGGCAGGCCTGAAAGATCAGAGCCATGCGTGTGAAAGGTGAAATCTCTCTTTGCTCTGCAAGATGTCTTGCGGTCGTTATTGGAGCTTCATAATTGCGTTCTACCAGTGCTTCAAGAATTGCATCTTTGGAAGAAAAATAATAATAAATACTTCCTTTTCCAATTTCAGCAGTCTGAGCAATTTCACTGACAGAGATATTAGAAAGTTCTTTGGTTTCCAGAAGCTTTTGAAGAGCATCCAGAATCTTATCGTATTTTAATTGTTTTGGCATAGAAGTCCGCCTCATGTATTCGTAAGTATATTTGGCCAGTTCCAGATGATTGGGATTGACCGATATCCTTTTAAGTATAACACAATAAAGTCGGAAGAACCAATAAAACAGAAATAAAAAAGCGGACAAAAAAAGGACACTTTGAAACAAAAGATTGTCTGAAATAGATAATTGACCGTGGGTCGAAAAAGTGATAGATTAAAAACATAGCAAGTCGACCATTGGTCGAAAAATGAAAGGCTGAAAAGGAGAGGGAGAGAAAAATGACATACGCAGACATGTTTTCAAAAGTAAAAGGAATGATGATGGAAGCAGACGTAAGTACTGTGAATGAACATCTTGCATATCAGTTCAATGTAACAGGAGAAGCAGAGGGAATCTTTTATGCAGAGGTAAAAGAAGGAAAGCTGTATGTGGAACCATACGAGTATTATGACAGAGATGCGATTTTTACCTGTTCGGCAGAGACATTATTTAAGATCAATGAGGGAAAGCTGGATCCGGTTCTCGCAGTAACACTGGGAAAATTGAAAGTAGAAGGCAACATTGACAAAGCTCTGTATCTGAAAAACCTGATTGATAGCAGAAAAAGGAAGCAAAGGTGAAAAAGATGATGCATTACGGAAAACTTCTTGCGCTTGCAGGTCTGGTGGGAATCGTATCAGCAGAGGCAGGTGGAAGTGCATACTTTTACAGAAGAACAATGATGCGTTATAACGCAAAGACAGAACGCACGATGAAGATGTCCGGGGTAGACTGGGAACAGTATTTTTCAAAGATGAAGGAATGCCGGGAGTGGATGATGGAGCAGCCTCATGAAGAGGTCTGGATCCGGTCGGAAGACGGTTTGAAGCTTCATGGAACGTATTTCCAGGGAACAGGAAATGTCGAAGAAAAGAAATGCAAAAAAGCAGTGATCTGTTTTCATGGCTACACGAGCCAGGGGCTTGCGGATTATGGTAGTATTTCAAATTATTATTTGAAGCGTGGTTATAATGTTCTTCTTGTTGATCAGAGATCACATGGGCAAAGTGAAGGGAAATACATTGGATTCGGATGTAAGGACCGTTATGATGCATATCGATGGATTGAATGGGTGATTGGACAGGAAGGAGAAAACGTTCAGATTCTCCTGCATGGTAATTCTATGGGAGGCGCCACCGTATTGATGACAAGCGGGCTTGATCTGCCGCAGCAGGTAAAAGGAATTATTGCAGATTGTCCGTTTACTTCGCCTAAGGCAGTGTTTACACATGTACTTCACAGTATGTATCATCTTCCGGCATTTCCAATGATACAGATTGCGGATGCGGTGAATAAAAAACAGGCAGGATACGGACTGGATGAGTGCAATTCTGCCCGTGAAGTCAGAAAAGCGAAGGTTCCTGTCCTTTTGATCCATGGAGATGCAGATACATTTGTTCCATGCAGTATGTCGGAAGAAATTTATAAAAATTGTAAATCTCCAAAACAGAAGCTGATTATCCATGGGGCAGGGCACTGTGAGAGTTATTATAAAGACAGAGAAGCTTATGAAGGAGCAATGGATTCATTTATAGGAGGAATCATAGAATGATGAAAACAAGAAAAGGATATCCTGTATACCCACTGACAGTAGCACAAAAATTTCATTTGTATTATCTGCCATTCTGTCCGAATGCAGCAGTGCTGAATATTGGTACAAGCCTGACAATTGGCACGGATCTGGATTGGGATGTACTCCGAGAATCCATTTACAAAGCATACGAGAGAAATGAAGGGATGCGGATACGCTTTGCAAAGGACAAAGAGGGGAATGTATATCAATATGTTGTAAGTGCAGAGCAGGACAGAGAAGAACGGGAGATAGAGTTCGTTGATTTCTCCAATGTGACTATGGAAGAGGCAGCTGATACGATGCAGAAATGGACAACAGTTCCATTCCCACTCGAGGATTCACTGATGACGAAGATTAAAATGATCCGCACTTCAGATGGATTCAACGGAGTGTATTTCCTCGGACATCATATGGTGGTAGATGCTCAGTCGCTGATCACATTTCTGAAGGATATTATTGAGCTGTACTGTAATGCAAAATATGAAGGTGTCCCATATCCAAAGGATATGTGTTCTTACATAGATCAGGTAAAGAAGGATCTCGCATATGAAGCCGGAAGTAAAGCACAGCAGCGAGACAGGGAATTTTTCAGGGAACTGATTGAAGCATCAGAGCCGGTTTATAACGGTGTTAATGGAACAGATAAGCTGGATGCAGCGAGGGAAATGTTTAAAAATCCAAAGCTTCGTTCTGCATTTAATGCGACAGATGATGTAAGTTCTGCATTAGATATCTTTCATTTGGAAGCAGAACCGACCAAACGTCTGATGGATTTCTGCGAAAAGTACCGGGTATCTCTGGCATGTCTTTTATTGATGGGATTACGTACTTACTTTCAGAAAATGAATGGACAGGAGGATGTATCGATCAATAATGCGATTGCCAGAAGAGCTACATTAAAAGAAAAGAAATCCGGTGGAACAAGAATTCATTCGTTCCCGTTTCGTACCGTATTTTCAGAAGATGTGAAGTTTATCGATGCAGTATATGAAATCCGTGACAAGCAGAATGAATTATTCCGTCATGCAAATTACGACCCGACAGAATATTTCTCATATCGCTCCAAGACATATCCACAGCCACAGAAAGGACTGACGTATGAGCCGATGTCCCTGACTTACCAGCCAATGACATTGCAGGAGAAAGGACTGGAAGATCTTGGAGGAATTCAATATAAGACAAAATGGTATCCGAATGGAATGACAACACAGGCAATGTATCTGACAGTCATGCACCGACCAGAGGATAATGGATTGGATTTCAACTTTGAACATCAGAAAAAAGCAATCTCAAGAGAAGAGCTGGAATATCTGTATTACTATTTATGTAAAATTATGTTCAAGGGAGCAGAAAATCCTGAACTTACAATTGGAGAAATCATAAAGCTTGTATAAAAGAAAGATGATCCAGATCATGTTGAGAATCACGATCAGGACAGAATGGAAAGGAAAAAATCATGTTTGAGCAGTTAGTAGATATTATTTGTAATTATGTAGAAATTGAACAGGAAGACATCAAGCCGGAATCACGTTTTATGGAAGATCTTGGATTCACATCCTTTGATTTTATGAGCATGCTTGGTGAAATAGAAGACGAGATGGATGTGGAGATTGAACAGGACAAGGCAGCAGATATCCGAACAGTCGGAGAAGCTGTAGTATATCTTGAGTCTTTGAAGTAGAGGGAAAAGAAAATGGAATATAGAACAATTCGCGATATTCTTACAAATGCAGAAAAATGTTTTGGAAATGAAGACGCAATCCGTTACAAAATAGGAAAAAATGAAATTGCGGCAAAGACATACACACAGTTGAAAGAAGACAGTGAGAGAATAACAGCATTATTGAAAAAACTGGGAGAAACAAAAAGTCATATCGCATTGATCGGTGCGACTTCTTATCTATGGATTGCTTCCTATTTTGGAATTGTGGACGGCGGAAATGTTGCAGTACCGTTGGATGTGTCACTTCCGGCAGAAGAACTGTGTGAACTTATCGACCGTGCAGATGTAACAATCCTGATTCTGGATGAGATTCGTAAAGATGTGATCGAAGCAGCAAAAGAAAAGTGTCCAAAACTGAAGTACATCCTTTCTATGCAGAAAGAAGCGAATGAGGGCAATATACTTTCTCTTACAAAATCAATGATGGAACAAACGATAGATGAGGACACAGGAGTAGAAAAAACAGAGATTACTCCGGATCAACTCTGTACGATCATGTTCACATCAGGGACAACAGGAAAGAGCAAAGGTGTGATGCTGACACACAGAAATCTCGTTGAGAACGCGACATGTCTGGATATGAAGCTCCCCGAGAGAAATGTGATCCTGTCAGTTTTACCGATTCACCACGCATACTGCCTGAGTATGGATATCCTGAAAGGAATTTCTCTCGGTGCAATTATCTGTATCAATGACTCTTTGATGCGTGTAGCAAAAAATATCAAATTATTTAAGCCGAATATGATCCTGATGGTACCGCTTATGATTGAAACTTTTGCAAAAAAGTTAGAAGACGTAAAAGACCTTCCGGAAAAAGTGGTAAAAGAAGCAGTATTTGGATCTCAGTTCCATACGATCTGCAGTGGAGGTGCATACCTGAACCCGGATTATATTGAGCTGTTCGAACGTTTTGGAATCCAGATTCTCCAGGGCTATGGAATGACAGAATGTTCACCGGTCATCAGTACAACCGTTGCATGGAATGTAAAAAAGAATTCAGTAGGACAACTTCTTCCAAACTGCGAGGCAAAGACCGTAGATGGAGAACTGTGGGTTCGCGGAAGCAGTGTAATGCAAGGATATTACAAGATGCCGGAAGAAACAAAAACCGCACTGAAAGATGGATGGCTTTGCACAGGAGATCTTGGATATGTAGATGAAGAACGGTTTATCTATCTGACAGGACGAAAGAAGAACCTGATCATTACAAAGAATGGAGAAAATGTCTCACCGGAAGAACTGGAGAATAAATTAAGTTCTTCAAGACTGGTACAGGAAGTATTAGTAAGAGAAGCAAAAGGAGTGATCGAGGCAGAAATATATCCAGATGAGGAGTACGCAAAAAAACAGGGACTTGAAAGAGAAGAGGAAGTCCGTGTAGAACTCCAAAAACTGATTGATGAATACAATCAGGGTGCACCGGCATATAAAAAGATTTATAGTCTGATCATTCGCGAGAAAGAATTTGAGAAGACAGCTTCAAGAAAAATCAAGAGATATTAAAAGACAGATAAAAAAGTCTGAATAAACGGAGGATTGCAAAAGCTTTGTGATTGCCGGATTTATTCAGACTTTTTTGTATGAATGCGAAAGAACAGATCGTGTACGTTGACTTTTCGGCAGTTATTTACTATGATACTAAAGTCAAATAAGAAGAATAGTTATAGATTAGAAAGAATAGAATATGATGAAACAGTTGAAAATAGGAAATGTGACGCTGCCAAACCGTTACATCTTAGGACCGATGGCCGGAGTGACAGATCTTCCATTCCGTGTGTTGTGTAAAGAACAGGGAGCAGGTCTTTTGTGTATGGAGATGGTCAGCGCAAAAGCGATTTTATATAATAATAAAAATACAGAGTCACTTTTGGAGATCCATCCGGATGAACAGCCAGTGTCACTTCAGTTTTTTGGATCAGATCCGAAGATTATGAGTGAGATGGCAAAACGTGTGGAAGAGCGTCCGTTTGATATCATGGATATTAATATGGGATGTCCGGTGCCGAAGGTTGTGCGTAACGGGGAAGGATCTGCACTTATGAAGAATCCGAAGCTCGTTTATGAGATTGTCAGTGCAATGGTGAAGGCGATTGATAAGCCGGTCACTGTGAAGATAAGAAAAGGATTTGATGACAGTTGTATTAATGCGGTTGAGATCGCGAAGATCATCGAGGAGGCCGGGGCAGCAGCTGTAGCCGTGCACGGAAGGACAAGAGAACAGTATTACAGCGGACAGGCAGACTGGGATATCATCCGTCAGGTGAAAGAAGCTGTCTCTATTCCGGTAATTGGAAACGGAGATGTGACAAGTCCACAGAAAGCAGAAGAGCTGGTGAAACAGACAGGATGTGACGGAATCATGATTGCAAGAGGAGCACAGGGAAATCCATGGATCTTCTCCGAGATGATCACATATGAAGAGACAGGCACATTGCCGGAACGTCCGGGAAAAGAAGAAGTTCGTGATATGATGCTTCGTCATGCCAGATTACAGCTGAAATACAAAGGTGAATTCATTGGTATCCGCGAGATGAGAAAGCATGTGGCATGGTATACAAAGGGACTGAAAGGCTCTGCAAAATTGCGTGAAGAAATCAACCGGGTAGAGTCCTATCAGGAATTGGAAGAACTGCTCTTTCAGAGACTGTAGGAAAAGAAGTGTAAGGACTTCTGAAAACAGTTGGAAAACAGAATGGGAAAAGTTCGGAAAAAGGCGGTTTTAAAGGCTTTTCATACACTGCGCAGAAGTGACCTGTGAGAGCGAAATTGCTTGACAGAAAGCGCGAGTTTGAGTATAATATTGAAATTGCGGACGGACGCTGATACAACGGTTGGCGTTCAGGAGAAAAAGACAGCAGACATGCATTTTAAAACCGATAATATGATGTAAGTGTCAAAAGTATAAATTGCATAGCAATGGAGCAATCCGGTTACATCATAATATTTGTAGATAGAGAAGGAACTTTGAATGCATGAAAAGTATAGACAGAAAATGATTTGCAGAGAATCTGTAAATGTTGTAGGAAACGAAACGTTGTTGCAACAGGCAGTGACGGTAAGGAAGTAGAAAGGAAGCAGGAACAATGGCAGAGGCAAAAAAAAGATTACTTACTTATGCCGGATTAAAGGCAATTGAGGATGAACTTGAGAATCTGAAAGTAGTAAAGAGAAAAGAAGTTGCAGGTAAGATCAAAGAAGCAAGAGAGCAGGGAGACCTTTCCGAGAACGCTGAGTATGATGCAGCGAAAGACGAGCAGAGAGATATCGAAGCCCGTATTGAGGAGCTTGAGGCAATCCTGAAGAATGCAGAAGTTGTAGTAGAGGATGAAGTTGATCTTGATAAGATCAATGTTGGATGTGCAGTAAAGGTTTACGACATCACATTTGAGGAAGAGATGGAGTTCAAGATTGTTGGTTCTACAGAGGCGAACAGTCTGGAAGGAAAGATCTCCAATGAGTCTCCGGTAGGTCAGGCACTGATCGGAAAGAAAATCAATGATGTAGTTGACGTTGAGACACAGGCAGGAGTTATCCAGTACAAAGTACTTGATATCAAACGTTCATAATCAGCTTAGGACAGACCTCTTACTATTAAGAGGTCTGAATTCGCTTAAAAAGACGATATAAAAAGTGACTATTTCTGTAGTGATTTATATAAAAATCAATGCGGAAGCAGATAGAAATGGAAGGAGAACAGACAGTGGGACAGAATCAGAAGAACACACAGGAACCAGATATGAATCAGCTGAGAAAGGTTCGCCGTGAGAAACTTGCAGAACTGCAGCAGAACGGAAGAGACCCTTTCCAGATTACAAAGTTTAACCAGACACATCATTCACTCGAAGTGAAAGATCTCTATGAGGCACATGAGGCTGAACTCTTAAAAGATCATCAGCAGCCGAACGTAGAAGGTATGGATGAAGAGCAGGCAAAAGAGGCTCTTAAGAATGATTACGAAGAGAGAAGAAGCATCATGGATGCAAGCCCGATCCACGTAGCAATCGCAGGACGTATGATGTTCAAGAGAGTTATGGGTAAAGCTTCTTTCTGTAACATCCAGGATTTACAGGGAAATATCCAGGTATACGTAGCAAGAGATGCAATCGGAACAGACGCTTACGCTGATTTCAAGAAATCTGATATCGGTGATATCTTCGGACTTGAAGGATTCGCTTTCAGAACAAGAACAGGAGAAATCTCTATCCATGCTGAGAAGATGATACTTCTTTCCAAGAGCTTACAGATGCTTCCGGAGAAGTTCCACGGCCTGACAGATACAGACACACGTTATCGTCAGAGATACGTAGACCTGATCATGAATGCAGACTCTAAAGATACATTTATTAAACGTTCCAAGATCCTTGCTGCAATCCGTAAGTACTTAAGTGGAGAAGGATTTATGGAAGTTGAGACTCCGATGCTTGTAGCAAATGCCGGTGGAGCAGCTGCAAGACCGTTCGAGACACATTTCAACGCCCTGAACGAGGACCTGAAGCTTCGTATTTCACTTGAGCTGTACCTGAAGAGACTGATCGTTGGTGGACTTGAGAAAGTATACGAGATCGGACGTGTATTCCGTAACGAAGGTCTTGATACAAGACATAACCCAGAGTTCACTCTGATGGAGCTCTACCAGGCATACACAGATTACCACGGCATGATGGATCTGACAGAGAATATGTATCGCTTTGTTGCTCAGGAAGTTCTTGGAACAACACAGATCGTTTACAAAGGAATCCCGATGGATCTGGGTAAACCGTTCGAGCGTATCACAATGGTTGACGCAGTTAAGAAATACGCAGGCGTTGACTGGAATGAAGTTGAGACTCTGGAGCAGGCAAGAGAACTTGCAAAAGAGCATAATGTAGAATTTGAAGAGAGACATAAGAAAGGTGATATCCTTAACCTCTTCTTCGAGGAGTTCGTAGAGGAGCACCTGCTTCAGCCGACATTCGTTATGGATCACCCGGTTGAGATCTCTCCACTGACAAAGAAGAAACCAGAGAATCCAGAATATGTAGAACGTTTCGAGTTCTTCATGAATGGATGGGAGATGGCAAATGCTTACTCCGAGCTGAATGACCCGATCGATCAGAGAGAGCGTTTCAAAGCGCAGGAAGAACTGCTTGCACAGGGCGATGATGAAGCTAATACAACAGATGAAGACTTCATGAACGCACTGGAGATCGGTATGCCGCCTACAGGTGGTATCGGATTCGGTATCGACAGAATGTGTATGCTGCTGACAGGAGCAGAGGCAATCAGAGATGTGTTGCTGTTCCCGACAATGAAGTCTATCGGCGCAGATAAGCAGGAAAATAAGGCATCTAAGAGTAACGAAGCAGAAAAATGCGACCAGATTGCGACTAAAGAAGAGAAGATTGATTTTTCAAATGTAAAGATTGAGCCTTTGTTTGAGGAAGAGGTAGATTTTGATACATTCAGCAAGTCAGACTTCCGTGCAGTAAAGGTGAAAGAGTGTGTTGCAGTACCGAAGTCAAAGAAACTGTTACAGTTTACTCTTGATGACGGAACAGGTATTGATAGAACAATCCTTTCTGGTATTCATGCATATTACGAACCAGAAGAATTAGTTGGAAAGACACTTATTGCGATCACTAACCTGCCACCGAGAAAAATGATGGGAATTGAATCTTGTGGTATGTTGCTTTCAGCAGTGAATAATCTGAAAGATTCAGAGGATGAAGAACTGCATCTTATTATGGTTGATAATCACATTCCGGCAGGTGCGAAATTGTATTAGGATTTAAAGAGTATCAAAATTTAGAAAATTGAAATTATTGATTTAAAGAGAACACGTTTAGTTAAAAGTAGCAGACAATTAATGCCTGCTACTTTTTTTATAATAGTTAATCTGATTTATGAAAGCATAATATTTCGTCAACTTGACAATCAAGAATATTGCAAAGCATATCAATGGTGTGTGTTGATATATGCGCATTCGAACGCATACGAGACAATTGACCGGCTGAGACATGATATTGGTTTATGAGCTGATATTGTGTTATATGCTTTTTCTTGAGTGTATTAAAAAACGGCTCATAGCTAATCAATTGTTTTCACCTACCTTCTAATTGAAATAGTACCAGTGATTCTGTTAGAATAGTATTAGCCATATTCGGCTATTAAATAGAGTGGAAGGTGAATAAATTGTGAAAGTGAGAATATATACTGTAGTAATCGGTATGCTTGTATTATGTCTTGTATATCTACAATGGGGAAGAAGCGTAGAAGTGTGTAATACACAACTGAGAACGAGTAGCGATTATTGTGAACAGAATATCACTGTTATAGCAAATAAAGTGTGGATTGGTAATAGAGAAAAATTTGGACATGATATGATTCAGAAATGCATGGACAATTCTTTTGATAAAATACGTTTTTCATCTGATTTACAATGCCCTAATGAATTAGTTATCCAAGTATATACGAACAAGATTGGATACAGTATAGGAGAAGCAGATTTTGTAGTTTACTTTAAGAATAAAGAGAAAGATTGGAAATACAATATTTTAGATAATCCAGAAAAGTTTGAAATGGTTATAGAATAATAAGGTTAAGTGGGAAATGGAACTGAAATCAATCAGTTCCATTTCCTTTTTTACTCTTCATTGAGATATTTTGTGAATAAATTTGTAAATTCGTTAGCCAATTTATACGTTTGAATTTCAAGTATTACGCGATGAGATAAAGGGTCAAATGTATGTTCAACAAGATAGTTGATAAAGGTAGAATAGTTAAATTCTTTTTCAGAAAAGAAATTTTGATAAGCTATCTGGGAAACACATTTTCTTAGATAAATTTTTGAATCGGTCTTATCTATTTTTAAACTTATTTTTTCCTTGGGAAGATTGTCTTTAAGAAATTCTTTATAGGATTTCTTGCTGATTTTATCTGGTGATGTAATAGAAATATATTCATCAAAAATGGAGATGATTTTTTCTTTTAGCTCACCATGTAATTCTTTAATAGATGCATCTATATTAGATTTTTTGAGTAATTCAAGTGTTAGAGAATTAAAGATAGTGGAACTATTCTTAGGATGCATCATGAAGTTTAGGCACTCACAAAAATTAGGATGTTCTTTAGCATATCTGATTATTTCTGGTGAAATACCAGAATAAAGGGAAGCTTTAGAGATTGCTTCAATCTCTGATGTGTCAATTGATCCCAGAAGATAATCCATTGAACAATCTAATGTATTACATACAGCTACTAAGTTTTGGACTGATGGAATTTTGTTATTTTCGTTTTTTTCCCATTCGTGTATGGCTAGCCTGTTTACTCCAATAGTGTCTGCAAGTTTTTGTTGAGTAAGGTTTTTACGTTTTCTTGCTTCTTTAATTCTTTCATTAATAATAGATATATCGTACAATCTTGAAATGTTGTTCATAACATACATTCTCCTCTTTTTATTTGCGAAATGTAATTACAAAAGTAATTAACAACATACATTTTAGCGGTTATAATAAGAATTGTCAAGTAGCTACTTTGATTATAAGATACCTGTTTATGACATGATTATAAGAAAGGAGGAAATTATAATGCAGATGAAATTGGTTGGTATTGCACCAGTTAACTTTACAAACAATGTGGGGGAAAAAATTGTTGGACAGAATGCTTTTGTCCTCTACAAAGATGAGAACGTAAATGGATTTAAAGCTGACAAGCTGTTTCTTAAAGAAGGCATTGAAATGCCTAAAGATGTGAAGATAAATGATATGCTTGATATTACATTTACAAATCGTGGACGAGTTGAAATGATTCACAAGATATAAAATTGAAAAGAGATGGCATCGGAAAAGACTATACTTTCCCGATGCCCTATAAGTAAAGGAGAAATCAAATGAAAAAATATATGGAAACAATGCTTATAGAATGTCACATTTTGATGAATGAAGCTATCAAAGGGTATGAGGATAGACTTTTACAAAGTAAGAAATTATTTGAAATTAGACAGTATCGCAACAAACTTCCAAAGGATATGTATAAGAAAATAGATAAATTTGTAAATGAAAATATTTATCCTATGGTGTATGATGCAGAATACTGGTCTTTTATCGAAAGAGATGAGCGGTATGGCTCATATGATGATAAAAATCATTTTATTATTGATAGTGATAGTTCGCTTAAATGCATTATATTTAGCAAGTATCACCATGCATATGACTTGCGTATAAAATTAAGTGAGTTTATGTTGCAAGAATTTAATTTGGATTACAATTGCTAATGATTTTATTGATACTGTGGGGGAATGGGGATTCCTGTTCCCCTGCTTGAAGAAAGGAAGGTCGATATATGAATAATGAACAATATAATAAAGAACGGCATAATCGGAAGAAACAACTTTATCGTTTGACCTTGGGAATTCAACAGTTTTTAAATTGTCCAATCATAAATCTTGTGTGGTTTCTCTTTGCTATTGGAGTAATTCATTTTGTGAAATGGGAACAATTTTTGGTTTCGAGTTTTGAAATTCCTGCTTTGTTAGGCAGAGTATTTAATGGATGCATGAAATTTTTAGAAGTATTCTTTCCGATGATGTGTGCTGTTGGAACTATTCAGTTTGTAGGATATATAACAGCAATGAAAGATGAAGCTGATTTAAGTATTGTCTTTAGTGATAAAAGAAATGCGAAAAGTCAACCACCCATTCTAAAATACAAGAAAAAAGACAAAAAAACAGGAGTAATAAAACGGGAATTTTATACCACAATTCCAATGGAGCAATGGAAGGAAAAGAAAGAAGCTATTTGCGATAGAATGGATATTCATTTAATCGGTGATATTACATATGGTGGGAGAAAAAAGAATAAAGGAAATCATATCTATTTTGAATCTGCCAAAGGAAGGAAACCAATAGAAAGAGGTGTTTTGTATGACGATACCTTCTGATGAATTGCTTATCGGTTATGATTATGATGCATGGTATGGATATGCTAAAAAAATACCTGTATGCGTAGATGTATCCGCCAAAATTAATAGTCATGCACTAATATGCGGGATGTCTGGTTCTGGTAAGTCGTATTTAATCAATCAATATTTGGCTCGTATATGTTTGCGTGACGGAGAGGATTCAATAGTTTACTTTGCAGATTTTAAGCAGGATGATAGTTTTTCACATCTTAGAGGGTGTCCTCGATATTATCCATATGATAAAACAATAGAGGCATTGGATGAAGTATATGATATCATGCATAAGAGGCAATGTGGGGAAGATACTTCGAAATATTTCGTGACACTTATTTGGGATGAGTATATAGCCAATATACTGTCAATTTCTGGAAAAGATAAAAAGAAAGCAGGGGTCGTTATGAATAAAATTTCGGAAATAATTATGCTCGGACGCTCTCTTTTTATAAGACTCATAATAGCTACCCAGCGCCCCGAGGCTTCCGGATTTCCGTCTGGGTCAAGAATAAATTTTGGTCAAATCATTATAGTGGGAGCATCGATAGAAAGTGTATATTCTATGCTTATGCCAAAGGAGTTGATAGAAGAGGTAGGTAATCGGAAATTTCATGCTGGCGAAGGTGTTATGTTATGGCAGGGTTCAGAACTTAAGTTTATAAAAGTGCCTGTAATAAGAGATGAAGAAAAAATGAAGGCAATATGTATTAATGCACTTACGAGGCAATAACCAGAAGCGGTGGCGGTGGCGAAGCCACAAGCCATCCGCAACAGGGTTGGCTTAGTATTACCCAACCCTGCACAAACAGGTGTAATCCTTGTATTTACAGGCTTTACAGCATGTTCATAAGTTTGCACATAATGCACAAGGAGGGGATAAAAATTAAAGATACTCAGAGCTTCATGTATCAGCTTACGATTAACGATCCGATAGAAAAAGGCTGGACACATAAACATATATTAGATGTGATACGTGGCAATTTTAAAACGCTTATATATATATGTATGGCAGATGAGCAGGGAAGTTGTTTTCATACACATATATTTGTTGTATTTGCATCAAGAGTTCGGTTTAGCATGGTAAAGCGTTATTTTAGAGAAGCGCACATAGAAAAATGCAAAGGTTCTGTATCTGATAATGTAAATTATATAAAAAAGACTGGTAAATGGAAATTAGATGAATCAAAACAAGAAAAGAAAATAGAAGGAACATTTGAGGAATATGGGACACAACCGCCAGATTCAAAAGGACGCAGACAAGACATGTCCGAGCTTTATAGGATGATAAAGGAGGAAAATCTTTCTAACGCTGAAATCCTTGCAATTAATGCTGACTACATATTAAATATAGAAAAATTAGATAAAGTAAGAACAATAATATTAACAGAAAAATATAAAGAAACAGTCAGACTGGATTTGAAAGTGGTTTACATTAGTGGAGCTACCGGAACAGGAAAAACTCGTTTTGTACTAGAACAAAATGGATATTCAAATGTGTATCGTGTGACAGATTATGCTCATCCTTTTGATAGTTATAACTGTCAACCAGTAATAGCGTTTGAAGAATTTCGTTCATCGATGAGAATCAGTGAAATGCTTCTATACTGTGATATTTATCCTATTGAATTACCTGCACGTTTTTCTAATAAATATGCTTGCTATAATTCTGTGTATATTCTTTCTAATTGGTCTTTAGAAAAACAGTATGCAGAAGTACAAAGAGAAGATAAGGAATCTTGGGAGGCTTTCCTTAGAAGAATTCACAAAGTAGTTATATATTCAAAGGATGGAAGTATTAAGGAATATGATTCGGTAAGGGCATATTTGGATAGAGATGAATTTGTTGAGATAGACGATGATGTAAAAATACCTTTTGATTGAAGGGAGTGATTGTTATAGATAAAAAATGTGTTCCTTTGTGGGAAAAAGCAAATCTAACACTTGAAGAAGCATCTTTGTATTATGGAATCGGTCAGAATAAACTTAGAGAATTAACTAATAGTGATAATTGTCCTTACGTTATCTGGTGCGGAAACAAACGTCTTATAAAACGAAAATTATTTACTGAATATTTAGAAAAGATGTATTCTATTTGATGTGTGTATGCCGAGAAGATAATAGTCTAAAAGCTGATGTTAGCAGAATAAGCCTTTATTCTGCTTGTCTAAGAAAAACCACTGTATGAAATCGTGTCAATGGGGCATTTTGCCGGCGTTAGCCTTTACCATTGATCTCGATTGAATACTGTGGTAGGTGGAAAGCGATTAAAAAAAGAAATGGATATTGTTTGGTTTTTATAAACTGTAATTTTGATAGAGAAGATGTAACTTTTAGTAGACAATGAGGACATGTTGAAGCTATAATGAGCTTGAGCGTGTTCTCTTTGTTGTTATGAAAGGAGATTTACATGGCAGTAGAGAGACGCAAGGACAATAAAAATAGAGTTTTGAAAGAGGGCGAATACCAGAGAAGTAGCGGAACTTATGAGTTCAAATGGAGAGATAAGCGTGGCGGTCGACATTCGATTAGTGCGACTACGCTTGAAAAATTAAGAGAAAAGGAATTAGACGTACTTCGTGATGTTTTAGATGGTGTCAGAGCAGATAAAAATAATCTTACCATTAATGATTTGTATAATAGTTGGATACAGATTAAGCGAGGGTTAAAAGATAATACTTTTGCAAATTACAAATATATGTATAGCATGTTTGTTGAACCCGATTTTGGCAAGAACAGGCTTGTTGATTTAAAGCGTTCAGATGTCAGAGGATTTTATAATTATTTGGCAGATGAAAGAAATGTGCAGGTTAATACAATTGATAGTATTCATACTGTACTACATCAAGTATTAGAACTTGGTGTGGAAGATGATTATCTTAGATATAATCCTTCTGATAATGCTTTAAAAGAACTTAAAAAAGCTCGGAATTTTCAAACTGAAAAGAGGAGAGCTTTAACAGTTCAAGAACAGGACTTATTTGAGAAGTTTCTTGGCAGACAGGGACAGTATCATAGATGGTATCCTATTTTTACTATCATGCTGTGGACTGGAATGCGTGTTGGAGAAATTACAGGTCTTAGATGGTGTGATATTGATTTGGAAGAAGAAATAATCAATGTAAATCATACATTGGTTTACTATTCTACCAGAACAGAGGCAGGACAGATATTTGCAATCAATACGACTAAAACAAAAGCAGGAGAAAGAACAATTCCAATGCTTCCGATAGTAAAAGAAGCTTTTTTCATGGAAAAGAAATATCAAGAAGAATGCGGAATAAAAAGTGTAGCTGTTGTTGATGGTTATAGAGATTTTATTTTTGTAAATCGTTTCGGTAATGTTCAACATCAAGGAACACTTAATAAGGCTTTGAGAAGAATTATAAGGGATTGTAATTTTGAAGTGTTAGATAAAGAGCATGAAGAAGATGTGGTTATTCTTCCAAAGTTCAGTAATCATTCTTTAAGACATACATTTACAACCAGAATGTGTGAAGCAGGTGTAAATATTAAAGCTATGCAAGAAATTCTGGGACATGCGGATGCGGAAACCACAATGGACATATATGCAGAAGCTACTAAAGATTTGAAAAAATCAGAGCTTATCAATTTTGACGAGTATTTCGCTAAACAGAAGAAGGCTCAATCTTGTAATTAACAGGTTGCGACATTGCGACCAATATGCGACTGATTTGCGACCACTTATGAAGATTAGTGTAGATTTATGAAATCAGAGCATAAAACACAGGTAACGGAAACACAGTTATAATAAGATATAAAGACATATTCGTAATATCGGACGATATTCCCGACAATGAAGAGTCTTGACTCTGACAAAAAAGCAGGAAAATCCGGAGCAGTAGAAGAAGCAACTGCAAACGACAACAACGGATTCTTCAAAGACAACGCGAAGATTGACTTCTCCAACGTAAAGGTTGAGCCTTTATTTGAAGAAGAGGTTGATTTCGATACATTCAGCAAATCTGATTTCCGTGCCGTAAAGGTTAAAGAGTGTGTAGCAGTTCCGAAGAGCAAGAAGCTCCTTCAGTTCACACTGGATGACGGAACAGGTACAGACCGCACGATCTTAAGCGGAATCCACTCTTACTATGAGCCGGAAGAATTAGTTGGTAAGACACTGATCGCAATCACCAACCTTCCGCCAAGAAAGATGATGGGAATCGAGTCTTGCGGTATGCTGCTTTCAGCAGTGAATAACCTGAAGGATTCAGAGGATGAAGAACTGCATCTTCTGATGGTTGATAACCATATTCCGGCAGGTGCTAAGCTTTATTAAGATGATGTAAAGATGTACCGTTTCACCAAATAGACGGGACGTACTTCATTTGATAAAAACTAAAAAAACAGCGATTTACATCAAACTTACATCATTTGATGCAGAAATCGGTGCAAGCAAGAAAAAATCGCATAATTTGGAACATCAGCAGGAAAACAAGCACGAGCAAAGCGAGTATTTGTTTTCACCTGATGTGACAACGACAAAATCAAGGAGTGCGAAGCACGGCAACGGCAAAGCCGTTGGATTTTGGAGTAATAAATGAGTGGGCAATTCCAATCGGAGTTGCCCATTTTTTAAATTGTAAATTACGATTGATAGGTTCTTATTTTGCACTGATGTTAATATGCGTTGCTTGTAGCAACGGACACTTTTACTTACGGGACTGATGAAGTACAGAAACAAGAGCTTTTGGGAAGGTAATAAGACGATTATCTTTGATACACTGACGGACAGACACCAGTATGAAGTGATTGCAGTCTTTAAGACGGTTATTTATACAAACCGCTAAGAAGATATCTGAGTAATGCAGGTAAAATTAACATTAAAAATACTTTTCTGACAAGTTTGTATGGTGGAAAGTGTACTTTCTCGGACGTATAATATTAGTAGACGAGGAGGTGAAACAAGTGTTGGCAGATAACCTGATATTTCTTCGTAATATCAAAGGACTGACGCAAGAACAGGTCGCAGAAGTGATAGGAATTTCCAGACAGTCCTATTCTAAATGGGAACAGGGAGAAACTTATCCTGATATTGATAAGTGTGACAAGCTGGCAAAATACTATGGCGTTACGATAGATTCACTTGTTCATCAGGACAATAAAGTCGATGATATAAAGATTGCTCCTGCCCCGATAGGTAAGCATTTATGGGGGACAGTCACTATCGGCAGCAAAGGTCAGATTGTAATACCGAAAGCGGCAAGGGAAACATTTGAACTAAATGAAGGCGACAGATTAGTTGTTCTCGGAGATGATGCAGAAGGCATTGCTCTTGTAAAGGCAGATGCCTTTGAACAGCGAGTACAAGAAGCATTAAAATTAAGTAGGCAAATGACAAATGAATGAAATGGAGGTGCATACAATGAAATGCCTTGAATGTGGTAAAGAGATGCGTGACGGATACTTGTTTTGCAGTAAAGATGGTGCTTTTAGCTTTGCAAATAAAGTACCGGGAGTATTTGAAAATGCGAAAAATGCAGAGGGCTTTGTGAAAATCACAGAGCTTAAACCAAGTCATAGAACAAGGGTAGCTGCTTCAATTTGTGAAGAGTGCAAAACAGTTATATTTAAGTATTAAGCAGTTACAATTCAATAAAGAAATTATGAGACAGTCTTACGAAATCAAACGTAAGGCTGTTATTTTTTTCGAGAAAGGAGGAAACCGATGGCTGATATAAAAATAAGAGATACAAGCCAGATGGGGTGTGCGTGAAACAAGGCAGAATTATCAGAAAGCCAAAACGGGAATTGAGAATTTCAAGACCAAGCGTGCAGAGAAGCGACTTCAAAAACAATCGGTCAATCCTGTCGGAAAACAGAGCATCCGAACTCTGGAACGTACGGAGAAAACAATTAAACAGTCTGCAAGGTCGGCAGGAAATACGACAGTTACACAGTCGGAAGCAGCAATATCTATGGATACGGTATTCCGGCATATTAAAAATTCCAGACGGTGTCTGGAAAATTGAAAAGATGGCTGCTCAGTTGAGTAGCCATCGGGTACATTATGAGAAATCGGTTGTTTCTCTGTTATTCAGGAAAATATGGTGTGTGTGATAAGTGAAGCTGAAAAGCATATCGGCATCTTCTGAAGGTGTCCTTTTTTTGTTGTCAGGCATAGCAATTATTCATTTTGATGATATGCAGAAAACACATCCTTTCACGTACCTGCCAAATAAATTTCTGGAAACAAGGAGCAAAGATTTATAGGATATCTGTTATTAAGGGCAGAGGGACAAAAAGCCTCTCTGCCCTTAATGAACAAAGCACGTTCTTTTAGAAAAATTTAGTCGTTGACAGATAACATATCTTGCATTATAATACATTTAACAATTAGGTTAAATGTTAAATGAGGAGCGTGATGAATTCTTGGGTATACAAGATACATTAAAAGCACTGGCAGATCCAATACGACGTGAGATTTTAAATTTATTGAAGAATGGACGGCTTTCTGCTGGAGAGATATGTGAACATTTTTCAGTAACGGGAGCTTCTATATCCAGACATCTGGCAATATTGAAGGAGGCTGATTTAATCCGAAATAAAAGAGAGGGAAAATTTATTTATTATGAATTAAACACTTCCGTATTGGAAGATGTCATGTTGTGGATTATAGATTTGAAAGGAGCATCGGACGATGAAGGAAATGATAAAAAAATATAGAGGTTCATTAATTTGTTCTGTTCTGGTAATGCTCATCGGGATTTTAGTAGGATTCACTAGTACACAGAGCATGTGGGCAAATGTGTTTTTTGTAGTGACGGATTGTGCGCTGGTGGCAATAATATTTTATGATAACCGGAACAGACAGCAGAGCCGCAAGATTATAGGAATGACGATGTGGATTATACCAATTATAACATTACTCTATAATGGTATTGCAAGACTGGTCAATATGGGTGCAGATATGGAAAATCTGTTTATGGCAGTAATTTACTATGGAACTGGACTGCTGTTTATGGTTATTGGAAATTATTTGCCAAAAGTGAAACAGAATAATACCATAGGAATAAGAGTTGTATGGTCTTTAATGGATGAAGAAAACTGGAATGCAACACATAGATTCAGCGGCAAATTATGGATGGCATCAGGTATTTTATGTATGATTTGTGGACTTTTTGGGGAAAGCATGGCTGCACTGGTTGTGTATATTATAAGCATTATGGCAGCTGCAATCATTAGCATTCTCTACTCCTACCTTTTTTATAAGAAAAAGCTGGCAACCGGAGAAGGCTTAAAAATTCAGTATAATACAAAAAAAAGTGTGATACATCTGATCATCGCAATTTCCACTATTGTGTTTACTATATGGACTTTGTTTTGTGGAAGCATTCAGATTCGTTGTAATGATCGTGATTTTAACATTGAAGCAAAAGGATGGAATGATTATACAGGGGAGTATTCGCAAATTGACAGCATTTCTTATGAAGTAAATGTATTGCAGAACGATAATGATTACAGAACTAATGGTTTTGGAAACCTGAAGTATGCTATGGGAAACTTCAAAAACGATATCTTCGGAGATTATATCCGCTACACTCATGCCTCCTGCCATTCATATGTTGTCATGAACATAGATGGAAAAATATTAGTTGTAAATGGGGAAAATGACGCAGAGACAAAGGAAATCTATCAGAGAATAAGTGAGAAGGTGTCAAAGGAAAGAAAATAGTTGTCGGAAACGCTGAGAAGAAATTATTCTCAGCGTTTCTTATCTCCTTATCGTTCAATCAATTATTTGCTACAAAAATCAGAAGCATTTCAATCAGTTCACCATGTCACTTTTATTTTGTGTTATACTGTTTTATAGATTTTTCTTGGTCTCCGCTGCCGCTTCGGTCGGCACAGAGCAGATGTCCACTGGACATCTTGTGGTCTTCGCTTCGCTACGGTCGGTGCAAAGCGGACATCCACCGGATGTCCTGCACCCTTGTATTTGCCCTTATCAGAGTTCGTAAACACTGGTGGGACGATATAACACAAGGGAAACAATAAGGGAAAGCTCACCTGCGACAAATCCAGTGTTTTCAATGGTTTGCGGAGAATTTAATAACAAAATATAACAGTTATTATAAAATGTACCCTATAGATTGGACAGATTGAGTTTTTAAAACCCTTACCATTAGACAGTAAGTTTTAATGAAAACC